>JAZRIQ010000001.1:0-64465 GCA_045645405.1 Eubacteriales bacterium
GGTGTTTTGTGTGAATCTGAAACCAAAACCGGAATGTGGGCATGGAAGCATCCTCATCACGACGGAACGGTAACGTATACAAAACTCAAAGGCAGAGTCGTTCTTGATGGTGTGGATTTTGGATACGTTCCGGAAAAGCAAGTGCTTCACGATATTTCTCTCTATGCCGAACCCGGGCAGAAAATCGCCTTTGTCGGCGCAACCGGTGCGGGTAAAACCACAATCACCAATCTGCTCAACCGTTTTTACGATATTGCCGACGGTAAAATCCGCTATGACGGAATCAATATTAACAAGATCAAAAAAGCTGATCTTCGCCGTTCTCTCGGCGTGGTTCTTCAGGACGTCAACCTGTTCACAGGAACGGTTATGGAAAATCTGCGGTACGGCAATCCCGATGCAACTGACGAGGAATGTATCGCCGCCGCAAAGCTTGCGAACGCAGACGGATTTATTCGTATGCTCCCCCAAGGATACAACACCGTACTCAAAGGTGACGGCAGCGGACTTTCCCAAGGTCAAAGGCAGCTTATCTCCATTGCTCGTGCTGCTGTTTCCGATCCGCCCGTAATGATTCTCGATGAGGCGACGTCCTCCATTGATACTCGTACCGAAGCACTTGTACAGGACGGTATGGATAAGCTGATGAAAGGCAGAACCGTTTTCGTCATCGCTCACAGACTTTCCACCGTTCAGAATTCCGACGTGATCATGGTGCTTGACCACGGACACATCATCGAGCGCGGAAATCACGACAAACTGATAGCCGAAAAAGGAACTTATTATCAGCTTTATACGGGTGCTTTTGAACTCGAATAAAAGAGAACACTACAAGGGGATTCGATAGTATGAATATATCTCCTTCATTCGAATCCCTGTGTAGTGTTTACATAGATTTGTTTGCTGGCATGATGATCAGTCACCGGAAGATAGCGGGTAAGACTGACATTCCATCATCACCAAGGGATAAGTCTATCCGCTGACTTTGAAACACGGATCGATTTTGAAAAAACTTGCTCTGCGGATCGATTTTGAAAGGGTGAGCCAAGAAAAAAGCCAAGTCGAATTTCGACTTGGCTTTTTTCAATGAAGCGCGCTGACGCGCATGAAAAATGAAGCAGGGCTTCACCCCATGAAGCGTGGCTTCGCCACAGGTCGAGTTTTCCGCGCGCTCCGCTTCACGGCAACGAAGTTGCGGCTTCATAGAAGCCGTAAGGCTTGTGCTTCATATTCGCGAAGCGAATGCTTCATTTAAAATCCCCTTGCACTTCCCGCAATTTTGTGGTATAATAAAGCAAAGAAAGGTGGTATTACTATCCAACGAAAAAACATGCACCTTTTTGCGTTTTTACCTAACTTTGCGCACCGTTTGCGCGCTTCTTCGCAAGTAATCCGTACATGCAAGTGTGCGGATTTTTACTTTTTTCTATTCGTCTCTTTACTCTTACCTTAAATACAAGATTTTTGAAAGTAATTATGTTAAAAGTCAAGCAAGATGCTTGGCTTGTTTTCTTTTAGACACATTTATGAACAAAATATAAATTATGTTCAAATATTGTTTAAAAATATTGACTTTTATGCACAATAATGGTAAAATCTATTTATAAATTATTAAATTATTCACAATTTGTTTACAAAGAAGATTTTGCTATGGTTATTGAAATGTTTAATGGCTGGTACTTTTTCTGGGTGCTGTTGTGCGCAGTGCTTACCGCCGATTTATACTTACTTTTTAAAAATAAAAGCAAAAAAGCTCAAGATATTTTGCTCTTTTCACTGATGATTGTAGGTGTAATTTTGCACTTTACAAAGGGATTTTATCCCCCTTATTCCGTAGACCAAGCGAGAATGCTGCGAGATTCTTGGTTTGTTAATATTTGCGGTGCAAATATTGCTTTATTCCCCTTTATGTACTTTTCAAAAAACAAGCATATAAAAGATTATATGTTTTACGTGGGCGTTTTAAGCGGTCTTATCGCTATTCTTTATCCCGAAGAACCGATTGCAAAGACAGACCAGATAAATGAATATCTTGATATAATCCGCTTCTACTATCACCATTGGATGCTTATTACAGTTCCGCTTCTTCATTTGCTTTGGGGACATCACAAGCTATCTTACAAGCGTGTATTAAACGCGCCAACAGGACTTATGCTTATTGCATTGTTTATAATGCTAAATCAAGTATTACAAAGTGAGCTTGGATTTATTCCCTTGCGTGGCAATAATACAATACCCAACTACAAAAACACCTCGTATATATGGGGTCCGTTGTCGCAAAGCGGAAAAATGGAGCCAATTGGCGGTGTGCTTGCAATATTCACTCCGGATTTTTTCAAGACCATTCCTGTCGGAGCGCATAAGGGAGAATTGAAATATTGGCCTTGGTTCTGGCTGATTTGTCCTATATATATCATTGTAACTACTCTTGCGTTTTTAATCAGCTTAATACAAGATCACAAAAATTTCACCGACGATATGAGGCTGTTGAAAAATAAAATAGCTTTAGTTTTCAATAAAAAAAAGAGGTTAGCTTATGAACCCTGAGTTATTTGGAATTGAACATATTCTTTATATAATTATCTCCACCTTGGTTGGTGGCGGGGCAATTATTTTGATGAAAAGACTTGCTAAGACTGAAAACAGTCAAAAAATTGCGTTAAAATCACTTGCGTTATTGCTTTTTATTGCCATTATGACAAACAGGCTCTCGCAGGTTTTCAGATACGATACTGTTAGATGGTACTGTGTTATTCCCGATAGCTTTTGTGGAATGACAAGTCTTGTTTTATCTCTCGGTGTGCTTTTTGGTAAGAAAAATAATGCTATTTTGCATTTCACCTGGCTTCTTGGTCTTTTCGGTGGCATTTCAACTGTAATTTATGCTACATTTGTTGGTCAAGGTGCATCTATATTTTATCTTCCTACAATTTCGGGGCTTTTACATCACAGCCTTTGTGCACTGCTTGTAGTTGCTCTTTTGATGTTTAATCAAATTGATATAACGTATAAAAAATGGTACTGCACTATTTTTGGATTTACCGCATACTTAACCACAGGTGCGTTTTTAATGCACACATTTAATTTAAGTGATGCTTTTCATATAGCGGAGCCCCTTTTGTCGGGCACTTCTCTTACTGCTTGGGTTATGGCTCCTATGTATCTTGGTGCTTATGCTATTATATTACTTGTCATTGAATTTGCAAGAAAAAAAGGGCTAATAAAATAAACACAAAACGGACAGAAAATTCTGTCCGTTTTATTGTTATAAATGATAGCTATTAAGGATATGTTTCCTATTCAGGCTTTTTAAAAGATAGCATCTCCTTCAAAAATTCGATGCTGTTATTATAGTCGTCCTCGTTTGCAAAAACTGTTTTTTGAAGGACTAAAACGAGGGTGTCACTTGGCAACTTTTCAAGTCCTTTATAATACTTGCCGAATTCGGTTTTCTTTAGATAAAAGGAATAATCGTCGTATTTTATATTCTCGTCAATATCAATTCCCGTTATTTCCTCGATATTTACAAACGCTCCCTTTAGGCTTTCCTCATAAAGACCTTTATCAATAAAGTAAATTGTAAAATCGCCTATCTGCATTTGCTGCTTGACAGTATTTAAAAGCTCTTGATTTTTAGCGATTTGAGAGGCGTTTGGCTTTCTGCCCTCTTCATCCTCTTCGGTGATTTGCTCCGAATTCAATAGTACGTTAGATGCGATATTTATGACAAGCTCTCCATCGTTATTGTAATCCTCTGCCAAAACCGAAAAAATATCGTATAGGCTATTTCTCGTTTCATTATCCGCTATATAACTCGGACCCATATAAACAAGTCTTAAATCGTCATCCTTTTTTCCTGCGGTCTGAGCTATCAAAACAACGGCAATTATAAGTAAAATTCCGCCTATAATTATCGCCCACTTATAGCGATACCATATATTATCCCACAAATTGCCCTTTTTGATTTCATCCTCCTCGGAGTGAATTTTATCACTCATATCAACACCTAAAGCCTTCAGCTTTTTGGCGGAATTGGAGTCCTGAATTTCGAAATCCTTTTCTTCCATTCAATACCTCTTATATTTTATGAATTAAAAGTCCGCTTCTTAATTTCGGTTCAAACCAGGTAGATTTTGGTGGCATAACGTCACCGTTATCAGCAACAGCCATTAAATCCTCAAGAGAGGTCGGGAACATTGAAATTGCCATAACCATATCCTTTTTGCATCTTTGTTCAAGGTATTCAAGTCCGCGAATACCGCCTGCAAAGTCGATACGCTTGTCTGTTCTCGGGTCATCAATACCCAAAACGTCGCTTAAAAGATGCTTTTGCAAAATTGCGCAATCAAGGCGGTCAACAGCCTTTTCGGCTTGGCATATACTATCGTAAAATTCCACACAGTACCATTTATTATCAAGATAAAGACCTATTTCGTGCTTCTTCCCGGGCTTATACTGTCCCTTTTCCTTGTACTCTGTAACCTTGCCTATCTTCTCTCCCACGATTTTAAGAAAATCCCCCGAGGAGTATCCGTTTAAGTCCTTTAAAAGTCTGTTATAGTCCAAAATTGCAAGGGATTTTGACGGAAAAATTACGGAAAGGAAGTAGTTGTATTCCTCATTTCCGTTATGGCTTGGATTTTGACTTCTTCTTTTTACGCCTACCTTAACGGCAGAAGCGCAACGGTGATGTCCGTCGGCGATATAAAGAGCGTCAAGCGCCTTGAAGCCATGTTCAATTTGCTCATCAATTTTTTCGTTGTCCGTTATCCAAACGGTATGGCGAACTCCGTCCTCGCTGACAAAATCGTAAAGAGGCTCTTTTTCGGTTTGAGAAGCAATTAAATCATCAAGCTTAGAGCTATCCTTATAGGTTAAAAAGATAGGACCTGTGTGAGCGGAAACAGTATCAACGTGCTTAATTCTGTCAATTTCCTTGTCCTCTCTTGTAAACTCGTGCTTCTTAATTCTGTTTTCCAGATAATCGTCAATGGAAGCACAGCCCACAATACCCGTTTGAGCGTGACCGTTCATAATTTGACGGTAAAAATAGTAACGTTTGCTCGTATCGCTTACGTAAATTCCGTCACTTTCAAACTGCTTGAGCATATCACTGGCTGTTTTATAAACCTCTTGACTGTATATATCCACGCTTTTATCAAGGTTAATTTCTGCCCTGTCTATTCTTAAAAACGAGTAGGGATTATCCTTTACCATTTCTCTTGCCTCGCTGCTGGACATAACGTCATAAGGCAACGCCGCGCATTTATCGGAAAGCTCCTTCGCCGGTCTTAAAGCGTAAAAAGGCTTTACTGTAATCATAATAAACCTCGCAAATTAAAGATTGAAATAATTTATTGAATTATTGTAGCATACGTCTTTTATCACGTTGCCAACGAAATCAAGATTAGCCGTGATTTC
This sequence comes from Eubacteriales bacterium, assembly GCA_045645405.1. Lineage (GTDB taxonomy): Bacteria > Bacillota > Clostridia > Oscillospirales > CAG-272 > RGIG2000. The sequence goes on from JAZRIQ010000001.1 coordinate 5,422, forward strand.
ACCGTTTTCCACAAGTGTGCCGAGATAATTGCAAAGAATACGGCGGAAATAGTGGTGACGGGGATAGGATAAAAGTGAACGGCTATCAGTAAGCATACCGACAAAAGCACCGATATGTCCTGTAGCTGTTAAGTCCTCAAGATGCTTTTCCATACCTATCTTGTTATCAAGGAACCACCACGCAGGACCGTATTGAATTTTGCCCCTTGCCTCACTTGATTGGAAGCAGCCTATAATAGTCATAATTTCTGCGTTCATTTTGGGGTTCAGGTTAAAAATTATAAGCTTGGGTAATGAATTTTCGCTATTCAATCTGTCCATCAAGCGTGAAAGCTTTGAGATGCTATTGGTGTCAGAAATGGAGTCAAAGCCCGTATCAAGTCCTAATTTTTCCATCATTTTTGCGTTATTGTTACGCATAGCACCTATATGAAGCTCTGTTGCAACGTTGTAATTTGAATACATCTTCATCAAAAAGTAGGTAAGATAGCCCTTAAAGATTTCAACGTCCTTAACGCTTGGGCTGTTGCCCGCAAGCACGCTTTTTAAAACTCCGTCCGCTTCTTCTCTTGTCGGTACGTCGCAAACGTACTCAACGGCTATATCGCTGGCTCTTGCGCCAACCTCGATAAACGCCTTAAGTCTTTTCTCAAGAGCTTTTTCAAGGTCGTCAATGTCCTCGATTTTATGAGTTACGTTTTCAAGCATACCTAAAAATTCAAGGTAGCGCGCCGCCTCAATATTCATTATCTTATCTGCTCTGAATGCAGGAATTACCGTGAAGCCGTAGCCTTTTTTCGCAATTTTCTTAAACACCTCAAGGTTATCAAAAACCTCGTTGGTTGTGAAAACGTGAGATACGTTAGAGCCTTCAATAAGGGATTTAGGAGTCACCTCGTTATTTGCAATATAAGCATTACATTCATCCCAAATTGCCTCGGCATTATCAGCGTTTATTTCAAGCTCGCAGTTGAAATATTCCTTTAATTCAACCTGTGACCAATGGTAAAGAGGATTACCGAAGGCTGTGCCTAAAACCGTACAATATGTAATGAACTTTTCTTTGTTTGTTGCGCTTCCCGTTATGTATTCCTCAGAGACGCCGTAATTACGCATAAGACGCCATTTGTAATGGTCGCCTGCAAGCCAAATTTCAAAAATATCGTTAAACTGCTTGTTTTCCAAAATTTGATATTCCGATAAATGACAGTGATAGTCGCAAATCTTCATATCTTTTGCGTAATCGAAATAAAGCTTTTCGGCAGTTTTGTTGGTTAAAAGAAAATTATCCTTGATATACATTATAAAGTTACTCCGTCCTTAAAAATTGAAATTTCCTCAAAGGCGTTAATTTCGTTCTTGGTTTTTTTGCCCGAGGCAACCTCGGTTACGAAACTTAACAGCTCAGATGATAAATTATCCACACTCTCCCCATCTAAAATCGGCGAAGCATCAAAATCTATCCAGTTCGATTTTTTAGTGGCAAGATTTTTGTTTGTGGAAATTTTAACGGTAGGCACACAGCTTCCGAGAGGTGTGCCTCTGCCCGTGGTAAACAAAATAATATGAACGCCGCACGCCATAAGATTGGTTACAGCCACAATATCGTTACCGGGGCCGTTTAAAAGAGATAAGCCGTTTTTTGATAAAACGTCACCGTAATCAAGTACGTCAACCACAGGGGAAAGACCGCCTTTTTGAACACAGCCCAAGGATTTTTCCTCCAGCGTGGTAATTCCGCCCGCCTTGTTTCCCGGGGAGGGGTTTTCGTATATAACCTGATTATGCCTTGTGAAATAGTCCTTGAAATTGTTAATAAGGCTTACTGTTTTATCAAAAACCTCTTTATTTACGCATCTTTCCATAAGAAGATGCTCCGCGCCGAACATTTCCGGCACCTCTGTTAAAACACAGCTTCCCCCAAAGGAAACAAGCTTGTCGCAAAGACTGCCCACCAAGGGATTGGCGCTTATTCCGCTATATCCGTCACTTCCACCGCACTTTAAGCCGAGGCGTAGTTTGGATATGCTTATTTTTTCTTTTTTAAAGGTGTCCGCGTACTCCTTAAGCTCGTTAATAAGCGACACGCCCCTTGCAATTTCGTCCTCGCAGTCCTGACAATTAAGAAATTTCACACGGTCGGGGTTATACTTGCCAAGAACCTTTTTCATCTCGTCGATATTATTGTTTTCACAGCCCAAGCCAAGAACTAAAACGCCCCCTGCATTAGGATGTCTTATCATACCGCACAGGATTTTTTGTGTGATTTTTTGGTCGTCCCCTAACTGTGAGCAGCCAAAGGGATGAGGAAAGGCTTTTGCCCCCGTCAGCTTTGACAGCTTCTCGGCAACCTTGTTTACACAGCCCACGGTATTTACGATCCAAATATCGTTTCTTATTCCCACGTCACCGTTTTCACGAACGTAGCCCTCAAAGGTAAGGTCGGTTTCAACCTTGGAAATTCCATAATCCTTGTAGGAATAGGTATATTCAAGATTTGCGCTTAAATTTGTTTTCAGGTTGTGGGTATGAACCTGCTCGCCCTTTTTAATATCCTTTGTTGCGTGTCCTATCGGCGAGCCGTATTTTATTACGTTTTCGCCCTTTTTTATATCAAAAAGCGCGTACTTATGACCGTCGTTTCCAATGAAAACGCTATCATTTTTATGAATTTGCATTTGCTTCTACCTCGTTTGCAAACCTTGTCAAATCCTCGCCCCATAAAGTTTTATCAGCAAGAATTTCCCTTACGGTTCCCTTTTGAAGCTTTTCTGTAACGTCAGCGTTATCGTTTGGCGTTCCTTTTTTGTAAAACTCAATTAGCTTTGCAAAGGAAAAAATAAGATTGCTTGGCGCTTTACCGAATTTCTTTTCATATTCAAGAATAGACGGCAAAACTCTTACCTTAAATTTGCTTACGGAATTTAACGCAATCGACTGACACAGATGCTTTATATACGGATTGGCAAATCGCTCCATAACGCTGTTTGCGTAAGAAATTGCCTCCTCCTTATTCATATCAAGGGAAGCTACTATTTCCTCTTGACAGCGTTTTAGGTGTGCCGAAATTTTTTCATCCTTCAAGCAGTCGCCAACCGTTTCTACTCCGTTTAAGAGTGCGTAGGGTATCATTGAGGTGTGAGAGCCATTCAAAATGCGCACCTTTCTTGTACGGTATCTTTCCAAATCCTCGGTAATAATTACGTTAAGACCGCATTTATCAAAGGGGATTTCCTTGCACAAATCACCGTAACCGGAAATTACCCAAAGATGGAAATATTCCGAGGTGTTGAGCATTTTATCATCAAAGCCCACGTCAATTTTTTCGTCCTTTGGATAACCTGTATTTATACGGTCAACCAAGGTATTACAGAAAACGTTTTCCTTTTCAATCCAATTTTTAAAATCCTTGCCTAAATTCCAAAGGTCTGCGTACTTTAAAATACATGACTTTAGCTGCTCGCCATTTTTGTCAATAAGCTCACAGGGAAGAAACACAAATCCGCCGTATCCCAATTCAAAGCGCATTAAAAGAAGCTGTGTCAGCTTACCGGGGAAGGTGCTTGCGGGACTATCGGTGATTTTATCGTTTTCATCAAACACAATGCCTGCCTCGGTTGTATTGGATACGATAAAGCGATAGTCCTTGTTTTCTGCAAGAGCAATATATTTGTAAAACTCGTCGTAAACCTTTACGCAATTTGCAATTACGTCGATTTTTCTTTGCTCAACGCCCTCTACTCCGCGGCAAAGGTGGGTATATACGCAGCCTTGCTCGCTCAAAACGTCGCAAAGACCGTCCTTAATAGGCTGAACAACGGTTACGCCTCCGTTAAAATCTGTTTGTTCATTTACAATTTGGAGCATCCAATCCACAAATCCACGAAGGAAGCCTCCCTCTCCAAACTGTATTACCTTTAATTTTCTATCCATTATTTGTCCTCTTCTGCGTAACGGTGATATAATTCCTTAATCTTAAAATATGCCAGCTTTGGATTTCTGTACTCGTCTAAAATACCCTTGTTGTTAAAGTATCTTACACGGTTAATATCCATTGACGGTGAAGTACGGATGTTTGCAAATTGCCACGGATATGTGCCTACCATATAAGGTGTCTTATGGAACAGCTCAATTGTGTATTCAAACAAATCTCTTTGATATTCCTCGCTCCATTTTACCGTATCAAATGGAGTGTGGTAGCCCGCAAGTGCTGCTGCACCAAATTCACTCATAATAACAGGCTTGTTTTCCCAGCCCTTTTCTATACGGCGCTGAGTAAACTGTTCAATCATCTTATCCCAATCCTTTAATGTTCCTTCATATCCATTGTATCTGTACCAGCCGTGATAAATGTTGATTGAAATAACGTCATCAAAGTCCATATTGCTATCTTTCATTGGGTGACAGGATGCGTGAGTAATTAAACGGTTACCGCCGTTTTCTCTTAAATACTTGCTCCACTTTTGAGAAAGAGGATAAGTATTTTCAGAGTATGTAGGAATTTCGTTATGCATTCCCCAGATAACGATTGAGGGATGATTATAGTAATACTTTACCATTTCCTTATGCATGGTAAAACCACGCTCCATAAGGTCTTCGTTAAGAATTGACGCTTCGCTAAAGCCTACGCCCCACATTGGAATTTCACTCCAGAAAAGAATGCCCTTTGCATCAAGCATATCAACGAAAATCTGTGAGTTGGGGTAGTGTGAGCCGCGAATTGTGTTACAGCCCATATCTAAAACGAGGTCGATATCCTTTTTCATAAGCTTCGCAGGAAAAGCAAAGCCCCAGTCACATTGCTCCTCGTGTCTGTTTACGCCTAAGAATTGAATTTTCTCATTATTTAAAAGAACCTTAACGTCCTTAACCTCTATTTTTCTAAAGCCGATTTTGTCAATTAAATCATCTGTATCGGTTGATGCTACAACAGTATAAAGATTTGGCTTGTAAATGCCCCATAATTCTACGTTTTCAAGGGTGTACTCGGGTGTAGTAACCGTTTTTGTTTCGTATGCGCTTAACGTAACGGTGCAATCATAGATAACCGTATCGCCGATTTTTACAGATACGTCCGAGGTGCAAGATTTGCTATTTGCATTATACAATTCAAGCACGGATTTTACCCTTGCGTTCTTTAAGTCCTCGGAAAGAGTATATTCTACTCTGTTTGAAAGAATAGATATTCCCGTAAGCTCGTTTGCCTCAACGTCTCTTGCAATACCACCATAGTTAAACCAGTCGGTATATCTTTGTGGGAAGGAATTTGCATCAAGAGTGTTGTCTGCTCTTACAGTCAAGGTATGCTCGCCCTCGCTAACGTCGTTTACTATAAACTCAAACTGTGTAAATGCGCCGTAATGCTCCCCTATCCATTTTCCGTCAAGCCAAATATCCGCCTTAGTCATTACGCTACCGAACTCAAGACGGAGTGTACCGCCGTTTGTTAAAAACTTCTTTTCATACCAAGCTAATCCCTCGTAGTTAAGAAGTCCTAATTCGTTATTCCAGCAGGACGGAACTGTAACTGTTTCTGCATCTGTAAGCCCGTTTTGCCAGCCTTGGCTTTCGCCTACGCCTTCGCTATCTAATTTAAATAACCACGTACCGTTTAAGTCTATGACCTTTCTCTTGTTGTGTTCGTTAAATAATCTTTTCATTTCAGTTACCTCGCGTAATAAAATTTATATTATAAGTATAGCACGAAGAAAATAATTATTCAATATCTACTTTTCACTTGACAAAAGTTTTTTTTGATACTATACTTAAGTTATCAACAATTTTAAGGAGAATCAAGATGAAAATCGAAAACAACAAGGCAACAGGCGTTAAAATCGCTTATATTGGAGGCGGTTCACGCGGTTGGGCATGGGGACTTATGAGCGACCTTGCCTCTAACGAAGATATGGAAGGCGACGTTTACCTTTACGATATAGATTTTGAAGCAGCTAAAGCTAATGAAAAAATCGGAAATATGTATAAAACCTGCGAGGGTGCAAAATCAAAATGGAATTACTATGCGGTAAAAACTCCAAAGGAAGCATTGACGGATGCGAATTTCGTTGTAATATCAATTCTTCCCGGCACCTTTGATGAAATGGAGTCCGACGTTCACACTCCCGAAAAGTACGGAATTTATCAATCGGTAGGCGACACAAGCGGCCCCGGCGGAATCGTAAGAGCTATGCGTGCTATTCCTATGTTTGAGGAAATTGCAAGATACATTAAGGAATACTGTCCGAATGCTTGGGTTATTAACTATACCAATCCTATGACACTCTGCGTAAAAACTCTTTACAGAGTATTCCCCGAAATTAAGGCGTTTGGCTGCTGTCACGAGGTTTTCGGCACACAGGGCGTGCTTATGAGAGTCGTTGAGGAATACCTTGGCGAAAAGTGTGAAAGAGAGGATATAATAGTTAATCCCGTGGCTGTAAACCACTTTACCTGGTTAACCTCTGCTTCATATCGCGGAATTGATTTATTCCCTTATTATAAAGAGTTTTGTGAAAAATACGTTGACGGCTTGCCCACAAATCCCGAAAAGAACTGGATGAACAATTTCTTCTCAAGCTCTCAAAAGGTTAAAATTGATTTGTTCAGACGCTTTGGCTATATTGCCGCGGCAGGTGATAGACATCTTGCTGAATTCTGTCCGGGCAAATGGTATTTGGAAAATCCCGAAAGAGTGTACGAAATGAAATTTGCGTTGACTCCCGTTTCCTGGCGTAAGGGCGATTTAAAGAACAGGCTTGAAAGAAGCCGTAAGCTGCTTAGCGGTGAGGAAAAGCTTGTATTAAATACAACGGGCGAGGAGGGCGTAAAGCAAATGCGCGCTCTTATCGGTCTTTGCGAGCTGATAACAAACGTAAACCTTCCAAACGCAGGACAAATTCCAAATCTTCCTCTTGGCGCAATCGTTGAAACAAACGCTGTTTTCCGTTCCAACGAATTAAAGCCTATTTTTGCAGGCAATATTCCTGAGCCTATATATCCCTTGGTTTCTAAAATCTGCTCTGAGCAGGAGGCAGTATCAAGTGCAATTGCCAACCGCGATTTAGAGGCTATATTTAATGCCTTTGCCTCTGACCCGCTCGTGACCTGTGGCTTAAACGACGCAAGAAAACTGTTTTACGAAATGGTTGAAAACACAAAGACATATCTTTCAGACTACGAAATTTAGGAGCTTTTATGGATAGACGTAAGGTACTTGAGTATTTTGAAAGAGACAAGGACTTTTTTGAAAATACCGTAAATGATAACATAGAAAAATACCGCAAAGGCAACGCTTCTTTATTTATCAAGGATAAGAATGGAAAGCCCCTTGAAAATGCCACCGTTAAAATAACGCAAAAAAATCACGCCTTTAAGTTTGGCGCTAACCTTTTTTTACTGGACGAGCTTGAAACAAACGATAAAAACCGCGCGTACAGGGAACGCTTCAAGGAGCTTTTCAACATGGCAACTCTGCCGTTTTATTGGAACAGCGTTGAGCCGATTAAAGGAAATTTGAGATATGATAAAAATTCCTCTAAATTTTACAGAAGACCTGCCATTGATTTATGTATGGAGTTCTGCGAAGAAAACGGAATTGAGCCAAGAGAGCATGCTCTTGCTTACGAACATCATTTTCCAAGCTGGCTAAAGGACGCATCTATTGATGAAATAAAAAAAGAGCTTGAAAGATGGTTTAAGGAAATTGCCGACAGATACAAGGACAAAATTCCCACCATTGAGGTTACGAATGAAATGCTTTGGTGGCACGGAGCAGGCACAACCGCATTTTACAACGAGCTTGATTATATAGAATGGTGCTTTAAGACGGCTGAAAAATATTTTCCTAACAATCAGCTTGTTATTAACGAATACATCGAAGCTTTTTGGGAGGGCAATTGCCGCTCAACCGACAGTTATTATGCTTACATAGAGGCAAATATGCTGAAGGGAGCGAGAATTGACGGTATCGGCGCGCAATTTCATATTTTTTACGACAGGGACACCGAGCTAAAAAAAGCAAGCACTCTCTATAACCCCACGTCTCTTTACAGATTTATGGATTTATATTCCAATTTGTCAAAGCATCTGCAGGTAACCGAAATTACCATTCCTGCATACTCCGACGGTGCCGAGGACGAGGAAATTCAAGGGAAGATACTTGAATATTTATATACTCTTTGGTTTTCTCACCCTTGCATTGAGCAGATTATATATTGGAATTTGGTTGACGGCTACACCTACGTTGAGCAACCGACACCTGAGGAAATTGCACGCACGCAGGGAAATATGAGTATTGGCGAAAACGTTTATTACGGTGGACTTCTCCGCTTTGATTTAACGCCGAAGCCTGCTTATACAGCTTTATATAATCTCATTCACAAAAAGTGGCACACCGAGCTTGACTGTGTAACAAACTGCCAAGGATGTGTGGATATTTGCGGTTTTTACGGAGATTATGAAATAGAAATTACCGAAGGAAGCTCGGTAGTGAAAAAGGAATTTACTCTCTCTAAAGACAAAGAAATTGTAATTTCGTTATAAAAAACACGTCGTATTGGCGAGATACTCTAAAGGGAGAATCACGTTAATACGACGTTTTTAATTATGAATATTTGCAAAGAGAAATATCGTCAACTATGCCCGAGGGTGAAATTTGTATAAAGGTGGATAGGAAATCACGGCGCTTGTGGGCAAGATTGCTTGTGACTTCGATTTTAAGCTTGTTTTCACCGTCCAAAATAGCTTTTGACATATCGAATTTGTATGGAGCGTTTATACGTGCGCCAAGATATACGCCGTTTAGCCACACCTCTGCCACCTCGCCAACCTGACCTAAGTCAATTACGTCAAAGCCGTCCTTCTTAGTAAAGACCGCTTCATAGAGAATTTTACCGGAGAAGTGTGGATATTTATCGGGCGCGGAAATATCAAAGGGTAGTGAATTTTCGGCAATTTTACAGTAATTTTTACTGCCCTCTTCCATAATTGATATATCAAATTTAAGGGGAAGTGTCGTTCGTTCAGCTTCTTTTTTGAAATACGGAATGTCCTTTGGAATTTCTTCGCCGAAAATAACGAAAATCATATTTCCCTTTTCGATATTTAAGTGTAAGCGTGAATTTTCCGTTTCCGACTGATATAGTTTATTGTCCCACGGCTCGTAAATCAGATACTTGCCTTGGTTATTCAGCGTAAGATATGCGTCAATATCCCCATACAAATCCTCGTTTGAGAATAAATATATATCCTTGCTTTCACGGACTGTGTGATAAAAGCGAAGAGAGGAAAGCCCTTCGCCCTCACCGCTTACATGGCAAAGACCTTTGCTTCTTAACTCGAACGGCAAGTTTTTTGTGGATACTGTGTGGAAGTTTTCGAGAAATTCCGATATATCCCGTCCGTTTTCCGACGCAACGGGTAAAGAATCGCAGAAGATAACCTCAAGCCCTGCCTTTGATAGCTTATTAAAGCACTCCAAGCGGTCATAAGGCATAATTTCGCTTTCCGATATGATAAGCGCTCCGTAAGATTCATTATTTATAATCAGCTTGTTGTTTTCAACGGTTGCATTTACCAAAGCGTCAAAGGGAGCAATATCAAAATCAATAAGATTTTTCGTAAGGACGCTGCACGTGTCGTAGAAAAGCTGATTTTTACCTCCCGTCCATTCTCCCTCAGCATTATAAAACACGCAAACGTCCGCCTTGTGTATGCTTTCGCTTAAAACGTGGGAGCATCTGCCCATATAGTCAATTAAATTTTTAAATAACGGATACTGAACGTTTTTGCCACCGTTATAAAAATGCGGTGGGCAATCCTCGTCCTCCTCCTTCGGTGAAAAAGCGTGGGGTACGAAATAATTTATTCCGCTGGCAAGCATAATATCGCTTAAGCCCTTCATAAAGGGAAGCCCCTCTGCCCAACCGAAAGCGCCGAAAATCTCACACATAGCGCGGCCTTTTTTAAGAGGCTGTATATGGGAATGAGAAGAAGCAAGCTTTGGCAGAGTATAGCGAAAAAATTTCGGGTCAGCGCTTCCACCGTCAGTTAAAAGCGCCCTATGCACACAGCTTGAAAGTCCGGGTATATCCTGGGTAAGTACAATGTCAATTCCTGCCATATCCTGTCCGTCAAGAGCGCGGAAATAATGTCCGCTTCCGTAGCCCATTCTCGTGTGCGCGCCCATATCCTCAATAACGTGACCTATATACATTACGTTATGCTCTCTTGACCAATTGCCAAGCATATAGCTGAAATTTTCGCAATAAAGCTTGGTTATAACATCCATATAGTGCATTCTTATAAGAGAGGTAATCTCACCTAAATCCTCCCATAATGCAGGAAGATACAAAACAACCTTGCTTTCGTCAATTCCTGCACTTTTTGCAATAAGAGGAATCAGCTTATCGTTCCAAGGATATGGAGAAAACATACTTCCCAGCTTGTTATAGTAGGTGTAAAGCACATTTAAAAAGCCCGGCTCATCAGAAAAAAAGCCTGCAAAGGTATTACCGAAATATTCTGAAAATCTGTCGTAATGTGGCTGATAAACCGCATCTATCATAGCGTGACAGGACTCGGCGCTTAACATATCAATATAGTAAAAGAAGCGGCTATCCTTGTAGTCGTAAGGAGCGGTTTCCACCGTTACGCACACACGCCAAACGCCTTTCGGTATATCCCAATACACCGTTTGGTCACAGTAAGCGTCTGTCAAATTGATTGCGGTGGTATAATCAAGCCCCTCGCAGTCATCTCTGTGTCGGTAGGCGATTACGTTTAAAACCTTTTCTCCCTCGTAAACGCGACCGTCAATATAGAGCTTGGCATTTTTGGTAGGACCAATTGCTTCTATTTGGAACTCTCTTATAAGACGCTTGCGCAAATGAGCGTTTTCTTCCTTTTCCAAATATCCGTTTGCATATCCTGTGGGAAACGCCTTATCGTCAAGAAGCCACACTCTCATATCAAGCTCCTTGGCTGTCTTTAAAATATAGCCAAAATCATCCCACCACTCGTCCTGACAAAACTTCTCGTACGGACGGCTTTCAGCACAAAATTCTCTTATGCCGCTATTTTTAATAGCCAAAATTTCCTCTTTAATTCTTTCTTTAGGCTCACCGTGAAGCCACAAAAAGGGTAATATGTAGCTTTCGTGCTTGCCGTCTATGCACTCCTTGATTTTTTTATCCATTATGCTTCCAATTCCTTTTTTAATTACTGATTTTTAAAGCCTTTATTAAAATTATAACAGGCAATAACAGCCTATGCTGCCATTAGACAGTATAGCACAAATAACAGCTCAAATCAATCACACAACCAAAAAAACTGACACAGAGTGTCAGTTTTTTTGTTCATATCATAAAACCTGATATGCGTTTACTGCCCAGGAATAGCACTTACAACGAAGCTGCTTGCCTGTTAATGCGCTTGTGTTTTCGCTAAAGCCGTATTTGCAAACGGAACTCTTGTAGTTTTCTGCTATTTGGTCTGCAAGCTCTGTGTAGCCCAGATTGCGAAGAGCGTAAACGAACATAACAACGTCAGGCGCCCAAACCGCCCCGCGCCAATAACCGTTTTCAACAAACAATGGGCTGTCAACCGCCTCACTGGCAATACCGCCTGTGCAAAGGTGATGCTCCTTGATTTTTTTAACGATATATTCCTGCATTTCCTTAGGAAGCATATCCTCTAAAACGATTACGCGAAGAGGCATTAAGGCATCGCAGTAATAACGCTCTTTCGTCTCGGAAAGAACGGTAAATATTTTTTCGCCGTCCCAATAGTCCTTAACCGCCTTTTCTGCAAGCTCCTTGGCAAGCTGTGCGTAAACTCTCTTGTCCGTAGGATAGTTTAATATCTCTGCTGCCTCTGACAAAAATCTGCATTGAACTGAAAGGAATGCAATAAGCTCTGCAGTTTCAATATGCTCGCTCTTATCAAAGCAGGTTGAGTTATCCTGTCCGGAATCATTACCGTGATAGTATGAGGGAACGTCACCGCGAAGATTTAGCCACCAATCCGTGTTACGCTTCATATCAAAGTAAACCTCCTCAAGAGCGTGAGGTGTGGCAAATTCGGGATTTCTCTTCATCATTTGCTTATACATCCAGCCCTGTACGGGTGGCTTTACAAAGTTCCATACCTTATATGATTCGGAAATTGCGTCGGGAACTCTGCCGACACGGTTTATATGCTTATACATTATCACAAATTGGTCCATAGCCATACGGTAATCTATATCGGCAAGACCAAGGGCGTTGAATGCGTTATCCCAGCTCCATACGTTGCTCATTCCCGATTTTGACATAACTATTGCCTCTGTTGGAAAGTTGCCAAGAGGTGATATTACGTTTGACCACATTATGTAAGCACATTCCTTATCGTATTTGTCCTTACAGTTGAATTTTTTCTCCCAAAGCTTATAATCCGCCTCTGCTCTTTCTGCATAAACGTCGTAGCTCATTCCCTTTGCGCCTACTGCGCCCTTATCAAGAAAATCGGATTCGATAGCAAATTCAACCTCGCCATTTTCGTTTGGTGTAACCCTTACGTTAACGTAATCGGAGGCTATTTTGCCTACTCCTCTTGATTTTTCAATAGTAACGGTTCCTTTTACGGGAACGAACATAAGGCTGCAATTGTTTTTGAAATCACAAAGCTCCGTCACCCCGTTTTGTACTACCTGATAGTCAAATTTTGCGTGAGTGTTGGCAATTTCAACAAGAAGCTCCTTACCCGTAGCCTTAATAAACGTGCCGTCAGTTCCAAAAAGGGTGATATTTGCTTGACCCTGTGGATATTTTACAGTTATCTCGCGAGGAGTAAAGCCCATTTTTGCGCCCTTACCGAAATCAATACTCAAGGTTCCGTTAAAAATATCCTGTCCGTGTCCGTGAATTGTTGCTAATTTAAGAGTGGTTTTATTTTTAACGTCCCATACGTGATATGAGCCTCTTATACTGTAATGAAGCTTGTCAAATGAATACATAAAAATCTCCTTTGCTTGCTTTTATGTTGTTTTTATTCAAGAAATTCGCCTTCCATCCATTCAATATGCTCCTTGAGCCATATTGTAAACGTATTTTTTCTTACAGAAAGCGTTTTTGACGACGTGCCAAAACGCGCCCTATCGTATTTTAAAAGCTGACTGTGAGCTTCCTCGTCTATTTTTGAAAACGCCTCGTCTATTTTGGAATTCAGATTTTTGTACGTTTCTTCAAAAAGCTCGCAATACCGTTTATGGAAGGACTCCTTATTTATAAGGTACTGATAATAGAATGGGGCTGTGTCCCAATGTAAACGAATAGTGGAAAGTCCGTAAGTATTACCCATATATGAATCAAAATCCCAGTTAGGTCCCATGGCAATCTTGGTATTGTCCGTAGAATCCTCCTTATACAGGAAAATGTTACATCCACCACCGTCATTTATGCATAAATAGTCCGATACGAGAAGCCACTTTACAAAGGAATCAAGGTCGATATAATCGAGGTACGAATCGTCGTCCCTCATTAGCGCCTCCTCAAAGCGAGTCAAATAGCTCTGCAAATAAATATATTCCTCTGAATCTTCGGTTAAATTATCGGAATCGGGATATTTAAAGGTAAAGTGCATAGGCGTATTTTCCGAAAGCGGCGTGGAAAATGAAATCTCTTCATTCCACCAATATGCGTCGCATTCGAAAACGAAGCCGTCATCGTCAACGTCAACACGCCACTTATCCTCGCCCTGTCCGCTTCCTTCCTCAACAGCCTCTGATAAAACGTAAAGCCCGCGATATTCTCCGTTCACGTAAAGAGTAACGTAGCAATAGTCCGGTGACCACTCCGTTCCCACAGCGTCTGCAATCGCATCTCCGCAAATACGGTAAGCGTCGTTGCCATAATTAAGTAAGAGCCAGTCCTTATCCGCATATTTATCGCTATTATCCTCTCGTCCCACAAGGGGTCTTAACAAATCGCATTTGGAATCAAGCTTGATTTTGTAAGGATACCTCTCGTTAGATGCGTGGGCGGCGCTTGTATTACCGCGAATTTTCATTTTTGCGCCAAGATATTTCTCGCTCTCGCTCATTTTTAAAGATGAGTCATAAACTACGTTGTTATCCTTATCGTAAACGGTCATTACGCATTGTTCGTAAAAGGCGTTTGTTATTCCCGCTCCCCAGCAACCCTCGGGTGAGCCTACGAAATCACAGCCGGGCCATATTAAATTTTCGGTGGTGATTTCCACTCTTGGGAAGGAAACATCCTTGGGGGAAGTCATATAACAGCTTTTAAACTCTACTCTTTGACCAAGCTTTTCATAGCCAACGGCTCTTATTGAAACAACGTATTCCTTATCCTTGTCCATTTTGAACGTTTCTGCCCTGCCGCAGGAAGCGTCTAAATATTCCGTTTTTGTTTTTCCGTCATCAACGTATTTCATTTCAACGTAGCGTATGGGGTCGCTTTCGTTTTGTTTCCAGGTAAGAACAAGCTGACCGTCGTCGCTTATTCCGTAGCCGAAATTTTCAAAAAGCTCCAAGCTTGAGCTTTCCAGGGTTTTTACGCTTACAGATACGGTCAAATTGGATTTTACGCCGTGAATACAGTAAACATCATTACCCAAGCTCTCAACCGAAGAATATTCTCCGCTAACCTTTATTTTATTCACGTAGTAAATCTCTTTTGGCGTTACCTTTAACCAAATTTTTCCCGTGCCGTCCTTTTTAGGCGTCCCTCCGGGAGAATCCGAGGAATAGTAAATCCCCTTCAGCTCGTTTGGTACGCTACCATTTTCAAAATAAGGTGATACGGACGCGTATCTGCTTTCCGTTACGGTTGCCACGTAACAGCTCGGGTTTTCTTGTTTTTCCGTTTCAACATCTTCAAAGCTGTCGCTATCGGTAGTCAAATTGGAATCCAAAATCGAATCGGAATCTGAATTTAAATCTGTATCCGTTTCGCTATCGGTTATCTTTTCGGTATCTGTACTGCTGTTTTCTGCATTTTCGTTATCAAAGAGGTCAGAGCATCCCATAATGCTAAAGCAAAGTACAAATGCAAGCGCTATAAAAATAAGCTTACTGATTTTTTGTAATTTCATTATAGTCTCCTGTAATTTCGATTTTTTTAACGGCAATATGAGCTGTTTCCCTTTGAATTTTGCCTCAATTTATTCCTCTGAGGGCACAGCAGAAGAAGGAACTATAATTCTAAATACCGTGCTTGCTACCTCGTCAGTTGAGAGTGTGATTGGCACGTTGTTGCTTGAGGTGTGGGCTGTTTGTGATATATTAAAGCCTCTTTCAGTATAGTAGCCCCACCAACCCTCATCAATTACAATTCTTATTGTACTTACAGTATCAGGTCTTGATCCTATGTAATTCCAGCCCTCCGGACGGTATTGCCAGCCAACAGCTATTTCAATAATTGAGCCAACCGGAAGCTCTTCTCTTGTGAACTTCTTTGTTGCCATAAAGCCCTTTGCCCAGTTACCGCTTCCGTTCCAGGTATCTATGCCTGATGAATTGTAAAAGCTTGATGGGGTAAGTCCCATTTGCTCTGCCGTAAGCACGACGTAGCCCTCTGGAATTACGCCAACGTTTGCAGAATCGTCCTTGCCTGTGCCTAATGCATTTTTAGAATACGATGACGCAGTCACCGAATACGGTGTTTCAATTGCGTTATTTACGCTTTCGATAATCGCCTCAAGTTGGACGCTGTCAACGTCCTTAGGCTTGTTTTTCGAATTGTCAATTGAAAGTCCTGTAAGAGCTTTTACGTAGGTCATTGACGCAATATATCTGCCAAGTCCCGTTGATAAATGATATCCGTCACGAGTCATATCGCCGATAAAGGACGTTCTTACGTTTTGAATTGACGTTCCTGACGGAATTACGATTTTTATATCATCGTTTGTCAAAATCTTTTCATTAACAGCAGAAACTATTGCGTTATACATAGTCATTTGGTCTCTATTATATTTTGGAAAATCGCCATGGTCTGAGCCTTCCTTATACGCCCAAGTCATATGCCAAGCAAGAGTAGCGTCAGGACAAAGCGGCTTAACTATACCGATAAGCTCCTCAAGGTCGTCATAGGAGTCTGCAACTCCGCTATATCCGCTTACCTGCTGGAAGGTAATAAAGTCCCAGTCTTGGCTTGTTACGGCAGTTTTAATTGATACACCGCCCTTGGTTGACCATTTACCGTCTGTATTTGTACGGAAGTCATAAGCGCCCTTATCGCCCTTTGCGTTTGACAGGTGAGTTGCAAGTGAACATCCACCGATAAACATATTACCGAGAGTAATTTTTTCAACACCTGCGTCCTTTGCTACCTGATAAACGTACTCCATAGCATCGTCAGAGAAGCTGTTACCGATAGCTAAAATTTTAAGCTCGCCATCCTGCGTCCATTTCATATTGTCAATAGGCTCGTCAGCTTCGTCATCATCACCGTTATCCGTATCGGTATTAGTATCGCTGCTTGTATCGCTGTCTGCGCTTGCGCCGGTGTCTGTGCCTGTGTCACTATCCTTGCTTGTGTCGCTGCTTGTGCTTGCGCTTGAATCCGACACGGTGCTATCCGAGAAATTATCCCCGCTACCACAGGATACAAGTGCAAACACCATAAAAATTGATACGACAAGACAAAGTAAAACTGTAATTTTCTTATTTAAGCTTTTCATTTTTATCCCTCCTAAAATTTCAAAAGCGTTTTATAATCTTGTTCACTTTATTTTAGCATACTGTGCGCGTTTATTCAAGTAAAAAAAGACTATTTGTTTTGTTGACATTAAGTTTGTTCTGATGTATAATGAAGAAAATTGAATGATTTGAAATTATAATCTGTTTTACAGTGATTTTTCGGAGGTAAACTATGTACACAAAGCACAGATGGGAAAGCGACAAATATTTTAATTTCGGTTACGTTAAATATCTGCCAAAGGACTTTGACGAAAATAAAAAATATCCTCTCGTTTTCTTTTTACACGGAGCAGGTGAATGGGGCGACGACCTTGATTTGGCGTGCCGTCACGGATTTATGAAGCACGTAAGAGAAAGCGGCAAGGAATATCCCTTTATTTGCGTAGCTCCTCAATGTCCCCAAAACAAATACTGGGGCTGTTATACGGAATCGCTTTTAGCTTTTCTTGACTACATCTGCGATACTCTGCCTGTTGATAAGGACAGAATTTATCTTACGGGTCTTTCTATGGGAGGCACCGGAACTTGGATGCTGGCTATGGCTGCAAACGACAGATTTGCCGCTATTGCACCTATATGCGGAAGCGGAATTTATTGGTTCGGAGAAGCGCTAATAAAGACACCTATAATGATATATCACGGTGATTGTGACGAAGTTGTACCTATCGAAAACAGTATGGAAATGGTGCGTTCAGTTAACAAGCGCGGCGGAAACGCTCAAATAAAGGTGCTTCAAGGCGTTTGGCATAACGCCTGGGACGCCGCATACGAGGGCGACGAGCTTTACACTTGGCTGCTTTCTCACAAGCTCTCTAAATAAAAACGCAAGCCGGCAGAGCGGTGTGATAATCACGCCGTATATAAAATTCGACACATCAAGGAGTTTTTTATGTGGAACGGAAAGAAAAAGGCAGTTACTTTCAGCTTTGATGACGGAGTAACGCAGGATATAAGACTAATTGAAATTTTAAATAAATACGGACTAAAGGCTACGTTTAATTTAAACTCGGAGTTTCTCGGTCTTGACGGAACTCTTGACAGAAACGGAAGAACTGTCCGTCACGATAAAATAGCCCCTGACAAGGTAAAGGAAATATATGCGGGACACGAGGTAGCTGCCCACACCTTGACACATCCGTTTTTACCGTCCTGCTCTGATGAGGAAATCATAAGACAGGTAGAGACTGACAGACAAAATCTATCAAAGCTGTGCGGTTATGAGGTTGTAAGCATGGCATATCCCTGCGGTGGTGAAAACAACAATGACCGCGTAGCAGAAATTATAAAAAACAACACCGGCATAAAGCTGGCAAGAACTATTACCTCCACCCACGGATTCGGCAAGCAGGAAAACCTGTTCAGATTCAATCCCACCGTCTATTACGTTGATGAGTGTCTTGAAGAAATCGTCGAGGCGTTTTTGGCGTTAGATGATAGCGCCCCGTCTCTTCTGTACGTATGGGGACATTCCTATGAAATGGACGCAGAATACATCACTTGGGAGAAGTTTGAAAAGGTTTGCCAACGTCTCGCTTTCCATAACGATATTTTTTACGGCACGAACAAAGAGGTGCTTTTGTAAGATTTAAAAATCAGCAAACTAAAATCCCATACAGACAAGCCGTCTGTATGGGATTTTTCAATACTACAATTTTTCAAACAAATTATTTGGATTTTCCAAATAACCATTCAAATAATTTTTCCTCTTTTGCCACGTCATTCCAAATATCGTGTGCCTTCGAATATTCCTTATATTCTACGCTTGTGCTTCCGACCTTTTTAAGCTCCTCAACCATTTTCTTAGTGCTGTTGCCAAAAGGAACAACTGTATCCCATTTACCATGAGCTGTGTAAATAGGCATATTCTTTAAAAGCTCTGCCTTAGATAAATCAGCTCCGCCACAAACGGGGACTGCCGCGGCAAAAATATCTCCGTGACGCATAAGTAAATCCCACGTTCCAAAGCCACCCATAGAGATTCCCATAGCGTAATAGCGGTTTTCGTCTGTTGAAAACTGACTTTTCACAAGCTCAAGAAGCTCAACAACTGCTTTTAATTCATTTGACTCACGTACGGTTGCAAGATTATAGTTTCCTTCAGCCCAAGGCGTATCAACCCATTGGTTAGGCCAACCGGGACATTGGGGGGCTACAACTATTGCATTTTCGATTTGATAGCTGTCTTTACGGTTGAATAATTCCGGAACCATATTTATAAGCTGCTTTTTATTATCGTTTCCTCTTTCACCTGCACCGTGTAAGAACAAAATAACGGGATATTTTGTATTTTCGTCATAATTTGAGGGCAGATATAATCTGTACGGCAGAGTAGTATTGTTGCTGTCCGTAAAGGACATACCCACAAACGCCTCGCAAAGCAAATCGCCGTCAAAGCTGCTTTTTTCAGATTTTTCCTTTACGTAGGCTGTAAAGTTCATATTGCTGTATTCACTATTTTGGTAAATGAATTCCTCCGTTGAAGCAACAATCAAGCTTCCCTCTTCTGCTTTTTGCAAAAACTCGTCCTTGAATATGCGAAGAGCGTAGGAATAAACAGCGTCATTCGGTGCATAAATAACAAAATCGTTTCCGCACACGTCCAATATAAAATCGTTGGTTTCCTTGGTTCGGGCAGCCTCAATAGCAACGTCGTCTCTTATATCACCAATTATAATTTCCTTGTCGGAAATATCCTCGTTTTTATCAACAGCCTTGCAGGAAATTTCAATTTCGAAGATTGATTTTATGTATTCCGTCAGCTCCGTTACCTGTGCTTCAATTATAGAGTTATCCTTTGGATATACTATTACGTATTCGCTGACTCCGTTTTCAAAAAGCGTAATATCAACGTCGTTGGTATCAGGCAAATCATCTTCTCCACCGTCAGTATCGGTACTAACGTCTGTATCGGTATCAAAGCTTGTGTCTGTAATAATATCCGCATTAGTATCCGTGTCTTTTACGGTATTTGTATCCGTTTCATTTCCACAAGCAACAGCAAAAATTACAAGCAAGCTTAAAACCAATAAAATGCTTAAAATCTTCCTTTTCATATTTTTCTCCTTAAACTTCTTTCGTTCTTATATTATAAATCAGTCTTTATGCTAATTCAAATTCTTCAAAGGGCGCAATTGTGCTATCCTTACCTATAAAGATTTGATATTTACCCTTTTCAACTCCCGTAGTTAAATCACGTCGAACAAATTCCAGCGTTTTTTCGGTAATTGTAAATTCAACGGTTTTTTCCTCGTTAGGCAGAAGCTCAATTTTTTCAAAGCCCTTTAACTCCTTTACGGGTCGTACAAGAGAGCCTACCATATCTCTTATGTATAGCTGAACAATTTCCTTGGCTTTGTATTTTCCCGTATTTTTAACCTTCACCGAAGCTATGATATTTTCCTTCTGCGTCATTTTTTTACTGCTCAATTTATAATCACTGTATTCAAAATCAGTATAACTCAAGCCGTAGCCGAAGGGATATAAAGGTGAATTTGGCGAGTCAATATAACCACTTTCGTAAAGAATTCTTTTATTATCGTCCGTTCGCTGATTTGCAGTAAGATGATGGTTGTAAAATATAGGGCATTGTCCTTCGCTTCTTGGAAAGGACATAGTTAATTTTCCGCAAGGAACAGCTTCTCCGAAAGCAAGGTTAGCAACCGCATTACCTCCCTCTGTTCCCGGAAAATACATATTTAAAATTGCACCCACGTTTTTTTCAACATCGGTTAAAACCAACGGTCTTCCTGTGAATAAAACCAATGCCGTGTTTTTATTTGATAAACAAACTTTTGAAATCAGCTCCTTTTGAACACTTGGTATCGTTAAATGCGCCTTGGAATTGGACTCTCCGCTATCAAGCTGGTCTTCACCAACACATAAAATAACTGCGTCAGCATTTTTTGCCGCTTCAATTGCCGCGCTAATCATAGACGTGTCGGTAGTATTTAAGTCAAGCTCGCATCCTTTTTCAAAGGTAACCTGAGCATTAGGCAAAAGAGACTTAACTCCCTCATAAACCGTTACCGTTTCCTCCGGCTTATAAGCACAGTACCAGGAGCCGACAATTCTTTTCTCATTTCCTAAGGGTCCTATTACAGCAACGCTTTTAACGCTTTTACTAAAGGGTAAAACGCCCTCGTTTTTCAAAAGTACTGCGCTTTCCATAGCGCTTCTTCTTGCAATTTCTCTATGCTCATCACAACAAAGAAGCTTCTTTGCTTCACTTATGCAGGCACTACCGTACGGATTTTCAAAAAGACCGAGCTTTTCCTTTAGCTTAAGCACACGCATTACTGCTTTGTCGATTTGTTCAACAGTTATTTTTCCCTCACTTATCAGCTTTTCCACGCGACTTATATAGCAGGTTGATACCATTTCCATATCAATTTCCGCATCAAGGGCAAGTAGGGTTGCCTCGTCCTTATTCTCACAAAATCCGTGGGTTGCAAGCTTTTCTATTGAGCCGTAGTCACTTATTGTAACGCCATCAAAGCCCCACTCGTCTCTTAAAATATCCTTCAAAAGAAAGGCGTTTCCGTTTCCGGGAATGCCGTTGAGAACGTTTTGCGCAGGCATTGCAACCATAGCCCCTGCCTGCACGGCGCTTTTGTACGGTGGCAAATAAATCTCTCTTAACGTATGCTCGCCAATATCTGAGGAGTCGTAGTCCTTACCGCTTATTGGCGCGCTGTATCCTGCAATATGCTTTACGCTTGCTCCGATAGTGTACTTACCGCCGTTTCCTTGAAAGCCCTCTACACTAACACGCGCCATTTCGCAGGTCAGATACGTGTCCTCGCCGCAGCTTTCCATACATCTGCCCCATCTTGCATCTCTTGATACGTCAAGCATTGGCGAAAACGTAAGATGTATTCCGTCAACACTTGCCTCCTTTGCTGCCATCTCGGAGCATTCTTTAACCAAGCTCCTGTCAAAAGAACAGGCAAGTCCTAAATTGATTGGATAAACGGTACGGTAGCCGTGAACAACGTCAAGCATAAAAGCAAGCGGAATTTTATTTTTACTGCGTTCTAAAAATTCCTCTTGGATTTTTATATTTCTTTCCGCGCCGAAGGAATTATATACCGAGCCTACGTCGTACTTATAATTTTCATCAAATTCAAGAAGGAAATCCGGCCCTGTAATAGGCATTTCTTCTCCTTTGACATATATATCGGAATTCACCTGTTGGAGCTGATACAGCTTTTCTTTAAGTGTCAGCTTCTCAAGCACTTTTTTCAAATCCATAAAACCACCCCTTTGCAGTTTTATTTTATCAAAACAGAGGCTAAAAGTCAACATAAACAAAATATCCAACAAAATGTCTTGGAATGATAGAATAAATGTGCTATAATAGAAATAAATTTGAAATCGATGCCTTACGGGAGAGCGGAATATGAAAACTTTACTAATAGTTGTGGACGGTATGCGTCCCGATGCACTTATAAAAACGGAAAACGCAAAAAATCTTTTGGAAAATTCAAAATACACTTTAAATGCAAGAACAGTAACGCCTTCAGTTACACTTCCTTGTCACATATCCCTTTTCCAAAGCGTAGACCCCTTGCGCCACGGAACAACCACAAACGTTTATTCTCCTAACGTAAGACCTATAAACGGTTTATGTGAGGTTTTGCTTAATGCAAGGAAAACCTGCGCTTTCTTTTATAACTGGGAAGAAATAAGAGATCTTGCAAGACCGAATTCACTTGCTTTTTCTTATTTTTGCAAGGGCAGATTATTTGGATATGATAAAGCAAACGATATTATCACAGATGCGGCAATTGATTATCTTACAAAAAATGAAACCGATTTTGCATTTCTTTATTTGGGCTTCACGGATATGGCAGGTCACAACCACGGCTGGATGAGCGACGAATATATGAACGCTATGGAAAACAGCTTCAATAACATTTCCAAGCTGTATAACAAGCTTACCGACGATTACGTGGTTATAGTAACGGCAGACCACGGCGGACACGACAGAACACACGGCACAGAATTGACGGAAGATATGATTATCCCCATTATGGTGCTTGACAAAAATAAAACAACCGAGCTTGACTTTAAGGACGCAAGCATTAAGGACATCGCCCCCACAGTAACTGCAATCCTCGGCGTTTTTCCCGATGAAGAATGGGAAGGCAAAAGCCTTTTAAAATAAGAAATAAAACAAAGCTCACGCAAATTTTGCGTGAGCTTGTTTTTTAACTGATAGTTAGCAAATCAAAGTCTCTGTCTTGATACCGGTTATTCACACTCTGTTTTGTGTGTTCCAGGAAAGGGGTAATGGAAAATTGGCTTTTGAAAACAGGTTGGGCTGGGCTACGGCAACGGGTGGGTGCATTCCGAAAATAAATCTGGCAGCTTCGGGCTTTGACATTTCAAAATCGCACTCTCCGTCAAATTTGACACATCCGCAGTCGTTTCCGTTTGCAAAAATTTTGATTTTTCCGTACTCCTTTATGGAAATCGTCACACATCCGTCCACCAAATAGGTATAACTCGATTTCAATTTAATATAAGCGTCAACTACCCTTTCAAAGTTCACTATATTGAAATTCGACGGAATTTGTATGCTCATATATTCAGCACATTTATTGATTTCTCTTACCAAATCTACGTCGTGTTCAAATAAGGTTATTGAAAAATCACCGCTTAAATAATTTGAAATTGCCACAAGTGTGTCTAAATATGCTTCTTTATTGATAGCAAACACCTCTGAAGCTGTTCTTTTATCGGGTGTCAACGTAAAATAGCCGATAGGAGTATCGTTTTTAGATACTAAATAGGGTGTGTTTTTCCACGCTGTCATTACTCTGTACATCTCGTCGTTGTCTTTTCTTATTACGCTTACCTTATTTTGATGATATATCTTTCTTGCAAAGGTTAAGGCAGTATCATCGTTTGGTAAAATTTCAGCAACATTAGTATTTTGCCCATAGCTTGAAAGTAATGATTTTTTTACATTATTTGGCGTTATATAGTAAGAATAATTTCTGCCGCAAAGCTCAAAGCCGAAGCGTAAATATCTTGCTCTGTTGCCGCCAAGACGGCAAATATCGTAATTTTCTTCTTTTACGATTTCCATAGCGCGGTTAAGCAAAATATTCATATAGCCGTTTCCTTCATAATCGGGATGTGTGGCAACGTTTCCAACGGTACAGAAATTTATTTCGCTATTCAAAACTTTTGTAGGCAACGGATAGACTCCCACAACAGAAACAAGCTTATTATCAACAAAAAGCCCAACGTGCTTTCTCATATATATATCATCTCTTATACACATATTGGGTAGTTCTTTTTCAAAATCCATTGTGCATTTATTATGTTTTGAGAAAACAAGGTTCAAAAGCGAAATTAATTCATCGTAATTCTCTTTTTTTAGTCGTCTGATTTCCATTTTTCTATTCCTTGTCTTTCTTTATGATTGCAATAGCACTTTCAGGACTGATTGTGATAGTGATTTTTGAACCCACAACTGAGGAAACCTTACATTGACCGTAATATTTAACCTCATCATAGCCATCAAAGGGCGCGTCGTACGTTAAGGTATATTCTCGCTTGTCACAATTGGTGATAAGCATAGCGGTATTTTCATCGTTTTGCCAACAGGACGAAAGTATTAACGGCGCCTCGTTAACGTCGGAAAATCCGATTGCACTGTCTGTAACGAAGGTTGGAATAAAATCGTTTGTTTTTGGCGGACGAAGCATTTTACCGTAATTAAAATACTCCTTAAAATCATATCTTAAACGGCACATACGGGATAAATACACCATTTTTTCTTCGTCGTCAATAATATCGGCGTTAATCCAACCGATTTGCTGACCGAACATTACGCTTTGCCCCACGTGGAATCTGAAATATTCCTTATCTGCTTTTTTATATCCGTTAGTGCTTCTGCCAAACATAACAACGTGACCTGCATAAATTTTAGAGAAAAACGGCACGTAATTGGTTGCAACCCACGCCCAAGTTAAAAATCCGTCAAATTGGTCGGCGTAAGGCTCGGCGTTACATTCACTTGTAAAAATGCAATTGTCATTACATTCTTCCTTCAAGCGCGACATAATGTTCTTGTATGAGCGAACCCACCATGAGCCGCCACCACCCTCATGATTGTGATGGGGAGCGCAGCATAAATTCGCATCAGATGCGCTGACCTGGTCAAGATAAACGCCGTCAACGTTACATTCCTTTGACATTTTTCTGATGATATTAGCAAGAGCTTCTCTCCAAATATGACTTGATGGGCACATTGCGGCAAGCTGACAAAGTGAACCGTCAGGCTCGTGTGATGCATAAGTTTCAATGCATAAATTGCCGTTTACGTCAAGGGTTGCTCCCTCTAAAAATTCCCTCTCGAATTTTTCTGTTGAAAGGTCGGGCGTTCTTGTATCAACAAGACGGGCGTTTATGTAAGGCATTACGTAAATATTATTTTTATGAAACTCGTCAATGCTTTCCATAAATCCATCCTTTACAGGAAAATAATACGGATAGTCGTTATTAAATGGGATTTTATGCCAATTGTAAATATGATAACCGACAGGAAGACCAAGTCTTTTTGCGAATTCAATAGGCTTGTTTTTCCAATCGTCGGGCTTTGGCGGAACAAGGCTCCTCAAAGAGATAGGCACAGGCTCTGCCTCGGGGTTATCGTTAGGCATCCAGTCCATAAGCCAAACAGGAAGATCCTTAAACCAGCTTGGAGTATCGTATCTGCCTATTGGAGCATACCATTCTGCGTGATTTTTAACGTATTCCTCGTATATACACGCCATATCGTACCAGTCACCGTCTAAAGCTCGCATAACAACCTTTCCTACCGGCTCAAAGGAGTTGTATGCTTTTCCCATTGAGGTAGAGGGGTATTCAAATGAAAAGCTTCCCTCTTTCCGTCTGAACATATCGCATCTCATATCGCATCTTTCGCCGCTTGGAGAATGAACAGCTACGTAAAGACCGTTTGACTTTTCTTTTGTAGGCTCATAAATTCCAAGCACAGGAGAAACGCAACCGAATCCGTTAGGATAATGGGAGTTCCAATGCACCTCTTTTTCGTAAGCGTTTTCGAAAAGCTGTCCGCTTGCTTGCGCTATAAGTAAACTCGGCTTTTCATATCCGACAAAGGAAATTGACGGAGCAGACGCTGACAATACGGTATAATCGGGTGAATCGTTTATAACCTGCACTCCAAAGGTAATTTCATCATTTTTGTAAGCCCTTGCGGTAATGATTACACGAATCGGTAACGAACGGGGAAATTCAAAAACCACACGAAGCTCATTTTTGCCACTCCATACGTTTACGTTGTCCCAGCCACTCTCGGCTGAAAAGCATTCCACCTCACCGGTTTTTAGGTTCTTTATTTTAAGAGCTGTCATTGGATTTACAGTTGGCTCATTTGTTGGCTTAAAATCCAAAAGTGATGTTTTGGCAAGCGACGCGCCGTCTTTTCTGACGTAAATCGCACAAGTAAGGCGGCCGCTTGTAATATCGTATCTGTCACCACCTATTTTTTCAATCGGCACAATGGGAAAGGCGTCAACAATCGGCAATACGGGCTTTCCCTCACCAAAGGAGATAACTGACGATAAAGCGTAAGCCTCATTTAACATATTCAAAAAGAAATCTATTTTCGTACCTACGTTGCTTTTCAGTGAACAAAATTCCACCTCACCCTCTCCTGAAAGATACGGAACGACTGTGTTGACGCTTTTTGGCGCAAAAGACGTGCAGCCTGCGTTTGACAGCATAACGTAACCGTAGTCGTCACACAACGCACCGTTTGAAAGTGTAACCTGATGCGTTATATCGTTGACACCGACAGAAAAGTCGGGGGCAAAGCCTTGACAGGTGTTAAATTTGCTTCTCTCAAATTTCAAATCCGTCCAAGACATTATATGAATAGGAAATTGAACGCTTGTCGTAAAATACGTACTCACAGAAAGGGCGTTGTCACCGCAAATTTTAAAGTTATAGTGAGCCGTAATCGGTCCAATCGGATTATTATTTTCGTCTTTGGGACAAGTGTGAATTGTTAAAGAATTTTCCCTTTCCTCAATCTCCATATCAGAGGTGAGCATATTGTAATAGCCCACGGTTTTCAAGGTATCATTCGAGAAAAATCTGTATTCGTGATTTCCCTTTGAAACGGTATAAAATAAATTGCCGTTTTCGAAATCAAGCTTTAACGTAAAACCGTTTTTAAATTTGAATGCTTTTAAAAATTGCATAATAAATCCCTTTTCTAAATCGTTATTGTGTTTTTACTTTATTTTTGAACTGCTGTTCTTATGTTCCAATCTGACTTTTCGAGTAATTCTCTTGCCTCGTCCTCATTAACGCCAACGATTTCTGTAACAATTCTTATCATTCGACGTTTTAGCTTATCGTTTGTCGGGCGTAAATTTATCATCATATTTTCATAAACGTTACCAAGCTTTATCATTGTAACTGTGGATAACATATTCAAAATTATTTTTTGTGCAGTACCTGCCTTCATTCGCGTAGAACCGGTAATAACCTCAGCCCCTGTGTCTGTTATAATTGAAATTCTTGCACTCTTTGTTATAAGGGTATTACTGTTAGAGGTAATTCCTATTGTGTCACAGCCAAGCTCATTTGCGTAATCAATAGCGCCTATTACGTACTGTGCGTTTCCTGCGGCGGATATTCCAACCACAACGTCATTTTTTGTAAGCTGCTTGTCCTTTAAATCCTTAATTCCGCTTTCATAATTGTCTTCCGCACTCTCAGCGGCTTGAAACATACATTTTTCTCCCCCGGCAATAATACCTACTACCATATCTTTTGGCACTCCGAAGGTAGGTGGACATTCACTTGCATCCAAAACACCAAGTCTGCCCGAGGTTCCTGCTCCAACGTAGATAAGCCTGCCGCCCAGCGATAGCTTTTTAGCAATTATATCACAGGCAAGTTCAATTTTGTCAAGTGCATTTCTTACAGAAAGCACCGCATTTTCGTTTTCCTTTTGAATACATTCAAGCATTTCAGCCGTTGTCATACGGTCAATATTTGTAGTATTAGGGTTTCGCATCTCTGTTTTTAATATTTTATTTTCACTTGTCATTATTTCTTTTCCTCCAAAGCTCCTTTGCCAGTTCTAAAGCTCCCTGAACGGGCGCAACGCCTAAAACTTGAATATTGCATTTTTCCGTATCATTCCCAAGCGCATCAAAAAGATACGGAAGAAGAAGCGCTTGATTAGTCAAGCCGCCGCTGAGTATTACGGGAACTTTTTCATTATAACTTAAAAAATGAGAAAGCGAGGCACGAATAATTCCGGCAATTTCAGCTACCTGTTTCTTAAGTATGGTAATAGCTACGCGGTCGCCCTTTTCAGCCTCCTCAAAAACGCAGACAGCATAAGACGATACCAATTTGTTTCCGCCGTCATATAAATACTTAATAAACTCTTTGTTTGAACCGTTAAACGTTTGCCGTATTCTTTGTACCAAGGTCGTTTCCTCGCCTGTGCCGTCCTGCGCGGAAAAATAAGCATTTAAGGCATCTCTGCCAATATGAAACGAGCTTCCGCCGTTATCGAACAAATATCCCCAGCCGGCAATCCTTTTTGTTTCTTCCTTTTTAACAACGTAACAACAAATTCCCGTTCCGAGAATCAACGTAACGCCCTCGTTATTACCAAGTCCTGCGGCAACAATGTTGTTATTATCACTATCTACGTCACAGGCAGCAAAGGACATTTTTTCCAGCATTGTCTTAATTTCCTCCGCATAGTTGCCTGATGCACATCCTGCAATTCCTGCATACACCACTACAGACGAAAGAGGAACGTCCTTACATACCTTAATAATTCCGTCCTCAATTATGCGCTTTGCATTCTCAATACCCACAGTATTAGGATTACATGCATCAGAAAAAATTCGGCAAATTATCTTGTTTTCGGAATCTGACAATGCAAACTCTGTTTTTGTTCCGCCTCCGTCAATTCCCAAATAATATACGTCCTCATCGCATCTAAAGAACTCTTCTATACTCACGCGGAATACGCCAGCCACTCTAAAAAGCGTCTCTACGGAAGGAATGCTCCCCTCCGTCTCCCATTTACTTACTGTTTTTTCCGAATATCCTATGGCATCTGCCAATGATTTTTGTGTCATATTAAGCTTTTTACGCAATCTGCGCATATTTACCGAGAAAGCTTTTTCATAATTGCATTTATTTGACATAGCTGCTCCTTTTGTCTAATTTAATTATATTATATATTTTTTATCGTTAGATGTCAACCGATGAAAAAGAGTATTGCTCTCGCTGATATCTACTATCGGTAGAGTTTTTGAAAATATGAGCATTAGATTGGTTTGTAAACCCTGTAAAAAAGTAACCTATATACCTCATTTATGTCAAGTCTCAATGAAAAGCTCATCTTTAGAAGCCACAACAAAGTTATAAATATACTCACAAAAAGAAACGAGATATTCAATATTAGTGGAGTAAGTACACTGTTAGAATGTGTGTTGTGTGGCTTTACTTTGTTTTTCTGCAGGCGCAGAGGGAGAGGGTTGGTATAAAAAAATAAGCCATAGGAAAATTCCTATAGCTTGTTTTTTACTTATGGTTTTATTTAAGCACAAAATTACTTTATTCTAAGCTTATTTCGTTTCGTCCTTTTCCATTACTACCACGTTACGCTTGCCGTTTTTCCTAATGCTTAATGGCTTCAGGAATACCTTTGTTTCCTTCTTGCTTTCCTTAACGCTTATTGGTAAAACGTCTGTATCCTCAATATTGACTGTATTGTAAATTTCATCATAGTTTTCAACCTTGATTTCATATACGTACAGCATTTTTGTATTTGTTGGCACAAAGAAGCGAGTCATTGTTTGGTCTTCGTTTTCACACATCAAAATCGGGGACTGTATTGTATCACGAATGGTGAGCATATCAGTAAAGCTGCTTAACAAAAGCACTTGATAGCCGTCCTCGTCAAATACGTTAGTCAGCTTTTGTATGTATGAACGGTAGTTGTTATATAATCTCTTAACCTTAATTGAGTAGTTGATATCCTCATTTCTTGTTAAATATACGAAGAAAATGAAGCACACGAGAAGTAAAGTATCAATGCCGCCCATTGTAAAAGCAAATCCCTTAAACAGATTTTGGTTAAGGTCTTTTTCGTTAGTAAGAATTTTGCTTCCGTTGCTTGTTATGCTTGACGTCATATTAATATTTACCGTTCTGTTTGTTAAAGGAATATTAAGGCTTACTGTGGAAACATTCTCAGCATCATTTTCAAAACGCTCGCTTGAACCGATTGCCTCCACCTTCATCGTTACAACAAGATTGCTTGTTGTATCATTAAGCTCTAATTTATCAATAAATTGATTATTTAAATCGTTATAAAAGCCGTAGTCAATACTAACCTGCTCAAAAATCTTAAGGTTGTTCGTATTGGTTTTCGTATAAATGCTTTCTTCCTTGATTACGTAAGGTTTATTTAAAATATCCTTTTTCGTATCGTTGTCAACAACCTTTAAGTTTGCATTTACGGAATACTTATAGCTAAAATCTACGTTATCGCCCATATTCATTTCGTATTCCATATCCAATAAAACGTTTTTTATAAGAGAAGCCACGTACGCTTGATTTTCACCAAGCCATTCTTCATCATAGAATCCGTTTTCCTTTAGCTGTACCATATAGTTAACGTTTCCGTTTTCGGTATATTCAATATAATATTCCTTATTCAATTTAAAGTAAACAAACGTAAATATGGCTGTTAGAACGGCCAAAACGATTAGCACGGCAATTTGTGCGTAGATTAACTTTTTTCGTCTTTCTTTATAGGATAGCCTTTTTCGTCTCTCCGCTTCTGACATTCATTTCACCTCTCATTCATTTTATATGATAACGCCTGATTTCAGGCGGCTATTTTCCAATTTAATAATTGACCTATTTAAACAGGCTTCGCAGCCATATAGTAGGATAACCTATATACGGCATCTTAACCTGTGCAAGACCTACAATATCACTATCTAATACGTAGCCCTCATCGTATTCCTCGTAAATGTCGCCCTTAGTGTAGTAACGCACCGTACCGTCAACGTTTATTTTTTCCACTACTCTGTGGACAACCTTCGAGCCTCTTTTGTTAAATACAATAATCTGTCCGACCTGAATTTCTTGGTCGTCGAATGCTTCGTAAACCGTTACGTCGCCCTTGTTTAATTCCCCCGTCATACTTTCGGTGGCGATTACCAAGGCGCCGTATTTGAATTGGCAGGATATAAGCATCACAATGGAAATCATAAGAAAAATTGTAATTACTAATGCAATTGTTGATATTTTGTTTTTTCTTTTTGCTGTGGCAAATTTTCTTTTTTTGTCGTAAAGTCCTGAAATAAATGCGAAAACTATCATAGGTAAAATCAACTTAACAAGTGATGATAGCACCTCGGTAAGCGCAGGAATTACAGGCAAAATGAATGCATAAAGGGTAATTATCAAACGATAAATTATATTAGGCAACGGACCAAACTTGTCCGATACGTAATGATAAAGTACATTCGACGTTATAGCAGGTAAAAACGTAAGACCGACAATATCCATAAATTTATTAAAGGTCCCAACGTCATTTAAGCTATAAAGCATAAGCACGTCAGCAAAAACGCAGCTGATAAAACATAATATATTTACTGCTTTGTTTTTTTGCGCAAGAAATACGCTTCTTACAATTTCAATTGTAATGATTATAATCGTGCTTGGTAAAATCAAGCTGTAAAGCGATTTTCCCAAGGATGAATAGGAGCTTATAAAGCCAAAATGCAAGCCTGATATGTAAAGTAGCATTACATATACAAGCGCTATAACTATCATAAGTCCCAATACTTGCCTTTTGTTATATGAAAAAGTGCTTCTTTTTTTGATAAAAAAGTGACATAAGCCGACATAAGCAAGTAGCAGTATAGCAGCAGTGTATCTGCTACTGCTCGCCGGTATTACTAAAAGGACAAGGAAAAGGAGAGATATTAAGGATATAGAAATAGCATAAAGTATTTTTTTATCTCTTGGCATATTTCTCCCTCCTTACCTTTGTAAATTATTTAGTTATTTTTAACTTTAAAGCTTAATTTATTTATCAGCCTGCTGTTACGTTGAGCTCAACGATGAATGAAGCTGAAACAGCCTCTGTTGCAGCCTTAATAAATTCTACTTCTACTGTAACGTCAACATAGCTGCCTGCAGCAATTGTCTTGCCTGCGCCAATGTCATTTGAGAAAGCAAAGTTAGTATTGTTTGTGTTTGTATCTGTCTTTACAGTTACTGTAGCCTCATATAAGCTATCATTTTGAATTCTGAACGTGATAGTTGCCTTGTCGCCTGTTTGCTTAAGACTTGTTACTGTGAACTGAGCCTTATCGTTATTGTTTGAATTGATGTTAGCTGTATAGCCGAGAGCATCGCCTGCTACAACTGCATCCTTTAATGTGTCATCAACAACAACGCCTGCGAAATAAATATCTTCGTTAAATTCTTCTTCTGCTGCTGTTGCAGATACGCTTGCTGAACCTTGAATGTCAAGTACGTTGGTTACTGCTGCATAACCAAAACCGAGTGTGAGCGCTGCGATAAGCAAGAACGCTACGATTGTGATTCTTCTGTTCTTCATGTAAGAATCCTCCTTAAAAGTATTTATATCAAAACGCTTTTGCGTCAGATACCGATTTAAGCTTCACTTTATCACGCTAAAGTGTAAACTGATTATAGCACATTTGGTAAGCTATGTCAACTGTTTATATACATAATTATACAACCGAAATTTTGATAAGTCAACTGTTTTAGTTAATTTTTATAACGAAAGTATAAAATATATAACTCATTTAGTCAACCGTTTTGGCACAAGCGGTTATTTTTTGGCGCAAGCGGTATCTTACGTGATAAAAATGTTGTGATTTGACAGTTGACAGTGGTTTTTTTTAGTGCTATAATAATTATATAAAATTTCATCCACAAGGGGAAAGGAGGATAACTATGACAACAATGCACAAAATATTATGCACAGTCGCACTTTTTGTAATGAC
Organism: Eubacteriales bacterium; assembly: GCA_045645405.1. Lineage (GTDB taxonomy): Bacteria > Bacillota > Clostridia > Oscillospirales > CAG-272 > RGIG2000. The sequence goes on from JAZRIQ010000001.1 coordinate 38,191, forward strand.
TCTGTTTTTAGGCATAGGCTATGCCTCCGTAACTAATCCTCTTTCCATAAGCGGAACGGTTGAGACAACACCGCCTGACACTATCGCTATAACCAACGTAACACGAATCGGCACCTCTAACGTTAGCGGTGAAAGCAATTCCTGTATTTTCCCTACCAACGTTAAATCAAGCATTAGCGGCTCCGCCGGTCAGAAGGTGGTTTACCGCATAACAGTATATAATTACTCAAAAACAAACACCTACGTATTTAACGGTATTGAATATGATACACTGTTCGGCAACGCCTTGGATAAAATGGGCATTTCCGTTTCAAGTGACCAAGCGGGAAGCAACAAATTACCTGTTACCCCCCAACAAAAGCACGTAAGCGGTACCGCAATAGAGCCCGGCGAAGAATATACCTTCTACGCTGTTTATACCTTAAAGGAAAACGTTTCAGGTACGGAGGTTTTAATACACTATTCATTTGATCCTATTATCTACTCTGTTACGTACCTTGATAACAACGAGGTTTATGCAGAGGATTGCATAATTGATAACAGTAGTGTTTACCAAGTAAGAACAGACCATCCTACCGTAGGATATGAGGGTAAAAACTTTGCAGGCTGGATGAATGCAAACGCAGTGGTTGTAAAAAGCTATCCTGCCGGAAATACAACAAGCTATACGCTAACCTCCAAATGGGATAATATATACACTATTATGTTCGTTGACAGAGACGGAAACGTTCTCTATCAAGAGCAGTTTACAAGCTCCTCAACTGCACTCTCAGCTTCCGGTCAAGCGGAGGTAAACAAAATCCTTTCCGAGTTAAACGACGCCGCTTCAATGTCTGAAATGACGGTTACCTGGAGTGACTACACAATTAAGGGTGCAAAAGCAGATATCGTAGTAAGACCTAATTACACTTACCACGGCAACCTACAATACAAGCCTGTTGATACAGACGGCGACGGAGTAGTTGATTACTATAAGGTTGTTGCTATCTCCGGCCTTGACGCAAACGTTACGATTTTAGGTGAGCTTAACGGACGTCCTGTTGAGACTGTTGAAAAGCTTTATGACAATGACGGTAACCTTGACTATAACTCAGCTGTAAAGACTATCGTAATTAACGAGGGAGTAAAGACGTTACAGCACAACTCGCTCTCACATACTAAGAACCTTAAGACTGTTTATTTACCTAACTCACTTGAATACCTTGATAAGAACGTATTCTCACGTAACTGGGGCGATGACAAAAAGGTAATTACAATTTACTATAACGGAACCATGGCTGAGTGGAAGAAGCTTGTTGCTAACAGCCACGACGAATGGGATAACGGTATTACAACCAAGGACGGTTCAAAGGTAATTTGTTCAGACGGTTACTTTGAATTTGACTACGGCTTCCTTGGAATCGGTAGCAAGTGGAATGAACATCCGAATTAATAAATTACAATCAATAAGCTAACGTAAAAATCCCATACGATTTGGTCGTATGGGATTTTTAAGATTTTATATTATTTCTCGGCTATATTAAATTCACCGTATAGCTTTATAGCTGTGTGTGAATAGGGTTGGGATTTAAGGTGCTTATAAAAAGCTTGATACTCGCATTGTTTTTTCTCCTTTGCATTTATATCCCCTGATTTTATAAATCCTTTAAATGACCGTCATAGCCGTATTTGAAGATGTAGAAATCCTCTCCGTCAAAGTTAAGCTCCGCTATTGAGCCGTTGACCACCCAAGGAGTATATTTCATTTTTGATAACGGTAGTCCTTGAATATAGCATTGAAGCGAGCGAATTACAGAGGAATGTGAGCCTATTAAAACGGTTTTTCCGTACTCTTTTTTTCCTATTTCCATAACTTGGTATATCTTGGCATGCGGTTACAGCATTTTGGCATACTATTGGCATACTTGGCGCACAACTATTATGTCAATGAAAAATAGTGAAAAAATAAACAAATTATTTATTACCGCCATTTTTTCAAAACACTTCTTGACTAACTCACTACAGCTATGATACAATGTTTTCAAAAAAGGAGTGTGATGTAAATGATTTCAAGTAAAAACGGGCGAAACGGATATATTGATGTTATCAAATTTATTTTTGCTTTAATCATTGCTGATTTTCACTTTAATTCTGGTGTTTTTAAAGGTGGCAGAATAGCAGTGGAAGGGTTTTTCATGATTAGCGGTTATTTAATGATGTGTTCTCTTTCTCGCGACCGATCAAGGGATAGCATTGCTATTTCTACCTGCAAATTCATTTGGAAAAAATATAAGTCTCTTTTTTATTTTCTTTTCCCCTCGGCTATTATTGCCTTTTGCGTTTGTTCATATTTTCGCAAGCTTGCACCATTAAAAATTTTCCAAAGACTCGGTCTTTTGTTATTTGAAATATTCCCTATGTATGGAACCGGATTGCAAGGAGAATATGTTGTTGGCATATCCTGGTACTTATCATCAATGCTTATTGCTCTTGCAATTCTTTACCCCCTTACCAAAAGGTTTCGCCGTAGCTTTACCTTGCTATGTTGCCCTTTTGTGGTGATTTTCGGATATGGTGTCTTAGCACATTATTTTGGTAGTATGGCAGTAAATTATCAATACATACCTGAAACAATTTTTAATTCCGGCATTATAAGAGGCTTAGCAGGCTGTTCTCTTGGTTGTCTTTTATATGAGGCAAGCAGTGTGGTTTCTTCCAAAGAGCCTACCAAGATCGCTCGCATTATATTTACAATTGCAGAAGTGTGTGCATTTGCGTATTTCATTTACCAAATGTGTGTCTTACCAAAAACCATTTATGACTTTATTTCTATTGTTGCCATTTTCATATTCTTGTGGATTGGCATTAGTGGTTTGTCCTATACATCCTATTTGTGGAGATTTAAGTGGACAAAGGCTCTTGGTACTATAAGCACACTAATTGTACTAAATCATTATTATTGGAATGCCTTGTTAGAAAAGACGGTCGGTGCAGATAGCCCAAAAAGCTCGTATTTTGGGTGGTACATTTTGTTGATTGCTATTTCATGTGCCGTGGTTTATTTGGCAAGCATTGTTATTAAGCTAATCTTCTCCCGCCTTGGAAAAATCAAGCTGTGGAAAAATGACGAAGTATCATAATTTCCATAAAAAAGCTTCTATACGATTTATAATCAACGAAAAATAGTGAAATTTTAGTGGGAATTTTAATGTGATTGCGGTATAATACCAAAAAACAAATTCGCTCTCATGCTCTTTCCAATTTTTCAAAAAACAACGCCAAACAAATAATTGCTTCAATACAAAACAAAACCACCCTTATACCAATCACGGCAAAGGGTGGTTTTTCGAGTGCCAAAAGAAAGCTGTCGCAAGTTGTACCAAACCAAGCCAAAAAATCAATACTTTTTGAGCCGAATTTTAGTAGTGAAAGATTCTTTAGGTTGTTCTTATACTAAAAGCAAAACCATCCACAAGGGCTGATTTTATCTGTTTATTTACGACTTTAATCTGGTTTTTGACGTTCTATGCAGTTGCGACATAACTCGACTTCGTTCTTGTGTGTAATCGTATCGCAGTTTGAACAATGTATTAAATCTTTACCATCAAAATCACAGGAACAATGGAAACAGTGATATTTGTCCGTTTCTTCATCGTAGACCAACTGATCGTAACCGCATTCGGGGCAATCATATACCGGGAACTCGCCGCCGTCTTTGACACACTCATAGCCACTGATTCCAAGTTCTCTCTCAACAAATTCATTAGCATTGTCTTGATACTTGTGGTGAAAATACACATCTTCAATAGGGTGATAATTCTCATCATCTTGAACTAATAACGTATAATAGTGACAAAGTGCTATATGCAGATCTTTAATATGCTCATATCCCTCATATTCTTTAAATTCGGCAGTTTTGATTTTTCGTAACCAATTAAGTTCGGTTTGTGACAGAGAATTAAGCTTGATAAATTCTTCAACGATTTGTTCATCAGGGTCATCATATGCTCTAATTTCAGGATCATAAAAATCAGAATTAGTTATGGTATCCCTATATAGTTGCACTATATCCTCTCGTATCAAGTCAAATACTTGTGAGATTTTTGTATTATACTCTTGAATTGCTTCTAAAAACAATTTTTCCGAAGTTAGTAGAAGTCTTCCATTGGCGTGGGCATAGATGTTACGTGATTTAACAAGTTTTTTCAGATCGCCCAACATAGAATCACTTAGCCCAATTACACGTAGCAACATAAAGACATCACTTTCACCTATTATTGCAAAGCTACCAAAAGACAGATCGCCGTTTTTGTTTTTGTTCTCCTCGCCGTAGAATTCGTTTTTTCTATCTTTTAACAGGTAAAATATTGCTTTGTCCATTTCATCTTTATGTAAACTATACACTTTAAGTAACACAAAGTAAATGGATGTCATAAACAACATATGATGTTGAACATATGCAAACTGATAGAGATTATTAAAATAACTGGTATCAAGAGCTAACTTTATAGCTTCTATGTACTTTTTTTCATTTTCGTCTTTGAATAGTATTGGCAAAAAACGATAAATGTCGTGAATTTCCATTGGAAGACTATCCTCAATTGAATAGTCTTCCAGCTGGCTTAAAGGAACATTGCCGATTTTATTAAGGATTTTTGCAACCTGTTTTTTTCCAGCTTCCACGTAGTTCATATTATTCTCCCCAAACCTCAGAAAGTTTGTCTTGAATCTTTTTATTAAATATTTTCATTAGCAATTCGCATTGTTTTACCATACACATTTCTTGAGTGATTTCCTCAACTATTGTCTGCTGCTCTTCGATAGAAATATCGGGAAAAGGAATCTCTTTTAATTCTTTAACAGAAACAACATTTTGAATTGCTGCGCCAGATTGATTTGTAAAATATTTCTTTTGTATTTCTTTAGATTCGAGATATAATTTCACAAACATCGGTAACACAGTGTTGTTGGGCGTTAGCTTCAACAATGCTTGATTTATAATTCCACGCTTATGTGTTTCAGGAACAATTGCGATTTTTCCCATAGTTCCAGAGCAACTAATCAAAATGTCGTTTGTTAGCACTTCAAAACGCTTCATTTCCTCAAATTTTTGTTCAGTAATAAAATATCTACCAAAAGTGAAATCATCATTTATGGCATGATATTGCTCGTAAACCAAGTATCCATCCTCAACAAAGATTTCTTTCTTTAAACTTCCACCAAAGGGGCCTCTCACAAAATAGCAAAATTCATTTAAAGATCGCATCGACCATTCAGAATTTATTTTGATTGTGGGAGTGTAAGAATTTACAACTTGTCTTGCACCATCAATAATTTTTTGGTATTGGTCAATTTCCGAAACAATTTCTTCCTGTATGCGTATTGGTGGTAATGGGATTTCAATGTTCTCAATCTCCTTACGATTAATTGATGCAAACGCCGCTCCATCATTTCCCTTAATAGTTTCTTGCATAGAATCCAACAAGTAGAACAAGTATTTGGGTAATATTTGCTTGCTGGCACGAATTGCTGCCAAGCCTCTTCCTATGCAAACGGGATTCTTAACGATGTTTACGGGGCCAACGGGTGCTCGTACAGACATTACAATATCATTTTCATAAGCCATCTTTGTAACCATAGTAGTCCATTTGCGAGGCTCACCTAAATATAGATTTGTGAATTCTGTTTTTCCTTGATAAAAAGGCGTTCCTTCTCCTTCCTCGTTATAAAACTGTCCTTCTGGAGATTGACCTGCTACAACTTCGCAAACTTCCGACAGTTTAACAATGGGATAGGTGGATATCTTTTCAACTTTCTTTACATACCTATCTCCAACAAGAATATACTCTTGCTTAGCAACATCGGATTTCAACGCAACAACAACATTCTTCTGTCCTGCTACATCTTTTCCATCTTGGTAGTCTTTGAAGATATTAATAATATCCGGGATCTCACTGCCTTTAATCTCTCTGCGCTGTGCACCAAGATCGAAGCCATCATTATTCAACTTTACAAAGAGAATGCTATCTTTTTCTTTTGCCAAGGTTCTATCTATCAAAAGAATACTTGTTTTTACACCACTGTAGGGATTAAACACGCCTGATGGCAGAGAGATAACGCCGTAGAGATAACCTTCATCTACGAGCATCTTTCTTAAGTTCTTGTATGCAGTTTGTGATTGGAACACGATACCTTCTGGAACAATAATGGCTGCACGACCGGTAGGGCTTAAATGATCAGCGATATAATCCACAAACAGAACTTCCGCTCTTTTAGCATCTACACGATATCTCTTGTGAGGATTAATACCACCTTTAGGAGTCATAAACGGAGGGTTAGCTAAAATAACATCAAAATTATCATCCCACCTATCCAAGCTTGTTAATGTATCGTATTCATGAATTTTCGGAGTAGTAAAACCATGCAAATACATATTTACACGCGAAAGGCGTACCATATCGGGAGAAATGTCGTATCCCTCAAAGCTGTCGGTCATACGATTTCTATCATCGGGAGTTAACGTAGAGTTACCGTTCTCATCCACATTGTTCTTTTTGATATAGTTATAGGCACTGATAAGGAATCCCGCAGTACCGCAAGCGGGATCAAGAATAGATTCGTTCTTTTGAGGTGCGACAATCTCTACCATCATATCAATGATGTGGCGAGGCGTACGGAACTGTCCGGCATCACCTTGGCTTCCCATAATAGAAAGAAGGTACTCAAAAGCATTGCCAAGATCTTCACTATTATCGTAAGAGAACTCTGCAATTTCCTTGAGGAAGCGGTACAATGTTTCGGGATCTCTATACGGAATATAGGTGTTACGCAAGATATCACGGAACAGTTTGGGAAGATCGGGGTTCTCGACCATTTTGTCCATACCTTCAGCGTACAAATTCAGCTTATCCTGTGCGCTATGTTCTGCGAGCATGATTTGAGAAAAGGCATATTTCTCGTATTCACCAGTAAAGAACACACGTGCTCCACCAAACTCAACACCTTGCAGATCCATATCATCCATAAACTTATAGATAAGAGCAATAGTGATTTGCTCAACCTGCGCCTTGGGATCGGGGACTTTGCCCACCAATATATCGCGCAAGGTGTTTATTTTTCTTTTGATATCAAAATTCATCATGATTGTTTTCTCCTTACATAAATCTTGAGAGATTTACGTTGTCATTTACATAGCCGATAATGGCATCCATGTTGTGGATACCTAATTTTTTCAATTCGGCAAGTGAATAGCTTGGAATTTGTGTACCAAGCAGTTGATATTTCTTATCTTCAATCGCTCTGCGCACATCTTTATCCGTAAGATATGTTTCAAAAAAATGACGAACATCATAGTATTCTCCCGCAGGAACGCCACAGGTCAACAAGTAATTGTCAAACTCATCATTAACAAGTTCTTTCTTGCTCTTGAATGCTGGAATAAGTCCGAATATCTTATCCATCATTTCACGAACGGTTATTCTGCGGTCAACACCGGTTGCTCTTCGAAGCTTATCCCAAGTGTAATATTCAGCAGGCTGATTCAAATAAGTTTCTTCTATATAGCGTTGTGCCGCTACGTAATTACCTTGTTCGTAATGTTCTTTAGCAGTAGCATCATTTTTGACCTCGTCCTCAAACTTTTCAAAGAACATACGGTCAATCTTCATACCCTGTAAACCGATCTTGGTTTCTGTGATGCTCTGTAGAGGATCGGGATTAAAGTTCTCAAAAGTAGCACCCATAGTACCATCGCCACCGCCAGCTCCTGCGCCACTCGCAGAAATTTGAGGCAATTTGATTACTTCATCATAGTTATACTTTTCTTCGAAATATTCGCAGTTGCCAAAGAAATCAAAGAGCTTAAAATTCGTTTTTGGATAAGAATGTTCTTCCCAGCCACCGTTGGCACGAGTTTTATAGTTAAAGGTAAACGTTCTTGTTCCACGACCTTTAATCTGAATGAAATCAGTAGGCGAGAATATAGGGCGGAATAAACCAATATTCAAAATATCTTCACAATCGTATCCCGTTGTCATCATTCCCACTGTTACGCAAATACGAGTTTTTGAGGTCTTGTATCCCTCAAGAAATCTTGTATTACCGCTCAAGTTATTGTTTTGGAAATTGATAGTATATTCTTGAGCGCCCTGCACATCGGAAGTAATCTGCATTGCAAAGTCAGAGCAATACATATCGGGGAACATCTTGTCGGCATACACGTTCAACAGTTGAGTAATCTTTGCTGCGTGCTTTCTGCTAACACAGAAGATGATACCTTTTCCGATTTCGCCCGTTATAGGATCACGCATCGCGTTATCCATAAAGGTCTTGACGAACATCATGTTGGTTTCATCAGAAAAGAACCTCTTTTCAAAATCGCGAGCGAAGTATGTTTCTTCCTCTTCTTCGCCATTGTCTTGAACCATCACAGAATAGCCTTTATCAGCCAGTAGTTTGGTCGTGATTTCTGTTCGAGCATCAACAACAGTTGGGTTAACAAGGTAAGGCCCGTCGGGATCATTAACACCATCGATTAGAGAATATCTGAAAGTAGGTTCACCGCTTTCGCAACCGAATGTCTTGTATGTATCGAGAAGCTGCCGACGTTCCCAAGCTCTTGGATCATTGGAAGCTAATTCATCAGCATCCACGTTTTTGAGATAATCTTTAGGTGTTGCAGTTAAACCCAATTTATATCCTATAAAGTATTCAAAAACTGCACGGCTATTTCCGCTGATAGAACGATGGCTCTCATCTGCAATAATCAATGAGAAGTCTGTGGGCTTAAAAACAGATTTATATTTGTTGTTATATGCGAGTGTTTGTACCGTAGAAACAACGATGTCCGCTTTTCTCCAGTCGTCAGTATGTTCCTTGAATATAACTGTTTCATAGTCAGGCTTCAAATAGTTGGTGAAATTCTTTTTAGCTTGATTTTCAAGTTCAATTCTGTCAACGAGGAACAAAACACGGTTAGCATTTCCGCTTCTCAAAAACAGACGAATTACAGCTGCAGACGTAAGCGTTTTACCTGTACCGGTAGCCATTTCAAACAGAAAGCGCTGCTTTCCGTCTTTGACTGCTTTTTGCAAAGCTTTCAAGGCATTGACTTGATACTTTCGAAGCATACGAAGTCCATGATCTTTAAGATACCAACCTCTGGTTTCTTCATTTTTGTATTCGGGAGCATCTGCATATCTTGGTTCACGAACAACTGCTATATAGTCAGCAGTTACATCTTCGTTGTACAAACGTGCAGGATCAGAGTTAAATGCCTTGCTTTCTTTTACGCTTTCATAAGACGGGAAGGATACAATAACTTGAGGATTTCCTTTATAGATATTCCAAAAGTAATGCAAATTGCCATTTGACAAAATTACATATTTTACGAACTGAGATTGGGCGTACTTTCTCGCTTGCTCTTTTCCTACAAGCGGATCTAAATCCTCGGATTTTGCTTCCAGCACGATAAAGGGCTTGCCTTTGTCATCGAGCAGAAGAAAATCAATAAAGCCGTTTTTTACTCTTTCAAAGTTTTCCCCATAATCTTCTATCTGTTTTTTTGTTATTTTAACATTTGTTTCGAGCTGTATATTGGCAGTACCTTCCTCATTGTCAAAGAAGCGCCAGCCAGCTTCTTCAAGCAACTTATTTATCTTTATTCGCGCTTTTGCTTCTTTTGCTTTCATAAACATCCACCTTGTTGTTACATTTTTCACCTGTATCGGTGCCATATAGTTATATAATATCATAGAATGCGATTTAATTCAAGAAAGTTGTTGCTTTTTTGCAGTCAAATTTATCTATGTTTTATATCAAGTTCAGAAAATTCAACATTTCACTAACAAGTGTTGAATATGGGCTTTGTGGAGCTTCATACAAGCGCTTGGGAGAGGGGCTTGGCATACAAAAAAAGAACCACAGGATTTTTATGTCCTGTGGTCTTGTTTTTTATTATGTTTTACAGATATTTTTATCTGCAAATTGGCATACTTCCCAGCATACTAACGGCTTTTTGGAAAAAGCGAAAGTGCCGTGAAGCCTTATGGTACAAGGCTTCGTTGGATTAGTTATCTGCCAAAGGCTTCATTGTTGGGAAATAGGTGGTATGCATGGCATATCTTGTCAAAGCTTTGCATATCTTGGCTTTTTGGCTTTTCACTATTTCCATAACTTGTCATATCTTGGCATACGGTTACAGCATTTTGGCATACTAATTGGCATACTTGGCGCACTAAGTGTTTTTTCGTCAAAATACTAGCACCGTTTTTAGGATTTTCTTTGATTTATTTGGCTTTTCTTTTTTGCAAACTATGACTAAATCCGCCCTTAGTTTCAATGTTTTCTATAACGATTTTAATCACTTGTTCTTTCAATACTTCAAACGTTGGAGATTTTGAAAGATTATCTGTAAATATTTTAATAACAAACTCTTTCATTCTTTCTTCATCTGCAAACCAAGTATCAAACTCATCTTTTACTTTTTCTCAATCATGCAATACTTGATCTTGTTTTTCCTTAATACTTTCAACACTAGAAGAATATGAACTTATTCGATTAAGGAAATTACAAGGGTGGCGCCGGAACTCAAATGAAAATTAACTAAAAATATCGGCAGGAAAAGCCTGCCGATATTTTTATTTTTGTTTAGTACAAATAAGAGCTACTGCATAATGTGGATTAAAATTAAATAGTGAGATTTCATTTTGAAATACACCCAAATCAATGTTATTCAAATGGTCGTGAACATCATATTTGCCGTCTACTGTGATTCTTATATCCTTTGGCTCATCATCAAAATTAAAGACATAAATTACTGTTTTATTATCGTCAATTTTTGCTCTTCCCACCGTGTACGTGCCGTCATCAAAAATAGCGGCAACATCTGTTGGCGGAGTTAGTTTTCTTAAAATTTCAACATTTCTTTCGGTAAGCTCTGACACATCATCACCTGAAAGAACCATACCGCCACACGCCATTGTATATACAGCATTGAAGGCAAATTCATCTTCGGTGATTTTATCTTCTCTATATGTGATTTTACCGTCGGGGCCTACCAGCTTAATTTTTTGGTTCTGCAAAAGAACTGTATCGGGGTCGTTTATCCACAATCTTTGATGCTGCCAATTTCGCGGAAAGCATTCTCTTGCAAGCTGCTTATATTTGAACCAGCTTCTTACATTGTCGTTGGTAACACGCATTCCGTTTACATAACCGATTGATGGCCACATTGGAGAGTTACCGCCTAAAATAAAGCTTTCCTCTCCTACTGAATCCATGATAGCTTGCATGCCTATTTTATAAGCTTCTACACAAGTCTTAGTATCGTCATATCGATGACCGAAAGGAAGTGCTTCCCAGGTAATTGCATCAAGCTTAAAATACTTGATTTGCCACTCATTACGCATTGTTGTAAATACTTCCTTGATGTAATTTAAGGCTTCGGGATGAGTAGCATCAAGAATGTACCACGGTGCGCATCGCCATCCGCCAAACGTCACGGTATCGGAAGACAGTGGTTCTCCGTTATCATCCTTAACGAACCAATCGGGATGATTTCTAAACAGCTTGGAGTCCTTTTCAGCAACAAACGGAGCTACCCAAATTGCAGGTTCAAATCCCTTCTCTTTTATGTCAAGGCAGACCTTTTTAACTCCGCCCTCAAATTTATCGGTAAAGTCAAACCAATCGCCCCAACGTGCTTGGAATCCGTCATCAATTTGAATATATTTTAAGTCAAGATTATACTTTTTAATAGCATCAAGATTGTCATAGATATTTTCAGCGGTTACACTTGGTCCGTAAACAAGCCAAGAGCACCAGCCTGTTGGAATTTCAGGAAATTTTCGTCTTGGGTGGTTTTTCTCTATTGCTTTTGCGAAATTCTCAATTATTTCGCTATAATTGCCCTGTTCTATGTAAATTTGTTCCAATTTTACGGTTTCGCCGGGCTTTGCACTTACGTTTTCGCCGTTTAGCGCAATTTGCATTGTTTTCTCGTTGAAGCGAATCCAACCGCTAAAGCGATAGCATGAGGCAAAGCCGATAAGCACGGGCTTTTGCCCATCGGGATATAAAATAAGCATATTGTATACTTGGTTTATTCCCTCAGGCTTATAAAGCTTATAATGGTCATAGTCACTAAATGATGCGAAAAGCTTTGATTCCTTAACTGTGCCGTCATATTGGGAAAGCATATTGTAGCCTTCTCCGTAAATTTTTGTATCTGTCGGGAATATCATATCGGCAGAAAATAGTGTTAAATCGCCAATAGGTTGCTCGGTATCACTATTATTAGTTAATGACAAATCGCAAAGATTTCCATTCCAATTTGCGTATAATCTTAGTCCGTTGTTCAGTTGATTTAATTTGAATATATGTCTCATAAAATTACCTCGCCATAATGGTTTTCTTAATTTTATCATAATAGTCAGGTTATGTCAATAAATACACCTGTCAAAATTTAAGGATACTTTGATAAAGTAAAGAATTATGTGTTAAGTTTTGTTACGCAGGGTGCCGCGCAAAGCTATTTGATGTAAATAAAAGCGTCGTAAGTGTTATACAGAAACACGTTACAACGCTTCATATAAAGTTGTGCGATACGCCTAGAAAAAAGATATCTGGGTGTGGCGCAGCTGGTAGCGCGCTACCTTGGGATGGTAGAGGCCGCAAGTTCAAGTCTTGTTGTGAAAATTTTAATAATGTTAGTCAGCCACTTTTAAATTTTGATAATATCGCTCAGAGAGGAATTTAAACGTAAACCGTTAAGCAACTGAACAAGTGCTGAATATAGGCTTCGTAGAGCCCAATACAATTGTTTCGGAGAGGGAGTTTGGCATACAAAAAATAAGCCCTTACGATGTTGGTCGTAAAGGCTTGATTTTTATTAAATTTTCCGTGTGTTTTTGCCTGCAAATTGGCATACTTCCCGGCATACTAGCGGCTTTTTTATTTTTTCAAAAGTGCCGTGAAGCCTTGTAATATAAGGCTTCGTGGGTTTAGTTATCTGCAAGTGGTTTCATCGTTGGGATTTTTCTTTAATGAAATCACAGCCCAACATAAACCTTTTTAACCATTTGCCAAAACAGTAACTTTAAAATTGAAAATTTGTGCGTTTACGCCACTTTTCTCACACGCCCGATATTTTGGCGTAAGAATTGGCGTAAATTGGCGTAAGCTTTATTTCGGTGTATCAAACACATTTCCAAGCTTTGCAAAGGTCTCTTTTTTCTTGGATTTTGTTACGTCGGCGTAGATATTCATTGTAGTAGAAATATCAGAGTGACCTAATATATCTTGGATTGTTTTTACATACACCTCAGCCTCGCATAGCCTTGTTGTAAAAGAATGTCGCAAGGTATGACAACTAAAGGGTGGCAACAAAATCGGCTCGCCCTCTCCCTTATGGTTCAACAAAACCTCATCGTTACAATCACGAATTATTCGCCTTATCGCCTTATTAAGTGTTCCTTGATGCTGAACATCACCAAAGCGATTTATAAAAATGAAATCCGTGTAGCCTTGAATAGATACCCTGCAAGAAATATCAACTTCCTTTTGGTATTCCCTCTCTTGCAAAAAGGCTTCCTTCACAAAATCCATCATCGGAATCTCTCGTGTACCCGCCTTGGTTTTAGGAGTGTTAATGCCGTAAACATTACCCTCTTTTTCACCCTTTTTGTAGTAAACCAACGTATGATTTACACTAATCATACCATCTTCCAAATCAATATCACACCACCTGAGTCCAACAACCTCTCCCACTCGCATTCCTGTACCAAGCATTACCGCAAAAACCGGATACCAATGCTTATATTGATTCTTTTTCTTCAAAAAGCTCAAAAACAAGTCTTGCTCTTCCTTTGTTAATGCTTTTTTCTTCTCTACTTGAAAATTATGCGATAGCTTGAGCTCACGCAGCATATTGCTTGTGGGGTTGTTTCTTATGTAATTATCATCAACAGCCAGTTGAAAAACTTGATGCAATACGGTATGCACACTATCAATAGTAGATATTGATAAAATTCTGTCATCTGCAAGTCTGTTGTAATATTTCTTAACATCAGATTTTTTCACTTGCATTATGCGAAGCTTTCCAAAGGAATCTCTTACAAACGTATTATACATATATTTGTAGTTTGCAAAGGTATTGGCCTTCAGTCCTCTTTTCAGTTCGCACCACATTTCAAAAACATCATTAACAGTTAAATTTCTTTTATCTGCTCTAATGCCTTCAAAAACGTCTATTTGAATTTGTGCTTCCTTTTCCCTTAATTCATCAAGGGTTTTTGCATAAATGGAATGTCGCTTTCCATCTGCACTTGTCCAACGATAATCGTATGTACCGTCTGCTCTTTGTGTTTCGCCCTTTTTAAGTGCGATTCTTGATTTGTCTAATCTTCTTGTTTTCTTATTTGTTTTAACTCCTGCCATTTTGTCTCCTTTCATACTAAAAGCTATCAATGGCAAGCGTTATATTGTAATTATATCATTATAGCGTTGCCATTTCAAGCACTGATATTTATTTTCTTAGATTGAATATACTTTTTCAATGTATTCATCCAGCTTTCTTCTTTTGATTAGCCTTTTTGTGCCTATCCAAAGCACAAACTCACAGTCCTCTCTATCGGTAAGACTTCTTAGTTTATTCATACCGATATTTGAATAGGCTGCTGCTTCTTCTAACGTTAGATTGCTCTTTTCCCAAATTGGAACTTCCTTCATCCGGATTCCTCCTTTCTTAATTATTCGTTTTGTCTTGTGTTTTTCATAATAATTCCTTTCTGCAAACGGGGATTGCAGTTTTAATATTGTGTGGTAGAATGCTACCATTTCTAACACTATCAGCTGTCACATCCTTTCTTTAATTTTTCTGTCTTTCGACAAGAGTGAGAAAAAACGAAGCAGACACAGATGTCAACGGAAAAAGGAGAAAATTATTGCGTTGCCCTTTTATCCATTAACAGTTTTGTGCAATAATTTTTCCCCTTGACAGATGGGGCGGCTTCGTTTACACTCGACAGGCGAAAGATAGAAAACTCAATTACATTTTTCCATGCTGTTTATTACATTAGGACAAGCATTACCAAATACTACACCCTCTTGAACACATAGAAAATTATCTGCAAGCAACACCTTGCCTGATTCCTCTTCACCGTACCAGCAAAGTATATCTTCCTCTCGCACCTGTACCTTTACATATGGCAAAACACCTCTTGCATAAACAAGCTTTTTCTTTGACTTATCAATATATTTGATAAGATACTTAATGGAAGCGTCAAGCACGTGCTCGTTTATTTCATCAAAATCACTTCTGCCAAAGCGTTCAAGAAAATATGTATTTTGAGTGGTTGTCTGCATTTTCTTATGTCTTGTATCAAAATCTCGTTTTTCCACAAGCTCACCCTTCATTTGTCCCTCGGGTATTCTTATGAGTGCATGAAAATGTATTCTTCCATTTTCCGAGCCCTCTTCCCAAGCGCCTACATATTTCCAACCGTAACGAACTGAGAAATTATTTAGTGTTCGTGATAAAGCACTTTTAAAGGTTTCCGCATTATGTTTTTTGCTGTCATAAGTAAACGTGCAAAAATAGTTTGGAAACAACAGCCTTACTCTGCGAAACAATAATTTCATCCTTTGAGCAGTATTATTATCAATTCTCAAATTCTGTGCCTCAACAAAAGCTCGTGCTTCATCTTCACCACCAATTAGCAACGGTGCCATTTCCTTGATTATCTCTTCGGTACGGTCTTTTTTCTTTTTATCAGAGTGTTTTTCTCGCTTTTCATTGTAGGTTTCTTTTAGGTCAATTGTTTTGCCATCAACCTCAGCGGTATATTCCTTGTTTTTACCCTTTTTCTTCGCTTTGAAAAATCCTGATAATATACCAATAAAATGTCCGCCGTCACTATACACCTTCATTTCAACCATAGTTATTCCTCCTTTCTCATAGATTTTTTATATCAAGCAGAGGGTGGCCACCAAGCCTTGCTCAAATATCAATTTTATTGTAGCAAACGAAAAATCCGTTTACCACCAACTGACTCACACAGTTTTGTTTCTTACTCACAAGGTTTTTATTTTTACATTTACTTAACCTTGACTAAAAGCTATCTTAATCACATTGTACACTAACAAACCACTTCTTTTTTAGACCAAAGCATTTACGATTTGTTGCTTATTGATTACCGATAGACTTATTGTACATTACCGAAAAATCTATTACCAGCAACCGATGTGGTATGTTTTTCCGACAAAGCAATTTGCTTTTCAAGGTAAGATGTACGCAACCTGTATTTTTAGTTTAATACTTAACGGTGTCAAAAACTGTCACCTTTAAAAATATTTTAGCAGTCAACCATGAAGATTTATTTCACGGTTAAAAATATTTTAAACTTTAAACAGTGCAGTTTTTGACCTCTTTTAAAAATTTTATCATTCAAATGTAAAGACTAATTTGGCATTTAAAAATATTTTCACCGAAATTTTAACCTTTATCGTTAAAAGGTAATTTGAATGTTAAAAAATCTCTCAAAAATGGCAAAAAGAAAAGCCCTGCTAATGCAGAGCTTAAACTACAAATATTTACGAATATGGCGACAGCGACGAAAGTGGGCGGTTCGCCACGCGGCTCAGCGCGAAACCCCACTTCGCTCGCCTTCGTATTTTATTTTAACTCAATTTGGGTTTTTCCTTTGCCTTTGAGTTTTTTCGGTTTGTTTTTCAGTTCAGTTTTGTTAGGCGTGTGCTTGTATTCGCCGAGCGAAGCGAGGCGACTTGTATATATACAAGCACACGCCTAACTGTCAATCATTTTATAAGTTTTTAGCAAATTGAAATTTTATTAAAAAATAAGCACATAAGTTGATTTATGTTTGTGACAGGATAATTTATTTATTGAGTTTTTTGAAACTGTCTATTATTTCTTTATTAGGCGTGTAGAATTCTGCTGATTGCATATTGAGTGCTTCATATTTATGAAGTCCCATTTTGTGGTATGGTAAAACTTCTATATCTGAAATGTTTAATTGTGACATAAAATCACGAATTTTGAACATCTCGCTATCTGTATCATTAAATCCCCCTATTAGCGGAATTCTTACCACTATTTTCCCTTTAAAGCTTTTTGATAATTCTTTTATATTTGATAAAATTTGGGCATTAGATACTCCGGTAAATTTCTTATGCAAATCTTCACTTATACATTTTATATCGTATAAAAATGTATCGGTATAAGGAATTATTTTTTCAAAATACTCATAAGGAACATTTCCTGCGGTATCAATCGCAGTATTTATCTCCGTTTTTTTGCACATTTTTAAAATTTCAGTTAAAAAATCAATTTGCAGCATACATTCGCCGCCAGAAAAGGTTACTCCTCCATTTGAACCTTTGTAGTAAGACATATCCTTCATAATTATATCAAAAACCTCACCAACCGTGTATTCCGCGCCACATATTTCTAAGGCATAGCTTGGGCAATAAAGCGCACATTTGCCACACAGAGTGCAGTCCTTTTGATTGTACGGGCAAATTCGTACGCATTTACCACACCCTACGCATTTATCCTTATAAAAAAGCTTTTGAATACCTTTAGATATGCCTTCGGGATTGTGACACCATTTGCATTTAAGGTTACAGCCTTTAAAAAAGACTGTTGTTCTTATTCCGTTGCCGTCAACGAATGAGCCTCGTTGGATATCGAATATTATTGCTTTGATGATAACACCTCCCTTTTCTCTGTTATTAGCTTATTTTGTCACATTCAATGAGCATTTTAACTATAATTTCAAGTGCTTCAAAAAAGCCCTCTATGTTTATATGCTCGTTTGGTTGATGAGCTCCGCCGTGACCTTGCGGAAGGTTACAGCTATTATATTTTGTAGTTGTACCAACCTCAACACTGCTTGGTAAAAACCGTAAATATGTGCCGCCTGCATTTATTTTTGGCGCTGCCTCACAATCACCTGTATAATCTCTGTATGCTTTGATACAAGCCATAATGTGTGGATTATTTATATCTGTATGGTTTGGCTCTCCGCTTTTTGCAACCTCAAATGAAATATTTTCTTTTTCAAATAAATCTTTTAAATGAGATACAAGACTATTTGGTGTAAATGTGCTACCGTAACGGATATCAAGAGAAAAGACAAGCTTTCCGTTTTCTATTTTGATTATGCCATTTGTAGCAGTTGTATCTCTGTATATTTCATCATAGGATTTTATACCAAGTGTTTCCCCGTCATAGGTGGTTAAAAACTTTGTTATAAATGAAAGCTTTTCCTTATCGCATTGGCTAAATGATTTTGCATTTAAAAGCGCCTCTAAAATTATACCGCCTGCATTTATGCTTCCATATGGCACCGCTCCGTGACTTGAAATTCCCTTTGCGTATATTTTTATTGCATTATCACCTTTACTTACCTTTATGCTTTCATTTTGTGAGAGCTCCGTAAATAGTTTGCTTGAGTATTTCACGGTGGCAGTAGCTTCACCTAAAATGATGTTGTAGGCGCTGCCGCCGTTTATGTCAATCAGCTCTTCAAAGGTATCGTGCTTTGTTAAAAGAAGCCATAGCATTCCCTTATCTCCATAGTAAACGGGAAATCCTGCATCTAAAACTAAAGAAAAGTCCGGGGGAGTGTGTGTATTTGTATAGCTTATAATATCATTCATTGAGGTTTCCTCGTTTGCTCCCGCAAAGCATAGAAGTGAGGAATTAAAGGGGATATTTAATTCTTTAATTATTTTAAGCGCGTACAGTGAAATTATTATTGCACTTTTATCATCCAATGCGCCTCTTGCATAAAGCTCTCCGTCAACTATTTTAGGCTCAAATGGGCTTGTTACCGTCCATTTATCATCTACCGGAACAACATCTGCATGAGCAAAAAGCCCTACCGTCTTTTTGCCTTTTTTATAGTGAGATAAGAGATAGTCCTCGTGCAAATCACATTCAAAGGTGTTTTGTTCGTAAAGTTCCTTAAGGTATGATAATGTATATTTTGCTCCATCCGTGTCGCTGATTGAGGGGATTTTCAAAAGATTTATATAGTCCTTTAAAATTTGCTCTTTGTTATTTTGGATATATTCGTGAATTTGATTATCAATCATTTGTGCTCCGTTCTTCTTATAATATCATCCTGTATGGTATCCTTCAGCTTTACAAAGTAGTCTGAAAAGCCTGTAACTCTGACACGAAGATTTTTATAGTTTTCGGGGTTTTCCTTTGCTTTGATTAAATCTTCCTTTGATACATATGTAAATTGGAAATGGATGCCACCTAAAATGAAATACTGCTCCATTAAGTCAACAAGCTTTTTAAAGCTTTCCTCTTTTTCAACAAGTGACTTATCAATCGAAATGTTAGTTACTGTTGAACCGCAGGATATTGAATTTTTATCGCATTTTGCAATTGAGCTTAAAAGCGCGGTGAGTCCGTTTTTGTCTTTTCCCTCGCTTTGTCCTATGCCGAATTTAAGCATTTCTCCTGTGTATCTGCCGTCTGGTGTGGCTTTTGTATTTTCGCCAAACCATTTATGATGCTCATTGTAGCCTAAAAGGTCGCCAACTAAAAATTGGTAGCCAAATATATTTTTCTTGTTTTTAAGATATGTATATAGGCTATTATAGAGTTGTGATGCTACACCGTTTGACGGTGTGTCGTCGTTACCGAAAAAGCTACATTTTTTAGTGATTAAAAGATGTAAGTCCTCATAGCCTTGCCAATTTGATTTCAAGGCGTTTATAAGGTCGTTTAAGGCAATTATTTTGGCCTCGTATACAAATTGTTTTATGACGCACAGCGAGTCAATAAGGTTAGTTATTCCTATCAACATTGGGGACGCAATAACATAGTCTCCTCCGCCTTGGGTAAGGCTTTTTGCATTTTCTATGCAACCGTTAAAAAACAGGCTTGATATATAGTTTATATCCTTGCTTCTTTCAAGGTTGTACATATCGTCGTATGCATAAATTTTGTCAAGGTCAGAATATAGCTCCGTTTCAAACGCAGTATAAAAATCCTCAAAGGTGTCGATGCTTTCCATTTTTTTACTTTTTTCGTGGAATAATGTTTCAATACATTTTAGGATATTCCCCTTTGATGTGCTGCCTGTAATTGCGCCTAAAAATGCAGGCTCATTACAACCAACAGTGGTATACGAAACTGCCCTTTCGTATGGTATGCCACATATTTCCGTATAGCATTTTATTCTTTTTTCATCATTGGTAAACGCTATGCGCTTGTGTGGATCGCATCTTTCCTTATCCATCATATAGTATAGTGTTTCCTTTGATGTTTTTTTAGTCCAACGGAATGTTATTTGAGGAATATAGGTAGGAAGCTCGGTTAGTGCTTCAACAATTAGTCTTGACAAATCATTAAATCCGTCCTCTCCGTTTGGAAGATAGCCACCTATGCAAAAGTGAGATTCTCCACCTCTTGTAAAGTGTGGGGAGCCTACATGTGTACAGGCTTGAAGCATTAAAAACAACTCCTGTAAATATTCCTTAGCTTCCGCTTCTGTTAATGTACCGTTTTCTATGTCGTTTATGTAAAATGGAGTTAAGTATCTATCGAGAGTGCCTATACTATCGGGGTCAGCACTAAAACAAACATATATTGTCAAAATTGCTTCATAAAATGTTCTCGGCGGATTTTTAGGAGTGTATAAAAGCGCATTTTCAAGCTTTTTAAGTCTTTTTCTTGCATCGGTATCTTTTACTGCTCTTGCAAATTCGTGAACTCTTTTTGCGCACTTTTCCGTCCATCTTATAAGTGTTAGTGCAACTGCTTTTAAGGATTGTAAAAACTCGATTTCGTCAGGTTCTTTGTGTGCCTCGATAGAATGGTTAATATCTCTTATAATGCCCATTATGCCACTTTCAAGCACTTTTTTGTAGTCGGCGGTTGCGTGCTGCCATTCCATTGTGGATAGATTATCTATTGGTTTTAAATAGTATTTATCAAGTGCTTTTTGGTTGTTTTTGTGTCCGCCTCGTTTAAAGGCATCACCTACTACACTCCCGTCAAAAAGGAAATTACCTGTAAAAGCAGAATATTTGACGATTTTCGGTTCTTGATTTAATATATATTTGCAAAGTTGCTTAACATCGTTTTGGCTTTCGGTTAAACAATTATCATATTCGTATTCGGTTTTAACTGTATTAACATACATTTCGCCCTTTAACACAAGGTCTGTTAGTGCTTTGATTCTGTCGGTCATGATGTGCTCCAATTTAAAATTGTTCTTTTTCATATTTTATCATATCAATAACCAAATTTAAACTGACCTTTTAGCCTTTTTGTACTTTTCGGCACTGATTTTTGAGTATATTCTTTATTCTGGGTTGAATTATAAAAATAAATGCTTTATAATTTCATTTGGGGGGTGAATATATGAATGATGATTTCCTAATTACCAAAATTTATCAAGTTGTTTTAGTGGGCAAAGAAAAATATCCAGATAAAAAACTTATATTTAACAATACGGTACACTGCAATGAATTAATTTTCCATTTTTCAGGAGATACCACGGTTTATTTTGGTAATACTGTTATGAAAACCACCAAAAATACTGTAAGATTTTTGCCAAAAGGGAACGTTTCTCGATATGAGGTTGTGCGAGATACCATTGGTGAATGTATAGATGTATTTTTTGACACCGATAAGCCCGTCTCCATAGATGCGTTCGCAATTAATGCTAATAATAAAGAGCATATTGGCTTGCTTTTCAAAAAAATGTTTTCTGTTTGGATAAGCAAAGAAGATGGATATTATTTTGAATGTATTTCTCTTCTTAACAAAATTTTTTCAGAGCTTCAAAAAAGAAATTATTTGTCACCTGAGTTATATTCGAAAATTAAGCCGGCTATTGATGAAATCAACAAAGATTTTTTGAGTAAAGATTTAAGCAGTGCTTATTTGGCTTCTGTTTGTGATATTAGCGAATCATATTTAAAAAAATTGTTCAAGAAAAAATTCGGCGTACCTCCTAAAAGATATATTATTCAAAAAAAGATCAATTACGCATGCGAGCTTTTACTTTTAGGTCGATACTCAATTAACCAAATTGCAGAACTTTGTAATTTTTCAGATGTATACTATTTTAGTAAGCAATTCAAAGAACAAATGGGTGTTTCTCCTACAGAATATATTAAAAAGCACAAATCTTAAGAATAAGATTTGTGCTTTTTGCTAGTTGGAGAGGTTTTGTTGTCTATCTAAACAAGTCAAATGCATTCATTATTACATTTCCACTTCCGTCATTGTTTTGCTCAATCTCATAGTTATCAGCTTGCCCCGATGAAGCAGTTAAAATATCTTCTGTTTCTATAAGAGCCATTTCATATTTTGGTGCTATATATTTCATTGTGTTACCTCTTCTTCGGTTGAAGGCTTACCTACAATGTCGTTATATGAAACAAAGCAATATTTTTCATTTTCGTTAGGTGTACCTGATTGCATATATGAATATTCTGTTTTTTCGCCATCTGTTACAGCCCCATATGCGCCCATTGCAAGCTTTGTATCTTTCTGCTCATCAGTAAAGCCAACTATCTTAAGTTCAAATGCTACAAACTGATAATTTGTAATTTCAGCACTGATAACCCCTTCTGCGGCTGTGCCATCCTCTGCGAATACATCCTTATCTTTAAGCTTGCTTTGTAATACTGCAAACACACCATATTTTAATGTTTTTCCTGTTACTTCTTCATATTCTGCAATAGCTACATTGTTCACAGTAAAGCCAACCGCAATTCCACCTCTGCCATCCTCAGGAGCAGAGTAACCAAGGCAAGTAAATAAAGCCGGCGCTTCAAGAATAGCTTGTTTACCACAATTACCACAATTTACTGTTTTTTCGCCATTTTGTGAATAGTTGGAGTATACTATTCCAACAAGAATTGCCTTGTCATTATTCAAATAATCGTAATCATGAGATGACACAGTTCCTTCTATTGGTTCATTTGATATTTCGTAACCACAAAAACAGAAGGCTGTCTTTATAGAAGGTTCTGTACAACTTGTGCTTGGTGTTATAATTGTTTTTGATATCTCTTCAAAATGAGTAGTGCCATCAATCCACACCTTCTCATTTAAGTTGTAATATTTATTTAACTTGCAAAGATAAATTGTTGTGCCTGCAGATTGATCGCCTGTTACCTCAACTTGAGGTGTTGATGTGGAACCTGCAAATACTATATTTAATTTTGTGCTTTGTGTATTTGTCATCCAAAAATAAGTCATATTACCAAGGTAAACTACCGTTTTAACGCCTGTTCCTTCGTACATTGATGTTGAGTGGGAAGTATAATTAGTGCCAACCACCAATGTTTCATTCATATTGGAACAGCCTCTTATTCCTTCACCCAAACCTGTCAAGGTGCTTGGAAAATAGTACACACTTTCCTTTTCGGGTATATTAGACAGTGTAGAATTTAGAACAAATGGTTCATCTACAAAATACATACTTGTACAATTATTAAATGAGCCACTTGTAGCATTGTTACACATCATTTTTTGAAAGCCGTCAGGTAAATATACAGCTTCAAGGGACTCACAATATTGAAATGCAATAAGATCAATTTCTGTTACGCTTTCCGGGAAAGATATTGCCTTTAGCTTATAGCAACGATGAAATGAGCCGTCACCTATCTTAGTTATAACTGAATTTGAAGGGAATTCAACATATTCAAGTTCCACACATTTTCTAAACGGGCGCCATCTTTCTTGCTGTTGATCATGCCATCCCATAAAATCAATGGTCGAGGGAAGAAAAACAGCTTTTAAAACTGTGCTTTCCTGAAAACAATTTTTATGGATTCTTGTCACAGGCGCTTCCTTGTTATTATTATAGGCGACAAGTGGATTTAGGTTTGCTATTACTACCGCTTGCTGGCTGTTATATGAATTACCATTTTCGTCATATATGGTAATTCCACCAATCTCGCCTGTGTATTTGGTATCTTTATATGAAACATATGGAGCATTAGTGCTATCTATATTATCTGCATACACACTACACATCTCTCCATTATTATTTAAATACCAAAATAGTGGATGATAAGTACCATTAGAATCCATTTCCCATATTGGATACTCTACGCCATCAACATTATATGTTCTATCATAGGCAGGAGATTCCTTTGGTGCTTCTGCGCTTACAGTTATAGCAATTACACAAAGCAATGTCATTACCATAAGCAATGTTAAAAGTAGTTTCTTTTTCATAAACACTCCTCAAAATATTATTCTACAAGAGTAGAATAGCATATTATTCAAATCTTTCAAATGGACATTTTACCAATTTTGTATTTTTCGGCACAAAAAATCAGCACTCGCTTTTTGCAATTTGTGATTTTTGCCCCAGATAGCAAGATTTTTTTCTTTCGGCAGTTTCAAAAATGCAGATGCTTAATTATTATGTGAGGTTTTATTATGAATGAAATTAAATGGTTTAAAGAAGCGAAATACGGTCTTATGCTACACTTTGGATGCCTTCTTTATGGTGAGGGAGACTACTCTAAGTCAATTTGTATGGCAGTACAGGCTGGCTTTGATACTGACTGTAATGGTGCAACCGTCGGATCAATCTTAGGTATTACAAACGGTATTGATGGTATTGATAAAAAATGGATCGAGCCATTTAATGACACACTTCAAACAACACTTTTCGGTTACGATATGGTTAAAATTTCCGAAATGGCAAAGAAAACTTTAGAACACATATGATGAATATCCCCCTTTATGGGGAATTTTGCTTTCTTCATAACTTCTAATCACTAAAGACTGTTTGTACACAATTATGATAAGAAAAAGCAAAACAAAAAGCCGTCTTTTCAGGCGGCTTTGAAATATTAGTTTTTAAATCAGTAAGAATACTGTGAGTAAGGGTCACCAAACACTTTAATATATTTCTTTCTCGCTCGGTTTACTCGGCAATAGATGGCGTTATTGCTCATTTTTAAATATCTTGATACTGCATAGGGAGCCATACCGCCCATTATTAGTTTTATGGTTAGCTTTTCCTTATCATTTAAGCCTATTTTACGCATTATTTTGTTTACACCGGCAGAATGTACCTCTGTTATACTTTCACTTTCAAAAGGTACGCTCATTTCCATTATATTTGGTTGTTCAAGGTCGGCTATGTTGCTTTCGTATTTTTGATTTCCGTATATGTATCTAAATACTGTCTTAAAGCAAATATCTCTTATGTTAAGCTCTCGTCCTTTACTGTTTACAGTAAGAACCTTACCAAGCGGTTTGCCTATATGCTCACATAAAAAGCATATCGCTTCACTTGCTATATCGTATCCGTCACTAAAGGTTTCGTTTGATTGCTTTTCATAGATAATATCGTGTACTAAATCTAAGTACAGCTTATATCCTCTTTCTCCTTGATAGTGCATAACTCTTCTGATAGCACTAACGCCTATAAATTCACCTAATTGCTTTACGTTGTCGTAAGTAATAATTACATCATCTGCTAATGTGAGGTTACATTTTCTAATATGTCTTACAAAGTCATTCATATTATTTATCTCCCTCAAAATCATTTACATTAATTTTTTCGTAATTAACACCATACTCGAAATACAAAAAACCATTGTTATCAGTTAAGAGGTCATAAGTTGTAACGCTTATTCTACCTCTATTGCTAATAGCAACGGTTATCTCGTTTTTATCTGTGTTAATGGCTACGATATTGAAGGTAACATATACCTCTCCATCATAGAGTTGAAATTCAGAAAGATAATATTTTCTAAATTCCATTGATTTTTCAATTTTCTTTTGAACTTGCTTTTTCATAGGACTTTACCTACCTTTCATATTTAATTTTTACCTTTCGGCAGAGTCAAAAAAGCACAGGTGGAGTTTATATGCTTAACTCTTAAAAATTAAAAGACAGATGTCAACAGAAAAAAGAAAAAATATTGCACTAAATTCCTATGTTTCAAGGTCTAATGCAATATTTTTTCTCTGTTTACATCTGCGACACCTGTGCTAAAATAGACTCGGTCGGAAGGTAAATATGATAAGTAGAGTAACAAAAAAGGTAGAGCTAATTTGACTCTACCCATTGTTTAATTTTTGAATGTTAACGATGAGAAAATCTCTTTATTATTAAATTTTTATGCAATTTATTTGATAATTCTTCCATAGTGCTTGAAATTTCTTTATGCACACCATCAAAATCATTCCCAAAAAACTTGCTAAACTCTTCTACGAAGGGATCTCTTTCCCAATTATTTTTTGGAAATTCATAATGCATACAATATTTTC
>JAZRIQ010000002.1:0-19395 GCA_045645405.1 Eubacteriales bacterium
CCTTGCATTTTCGAACGAGCCAAAAGGCTTGTGTTCAAGGCAAAATTTTGCCGATATATAAAAATATTTCAAAAAATTTTAACGCTGAAGACAGGTCTTTTGTCCGTTCCAAAACTGATTCGTTCCATTCCTGTCAGGCATCATAACAAAAAGCACCTACGCTTTGAAGTGAGAACGAAACGTTCACTTCACTTGCGTAGGTGTTTTTTATTTTAAGGTTAATTTACTTAAATCTTACCTCTGCGCCCAGCTTCTTTGAAAGACGCTTTGCAGTTGTGTTGGCAACGCTTTCAATTTCTTGGCTTGTCAAGGTCTTTTCACCGGAGCCTATAACAAGACGGATTGTTACCGACTTTTTGCCCTCCGGAATTTGCTTACCCTTATATTCGTCAATAAACTTAACGTTGCGGAGCAGGCTTGTATCGGATACCTTTTCCATAACCGCCTCGTAAATATCGTCCCACTTAACCATTGAATCAACAAGGAAAGAAAAATCGTAATCGTTCATTGGGAATTCGGGCAATCTTTCATAACGGTTAGTTCTTGACTTAAGAGGCTTAAACGCATCCATATCAAGCTCACAAAGCACGCAAGAAGCAACTTTCATACCGCAAGCAAGAGTTGCTTTTTTGGAAAGAAGCGCAATATCTCCCAATTTAGTTTCTCCAAGATATACGTTTATCCAAACAGTATCGTCTGCCCAATATGGCTTTTCCTCACGCTTAAAGGTGAATGGTTCCATGTGGGTATAGCGTGGCATAGCCTCAATTACACCCTTTGCCTGACGGAATAAATTACCGATATTATCAGCCTTGCCAACAAAAGCACAGCCAAGATGCTTTCTTTGATACGGAAGCTTTTCCTTTTCATCATAAGGTGAGGTATAATCAGAGTCCTTGAAAATTTGAGTTTCCTCGAAAATTGCAAACTCCTCAAAATAATGCTCATTCTTAACTACTGCCTTACAGATGTTTGGAAGTAAGGTTGAACGGAGATATTTTTCCGTAGGTGACGGAGGAGTTGATAAAGCTAACACACCGTCGAGTGAAGGCAATATAGCGTTTACGTAGCTGTCTGTCATCCAAGGGTATGTGAATATTTCCTGCATATTGCAACGGAACGCCAGATATTCCTTAACACGTCTTACAAGGTCCATATCAAGCTGATTTATAGCCATATCAAAGGTAGTTGTAATAGGTGTAGGCTGGAAATTCTCATAGCCGTAAATACGTGCTACTTCTTCCATAATATCAGCTTTTATAGACACGTCCCCCGTTGAACGCCAGGTTGGAACAACAATGTGCATACCTTTATCGGTAAAGGTTACCTCGTAGCCCATAATACCAAGCTTTCTTGAAACAACCTCTTGAGGAATACGCATTCCAAGACGCTTATCAAGCCACTCAAAATCAACGTCAATTTCCTTCTTTTCAAGCTTATTCGGATACTTATCCTCGTAAGCAGTTACCTTCATATCAGGATAAAGCTCGCTAAAGAGCTTCATTGCCATCGATACTGCAAGGTCACATCTTTCAGGGTCAATAGCCTTTTCGTATCTTGAGGAAGCCTCTGTTCTGTTATCGTAGCGAAGCGCTGTACGGCGGATAGAACGGGAATCAAAGTTAGCGACCTCTAAAATTACGCTGTTTGTGGTTGGCAATACAGAATCCTTGCTGCCACCCATAACGCCTGCAAGAGCAACCGCACCCTCATTATCTGCAATTACAAGATCGTCACTTGCCAAGGTCAAATCCTTGCCGTTTAGAAGCGTTAATTTTTCACCCTCGTTTGCACGACGAATTTCAATATGGTCAATAATATGATTGGAGTCAAACACGTGAGTAGGCTGACCGAGCGCTAACATAACGTAATTGGTTACGTCAACAAGAGCGTTGATTGGTCGCATACCTACACGCCAAATTCTGGATTGCATCTCAAACGTTGATGGCTTAATTCCAAGCCCCTCAATTTTTGCGCCGATATATCTTGGACAACCAACCTCGTCCTTAATCCTTACGTCATACTTAAAGTCGGTTTCAGGCTGATATTTCTCAATTTCAACAAGCTCCAAATCGTAGATTGAAGCAATTTCTCTTGCAATACCGTAATGTCCCCATAGGTCAGGACGGTTAGTCATTGACTTGTTATCAATTTCAAGAATAATGTCGTCAAAGCCAAGTGCGTCGGCAAGATTGGTTCCTGCCTCAACGTCAAGATATGAAACGTCCATTATACCGTGATCGTCACTTGCAGGGAATAAATCCGCAAGACCCAACTCTACGCTTGCACAAATCATACCGTAGCTCATAACGCCGCGAAGCTTACCCGACTTAATTTCAACAGGCTCTCCCTCTCCGTGCCATTTTACCATAGCACCGGGACAAGCAACAACAACCTTCATTTCATTTTCAAGGTTGCTTCCTCCGCATACGATATCCTTAATTTCACCGCCACCGATGTCCACCTTGCAAACACGTAGCTTATCTGCATTAGGATGAGGTAAAACCTCCTTTATAACACCGACGATAACGTTTTCAAAATCCTTTTTAAGCTCGTGAGCGCCCTCAACCTCAACAGTTGACATTGTAAGGTCGTAGGCTAATTTTGATAAGTCCATATCATTCGGAATCTTAACGTAGTCTTTTATCCAATTTAGTGATAGCTTCATTTTAAAATTCCTCCTTATTTGAACTGCTGTAAAAATCTTAAATCAGTGCTGTGGAAAAGACGAACGTCGTCAACACCGTAGCGCATCATAACAAGACGGTCAAGACCGATATTTACGTAGAAGCCTGTATACTCGTCAGGGTCAAGTCCGGCTGAACGCAATACGTTTGGATGAGGTGTGCCGCCCGGCATAATTTCAATCCAACCGACGTGCTTGCACACGCTGCAGCCCTTTCCTCCGCATACAAGACAGCCCATATCAATTTCAAAGCCCGGCTCAACGAATGGGAAGAAGCCTGCTCTCATTCTTACAGGTACGTCCTGTCCAAATACCTTTGAGAGGATACTCTTAATCATTACCTTACCTGCGGTATATGTGAAGTCCTTGTCAACGATAAGAGCTTCGTATTGGAAGAACGCCCTTTCGTGACGGGCGTCTGTGGTTTCATTTCTGTAAACTCTGCCCGGATATACAAAGCGGTAAGGAGGCTTATGGGTTTGCATATAGCGCACGCTTCCGCCCGTTAAATGAGGACGGAGGCAAAGCTTTTCGTTAGCCTCACCGGAATCGTGTCCCTCTAACCAATAGGTATCCATGCTTTCTCTTGCAGGGTGGTTAGGTGGGAAATTAAGATTGTCAAAAGCATAGTATTCACTTGTAATTTCCGGACCGTGGAACACCTCAAAGCCCATTGAACGGAAAGCATCGTTTAAATCGTAGCACATCTGTGTAATAGGATGTAATCCGCCGATTACAGGTGCAATACCCGGTAACGTATAGTCAAAATCCTCGGGAATAGCGTCTGCCTTTAGCTTTATTTCCTCGCGTCTGCCCTCAATTTGCTCGCTTAAAAGATTTTTTACGTTGTTTACCGCCTTACCCATTTCAGGACGGAGAGAAACGTCTATTTTCGGAATTTCCTTAAGCAATTCGGTAACTGCGCCCTGTTTTCCAAGTAAAGCGCCCTTTACCTCTTGTAATTCAGCCTCGGTCTTGGCGTTTTGAATTTTTTCCGCGCCCTCACGAAGCAACGCTTCTAATTTTTCCTTCATTTTAGTAGCTCCTTATATAATGGAAAATTTTTCACGAAATATTATAGCATATAAAAATAAATATTTCAACGATAATTTTTAAATATACGCATATTTAAAGTAAAAACAGCCTTGCGTAATTAACACAGGGCTGTTTCTATACTGTTATCACCAAGTTCTTCAAACAAGAATACGGTATTATCCTTGCTTATGATATTAGTTTTGTCCGTTCATAATCTGATTGTAGGTTACGCTCAATGCAGCGTCCTTAAATCCTTCCGTGTCACACAAGTAGGTTACCGCACCGTCCTCGATTACGTACATACAAAGTATAACGTTTAAATCTGCCTGCTTGCTCCAATCGTCACTTCTTATGATTATAGACGAATTTTGCTTATTTGCTTCCATAACGTGGAACAAAACTTTTCCCGAGCTTACCTCTGCTGATGTTGCGTCAGATTTTATCGGCTTATTGTCCTTGTTTACAAGACTATCCCTTTCGCAAGCAACCAATCCGAAAATTACGTCGACACCCTTTGTTTTTTCGTATGCTTCAAGAATATCAAAATTCACGTAATAATCCACACATATAGCGGTTTTATCTTCTCTTGCGGAATATCCCCGTAGCGCTATCATCGCTTCCGCTTCCTTCAATATTTCTTTCTGACAAAATTCACATTTTAACCTTGCTGTGCCTTTTTTTGTGTACCCGTTTGCATAAGTATAGACACCGTTTTTTTCTATGTATTTATGCTCCGTTTCCTCAATTGTAAATTGATTGTTTTCCTTGTAATATGCATCCTGAATGGTTGAATACGTTTCAACCTCTATGCTTCCGTCAGTTTTAAAATAAAGCATTGTCACCATACCTGTTGCTACGCTTGTATCAACGCCTTGATGGTCAGTTAAAATTTGAGTTACGATATTTCCGTTTACACCCTCTGTTTGAGTTACCACAACGTTTGCGCTGGGGTCGTGTCCGGAAATTATAAGATACATATTTTCGTATTTCGAAACAAGCTTATTCCACATATCGTCGCCGTTATTTGCGCCGCCTGTCGTTGCAGGAGGACAAACGTCTCCCTGGTCAAGCGTTGTTCCGTCTCTATACAAATACGCGTGAGTTGTAATAATAACCTTTTTTGTCGGATTAGCTTCTATAATTGCACCTGCCCAATTAAGCACGTTGTCGTCTGCGCCGTAATCAAGGGTGAAAAGAAGGTACTCTGTGTCTGAAATTTCAAAAAATCTATAGGAATTTACAACATTATTTGCCTCGTAAAAGCCGTCAAATTGGCTCATATAGCTTTCCGTTGCAAACACCGCGTTTATATTGTTTACCCCGTCGTGGTTGCCTCTTACCACAGAGTAAGGAATTATGCCCGTCAGCTTTTCAAGAATATGAGTTTTGGCAAGCGCCCATTCGCTACTTGAGTCATAGTTTGTAATATCACCAAGGCCAAACACGTATCCGATTTTTTTAGATACACGGTTATTTAAAATCCAATCGTAAATCATACCGAATTTGCTACCGTGGTTACATGCAATAATTTGCGTATCGCCAACTACTGCAAAGGAATAAATATAGTCCGTGACCTCATCCTTATCCGTAAACCACATACCGCCCTCTGCTTGAGCAGGCGTTCCGTATTTCACGTTATATCCATTGCCAGAAAGGTCTTTTATATCCTCACCCGCCGTAGCGCCTGAAAGGTTATAATAAAATGCTAAATTATCGCTTGACGTGTCGATTTCTCCGACGTCGCGGTAAATTTCAGTCCCGGTTCTTATGTCTGTATAAACCGCAACGGAGCTTATTACACCGTTAAAATTAACCTTGGTGCCCGAGCGCAAATCATTACCTAAAACCATACGGATATCGCTTATAGCACTGCTTAAGTCTATTTGAGCATTATAGCTTAGCGTTTGTTTCAATTGACCGTTGATATAGCAATTTGCAACTCCCGTATCTCTGTCAAGAGTTATCGCCAAATGAACCGGCGCTTCATCTCTTACGTCCACGTTACTGAATCTGTAATCGTATTTTGTATTCAAATTATCCGCCTTGGTGCAGGTAATTCTCGGAACACCGTTGCTATAAATTTCAAAGCTCAAATAATGGTTATTTCCGTCCTTGTAGTTGCCTAAAATTACGCCTCCGCGTCCGCTTACGCTTTTGGGAAGCTGAATAACTGCCTCAAAGGTATATTGACTGCTGTCAATAGGAAATTTCTTTCCCACAATTGCATAATCGCTACCTGAAAAGCTTAATCCGCTGCTTTCTGTAGGGGAGTTTGGCGTATCGGGCGTTGAGGTATCCTCGGGTCTTGCTTCTCCGCTATAGCAAATATGATAGCAATTTCCGCTCATATCGCTTCTTCCGGTATCCTTGGTAAACTCGTACATAGCCAAAAGTCCGTCGCTATCCTTATTGAGTTCAACCATATCCGCCTTAATTTCGTTATCAGTACGCACGTCGCTATATACGGCAAGGCTCTTTACAGCGCCCTTGAAGTAATTTCCGCTTGACCCTCCTCTTGTATCTCTTCCAAGATAAAATTCGCTTTTGTACGTAGCTTCGTTTATAGTACAGGCAGCGCTTATCGTCTGTTTAAGCTCTCCGTTCAAATAGCAGCTTGCCAAACCGCTCTTTGTATCAAGCGTAATGGTTACAAAGGTCCAGTCATCGGCCCGTGCGTCTACGTTTGTAAAGTGAAAATCGTAAAGCGTTCCTCCGTTACCTTCAAAATAAAGACGTGGAGACGCCTTTTCTTTAAACTCAAAATTGGTGGAAAAAGCGTTTGAGGAATAGTTGCCAAAAAGCGTACCTATTCTTGTATTATCGGGAATTGACTTGGGAATATATACCATCGCCTCATAAGTGAAGATTTGGCTGTTAAAGCTCTTCATTACCCGATAGGTATTTTCGCCGGTAAAGGTAAGTCCTCCTTTTTTCTTAAGCAAAAGATCCATATTGTTACTGGTTAAATCATAACCCTTAAGCTTTGACAAATTCGTAGTACCGCTATTTATTAAATCGTAGTGAACAAGAAGATTTTCATCCTTTAAGTCAACACTACCTGCAATTTCCTTGCTTGTACGCATATCACTAAAGACAGATACAGTTTTAATTAGTCCTTGGAATGCTCTTTCATTTTTGTTTCTTGGGTCTCCGCCCACCCAAAAAGGCTCTGAGGGAACGGAATTTAAAACCCCTTCATAAGAAAAATCCTTTGTCTGCTTTAAAGCACCGTTGATATAACAGTGTGCCTTACCGTTTGCACTGTCAATCGTAACGGTCAGCTTGACAAAATCGCTTGACAAAACGCTTGCTTTATCGAAAATTAAGTCTATCTGTTCACCCTTGGTGTTTTCAACGTAAATTCTCGGTCTGCCTTGCTCGTGAATTTCAAAGCTTATGCAATTAGCGTAATTACTTTTAAAATCGCCCAAAATAACGCCTGCACGATTTGTCGTAGCTAACATTATCTCCGCCTCAAAGGTCATAGGCAAGATAGGTAATGCATTTGTCATTTTACTATAGGTAGAGGAGCTGAATTTAATACCCTTCCTCTCAAATTCCTCTGCAGTAGGCGAGTACACACCGCTTTCCTCTGCCGCTACTGTATCTATTACAAAAGCAGGCATCAATATAAGCACGGTTAAGCAAAGAGATACTATTCTTAATAATCTATTTTTCATACTATTTCCTTTAGCTCATAATCCTTCAAAATTTCCTTTGCAACGTAATCGTTCACTCTGCCCTGATAGTGAATTAAGTCCCAACGGAAAATGTTACAATCCCACGCATTTTCGTCGTATAGAGGACACGTTCTTACGTCATATACGCTTGCATTGTTCATTTCCTTTGCAAGCTTGTCAAAGGTATCGTTAATGTAATGCATACTCTCTAAACGAGAGCCTCCATCTTCCTTGTCACGGTTGCTAAACACCTTGTCAAAAGGAAAGCGGTGAAATACCACGGGCGCATCACAACCGATTGCTCCGCGGATACCGCCGAAAATCTCAAGATACGTATCCTTTAAAAATGTTTTTAATTCAGACACAGGGTAGTCCGTTTCCTGCTCTCCGCCACGCCAATGTATGCCAACGTAATCCGGCTCAAGCTCATTTTGCTCCATATATTTTTTGAACAACGTCAAAACATGAATTGCAAGAGGATACATAGAAATATCGCAATCCCCAAGCTTTCCGCGAATCATTTTAGGCTTTCTTTCAGGATTCCACATTCCCGTAACGCCCTGGGAGCCGATTGCAATATGAATTATGTATAAGTCGGGCAAATCAACGCCTGCGTCAATATCGTCCTGCCAAGCTCTTGCAAGACAGTTTGCAACGGAATACGTGTTATCCTGTGTTTCCGCAAGATTCATTCCGTAGCTTGTATAGCCTGTAAATTTCAGCTTTTCGGTATCAAAGGACTGATTAGGCTCTCTGTTAAGCCCCCACACGTTTTTAAGAGGCTCTTTTATAATATCCTTTTCCTCCATTGGCATAGCGTGTCCAACCGCATTGGATTGACCGAATAACATAAATACTGCAATTTTTTTCATAATATTTTCTCCTTTGACCGAAATACAGTTAAGCTATGAAATGATTTCATAGGAAAACATTTCATATTTCAAATTTGTGCCTATGTCCGTCCCCTCAGGCAACAAAGCCATAGCTATAAATATCTCATTTTCCGTATTTTTCTCGAGAATGTATGCGTATTCGCCCTCAATTTTAGTTACTGTATAATATTTCGTTTCCATATTTTCTCCAACGTTTATTTTTTTCTCAATTTTTCAATCAGCTTGCAAATACCGATAATGGCAATTATAATCACAACAAGCACAATTATTCCAATAGCCACGGAAAGCTCGCCATCGGTATCGCAATCGCTAAGTCCTGTTAAAGCAAGCACGCATGCACCTATGGCAAAGCATACAAGATAAAATATTATCCCAAAAAGCCCATCGAACAATTCGCTCTTTATCAGTTCCTTTTTACTCTCAAAATACTCACCGCTTCTCATATCAGCCTTGCGGTTAAACAAAGCCTTTTTGGTATATTTCCTTTTGTATTCCTTAGAAAATATATTTTCGTCCCTTTCCAGCTTAAAGCGTCCTTGAAAATAGTTTAGAACGTATCCGTATTTATAGCCGTTTAAGTAGAAATAAAAGGTTGCGTTCGTATCGCCCTTGCATATTTCCATAGCATAATCAAAGCTATACGTTCCTGCATATAGCGTTATTATTCGTTTTTCCTGTTGCTCCTTCAAAAAGGAAAACACATCTTTTGAATCAGAACGGGAAATTACAGCGTCAAGCTCTTTTTCAAACTCCTTACGTACGTCAGTTTCTTTCACTGTTTAACACATCCTTTCCCTATTATCTTATCATAAACCAAACAACGTGTCAATAAACTTTAGTTTACAACTGCAAACTACAAGTTAGCAGAAATAGACAAATTTATGCAAATTTATACATATTTTTTGAATTTTTTTACAATAAATACTTGATTTTGTTAACAAATGGTGATATTATGTGTATATACATATATTTATTTTATATTGATAATTGAAAAGAGGTGTAATATTTGTCATCTAATTTACTTGATGTGCTTCGCTACGAGGGGGACAACTCAACTATCGTACATAAGCATAAAATTCAGGATTTTAACACAAAATCACAGCTTATAGTCGGAGAATCGCAAGAGGCTCTGTTTTACAAGGACGGTCAAGCGCTTGACTTGTTCGGTCCGGGACGTCATAGCCTAAACTCTGACAATTTGCCTATCTTGAAGAAAATTTTCAGCAAGATATTTGGCGGAACGAATCCTTTTCAATGCGAGGTATTCTTCATAAACAAGGTTTCCGTTCTTGATTTAATGTGGGGAACGGATTCTCCTATTGTTATGGAGGACCCAAAATACAACCTTATTATCGGTGTTAAATCTTTCGGTCAGATGGGCATAAAGGTTCTTGATTCAAGAAAATTTGTCGTTAAGGTCGTTGGATGCTTGGACGACTTCAGCATTGACTCCATTAAGAAAGCAACCAAGGGAATGGTAATGCTTTCAATCAAGGATACTATTGCAAAAGCAATCTGCGACAAAAAATGGAGCATTTTAGAACTGCCCTCCAAGCTTTCAGAGCTTTCCGAGGAAATTAAAAAGCAACTAAACGTTCACCTCGAAAGCGTTGGTCTTGTTCTTGAAAACTTCTTCGTTAATAACGTAGCCGCTGACGATAAGGACCTTGATAAGCTCCGCGCAGCTAGAGAAAAGCGTGTAGAAGCACTTAACGATATTGATATTGAGGCTATAAAAACCGTCCGTATGGGTCAGGCTATGGCAGCTTCCCGTGAAGCGCAGGGCTACTCCTACCAGGATGAAAGAAAATTCGACGTTATGCAAGCCGCCGCTCAAAACGAAGGTATATCCGGCACTATGATGGGCGCAAGCATGGGTATCGGTATGGGCTTCGGTATGGGTAACGAAATTAACAAAGTAACAAATCAAACCATAACTCAAACAAACAGCACAGAAAAATGCGCGGATTGCGGCGCAATTCTCACTCAAGGCGCAAAATTCTGTTCCGGATGCGGAAAGCCGATTGCTCCTAAAAAGGTATTTTGTATAAGCTGCGGTGCAGAATTAAGTGCAGGCTCTCGCTTCTGCTCAAGCTGCGGCGCAGAACAGGCAAGCGCAAATAAGGTATGTCCGTCCTGCCAGACGCAAGTTAGCTCCGGCAACCGCTTCTGCCACGTTTGCGGTCACGATTTCAACAAATAGGAGGGTGACTTATGAAAAAGAAAGGCTATATAGCTTCCCTTGTTGCCTTGTTATTGGTTTATGGCTTAGCCAATTTGATTTTATTCCTTTTGATTCCTGACGGAAGAACGGATTTTTCATCCTTCTGGATAGCGTGGTCCTTCACCTTCCCGTTAAACGTAGCAACCGCAATATTCATAACAGTATTGCTTATCCGTTCAAAGGCTGATGAGGTTGCAAAGGTTCCCCTTCTGTTTACTATTCAGTACGTCTTTGCCTTTGTTTATCTGAAAGCGGGCTTTATAATAATGTTTAACGAAAAGAACATTGTCTCTATCGCTTGGATAGTTGAAGCTTCTATTACCGTTGCATACATAATAGCAGTTATGTTCTCTTGGTTAGGAATGTCCTACATAACAAGGAACATCAAGTACACTAAAAAGAAGACCTTTTACATTCGTTCCTTACAGGCTGATATTGACGCCTGCATTCCGGCTGTCAGCGATGAAAAAGCAAAAGCAGCGCTTATCGGGCTCTCAGACAAAATTCGTTATAGCGACCCAATGAGCCATAGCTCCTTGGAGGATTGCGAGCTTAAGCTTCAAAGCATCATATCAGATATTGCATCAGATGCATCATCAGGTAACTATGATGCGGTTTTAGAGCTTGTTGTAAAAGCGACCTCTCTTCTTGACTCCCGCAACGCAAAATGCAAGCTTCTTAAATAATGAAAAAGCATATTCGCGAGGTCAAGCTATCGGACATTATCTATTATTTTTGTGTGTCCCCTGTAATAATTTCAGTTATTTGGATTACGTACGCACTGCTTGCAAAATTCGGCATATTTCCGTTTAACGTTGTTTATACCTTGCCGTTTTTTATAATTCTTACCTGCCATTTCACTAAAAATTTCATAATAGGTGCGGTGCTTCTTTACAAGGCTTACGCCCCTTTGGAAACCAGAGCAAAATGCAGATTTGAGCCTACCTGCTCTACCTACATGATAATGGCACTTAAGAAATACGGTTTAATTATCGGTTTAATTAAAGGAATTTTAAGATTGTTCAGATGCAAGCCGCCAAACGGCGGAATAGACTATCCGTAATAACCGCTCAAATTCTTGAATTAAAATAAAACATATTTTTTGGAGGAGAAAAATTATGGCACTCGGAGATTTAGTTTCCAAAATATCATCACTCGGTCAGGACAACGGTTCAAATCCGGCTCCGTCTGCACCTACAAATGAGGGCGCAGGAAAATGTCCAAACTGTACACACAATCTTTTTTTCAAGCGCGGTGACAAAACCGTTACCTGTAACTGCTGTGACCAGGTAGTTGACGTTGACGACATTGTAAGAGGTTCATCTTCTTCACAAGCAGTAGCTGCTTCAGGACTTAATATAGCTGCTCTTGCTATGTCAATTGACTCACCTGAATCAGGTTTGGTTTACGTTGAAAGCTTCTTTGCAAACTACGACTGGGATGCTTATAAGACCACCTCAGTTATCGGCATTGAAGAAATCGACGGAATGGTTGAAAAGAACAAAATTAAGAACGGTGCTAACGCTAACGCTTGGATTCTCGATTTTCAAAGCAAGGTAACTCCTTTGGTAAAAAAGCTTGAGGGTCTTAGCGAATTCGAAAGCGAAATGGCTAATGCTTACGACCCTGTTGATAACACCATTGCATTCGAAAGCTTTGATGTTTATGCAAGAATTATCCGTACTCTCATTGACAACAAGGAGGCTACTCTTAAGCAGCTTTCATTTGACATTGACTTCGCAAAGAAATACGGTGCTGACGCTTCTACCTGCGAAAAAATGTCAAGCGACTTAAACGCTCTTAAGAATGCTCTTGACTCCTTGGTTCTTCCTAAGAAGCTCGACGACATCGCTGCTATTAAGAAGGTAAAGGACGATATTAACAAAAAGATTGCCAATGAGCTTTTGGCTCAGGGAATCAACGCAGAGGATACGTACAGAGACGCTATCGGTCTTTACGAAACTTATTCTCTCGAGGGCAGAAACTCCGCTCTTGCACTCTTTGAATCCATAAGAGGTTATGCAGATTCAAGCGACTATATTGAGAAAATAAACAAATATTTCAACTATAATTATAACTTAATTTCAGTTTTTGGAAAGTACTACATTTTCAAGGAAGAAAAGATAAATCTCTTCAACCCTAACGATAAGGGAGATAACGATGCAAAGGCTGAAAGCAAGGAAGGCGGCGAGGGCGCAGAGGAAGCAATTGGCGTTCCGTCCTTCGGCCTTTACCAAATCGTTAACGAAAAGCCTGAAGAAGAGCCTCTTTTCAAGGGACTTACACAGCTCCTTACCTGCTACGGAAACAAGATGTTCTATATTTCAAAGAACAAAAAGATTTGCTGCTTCGACGTAGAAACTCAAGAAGAAACAGTTCTCGACGAAGGTAAGAGCGGCTCTTATGAGGCTATTAACAAGGCGCGTAATTTCTATTCTGCAGATAATGGCAAAGCGTTCTTTATGCGTAAGAAGCTTTCTCTTGCTGAATCTAAAACAGGTTGTTTCGCAAGCATTAAAGCATTCTTCGCATCACTCTTCAAGAAAAAGCAGGCTCCTGTTGTTCGTAAGGATAATTACTCCATCGTTTATGTTGATATGGTTAAATGTGAGGCAAAAACTCTCGTTAAAGAGCTTATCGACATAACGGAATACTACGGAAACAACCTGTTCTACGTAAAGGCTGATCCTGCTCCTTCAAGCGAAGCTACGTTCTTTATGGTATGCGATGTTACCACAGGCGAAAGCAATAAGATTCTTGATGACACCTGTGAAATTCACAACGTTGTTGATAACAAGGTTGTTTACTCCAAGTGGGCGCCAAACGACTACAACAAGGATCTTTACGTATTAGACCTTAAGACAGAAAATTCAACTCTCATTGAAAACAACGTATATAACTATTTTGCAACAATCAAGGGAAGAATTTACTATACAATCGGTAACGAATACTACTGCCCACTCTTCTCCAACAACACCGAGGGTACTGACAGACTTGAAATTATGCAAAACGTTGCTAAAATTGAGGGCGTTCGTGGCGGCTGGATGTATCTTGTTAAAGGAAGCGGCAGAAATACTGCTCTCGTTAAGCTCAGCGCAGACGGCAAGCAACGCTACGTTGTATGTACACAGCTTAAGGAAATCGTTGAATTTACAGATTCCTTCGTTTACTACATCGACACAAGCTCAGCATTAAGAGTTGTTCGTAACGACGGTAATGACAACAGACTTATAGCAACAGGTATGACACGTGAAAACATCATCGTTGGATACAATGCTATTTACTATCTCCGTCCTGAAGCAATTACACCTTCAAAGAATGCTTACTCACTCTATAAGATGGATTTAACAGGTCATAACTCCAGAAAGCTTATCTTCAACGTAAACAGCTTCAAGGATTACGACGATAAGACACTCTACTTAATGAGAAAAGAATGGGTTCGCTTCGAAATCACAACTCCTATCAGTGCTAAAGAAACAAACACAGACTACAAGAGATACAACGTTACAAGATACTTCAAGTTTGACAAGAACACAGAAAAGATTAAGAAGGTTCTTGAGCTTGGCGTTCCAACAGCCGATAAGTTCGAATACAAGAGCGGATGCCTTAAGAAAAAGAAGATTGAGGCTGAAAGCGTAATTCGTGAGGTTCCGGATAAGAGCGACTTCAAGCGTACAAATCTTGCTTTGGCAGGCGCTGTTTTCAACAAAGAAATGGCAGACGCAGAGGCTGCAAAGGCTAACAAATAATAAAAATCACGATTCTTTTGCAAAATAAAGATAGAGCCGATATGGATTTTTCCATATCGGCTCTGATTTTATGCCTTACGGGAGTGAAACGCAAATTTAAAATACGTATTTTCCTTTTGGCACGCGGTAGCTCTTACCGTCAATTATTACCGTTGCGCTAACAGGCGTTTCTATTTCATATCGCACCTTGCCATTTACCGTGCGCCAGCTTGATGACACCTTTCCTTGCCTTGTTTCGATAGCTGCGCTTAATTTTTCCAATTTATCCGTGGGCTTAGGCTCAAATAAGATTCCTTCAAAGCCCGCTTTAATAGGCTTTATTCCGCAAGCCTCCTCGTATATCCAATCAGCAACGCTGCCGTAGGCGTAATGGTTAAAGGAATTCATATCCTTGGACCAAAACTCGCCTTTTTCGTTTTTGCCGTCCCAATGCTCCCATATTGTGGTTGCACCTTGATTTACAGAATATAGCCACGAAGGGAACTGTTCCTGCAAGAGCAATCCGTAGGCTGTGTCGCTATAACCGTTTTGCGAAAGGGCGTGGAGTAGATACGGCGTGCCTACAAAGCCTGTTTTAAGCCTTGTGCCGTTTTCTAAAATCATATCGTTTAATTGCTTTGCAACTGATTTTTTATCCTCTGCTATACCGAAATATAGGGCAAGGGCGCATTCGGTTTGGGTTTTATATTTTTTAAAGGTTTTTCTTATTTTTTCAAGAATTTTGTTCTCAAGAACGCGGTATTTTTTTGAGTTTTTACCTAAAATTTCACACACCTCTGCCACTATTTTGACAGAATTATAGTAAAAGACCGAAGCTATAAAATCCTCGTTTGACGAGCCACGATAGCTTCCCTCGGGAGCATCAAGTCCAAGCCAATCGCCAAA
The DNA here is from genome assembly GCA_045645405.1 of Eubacteriales bacterium. Taxonomy (GTDB): domain Bacteria; phylum Bacillota; class Clostridia; order Oscillospirales; family CAG-272; genus RGIG2000. The sequence goes on from JAZRIQ010000002.1 coordinate 15,153, forward strand.
CTGATTGCAGCCGTACCAAAGATAACGCTTTTTCGTATGTGTACGGATATATTCAAGGTACCTTACCATTGTATTATATTGCTTTTTAAGTATATTCTTATTTCCGTAGGTTTTGTAAATCTGATACGGAATAATTGTCGCGCTATCACCCCATACCGCCCCCGTTTCCTCGGTGGTTGACCAGTCCCAGCATACGGTTTGAGGTATAATATTCGGTATATTTCCAATCTTGCCTTGGTCTAATTTAAGGTCGGTAAGCCACTTTTCAAAGAACCTTTCCACATCGAAATTATAGCTTGCCGTCTTGCAGAATACCGTTGCATCTCCTGTCCAGCCCTGTCTTTCATCTCTTTGAGGACAGTCAGTAGGCACATCAAGGAAATTTCCCTTCTGTCCCCACACTATATTGGAAAACAACTGATTTAATTTTGCGCTCGAGCTATCTATGTAGCCTGTTCTTTTAATGTCGGAATGGACAACGATTGCCGTTACGTTTTTTTCGGTAATTTCACAAGGGAAATTATCAACTCTTAAATATCTGAAGCCCCAAAAGGCTAAAACGGGCTTATAAGTATTTATTCCGTCGTGACAGATATACTCAAATTGAGCCTTAGCGCCCCTGTAATTTTCGTTATAAAAATTACCGTTTTTATCTAAAACCTCGCACACGGTAAATTTCACTATGTCACCTTTTTTTGCATTAACGGAAAACTCAAAATATCCCGTTAAATTCTGTCCGAAATCAACAAGCGTATCTCCGTTGGGCGCTTTAAAAACAGATAGAGGCTTTATTCTTTCCTGCTCGCAAACAATCTCTCCCTGTTGCTTCACAATTATATCCTTTGTATAATCGGAAATTTCGGCATTTACGCACACGTCCTCAAAGTTACTGTTGTAAATCTCTCCGTCATAAAGCTCCGCAAAGCGCAATTTATCCTTACTTGCAAGCCATTTTTCATCGGAAACCAACGTGTGTTTCTTGCCGTCCTTATATTCTATATCAAGCTGACATATAAGTGCCTTCGTTGTTTCCTCGGCTACTACAAAGTTGATTTTTCCCAAAAACCAACCCTCCGATACCACAATTTCAATTGTGTTTTCTCCGTCTATCATTTCCGTTACGTCATAGGACTGATATTGCACTCTTTTTCTTGAGGTGAAGCCCGGAGCCAATATAAAATTGCCCACTCTGCGTCCGTTTAACGTAGGATAGTAACAGCCGAGCGCAGTTACGTTAAGGGTTGCCCTTTTAATCTCTCCCTGCGCATAAAAGCTTTTGGTAAAGCGCACAGGCTCGTACAAAACGTTGTCCTTGTGTATTATCCATTTAGAATTTTCAAACATTAGAATTTAATTTCCTTCATAAATTTCATTAGATTTTTTGCTATCATAATTGAGCCGTAGGTGCTGGGATGAACTCCGTCGCTTAAGGTGATAGGATCGTTGGGCATAAGCGTTTCTCCGTCAACTGTAACCGTGTTGGAATATTTAAGGCTTTCTCTCTTAATCGTATCCCTGCACCAATTAAGTCTTTCTATATCAAGGTCTCTTGTTCTGTAAAGAGGCGTCATAACGAGTTTTTTAGTTTCAGGATACAGCCAATTGAGCTTTTCAAAAAATTCAATTACCGCCTTTTCATAGTCGTATCCGCAACGCTCAATCATATCCGCGTCATAATAATTCGTACCAAGCGCCACCACTATCCTATCAGGCTCAAAGCCCTCGATTTTCATTAAATCCTTTGCTTCAAAGCGATAACCGCCAATTCCTTGGTCTAAAATATTGTATTTATATTCTCTTGACAAAATATTCACGTAAGATAGGCTTGCTATCTCCGGTCCTGCCCCTTGCGTAATTGAGTCGCCAATTATAAGCATTTTCGGTCTTGTATCCTTTATAGTCTTATAAGAGCCGTCTATTGTAAAGTTTTTAATCTTGAAAATGCTTTCGCAGGGCAGATAAACGGTAACGATTTTATTGCCCTTTGGCAACGTAAAATGAACACTTCCCTTTAAATTTTCCCCTATTTTATAGACACGGTGCAGATTGTTGTCAATATAAAGGTCAACCGTGTTTGCCCTTTCGTGAGAGCAGGAGGAAACGTAATCAAAGGAAATATTTTCGCTGTCCGTCTTGAATTCAAGTCTTATTCCGCCTGAAAATTTAGCCCAATTTCTCCAACCGTAATCATATTCGGGTCTTGCCATATATTCCGTTTGAGCCTTAGAGTACCGCAAAAGCGTCAAATATCCCCTCTCGACGGTATAATTTACAACACCCCGAGCTATCTTTAATAATGTTTTTTCAGTTAATTTCATTTTATCCACCTTGGCAGAGATTTATTTATATAATTAGTATAGCACTTTGAAAAATCTCTGTCAACACTTGAAAAAGCATAAGGTTAATGATAAAATATAAACATATTAAATTTGAGGAGGCTTTTATGCTATATAAGGAATTTAAAGGCTTAAACGTATCAACTCTCGGCTTTGGCACTATGCGTCTACCTGTGTTTGACAACGATATATCAAAAATCGATCAGGAAAAGGTAAATGAAATGTTTGATTACGCCATAAGCAAAGGCGTAAATTATTTTGACACCGCCTGGGGCTATCACAACGGAATGAGCGAGATTTCGGTGGGAATCGCTTTAAAGCGACACAATAGAAATAGCTTTTTTCTTGCCTCCAAATTTCCGGGCTATGACGTAAATAATATGGGCAAGGTTAAGGAAATTTTCGAAAAGCAGCTTGAAAAATGTCAGGTGGAATACTTTGATTTTTATCTTGTTCACAACGTATGCGAAGCAAATATCGAATACTATCTTGACGAAAGCTACGGCACAGTTGATTACCTTTTAGAGCAAAAGAAAAACGGAAGAATAAAGTGTCTTGGCTTTTCCACTCACGCAAGCTTTGATAATTTCAAAAGATTCCTTGATAAATACGGTAAGTATATGGAATTTTGCCAAATACAGCTAAACTATATCGACTACGAATTTCAGGAAGCCAATAAAAAAATGGAATACCTTAAAAAATTAGGTATCCCTGTTTTCGTAATGGAGCCTGTTCGCGGCGGAAGGCTGGCAAATCTAAGTGAAGTCGAAAAGCAAGCAGTTGCAAAAATCCGCAAGGACGCAAGCACCCCTGAATTTGCTTTCAGATTTATCCAATACTTTGATGACGTTATAGTGACGCTTTCGGGAATGTCCGACTTTAATCAAGTCAAGGAAAACATAGAAACCTTCAGCCAAGACAAAAAGCTGAATGAAGAGGAATTTAAAATGGCTCTTGCTCTTGGCAAAAAGATGACCGAGTGTGTTCCCTGTACCGCCTGTCGCTACTGCACGGAATACTGTCCTAAAGGTCTTGATATTCCAAAGCTCATATCCCTCTATAACGAGCAGGTTTTTTCGGGCGGTGGCTTTATCGTGTCTATGAATCTTTCCTCAACGGACGAAAGCAAGCGTCCAAACGCCTGTATCGGATGCGGTGCCTGCCAGGCGGTATGCCCGCAAAATATAAAAATCCCTGAAATATTTGCAGATTTTGTGTCCAGACGTAAATAGCTTCCTTCTCTCTTTTACCTTGCACTAAGTCCGTCGACTAACTGTTGCATTTCTCTTTTAGTTTGAACCTGACGCGCTTTTTCAATAATTTCGTCCTGACTTTTGTCGTCCATTTTTAAAAAAGCGTTAAATGCGCTTACGTTGTGGGCAAGCGCCATTGTAAAGCCAAGGGGCATTTTTGATGAATTATTACCGTACATTTTGTTCCCTTTCATTTTAATAAAAGCTTAATGCTAAAGCTACTCTTATTTTTAGTTTATGCAAGGCTTTTATAGCTGGTAAAAAATGTACCGCTTGACAAAAGGAAAAATTTTTATTATAATTATAGCGAACTAATCCGGGCGGTTGCGCCGTAGAATGCCGAAAGGTACTACGGTGAGGAAAGTCCGTGCTTCGCAGGGCAGGATAACTGATAACGTCAGCCGAGGGTGACCTTAGGGAAAGTGCAACAGAAAATTACCGCCGAGCAATCGGTAAGGATGAAAACGTGAGGTAAAAGCTCACGACACGCCATGGTAACATGGGGTGGGTGTAAACCCTATCCGAAGCAACACCGCATAAGAGGATTTTTATTTGCCCGATAAAGCTTTACGCTGTCCTCTTGGGTGGCACGCAGAAATGCGGAGCTATATGGCGACATATGGCAAAGATAGATGACCGTCTTTAACAGAACAC
>JAZRIQ010000003.1:0-39753 GCA_045645405.1 Eubacteriales bacterium
AGGTAGTCATTGTCCTTTGTAATTATGGGGTTATCAAGCCAATCCCTATGAAATTTTATCCAGCCTCGTGTCATTTTTTGCTCCTTATATTGTTATCTTCAAGCTAATAATAACATAAAAAAACCGGAGGTAAGCGGTACAGTTTGGGAAAAATGAAGAGTGAAGATTAGAGAAAAAAGAACTATTTTACGTTGTTGGAGATAATGTGGGGAGGGTAATTAAGGAGCTTGAAAAATCGTCAGGCGGAAACTATGTAGTTTTTGACGACAGCGCAACTGTTATTGAGGGCTATAATAAATGCAGGGCATTCTATAAAGGTAACCGCACTCCTAATGTGCAAAATTAGCTTGATTTTATCGACCTTGTGTCTGAATTTACCGAATATAATATTTGCACAGTTTGCGGTAAAAAAACACAAATTGGCGACACGTATAAGGCTATTTTTAACTTGGTCGCTTATTCAATTAAGGAAAACGACAGCACTATGTGCGCAAAATATACAATAAATACAGTATCTCTTGAAAAATACAATCAACATAACACGCGCTTGAAGTTCGGTATTGTGGCATCTGTGATTTTAGAGGGCGAGGAGCTTGATATTTTAGAGGGAAAACAAGGGGATGTGGCTGTAAAGGAGGGTGCAAGAGGTGTTTTAGTGCCTCTGTCTGACGGCTACATAAGCTTTGATTTTGTTTTAAAGGGCTTTAATTCGACGTGCCTTGATTACGGTATCGTAATGAATTTATGCGCTTACGACGGAGAGAAAATAAGTTATATTACTGATAAAGAAAGCACTTTGCCAACAATAGTTACGTTGCGAGAGATGATAACACCTGTATAAGCGAAGAGGCGGACGCAGTACCATGATACTGCGTTCGCCTTTTTCTTTTGTGGCTTGACACGCATAATATAATATGTTAGAATATATAATAGTTCAAGGTTTGCACAAAGGAGAAAAATTATGCTTAAAATAAATTCCTTAACAAAGCTATACGGAGAAAAGAAGGCGGTTGACGGCTTGTCCCTGCACATTAAAGCAGGGGAAATGTACGCCTTTATCGGTCATAACGGAGCAGGAAAAACAACTACTATAAAATCTGTTTGCGGACTTTTAAATTTTGATGAGGGTGAAATTTTAATCGACGGAGTGTCAATAAAGGACAGTCCTATCGAGTGCAAAAGAAAAATTGCCTATTTGCCGGATAACCCAGACCTTTACGAGTTTATGTCGGGTATAAAATATCTTAATTTTATTGCAGACGTGTACGGAATAAGCAAGGAAAAAAGGCAGGAAAACATAAAGAAATACAGTGATATGTTCGGCATAACCTCTGATTTGGCACAGCCTATTTCTGCGTATTCTCACGGTATGAAGCAGAAGCTGGCTTTGATTTCGGCTCTTATTCACGAGCCTAAATTACTTGTAATGGATGAGCCGTTCGTTGGACTTGACCCGAAAGCTTCCTTCCTTTTGAAGGAGGAAATGAAGCGTATTTGCGATAATGGCGGTGCGATATTCTTTTCTACCCACGTTTTGGAGGTTGCTGAAAAGATTTGCGATAAAATTGCCATTATAAAGAACGGAAAATTAGTAGTCAGCGGAGATATGAACGACGTTAAGGGAGATGCATCTCTTGAAAGCCTGTTTCTTGAATTAGAGGGCGGAAACGACTTTAAGGTGGGTGAATAGAAATGCTTAAAGCTCTTTTGAAAACGCGGCTTCTTTCCTTGTGGGCTTCAATTTCCAAAGGCTCAAAGAAAAAGAAAAACACCTCGTCAAGTGTTCTTTTAATCATAGTTTTTGCGTTTGTAACGCTATATATGCTTACTTCTATGACACTAATGTTCTTTGGCTTGGGTACTGTCCTTAAGGAGCAAGAAAGCGGCTGGGCGTTTTTTGCGCTGGTTTCCTTAATTGCTTCGGCTCTGTGTCTGTTTGGAAGCGTTTTTGCAACTAAAACCCAAATTTTTGAGTCCGGAGATAACGAGCTTCTTTTGTCTATGCCTATTCCGCCAAAATACATTCTGATAAGCAGAATTATGATTTTACTTATAATAAATTACCTCCTTGAAGCTATCGTTATGCTTCCCGGGTTGGCTGTTTACGGCATAATTTTCGGCTATACCGTAGAGGGCTTTATATATGCGGTTATTGGCTTTGTCCTGTTGCCACTTTTAAGTCTTGCGGTATCAGCTCTTATTGCTTGGATAATTTCCTATATTGCCTCGAAATTAAGAAATAAGACGCTCGTTACGTCTGTACTTTTCTTTGCGGTATTTTTTGTTTATATGTATGCGTGCTTCAGTATAGGCGCAACGGATGAAGCGAACATAGACGTTGCTTGGCTTAAGAACACATTTATATTTTACAACTTCGGTGTTTCGGTTGCAAACGGCGGATTTTTGAATTTCTTGATTTTTGCTTCGGTTGCCATAGCCTCTGCTCTTATAACTTTTGCGGTTATAAGCTTCAGCTTTATCAAAATAATTACCACGAAAAAAACTGCGAAAAAGAAGGAGTACGTAGCCAAAAACGAAAAATCAAGCTCTCCCTTCTTTGCAATTGTTAAAAAGGAAACGAAGCGCTTCTTTAGCTCAACAACGTATCTTATGAATAGCGGTATTGGCGTGGTTATGCTTTTTGTATGTTCTATTTTAGCATCAGTTAACGCATCAACCATACTTGACGCTATTGAAGTGCAGTTCAGCGACCCTACACAGGCTGTGCCGAAGGAGCTGATATATGGGTTTATACCGGTAGTAATAGCTATCGTGGCGAATTTTATATCGTCAATGTGTATGATTGCAACGCCGTCAATATCATTGGAAAATAAAAGCCTTTGGATTTTACAGTCCTTGCCGGTTAGCCCGCGCACAGTTCTTTTTGCAAAAATCACAAATCATATTCTTTTGGCTGCCCCTTTGTCTGCAATATCGGTAATTATTGCTTGCGTTTCGTTTAAGGTAAGTGTTATAAATACGGCTTTAGCAACGCTTTCTTGTATTGGTATGATAGTTTTTACAGCGTATTTCGGTATGTATTTAGGAGTTAAATTCCCTAAATTTGATTGGCTGAACGAAAACGTGGCAGTAAAGCAGGGCTTTGCCGTATTCGGCTCAATGTTTGGCTCAATGCTGTACGCATCAATTTTATCAATAGGTGCATTCCTTTTGGCTATTGTCAGCCCAATGCTGTCACTTGTTCTGATGGTATCAGTAAGCGCAATTTTGTGCGTGCTTTTACACTTGTATTTTGTTTATAAGGCTGAAAAGGATTTTGAAAAGCTTAAGGATAAATAAAAGCGAAAAAATTTGAAATAAACTAAAATAGGAAAGAGAAATGAAGGAATTACTTTGCCCGGCGGGCAATTTTGAAAAAATGAAGGCGGCTATCCTCTACGGAGCAGACGCGGTATATCTGGCATCTGATACCTTCGGTATGCGTGCCGCTGCTGATAATTTCACGTTAGAGGAGCTTTCGGAGGCGACGGAATACGCTCACGCTCGCGGCGTTAAAATTTACGTAACGGTAAACACAATGCCACACACCTGTGAGTATGAGCGCCTGAAAAAATATCTTGTACGCCTTGACGAAATCGGCGTTGACGCTCTTATTATTTCCGACCTTGGCGTATTTACCCTTGCAAGAGAGCTGATACCGAAAATGGAAATTCATATTTCAACTCAAGCAAGCACCGTTTCTGCATATACGGCGAATACGTGGCATAAAATGGGAGCAAAAAGAGTAGTTTTGGCAAGAGAATTATCCCTTGCTGAAATTAACGAAATCCGCAGGAACACGGATAAATCCTTGGAGCTTGAGTGCTTTATTCACGGCTCAATGTGTATATCCTACAGCGGCAGATGCTTGCTTTCCAACTATTACACGGGCAGAGACGCAAACCGCGGTGCTTGCGCACAGCCCTGCCGTTGGAATTACATAAACGCAAATCCAATCGAGTTTTGTGAGGAAAAGCGTCTTGACCACAAGCTGGGACTTGAGGAGTACAAGGAAGGCACTTTCGTTATGTCCTCAAAGGATATGTGTATGATTGAGCATATTCCCGACCTTATGGAAAGCGGAATTGACAGCTTCAAAATTGAAGGGCGAATGAAGAGTGCTTACTATACCGCAATATGCGCAAATACATACAAAATGGCAATGAGCGAATACTTAAAAAGCCCCGACAAGTATGAATATAACCCACTTTGGTTAAGAGAGCTTGAAAGCGTTTCTCACCGTGAATACGCAACGGGCTTCTATTATGATAGTCCAATGGAGACCTCTCAAACGGTAACGCAGACGGGATATTTGCGAGAAAAAGCATACCTCTGCGTAGCCACGGGTGAGCGTGACGGAGAGTTTGCATATTTTATTCAAAGAAATAAAATCTGCGAAAACGAATCTTGCGAAATTATAACTCCGGGTCAATGCGGCAGAGAATTTATAGCTACTGACCTTTACAATGACAAAAACGAAAAAATCGAAAGCGCCCCACACCCATCAATGAAATTTAAAATGCGAGTTCCCTTTGAGGTTAAAGCAGGGGACATCGTTCGCTCAAGCAATAAATAATAAATACCTTTTAAAAAAATTTAAAAATTTTTGCTGACTGCTAACGACTAATTTCTTACCACTGACCACTCTGCTGATTACAAGCGACTGAAAGGAGCAAAATGGAAACCTTTATTGAAATTTTAAAAGCCATATTTATCGGTATTGTTCAAGGAATTACCGAGTGGCTACCCGTATCAAGCACGGGACATATTATAATAGCCAACGAATTTGTTAATTTAAACGTAAGCGACGGATGTTGGGGACTGTTTGAGGTAATAACACAGCTCGGCTCAATTATGGCGGTTGTGATTTTATTCTTTAACAAGCTAAACCCTTTTGCAAAAAATAAGACGGAGTTTGAGAAGAAAAGCACCTGGTCACTTTGGTTAAGAGTTATAGTTGCAGTTTTGCCTGCCGCTATAATAGGTCTTATCTTCGAGGACTTCTTGGACAAAACCTTCTATAAATTTGTTCCCGTTGCAATAGCGCTAATCGTTTACGGCGTTTTGTTTATTGTTATCGAAAGAATAAACAAGGGAAGAAAGATGGTATATGAAACCGTTTACGATATTGACTATCCTACCGCATTAAAGATTGGCTGCTTCCAGGTTTTATCCTTAATTCCGGGTACTTCACGCTCCGGCTCAACTATTTTGGGGGCTTCAACCATTAAGGTCTCAAGAACAGCAGCGGCAGAATTTTCATTCTTCCTTGCTATTCCGGTAATGCTGGGTGCATCTCTTTTGAAGGCTGCAAAATTTATTCTTGAGGGCTTAACCCTTAACACAACGGAAATTGCCGTTCTTACAGTTGGAACTCTGACGGCGTTTTTGGTGTCCCTTTTCGTAATTAAATTCTTGATGTCGTTTGTTAAAAGACATAGCTTTGAAAGCTTTGGTTGGTATAGAATCGGCTTGGGTATCGTACTGTTGATATATTACGTTATCAAAATTAGCATATAATATATAAAAAACTATTGATAATATTACAAAATTGTGATATAATATTTGCTGATAAAAAATTTAAGTAAAAATATAGGAGATTAAAACAATGACCTACAACAAGAAAACCATTGAAGACGTAAACGTAAACGGCAAAACCGTGCTTGTAAGATGCGACTTTAACGTTCCTCTTAAGGACGGCGTAATTACCTCTGACAAGAGAATTGTTGGCGCTCTTCCTACAATCAAGTATTTACTTGACAACGGTGCTAAGGTTATCCTTTGCTCACACATGGGCAAGCCACACAGCATTTTCACAGAGGGCTTCGGTCTTACAAAGAAGGAAAAGAAGAAGGTTGAGGAACTTCCTGAGGCAGAAAGAGCAGCTGAAACAGCTAAGCTTCTTGAAAAGGCTCTTAAGGACGATAAGAAAAAGCTCACACTTAAGCCTGTTGCAGTAAGACTTAACGAGCTTCTTGGTGAAGGCACAGTTACATTTGCTGAGGACATCGTAGGCGATGACGCTAAGGCAAAGGTTGCAGCATTAGAGGCTGGTAAGGCAGTTCTTTTAGAGAACGTACGTTTTGATGCAAGAGAAACAAAGAACAATCCTGAATTTGCAAAGGAGCTTGCAGCTTACGCTGATATTTACGTAAACGACGCATTCGGTACAGCTCACCGTGCGCACGCTACAACAGCAGGCGTTGCTGATTATCTCCCTGCAGTTTGCGGTTACCTCATTCAGAAGGAAATCGGCGTTATGGGTAAGGCTCTTGCTGACCCTGCACGTCCATTCGTAGCTATCCTTGGCGGTGCAAAGGTTTCTGACAAGATTGGCGTTATTAACAACTTGATTGAAAAGGTTGACACACTTATTATCGGTGGCGGTATGGCTTATACCTTCTTCAAGGCAAACGGTCATAGCGTTGGTACTTCACTTTGCGAGGACGATAAGGTTGAGTTAGCAAAGGAAATGATGGCAAAGGCAGAGAAGAAGGGCATTAAGTTCTTAATTCCTGTTGATAACAAGCTTGGTAAGGAATACGACGAGAATACAGAATCAATGTATTGCGATTCCAATAAGATTCCTGACGGCTGGATGGGTCTTGACATCGGTCCAAAGACACAGGAGCTTTTCTCAAACGCTATTAAGGGCGCAGGCACAGTAGTTTGGAACGGTCCTATGGGCGTTAGCGAATGGAAGAACTTTGCTGCAGGTACAGAAGCAGTTGCTAATGCAGTTGCTGAAAGCGGCGCAATCTCCATTATCGGTGGCGGTGACTCTGCGGCAGCAGTTGAAAAGCTTGGCTTTGCTGACAAGATGACTCACATTTCAACAGGCGGCGGCGCTTCACTTGAGTTCTTAGAAGGACTTGAGCTTCCGGGTATTGCTTGTCTCCAAGACAAATAAAAAGGAATGCTGCAACAAGCACAGACCAAAAACAGATAATGGTATCTAAAAAGCAATCTAAACTTTTTTAGACAAATTTAAAGTTGAGAACTTGCTTTTGCAAGTTCTCTTCATTTTATTTCTGTTTTTTAGACGCGACCTCGCGCTCTACCGTACAAAGTACGCCTACACGCACGAGTTCACCTCTTCTGCACTTGTTTCGCTATCCCTTTCACAATGAATCAATGTTCAGATGAATAAATGAACAATTACTAATATGATAGGAGAATAAAGAAAATGAGAAGAAAAGTTATTGCAGGAAACTGGAAAATGAATATGACACCAATGCAGGCAAAGGCTCTTGTTGAGGAAACAAAGCCACTTGTTAGCGGTATGGACAATTGCGACGTAATCTTTTGCGTACCTTACGTTGACATATTTGCAGCTCAAGAAGCAGCAAAGGGAAGCAACATTAAAATCGGTGCAGAAAACGTTCACTTTGCACCAAAGGGCGCTTACACAGGCGAAATTTCTGCTGAGATGCTTAAGGAATGCGGCGTTGAATACGTAATTATCGGTCATAGCGAAAGAAGACAGTATTTTGGTGAAACAGACGAAACAGTAAACCTTCGTACAAAGGCTGCTTTAGAGGCAGGTCTTACTGTAATTCTTTGTCTTGGTGAGGTTAAGGACGAAAGACTTAACGGCATTACAGACGAGGTTGTTTCAATGCAGACAAAGCTTGACTTGAAGGATGTTACGGCTGAACAGCTTAAGAACGTAATTATCGCTTATGAGCCTGTATGGGCAATCGGCACAGGTCTTACAGCAACACCTGAGCAGGCTGACGAAACCTGCGGCGTAATCAGAAATACAATTAAATCTCTCTATGGCGAAAAGGCTGCTGAAGAAATCATTATCCAATACGGCGGATCAATGAACGCAGCAAACGCAAAAGAGCTTTTAGCAAAGGAAAACGTTGACGGCGGTCTTATCGGCGGCGCTTCACTTAAGGCTAAGGACTTCTCTATAATCGTAGAGGCTGCTCAATAATTTCTAATTAAATAAATAAAAAGAACTCGATTAAAAATCGAGTTCTTTTGATTTTTATTAACCGCCAAGATAAGCTTTTTTAACCATTTCACTTGAGGCAAGCTCGCTTCCTGTTCCGGATAGAACAATTTTGCCGTTTTCCAAAACGTAAGCTCTGTCGGAAATCGCAAGTGATTTACCTGCATTTTGTTCAACAAGTAAAATCGTTGTGCCGTCTTTGTTGATATCCTTAATGATTTTAAAAACCTCATCAACTAAAAGCGGAGAAAGACCCATTGAAGGCTCGTCAAGCATAAGAAGCTTCGGATGGCTCATTAAAGCTCTGCCGATAGCGAGCATTTGCTGTTCACCGCCTGAAAGCGTACCGGCAATTTGGTTTCTTCTCTCTGCGAGTCGTGGGAATCTTTCGTAAACCATTTCAATATCTGCCTTGAAGTCCGCCTGTCCCTTTTTCATTGAATAAGCGCCCATTAAAAGGTTTTCATAAACGGTAAGCTCTTGGAAAATTCTTCTTCCCTCGGGAACCTGCGTCATACCTGAATGAACGATTTTGTGACATGGCGTTTTTGAAATATCTTGTCCATCTAAAATAACGGAACCGGATTTTTTCGGAATAAGACCTACAACCGACTGCATTGTGGTTGTTTTACCTGCACCGTTAGCACCGATAAGCGTTACGATTTCTCCTTGGTTTACCTCAAAGCTAATGCCGTGTAAAGCTCTTATTACGCCGTAGCATACCTCAAGGTCCCTAACCTCTAATAAAGCCATAGCATTAACCTCCTATATAAGCCTTAATAACCTCGGGGTTATTAAGAGCAGTCTTTGTGTCGCCCTCTGTAAGAACAGTACCGAAATTAAGCACGGTTATGCGGTCGCAAAGTCCTGATACAAATTTCATATCATGCTCAATTAAGAGAATGGTCATATCGAATTTCTCGCGAATAAGCTTAATCGTGTTTACAAGGTCCTCGGTTTCGTGAGGGTTCATACCTGCCGCAGGCTCATCAAGAAGCAATAGCTTGGGATTTGTAGCCAAGGCTCTTGCAATTTCAAGCTTCCTTTGCTTACCGTAAGGAAGATTGCAGGCAAGATTGTTTCTTTCATCCTCTAAATCAAAGATACGAAGAAGCTCCTTGGCTCTTTCTCTCATTTCCCTTTCAGCCTTAAAGTGCTTGGGCAAGCGAAAAATACTTTCGAAAAGATTGCACTTGAATTCGCTCTGATATGAAAGACCCACCATTACGTTACGAACAACTGTCATATTATTAAAAAGACGAATATTCTGGAAGGTTCTTGCAAATCCCTTGTGATTTATTTTATCCTGGGGTAAGCCCGTTAGGTTTTCGCCGTTTAAAAAGAACTCACCGCAAGTAGGCTGATAAACGCCCGTTAAAAGATTGAATACTGTGGTTTTACCTGCACCGTTAGGTCCGATAAGACCGTAAATTTCATTTTTCTTTATTTTAAGATTTACGTTTTGTGCCGCCTTAAGACCGCCAAAGGTAATACCTAAATTTCTTGTTTCAAGAACGTAATCACTTTCAATGTTTTCTCTTTTGTGTGATTTTTTGAGGATTTTAGTATCAATGAATGATTTTACGTTTTCCATAAAAGTTGCCATTACTTGTTACCTCCTCGCTCGCCAATGTCAGCGCTGTTATCGCCAAAATTATCAATGATAACGTCGGTAGAAAGCACCTCGTCCATTGAAATCTTGGTAGGTACAACGTCCCAACGAACAGCATCGTCGTCATGCTTGGACGGGCCGTTCTTTTTCTTAATAATCGAATGCCATAAGTTAGTGAAGTTGTATTTTTCACGGAAGCTCTTAAGAGATGGAGCGTTTCTGTAAATAACGAGAATAATAAGAACAAGGGCGTAAATTAAATCCTTGGCAATCGCAAAGTTGCCGCCGAGCTTTGTTTGAAGAATGTTATTAAGCGCAGTAATCAAAACAGCGGAAATAATCGAGCCGTTTACTGTCATGCCGCCTAAAACAACGATAACTAAAATTTCAATAGAGTAGTTGTAATCAAAGGTAACAGCTTGAATGCTTTGAACACTATAACTGTACAAAACTCCTGCAAGTCCTGCAAAAACAGCTGAAACAACGAAGCCCATAAGCTTATATTTCGTTACGTTGATGCCTGTTGCCCTAGCCGCGATTTCGTTATCACGTATAGCTGTAATGGCACGTCCGTGCTTACTCTTAATAACGTTTTGAATAACGAAAAGTGTTAAGAGAACAACTAATGCGCCTATTACAAAAAGTAAAAATCTTGAATCTCTTTTTGTTGTAAAGTCAGGAGTTCTAAGACCTGTCTGACCGCCAAAGAAAACGCTGTTTTCAATAATGTTCTTTACAATCTCGCCAAATGCAAGAGTTACGATAGCAAGATAGTCACCTCTCAATCTAAGAGCGGGAAGACCAACGATAAATCCGCAAACACCTGCGCAAAGACCACCAACGATAAGTGCAATAAAAACCGTTACAATGTTAGTGCCGCCAAGTGAGCTTGAAAGAAGTACTGCAATTTTACCGCCAACGTACGCACCTATACACATAAAGCCCGCGTGTCCAAGTGAAAGCTCGCCAAGAAAGCCAACAACCATATTAAGCGATACCGCAAGAATAATAGCAATAACGCTTTGCTCTAAAAGCGCAAGTGTAGTACCCTTAAGCCCTCCGATAGCACCAAGTATTGTCAAAATCAAGGTAAGAGAGCCGATAACGGTATAGTTTAAATAATTTTTCGCAAATTTCTTCATTATACCTTCTCCCTTCTTTTCTTACCAAGAATACCGGTCGGTTTAACTAAAAGCACGATAATAAGAATTGAGAATTCAATAGCAACAGCATATTGACCAAGACCTACCATTTGTGCAAAGCACTCTACAAGACCGAGAATGATACCGCCAAGCATAGCACCGGGGATTGAGCCGATACCGCCGATAACTGCGGCAGTAAATGCCTTAATTCCGGGGAGTGAGCCCATATTTACGGAAACGGTTTGACCGTCAAGCATCTTAAGTGTGCTTGCAAGAGCCGCAAGAGCGGAGCCGATTGCAAAGGTAATCATAATAATGCTGTTTACGTTAATGCCCATAAGCTGAGCAGCGCCCTTATCCTCAGAAACCGCAACCATGGCACGACCGATTTTAGTGTGCTTAACAAAAAGCGTGAGTCCAATCATGACAAGCGCTGTGCAAGCAAGAGTAATAATTGTTGAAAGCTTAATGTTAAAGGAGCCGATAGCGATGATGCCGCCACGGTGTGTCTCTAAAAATTTTGGGAATAGCTTTTCAAATAAATTGTTTGACTTTGGATTTGGACCAAAAATAATTTGAGCAAGGCTTTGTAAAAGATAGCTTACACCAATAGCTGTAATTAAAACTGCAAGAGGAGAAGCTCCGCGAAGAGGCTTATACGCAATCTTTTCAATGGTAATACCAAGAGCCGAGCAAAGCACAATACCGGCAACGATAGCAAATATCGGATTTACAGGCAAAAATAAAATAATAGTGTAAGCGCCAACCATAATAATATCGCCGTGAGCGAAGTTAAGCATTTTAGCAATACCGTAAACCATAGTATAGCCAAGCGCAATCATAGCGTAAATGCCGCCGTCGTTTAAGCCGTTAATTAAAGTTTCTAAAAATTTCATTTTAAATTCCTTTTAAAATAAGCAAATTTGCCGACGGAAAAATCGTCGGCAAATTTAAATATTATTCGCCTATTAAGCGTTTGTTACTTCCTTAACTGTGTAAGAAACAGGAGTCTTGTTAACGTGACCGTTTGTAGCGTTGCCGTCCTTGTCTGTCCAAGTGATTGTTGACTTACCGTCAGCCTCAGGAGCGCCCGTGATACCTCTGAATACAAAGTCAGTGTCAAACTCGCCCTTAAGAATATCGCAAAGGTCAGATGCGGAGATGTTAGCCTTAATATCAGCGCCGCTTGCTTTCATAGCCTCATAGATTGCATATACGCAGTCATAAGCGGCAGCACCGAATTGGTTAAGTGGAGCATCGTTGCCATACTTAGCCTTGTAAGCGTCAATGTATGTCTTAGCAGCACCCTCTGTTGTGTTAGAGTTAAAGTGTGAGAGGTAAGAAACACCTTGTGTGATTGATTTAATGTCAAATCCCTTAATAGCGTCGATACCGTCAAGACCGTCACAGCCGTAGTAAATAGCGTCAGCCTTGATAATACCGTTACCTTGCTTCATAAAGAGAGCAGCCGGATCGTAGTAGATAGGCATAAAGATTACGTCGCAATCCTTAAGCTCAGAAACCTGCTGTGTGAATGAAGAAGCTGTTGAATCTGTGAATGAAGCCATAACAGGTGTGCCGAATGAAGCGTCAAGTGCCTTTACGAAGTTGTCCTTAATACCAACTGAGTAGTCGTCGTCAGCCTTGAAGAAGATACCAACCTTCTTGCCTGCGTAGTCGTTATTGAATACTACTGCGGAAGCTGTACCTTGGTCGGAGTCAGCGAAGCACATTTGGTAGCCGTTTGCGTATTCAGGAATTAAGTCACCTGTTGCAGATGGTGTTAAAAAGAATACGTTGTCAGCATTAGCGTAGCCCTTGAATTCAAGACCCGGCTTTGTTGTTACTGTACCAAGTGAAACCTGCATACCGCCCTCATAAAGAGAAGCATAGTTTGTTGAAATGTTGTTTGCGTCGTGCTTGTCATCAAGCATAACAAGCTCAAATTGGATACCGTTGAAGCCACCCTTTGCATTGATTTCATCAACAGCAAGCTGTGCGGAATTCTTAACAGCGATACCGTACATAGCTGCGCCGCCTGTTAATGGGCCTGAAGCACCAATCTTGATTGTTGTGTTATTAGCTGCATAATTTTTTTCGCCACATGAAGCGAACATTCCAATCATACCGAGTG
The DNA here is from genome assembly GCA_045645405.1 of Eubacteriales bacterium. Taxonomy (GTDB): domain Bacteria; phylum Bacillota; class Clostridia; order Oscillospirales; family CAG-272; genus RGIG2000. Next base: position 12,849 of record JAZRIQ010000003.1, read on the forward strand.
AAAGTACGATTGTGAGAACGAGAGCTAAAACTCTGATTTTCATAATAATTTTCCTCCAAAAAATAAAAGATACATCTATATTATACCCTTTTTATCGCATTGTCAAGTATTTTTTTAATATTTTTCAAAAAATATTCATTTTTATGAAAAATATCGAAAAAGTACGAGCTTGTCGCGTTCTCTTAATATATAATAGCATATAGAGATGTTTTTTTGCTAATATAGCGGTAGTATTATAAGCAAAAATAAGCTTTAATATTCACTTTGAATGATAAAATATTCACGCTTTGCCTGCAGACTATATTGTTTCTTTATTGGTATTTTAAAATGTTTGTTTGAGATAATAAAAAGGAAAGGAAATTAAAATGGTAAGAAAAATATTCACAAATAAAAAATACAGAAGAAAAGTGACAGAGTTTGCTTCATTTGTTATAAGCTGTATATTCAGCACCTTTAACCTTTTGCTTTGGATAATATCGGGATATATATGGTATTTTATTATATCAACTTATTACGTAGCGTTGGCTTTTGCGCGGGGTGGAATATATTTTCTGCATTATAAAAGCCGAGAAAAAAGCAGAATCAAGGAGCTTAAGTTATACAGAAGCAGCGGAATATTTTTGTTGCTTATGAATTTTTCAATATGCGCAGTAATATTGCTAACGTTTTATTTGGAAAGAAAATTTAAATATTCAAGCACCTTTATTTTCGGTGCTGTAAGCTATGCGCTTTCTAAAATTTTTCTATCAATTATAAATATATCAAAAACAAGAGGGACAAAAAAATATTTGGAAATTTCCTACCGCTCGTTAAATCTCGTAGATGCATGCTTTTCTGCATTTTCCTTACAGGTTGCTCTTATAAACAGGTTTTCTGCCGACGCTTACAAATTTGCTTTGGCAAATGCACTAACAGGCGCGATAGTTGTTTTAGTCGCTTCCGTCCTTGGGGTTTATAATATCATAAGGGCAAAAAACGCTTTTGGGTCAGCCAACGAACAATAAGGCTTGAAAATATTTATATTTAGTTTATAATATAAGTGTAACGTTATTATAAGGAGGGATGAAATGAAAAAATCTTATGAGTACAAAGTGGGCAATAAAAAAATTAAAAGAGAATACAGCTATATTCCTATAAGGTACATTTTAGCTATCCTTATTACCGTTTTTGAAATAGTTGCTATAATAGGCATGGTTGTGTTTCTTAGCTACAAGGTTCCGTATTTTTATATTTTGGCTTATGCTGCCGAGATTGCCTGCGTTATAAAAATCATAGCCTCCAACGATAACCCCGACTATAAGGTGCCTTGGCTTCTTTTCGTTCTTATATTGCCAATAGCGGGCTTTATGCTTTACCTTATGATGTATTCAAGAACTCTGAAAAGGAAATATATAAAAAGACTTAAAGATATAGACGACAGGGCGTATCATAAGGATGAAAGAGAGGACTTTAAAAAACTAAAGGATGAAAGCCCCGTAGCGTTTTCTCAAGCAAAAATGCTCTGTGAAATTTCAGGGGCGAAGCTTTTTAGGGGAGTGTGCCAAAAATATTATCCCTTGGGTGAGGATATGTTCTGTGATATGGTAATGGATTTAAGAAAAGCCCGTAAATTTATTTTTATGGAATATTTTATAATAGAGGAGGGCGTTTTCTGGAATACAATCCTTGATATTTTAAAGGAAAAGGTAAGGGACGGCGTTGAGGTAAGAATAGTTTACGACGATATTGGCTGTATGAATACCTTGCCGGGAAATTATTTTAAAAGACTTCGCAAAATGGGCATAGACGCAGCTCCTTTTTCGTTTTTAAGAGGGCAAGCGGACAGCGAATTTAACAACAGAAGCCACCGTAAGATAACCGTAATTGACGGAATAGTGGGCTACACAGGCGGAATAAATATAGCAGACGAATATATAAATAAGAAGGAACGCTTCGGTCACTGGAAGGACGGAGGAATAAGAATAGCAGGGGAGGCAGTAAAGGAGCTTACCAAGCTGTTTTTGATAGATTACGGAATTAACGTAAAAAATCTCCCCAAGGCAAAGCACGACTATTTTCCGAGTGTAAGCGAGGCGTCATACCCCAAAAATGAGCAAGGATATATAATTCCCTTCGGCGACGGACCAAGACCTCTTTATAAAAGAGAGGTGTCAAAATATGCAATACAGAATATGTTAAGCAGCGCAACGGAATACGCGTATATAACAACTCCGTATCTTATAATTGACAACGAGCTTTGCCAAAGCCTTGAAAACGCCGCCCTGCGCGGAGTGAGCGTTAAAATAATACTCCCTCACATTCCCGATAAAAAGATGATATTTATGATGACAAGAAGCTTTTATCCAAGGCTTATGGATGCAGGTGTGGAGATATACGAATATGAAAAGGGCTTCATTCATGCAAAAAATTACTTAACCGACGACCAATACGCCATAGTAGGCACGGTAAATCTTGATTATCGCAGTCTTGTTCATCACTTTGAAAACGGAGTGTGGATGTATAATACCGCGGTGATAGCAGACATAAAGGCTGATTTTGAAAAAACGCTTTCCCTCTGCATAAAAATGGACAAGCATAAGCTTAAAATCAACCTGTTTAAGCGTTTTTTTCGTGCCTGCGTCCGCGTGTTTGCACCGTTGTTATAAGCCGATAGAAATTAGCCGCCAGCCGTTAGCAGTCAGTAGTAAGTGGCAGGCGGTCAGAAATTAGCCGCCAGCAGTCAGCCGTTAGTGATTAGTTGTTGATAAACAGATGCTCACCGCACTCACAAACATACAATTCAATTAAAATATTAAAAACACCGAAATGAAGTGAACTAAATGGGGTTCACTTCAATTTTTCGGTGCTTTTTGTTTTTTTAGTTGTTCTCTTTGCCGGCTGCTAACGGCAGCTCACTATAATACGCTTCCGTCAGCCTTAAATAACGGCAACTCCTCAAGATAAATAATATCCCCTCTTGTAATTGCGTCGCCCTCGGCAAGAATACACATTTTACCAACAATATTACCGCCGGCAGTCTTTACAAGTTCCTCAATAGCGCGAAGAGACTCGCCTGTTGAGATAACGTCGTCAATAATAAGAATTCTCTTACCACGCATAAGCTCTGCGTCATAGCCGTCAAGATAAAGCGTTTGCTCCTTGGAGGTTGTGATTGAATGGACGCTTGCAGAGATAACGTCCCTCATATAAAGCTTCGGACCCTTTCTTGCCAGCATATATTTTTGATTGCCTGCCAAGCGTGCCATTTCGTGAGCAAGGGGAATACCCTTTGCCTCGGCAGTAATAATGTAATCGTATTCGGGCGCTTTATTAAGTAGCGCTTGCGCACAGGCGGTGGTTAATTCGGGATCTCCGAAAATAACGAATGCGGCAATATAAAGCTCGTCTGTCAGTTTACATAACGGTAGGGCACGTTCAAGCCCTGCAATATTCATTTTATATTCCATATAGCTCTCCTAAAAAATAATCATACAGAGAAATACCCTGTATGATTATTCTATCACATATTTTTTAAAATGTCAATTACCACGGTCTGACTTGTTTAATAAAACCAGCCGCTATCCGTCAGACGCCCTGTCCCTTTTTGTATTCTTCGAAGCGATCAAGCTCCTCCTTGGTAATACTGTTTTTTGCGTTTGCAAGAGCGTACTCGCAATCCTCTCGGCTTACAGGTTGCATTTTGCCAAGCTTGATTGATTTTTTGTACGCTTCAAGACCGATTTTATCGCATACGGCAGTAATGTCGCCGCCGCCGAAGCCCTCAAATCTTTGAGCTATTTCCGCAAGGTCAACGTCATCGCTTAAAGGAAGCTTTCCAAGAGATTTATTTACTAAAAATTCTCTTGCGGTCTTGTCCGGAACGCCAACGTAAATCTGTGTATCAAATCTTCCGCCGCGAAGCATAGCGGAGTCAATTGACCAAGGACGGTTCGTTGCCGCTATAAGAAGCAGCATTTTATTTTGTGTGGGCTTGAAGCCGTCAACTCTTGTTAAGAAGGTCGCCACAAAGCGCGCAATTTCCTTGGATTCGTTTGCTCCGTCACGCTTTGTTGCCACAGAATCGAATTCATCAAAGAACACGATAGCTTTTTCGTGCTTCTCAACCTCATCAAAGAGCTTGTTCAATCTTTCGGAGCTTTCACCTAACCATTTTGAAATTAAGTCCTGACAGCTAACAACGAAAATCGGTGCGTCAATTTCGCCTGCAATAGCTCTTGCAACCAAGGTTTTTCCGGTACCGGGAGGACCGTAAAGTAAAATCTTACCTCCTGCCTTAATGCCAAAGGATTTTGCGAGCTCAGGATTTTTTAATGGCTCTAAAACATGGAACTTTATTTGCTCCTTAACCTCATCAAGTCCCGCCACATCATTAAATGTAATGCCACCGACAGTGTTTTCAGGTGAAAACATTGCTTTTTTCTCTGCAACCTCCATATTGTTGTTATTACTGTTATTGTTGTTGCTATTATTACTGTTTTTTTGATTTTGGGAGCTTGTGCCATTGTTATTGACTTCAACAAAGTCACCGTTTTCCCAAGCTCCATTTTTTACAGTGCCATCGGCATATGTAAGCTTGCCCATTCCGTGGTATGCATCATTTACAAAATCGCCCTCGTATATATCTCCGTTTGCGTATCTGTAAATTCCTTTACCTGTGCGGATGCCTTTATCCCAATCACCCTCGTATTTGTCTCCGCACCATTCGGTATTTTTGCCCCATGTGTAGCAGCCCTTACCGTGCAGGTTGCTATTTTTCCATTGACCTGTATATACATCTCCGTTAGCGTAATGAAGCGTACCCTTGCCGTTTCTTTTACCATTTTTCCATAGACCAGTATAAATATCTCCGTTAGCAAAATAATATGCGCCCCTACCGCTATGCGAATTATTTTTCCAATCACCAGAGTATTTTTCGCCATTTGCCCACGTGTATGTGCCTACGCCATCATATAAGCCATCCTTGAAATCTCCCTCATAGTAGTCGCCATCTTTATATATGCGCTTGCCCCTACCGTTAAGATTACCTTTAACGAATGTACCTTCCTCTATACAGCTGTTGATGCGATACCTTGTACCTGAGAAGCAAGAAAAATCATTTTTGAATTGACCAACAAATCTGCTTCCGTCTTCAAAAAACGCAGCACCCTGACCGCAAGGCGTTCCATTTACAAATTGACCCTCATATCTAAAACCGTTAGAATTATAACAAACTCCGTACCCATGCTTTTCGTTAGCCAAAAATTGCCCCTCGTAGGTATATTGCTTGTGGCGGAAAATGCCATACCCAGCTTGATTGTTATTATCAAAATCGCCCTCATATATGGAGCCATCAGGTTTAACTAAAACACCGCCTCCGTGTAGGTTGGAATTAGAGAAGTGTCCCTTATATATTGTTCCATCATTGTAATATAAAACACTGTCGCCCTCACGCATAGAGCTAACGAACTTTCCTTCGTATCTATCACCATTACTAAAATATAAAACTCCGTCGCCGTATAGCGTGTTGGCTATAAAATTGCCGTAAAATTTCACTCCGTTGTCCCAAGAGAGGAAGCCAAATCCTTGAAGCATATCGCCGACTGTGTATCCTTTATATGAACAGGTTATGTTAGTGGAAGGGTCCTTATATGATATTGTTTGCAAGCATTTATATGAATAGCTATTTAAGCTTCTATTCATAGTGTCAACGGCGGCGCTTGCGTTTCTCTCTGCCGCTTGCGCACGTGCTGTTGCATTTTTTGATGCTTCCTTTGCTTTTTTTACAGCGTTTTCAATCTCTTGCGGACTTACATAAGGAGGAATGGAAAATTTGTTTTCATTAGCCACCTTCTTAGCTTCAACTTTACTTGTAGTTACATTGCTTTTTGTTTCTTCCGTAGTCTTGGAGCCTTCCTTTTTTGAATCCTCTTTTTTTGTACTGGATTTTAAGGCACCCTTGTCCTCATCCTGTGTCCTTTTAGACTTTGATTTGATAGCTTTTTCAATTGATTTGTTAATGTCATTAGACACAGATTTTTTCTTTTTATTGTCAGATGTATCAAGAGTTAATTTTGCAGTGGTGTCATTAGCAGGCGTACCATCTATGTACATTTCCTTGCGAGTGCTTCCGTCTGCGCAGATGACAGAAAACTCGCCTTCCATTTTATCAAGCTTAAATTCGCCCTCGTATATGTCACCATTAGCACAGGTGAAAACGCCCTTTCCGTGCTTCTTGCTATCACTAAATTCACCCTCATATTTATCACCGTTAGCGTATGAATAAACGCCAAAGCCGGAAAAACCGCCAAGCTTAAAGTCGCCGGCATATTCATTCCCGTTATCAAAGGTACGCACGCCACGGCCCTCGGATGAAAATATTCTTATATTGCTTGTTATCTCACTGCATTCACCATAATATTTAAAATGCCTAGGGACAGTGTAAATGCCAAGTCCTGATATTTTTCCATTTACGAACTCACCCTCATACGTGCTATTAGCAAGGGTTAAAACGCCAAAACCGTGTAACTCGTTTTTGTCATTTTTTTGACCGCGGTATAATTCATACTGTGAGCTATTATAGAAAATTTTTTCAGTAGATTTTGAAGCAATTTTCTTGTTATTGCTTGGCAAATTTGTTATAATGTGTGATTTTAGACTAAACGCTTCAAAAGCAGATTTTCTTGATTTTTCCTGCACCGCTAACATTTTAGGATTTCTTCCCTTAGTGCTTGAAATAAGCTCATCATTTTTGTATTCCTCGGTGTATTTTGTGCCATCCGTCAAGGTAATCATAAATTTGCCTTGTTTCTTTCCGTTGTCGAACACACCCGAAACTGTTTTACCATCACTATAAATATATTTTCCGCTTCCGTTTGGAATGCTTTCGTGTAATTTACCTTGGTATATTGTATTTTCCTTGTCGGTGATTTTACCGTGTCCGCTTTTAAATACGCCAGAAACAAATGTTCCCTCAAAAAAATCACCATTTGGAAATTCCTTTTTGCCCTTGCCATCAAATTTATCATTTATAAATTCTCCGGTGTAGGTGTATTCCTGACAGATTTCCTTACCCTTTCCGTCCTTTAAGCCGTTTTTGAAGCCACCCTTATAGGAGTAGTAAACAGGGGTGTTGCTTAGCTTTTTAGTAAGCGTGCCCTCACCATGATACTTTCCGTTTAAAAAGCTTCCCTCAAATGTGATACAGCCATCGGTGAATTTGCCTTGTCCGTTTAAAAGGTCATTCTTCCATTCACCGGAATAGCTATATGCTTCAAAATATCCCCTAGGAAGAAATAATTTGCCATAGCCACATCTTTGGTCATCAACCCAGGCACCCTCATATACCTCGCCGTTAGCGTAGGTCATCTTACCCTTGCCGTGACGCTTTTTTGAAAAAAGAGTACCCTCGCCCTCGTATATTCCACCATCATTATATTTTTTTATCATAAATACATCTCCAAGCAGTGCCACCGCCTACCGTGGCATATTATGTTACAATTGTAGCATATTATATATATTTTGTCAACAAAGCAAAAGCTCTCAATTAAATTGAGAGCTTTAAGATATATAACTAAAGTTGAAAAATTACTTTTTAGTAATTTTTTCCTTACCACCCATATAGGGCTGGAGAGCCTTTGGAATGTTTATGCTTCCGTCAGCGTTCATATTGTTCTCAAGGAAAGCAATAAGCATTCTTGGCGGAGCAACAACAGTATTATTAAGAGTGTGAGCAAAATACTTACCGTCCTTTGCGTTTACTCTTATTCTTAAACGTCTTGCCTGTGCGTCGCCAAGGTTAGAGCAGGAGCCTACCTCGAAATATTTCTTTTGTCTTGGTGACCAAGCCTCAACGTCAATGCTCTTTACCTTAAGGTCAGCCAAATCGCCTGAGCAGCATTCAAGGGTTCTTACAGGAATATCAAGAGTTCTGAAAAGGTCAACGGTGTTCTGCCAAAGCTTGTCAAACCAAATTGGGCTCTCCTCAGGCTTGCAAACCACAACCATTTCCTGTTTTTCAAACTGATGTATTCTATATACGCCTCTTTCCTCTATACCGTGAGCGCCTTTTTCCTTACGGAAGCAAGGAGAATAAGAGGTAAGAGCGTGAGGTAAGCTATCCTCTTCAAGAATAGTGTCAATATATTTACCGATCATTGAATGCTCACTTGTACCGATAAGATAAAGGTCCTCGCCCTCAATCTTATACATCATAGCCTCCATCTCCGCAAAGGACATAACGCCGGTTACAACCTCGCTTCTTATCATAAACGGAGGAATGCAATAGGTAAAGCCTCTGTCAATCATAAAATCACGCGCATAAGAAATTATGGAGGAGTGAAGTCTTGCGATATCACCCATTAAATAATAAAATCCGTTTCCTGCAACCTTTCTTGCGCTGTCAAGGTCAATACCTGAAAGTGCTTCCATAATTTCCGTGTGATACGGAATTTCAAAGTCGGGAACAGTAGGCTCGCCGTATTTTTGAACCTCAACGTTTTCGCTGTCGTCCTTACCGATTGGAACTGAAGGGTCTATAATGTTAGGAATAATCATCATTATTTTCTTGATTTTTTCCTGGTATTCCTCTTCAAGCACCTCAAGCTCGCTGAGTCTTTTTGCATTAGCGGCAACCTGAGCCTTAACAGATTCAGCCTCTTCCTTCTTGCCTTGACCCATAAGCATACCGATTTGCTTAGAAAGCTTATTTCTTCCACCACGAAGGTTGTCTGCCTCCTGCTTAAAAGCACGGTACTCGCTGTCAAGAGTAATAACCTCGTCAACTAAAGGAAGCTTTGCGTCTTGAAACTTGTTTCTTATATTCTGCTTAACTATTTCGGGATTTTCTCTTAAAAATTTTATATCTAACATAAAACGCTCCTTAAGATTTATATAATAAAAAATTATAGCACCAAAAAAACCTATTGTCAAGTAATAAACTAACATTTTAGCACATATATTGTATTGAAAACAATTGCAAGGAGAAAAACCGATGGAGAAAATAAATTTTAATATGGCTGCTCAAAAAAAGCTGTCCCTACTTAGCGTTCCGACCGATACCGTAACGGTCCACGAAATAAGTGAGGAATTTAATTTACCCGACTATATTCCCGAGGTAAGACGGGTGTTATGCGTAAAATCGGGAGTTTTGCCCGAAAGCAAGTATTTAGCAGACAAGGGAAACGGTGCAACCCTTGACTTCGGCGGCACGGTTACGTATCTTGTGATATATACCGACGATGAGGGGAATTTATGCTCAACTCCCCTTAGCAGCAGCTATGAGGAAAGCCTTCAGATAACGTCCAATCCAAGAGAGGTAATTATTGATACCAGTGTGGATAATACAGCACTAAGAGTGAACGCACCGAGAAAGCTGACAGTAAAAGCAAGATTGAAAAGCAGAATTATAGGCTTTGAAAAAAGCGAATTAGAGGAAAACATAATGCCAAAATCAACCGCTGATGAAATATATCTGCAAAGAGCGTGCAAAAAAATAAAAACAGCGGAAATATTTCCAATCAGCCTTAAGGAAATAAAAATCGACGACCGATTTGATATGCAGGGCGTAAAAATCATAAGACCGATATGGTGCGACGCCGAGCTTGCCATAACCGAATGCAAGGCGCAAAATAAATCTGTTTCGGTAAAGGGTGAGGGAAGCGTAAAATGCGTGTGCCAATGCGAGGACGGATGCACGGTTCTTACAAAAAGCATAAGAATAAATGAAGAAATCGAAGCAGAGGAGTCAAGGGCGGGCGATATGGCAAGCGTGCGCGGAAAATGTATAAGCCTTGCAGTTGCCAACGAAATAAACGGAGAAGAAAATCAACTGTTTTTTGACCTTAGCTGTGACCTTGAAGGAACGGTCAGTCACAACGCAGAGGAGTATGTAACAATCGATTGCTATTCCACGAAATGCGAGACAGAGGTAAGCTGCAAAACTCTGGAGACCTATTCCTCACTTAAAAGCCATAATTCTTCATTTACCGTAAGTGAAACCTTGAAGCGCAAGGATAACGAAATGAAGGAAATAATAGAGATTATAGCCAACCCTGTGTGCGAAAAAACGGAAATTAAGGGGCAAAAAGCTACCGTTTTTGGCAAAATAGAGCTTAACGTAATAGGCGAGTGCGAGGAAAAGGAAAACGGAGAGAAAGAATATATCTGCCAAGCCTACGATTTGCCCGTTCGCTACGATACGGATTTAGGCAAAATTGCCGATGAATGTGTAATAAGAAGCAATTTCACAGTGGGCAAGATAAGCGGTAAATATGACGGTGAAAAGCTATACGTAGCGTGCGAGGTGTTTTTAGCGCAGGATATTATTGAAAAATCAAGGACAGAGGTATTAGATAAAGCGGTAATTAAAAATGATAAGGAAATTAAAAACGACGCTTCCTGTGTTCGAGTTTATTTCCCAACGGAGGGGGATACTCTTTGGGAAATCGCCAAAAGGTATCACACTACGGTAAATAAAATTACTCAAGAAAACGAAATCGAAGCTGACACTTCAGAGCTTCACAAGAGCATACTTATATAAATGCAAAAAAGAGCGATATAAATTAGCTTTTTGCAATAGTTGTATTACAGAAAAATAAAAAATCAAGGTTCATTTCACTTAAGATGAACCTTGATTTTTTTGTTATCATCGACCACTGACCAATGACTGCTGGCTACTGACAGCTAATTTCCGACCGCTACTTATTTCTTTCAAGCACTTTTTTTAGATAAATTCCCGTGTAGGAGCTTGGAATTTTTGCAACCTCCTCCGGCGTGCCTGTCGCAACAATCCTACCGCCATTATCTCCGCCCTCGGGGCCTAAATCAATTATATAGTCTGCGGTTTTGATTACGTCAAGATTATGCTCGATAACAATAACGCTGTTTCCTGCATTAACAAGTCTTTGTAAAACCTCGATAAGCTTTTTAACGTCGTCGGTATGAAGACCCGTGGTCGGCTCGTCAAGAATATAAACCGTTTTACCTGTGGAACGCTTTGAAAGCTCCGTTGCCAACTTAACTCTTTGCGCCTCACCGCCTGAAAGTGTAGTTGAGGATTGACCGATTTTAATATAACCCAAGCCCACGTCGCAAATTGTTTGAAGCTTCTTTGCAATAGACGGAATGTCACTAAAGAATTGCGCGCCTTCCTCCGAGGTCATTTCAAGAACGTCACTTATGCTTTTTCCCTTGAATTTAACCTCCAAGGTATCTCTGTTGTATCTCTTTCCCTTGCATACGTCGCATTTTACGTAAACGTCTGGCAAAAAGTGCATTTCTATCTTTTTAACGCCGTCGCCCGAGCAGCTTTCGCATCTGCCGCCCTTTACGTTGAAGGAGAAGCGAGAAGCGGTAAAGGAACGCATTTTAGCGTCGGGAGTTTTTGCAAACAAATCTCTGATTTCATTAAAAAGCCCCGTATATGTGGCTGGATTTGACCGAGGAGTACGTCCAATTGGGGATTGGTCAATGGCTATAACCTTATCAAGAGCTTCGTATCCCTCAATTCCGTCGCATTTACCGGGATAGGTTATAGCGCGGTTAAGCTTGCCTGCAAGGGTTTGAAGTAAAATTTTGTTAACAAGAGAGGATTTGCCCGAGCCTGAAACACCCGTTACCGCAACGAAAGTGCCAAGGGGAATATCTACGTCAATATTTTTCAGGTTGTTTTCTTTCGCTCCCTTGATTTTAAGGAAATTGCCGTTGCCCTTTCGTCTTGTTTTCGGTATTTCTATGGTCTTTCTGCCCGATAAATATGCACCGGTCAGAGAATTTTCACATTCCATAACCTCACTTGGCGTGCCTTGGGCAACAACCTCACCGCCGTGAACGCCCGCACCCGGACCTATATCTACAATGTAGTCGGATTCAAGCATAGTTTCCTCATCATGCTCAACTACGATTACGCTGTTGCCAACGTCTCTTAAATCCTTAAGGGTTTTTATGAGCTTTGAGTTATCTCTTTGGTGAAGTCCTATGCTCGGCTCGTCAAGAATATATAGTACACCCACAAGGGAAGAGCCGATTTGTGTGGCAAGGCGGATTCTTTGCGCCTCACCGCCGGATAACGTGGCTGACTTTCTTGCAAGAGTCAGATATTCAAGGCCAACGCTCTTCATAAAGCCAAGTCGCGATTTTATTTCTTTTAAAATTTCTTTAGCGATTTTTTGCTCGCTTTCTGTAAATTCAAGAGAATTTATAAAATCTATCTCGTCATTTACGGACATTAAGCAAAACTCAAATATATTCTTTCCACCGATTTTTACGCTGAGCGCCTGCTTGTTAAGTCTGTGTCCGTTGCATACAGGGCAGGGCGTTTCCTCAATAAATTGGTCGTAATATTCGTCGCCCATCATTTGCATTCTTTGCTCAATTGTGCGTATAACACCCTCAAATTTTACGGTTTGCTGTCTTTTCTGCTTTGCAAAAAATCTGTCAACCGTGTAAAGCTGTTCTCCTGTGCCGTACAAAATGGCGTTCAGCTGCTCCTTGGAAAAATCCTTAATAGGCATATTCATATCTGCACCGATATGCTTGCAAACTGCGGAAAAGAGAGGACCCGTCCAGCTTTCCTCATCAACGGATTTAAAGCCGTTAACCTGTATTGCACCTTGATTAAGAGACAGATTTTTATCCGGAATTATTTTGTCCGGCGATATGTGGCGTAGCTCACCAATGCCAAGACAATGCTCGCAAGCACCAAAGGGATTGTTAAAGGAGAAGGAGCGAGGCTCAAGTTGACCGAAGCTTACGTTATGCTCCTCGCAAGCGTAGTTGGTGGAAAACTCGTATTCCACCCCTTCGCCGTCCCTTGGAGATGTAAGAATTGTAATTCGTCCGTCACTTGCTTTTAAAGCGTTTTCAACGGAATCGGAAAGTCTTGGGCGAAGGTCCTCCTTCATAACAAGACGGTCAACTACAATGTCAATATTATGCTTTTTAGTAAGCTCTAACTCGATATCCTCGTTCAAATCGTAAATTACGCCGTCTATTCGAAGCCTTGCATAGCCGTTTTTGCGGGCATCGGCAATCACCTTTTCGTGACGCCCCTTTTTTCCCTTAACAACAGGAGAAAGCACAATAAAACGCTCTCCAACAGGCAATTCCAAAATTTTATCAATAATCTGGTCAACGCTTTGTTGCTTGATTTCCTTACCGCATACAGGACAGTAAACCGTGCCAAGACGTGCGTATAAAAGCCTTAAGTAATCGTAAATCTCCGTAACCGTGCCAACGGTAGAGCGGGGATTTTTCGAGGTTGTTTTTTGGTCTATGGAAATAGCAGGAGAAAGGCCCTCAATAGAATCCACGTCAGGCTTATCAAGCTGACCTAAAAACTGTCTTGCATAAGAGGACAAGGACTCCACAAAACGTCTGTGTCCCTCTGCGTATATAGTGTCAAATGCAAGAGAGGATTTTCCCGAGCCGGAAAGACCGGTCAAAATAACCAGCTTGTCCCTTGGTATCTTAATATCAATGTTTTTTAGATTGTTTTCTCTTGCGCCTTTTATTTCAATATATTCTTTCATCGGTTTCCTTTCTTTTGTAATCGGACTATGCATGTCTTGCGTCTATTTTCTTAATTCCTTGATTTGGTCACGCAAATAAGCCGCCTTTTCAAATTCCAATTCTCTTGACGCCTTGTGCATTTCCTTGGTAAGCTCGCAAATAAGCTTTTCCTTTTCTTCTCTTGTAAGCTTCTTTTTCTTCTGCTTGTCAGCCTCAATCTTTTTGCCCAGGTCAATTACGTCGTGAATTCCCTTTATAACGGTTTTTGGAACGATACCGTTTTCCTCATTGTACTGCTGCTGAATTTTACGGCGGCGATTGGTTTCGTCAATAGCCTTTTTCATGGAGCGGGTTTCGGTATCTGCATACATAATAACCTTGCCGTTTGCATTTCTTGCGGCTCTTCCGATTGTTTGTATAAGTGAGGTTTCCGAGCGGAAAAGTCCCTCCTTGTCCGCATCAAGTATGGCCACCAATGAAACCTCGGGAATATCAAGTCCCTCACGGAGTAGGTTGATGCCCACAAGAGTATCAAATTCACCAAGACGAAGTGAACGGATAATCTCCATTCTTTCAATAGTATCTACGTTATGGTGAATATATTTCACCTTTATGTCATTTGCAGACAAAAATTCTGTCAAATCCTCTGCCATTTTCGTGGTCAGAGTAGTAACGAGAACTCGCTCACCCTTTTCAGCTCTTATCTTGATTTCACCCATAACGTCATCAACCTGGGTTGCAATAGGTCTTATTTCAATTTCAGGGTCGATTAAGCCCGTAGGACGAATTAACTGCTCTGCAACGGAGGTGGAATGCTCCTTTTCGTACTCCGCAGGTGTTGCGGATACAAATACCACTTGATTAAGCTTGCTTTCAAACTCGCTGAAATTAAGAGGTCTGTTGTCATAAGCCGACGGCAAACGGAAGCCGAATTCCACAAGATTTCTTTTTCTCGCAAGGTCGCCACCGCTCATTCCGCGAATTTGAGGCACGGATACGTGGCTTTCGTCAATAAACATAACGTAATCCTTTGGAAAATAGTCCAAAAGCGTATATGGCGTAGAGCCGGGCGCTCTTCCAGATAATATTCTGGAATAGTTTTCAACGCCGGAGCAAAAGCCGATTTCACGGAGCATTTCAATATCGTATTTCGTTCTTTCCTCAATGCGCTGAGCTTCAATCAGCTTTCCTTGCGCCTCAAAAAACTTAACTCTTTCCACCATTTCATTGTGAATTTCCTTAAGAGCAAGTTCCTTTTTGTCACTTGATACAACGTAGTGGTTAGCTGGGAAAATAGCAGTATAGTTAAGGCTTCGTTTAACTTCACCCGTCAACGTGTGAACTTCGCTTATTCTGTCAATTTCGTCACCGAAAAATTCCACTCTTATGGCGTTATCCGATGATGAGGAGGGGAGAATTTCAACCACGTCTCCCCGTATTCTGAATTTGTTACGGACAAAATTAACGTCATTTCTTTCATAGTTCATATATACAAGCCGCCTTACAAGCTCGTCGCGGCTCATTTCCATTCCCTCGCGAACGTCAATGACCAAGTTTTTGTATTCGTTAGGGTCACCAAGTGAATAAATGCAGGATACGCTCGCCACGATAATAACGTCACGGCGCTCAAGGAGAGAGCATGTTGCACTATGGCGAAGCTTGTCAATCTCCTCGTTTATCATAGCATCCTTTTCAATGTATATGTCCTTGCCCGGTATATAAGCCTCGGGCTGATAATAGTCGTAATAGGAAACAAAATATTCCACGCGTGAATCGGGAAACAGCTCCTTCATCTCGGAGCAAACCTGTGCCGCTAAGGTTTTGTTCGGCTCAAGAATTATTGTGGGACGGTTTACGTTTGCAATAATATTTGCCATAGTAAAGGTTTTGCCCGAGCCTGTTACGCCAAGCAGAGTTTGAAATTTTTCACCGCTTAAAATGCCGTCAGAAAGCTTTTTTATAGCTTGTGGCTGGTCACCCATAGGCACAAATTGGCTTTTTAGCTTAAACTCGTCCATATTTTGCTCCTCCTTTTTGCGTGTTTATACGTTCAAATATTACTTGAACAGCTTTTCAATGTCTTTCTTTGTAAATTCGTATTTTTTATTGCAGAAATTACATTCAAGGGTGATAACCTCGTTTTCACAGTTTGCCCTTTGTTCGGCAAAAACGCTCTCGCACTCCTTTTTGCCAACGCTTATAAGAGCGCGCTCTGTTCTTTCTCTTGAACAATCGCACTTGTATTCAACCTCTAATTCGTCAAACAAATCATATTCAATCCCCTCAAGAGCAATCTTTAAAATATCCTCGTTTGATAAGCCTTGACTGAACTTTGCGGATACGTTAGATAAGTTTTTAGCATTTTGTTCAAGCTTTGAAACTACCTCCTCGTCCGCAAAGGGAAGAAGCTGTACGAACACGCCTCCTGCTGCTTTACAGCTGAAATCGGTATCAACCAAAACTCCCAATGCGCAAAGAGTAGGCGTTTGCTCGCTTTGTGCATAATATGCGGCAATATCCTCTGCTACCTCACCGCTTACAAGCTCAATTGCACCGTTAAAGGGAACCTCATCCCCCACGTCCTTTGATACAACAAGCGTTCCGCCACCCACGATACCGCACACGTCAAGCTTGCCATTTGGCTTTAAGGGAAGGTCAGCCATAGGATTGGTAATACAGCATTTTACGTTTCCAAAGTAGTCGCTCACCGCAATAGTCGTGCCTGCAATGCCGTTGCCTCTTATAGAAACGGACATAGTGCAGTCCGCCTCGGGAAGCATAGTTCCCATAACGGAAGTAGCAGTTAAAAGTCTGCCCATAAGAGCAGTTGCCGTCGGAGCGGTTTTATGGTATTCTATCGCAGTGTTTACCATTTTGGTTGAATTTATTACGTAAGCGCGTGCGCTTCCGTCCCGTGTCATAGCTCTTAGTATAGTTGAATAATTTCCCATTTTAATTTCCTCTCTTATTTTTTACACCGTGCTGCAAAATACCATTTTTCGCTTGTGTCAGTCGCTTCACCGCCGTCAAGGTCACCGCAGACGGAGATTAGCTGGAAGCCACATTCGGAAAGGGCATTTTTAATTTGCTTCATCGAATAGCATTTTTCCGTTTGAATTTCATCGTATCTTTCGTACAAGCCCTCGTCATTTTCCTCGAAAATGCTGAGATAAAATTTACATATCTTTGATTTTTCGTTATACTCGTTATGCCACGCAAGCAGGGAGCCACCGTCCTCTAAAATGTAATCGTTACTTCCGTAAACGCTTTCGAATCTATAAGGAGTATTTACATCGAAAATAAACACGCCGTCGGGGATAAGATAATTATGCACCAAGGAAAAGCATTTTTTTACGTCGCTGATTTTAGTAAGATAATTTACGCTGTCAAGACAGCAAACGCAAGCATCAACCGTTCCGTAAAGCTCGAATTCACGCATATCCTGACAAAGCCATAGAATATCGTTAATTCCCTTATCGTAACACACGTCCTTTGCAAAAGACAGCATTTCCTCGCTTAAATCCACGCCTGTCATATCATAACCACGCTCTCTTAATGCAAAGGTGATTTTTCCTGTTCCGCAGGCTAAATCAAGCACCAGTGAGGAGGGAGACGATTCGTTTTCTTTAATTGTTCGGTCTAAAAAGTCGGCGTATTTATTATAGTCGTAATCTGCGTTTAATAAATCGTAAACGCTTGCTAAAAACGAATATTGCTTCATTTACTCACCTCATAAAATTTATCGTATCACTCATTATACTATAAAATTATAAAAAAGTAAATAGGAGACGAGCAAAATAGCCTTTATAAATTTATTATATCAAATTCTTCATCTCGAATATGCTTCCTGCGCCTAATATTACAATAACGTCTGCTTCTTGCTTAAGCAGATAGTCCTTCAGTACGCCATAGTCCTCTATGAAAACACCGCCGCAGTCCCTTGCAAAATCCTTGTCTGTAAAGCCGAAGCTGTTTTCTTCTCTTGCGGCAAAGGTGGGAGCTATTATTAAATTATCAACACAGGACAGCGCCTTTTTAAACTCCTCGTATAGAAAAAAGGTGCGGGAATAGGTATGCGCTTGAAATACGCATGCGACTTTTTTGTACCCCATAGCCTTTAGGGAAACAAGTGTTGCTGAAATTTCCGTGGGATGATGAGCGTAGTCAATAAAAACGTCCGCACCTGTATCTGTTTTTTTAATAAATTCCATACGCCGCCCCGTTCCTTGATAGCAGGATAACGCTTCAAGTATAGTGTCAGCTTCAATCCCGTTTGCATAAGCGACGCAAAACGCTCCTAAGGCATCGGATATGAAATGCTCTCCGCAAAGAGGAAGTATACACTTGCCAAGACACGACTCTTTTTTGTACACGTAAAATTCATTTTTGGCGGAAGAGTGTGCGATTTTTGCCACATAATCTGCGTTTGTATCTATTCCGTAGGTGATAAAATTGCTATGGGATATTTCTTGGGATAGCTTATCGTTTTTGTTAACGTATATTTTTTCATTCATTGAAGCGTATTTTTGAAACGATTCTACAATTTCCTCGGTGCTTTTGAAAAAGTCCGGATGGTCGTAGTCTATGTTTGTAATTATGCTTTGAGTTGGGTTGAAACGCAAAAATCCGTTCATATATTCGCAAGCCTCAAAAATGCAGGTGTCCCCTTGTCCAAAAAGCTCGCAAGCACCATGCTTGTTCATTTTCGCACCGCAAAACACGGTAGGACTCCTTTGAGCGCGCTCATAAATATGACATAGCATTGAGGTGACGGTGCTTTTTCCGTGCATACCGCAAATGCCTATACGGTTTTTGTATTTGCTCATTACGTATCCCAAAAAGTTCGCCCGTGAAATCATTGGTATTTTCAACCTTTTTGCATTTTTGTATTCATAATTATCACAGCTTACAGCGGTTGTGTAAATTACCAAATCCATTCCGCAAACGCTGTCGGGAGAGGAACAGTATTTTATATGACAACGCCCCTCCAATTGAGCGGAAAATTCGTTTCTTTTGGCGTCATATCCAAAAACGTCCTTTCCCATTTCAAGACAGTATTTTGCAAGGGAGGACATATTTACACCTCCAATTCCTATAAAGAAAATTTGTTTACTGTTTGTAAATATTTTGTCAATTTCGGTTACGTCAAAATCAGTATTTTCTGTTGCCATACTACAAAAACTCCCTAAAATATGTAAAATATGTGCTTTTTTCACAAAAAAATCAGAATAATTTCATTTAAACATTACATAATATATAAAATTAGTTCATAATTTAATGCTATAATCAATTTGTTAATAAACTTTGTATTAAAACGGAGGACAACAAAATGGTTGTTACAGACATTAAAATCAGAAAATTTTTTAACGATGGACCGATGAAGGCAGTAGTGTCCGTTACCTTTGACGGCGCTCTTGCAGTACACGACGTTAAGGTTATCAATGCCAAGGATAAGTATTTTATCGTTATGCCAAGCAGAAAAAATCCCGATGGAACGTACAGAGATATCGTTCACCCCATCAATTCGGATTTCAGACAGGAGCTTGAGGGTGCTGTAATCAAAGCGTACTTTGACGGTCTTGCAACCGCAGAGTTTGAGGATGCAAGGGAAACTGCTGAAATTTAATTCATTCTTGCGAAAACAAATCTCTAAAATATTGTAAAAATGTCGATTTAATTCGGCATTTTTATTTTTTATATTGACATAAAAAATAAATGTTGTTATAATATGTGTGTTATTTCTTTATTTTAAGATTTTAACCGGGAGAAATGACTTAACCGTTCGTTAGCGCGGGGTCACATTCCTTTGATATTATATGTTTACGAGGAGCATTATGGCACAGAAAATTCAAAAACCAAGAGGTACTATGGATATTTTTCCGGAGGAAGCGCTCGTTTGGCAAACAATAGAGAGTAAGGCAAGAGAGGTTGCCGCACGTTTTGGATTTGGAGAAATCAGAACCCCAACCTTTGAGGAGCTTTCATTGTTCAAAAGAGGCGTTGGTGAGGTAACTGACGTTGTACAAAAGGAAATGTATACTTTTACAGACAGAGAGGAAAGAGTGTTTGCGCTTCGCCCGGAGGGAACTGCCTCTGTTGTAAGAGCGATAATTGAAAACGGTAAAGCTTCTGACGCTATGCCACTTAAGTATTTTTATATAATCAACTGCTTTAGATATGAAAAGCCACAGGCAGGCAGAAGCCGTGAATTTTTCCAGTTCGGAACTGAAATGTTTGGTACAAAAGACCCAAGCGCAGACGCAAGCGTAATTGCTCTTGCAAGCACCTTGATATCCGAGCTTGGTATTAAGGGAGTTAAGTTGCATATTAACTCAATCGGCTGTCCAAATTGCCGTCCTAACTACCGTCAGGCATTGGTTGATTACTTTAAGAGCCACGAGGAAAAGCTTTGCGATACCTGTAAGGAAAGACTAAAGACAAATCCTCTTCGTGTTCTTGACTGTAAAAGTCCTATCTGCTCTGAAATTGCAAAGGGCGCACCTAACACCATAGATTACCTTTGCGACGAGTGTAGCGATCACTTTACACAGCTAAAGACGTATCTTGATGCGCAGGGTATTGAATATTCGGTTGATACCAGAATTGTAAGAGGACTTGACTATTATACAAAGACGGTGTTTGAATTTATATGCGAGGGTATTGGCGCTCAAAGCACGGTTTGCGGCGGCGGACGCTACGACGGTCTTATGGAGCAGCTGGGCGGTCCGTCACTTCCCGGTATCGGCTTTGGTATGGGACTTACGAGAATTATTCTCGCAATGAAAGAGAGCGGTGCCTTAATTCCTGAAGCACCGAAGCCTGTTTTGTATATTGCGCCAATGGGTAATAACGCAAAGGCAGTTGCTATAAAGCACGTAGCCGAATTAAGAAACAAGGGCATTTACGCAGAGTGCGATATTTGTGCAAGAAGTCTTAAGGCGCAAATGAAGTATGCTGACAAAATAGGCGCTCATTACACCTTGATTTTGGGAGACAGCGAGCTGGAGTGCGGCAAGGCACAGCTTAAGGATATGACAAACAGCACCCAAGAGGAAATTGAAATAAACGATATTGTGAATATTATTT
Source organism: Eubacteriales bacterium (assembly GCA_045645405.1). Taxonomy (GTDB): domain Bacteria; phylum Bacillota; class Clostridia; order Oscillospirales; family CAG-272; genus RGIG2000. Next base: position 33,420 of record JAZRIQ010000003.1, read on the forward strand.
TAAATAAGCAAAAGAGGGACTAAAATGGAGCTTTTAGATAAATTTGAAAAAAATGACAGTCGTACTCATTATTGCGGTACACTTACAAGCGAAGATATTGGCAAAAGAGTATGCGTGCTTGGCTGGGCACAGAAGCAAAGAGATTTAGGCAGTCTTATCTTTATCGACCTTCGTGACAGAAGCGGTATTGTTCAGCTCGCCTTTGACGAAAACACAGACAGAGAAATTTTTGATAAGGCTTTTATCGTAAGAGCGGAATTTGTTCTTTGCGCTAAGGGTGTTGTAAGAGAAAGAGCTACGAAAAACAAAAATATCCCAACAGGAGATATCGAAATCGTAGTTGACGAGTTTAAGATTTTAAACAAGGCGCAAACTCCTCCTTTTGAGATTACAGACGGAAATGACGTTAAGGCAGAGCTTCGTATGAAGCACAGATATTTAGACCTTCGCCGTCCCGAGATGCAGAAAAATATTATCGCAAGATCAAAAATTACAAATCTTACGAGAAATTACTTTAACGATAACGGCTTTATAGATATTGAAACTCCTAATCTTATAAGACCTACTCCGGAGGGAGCAAGAGATTATCTTGTGCCAAGCCGTGTTCATAAGGGCAATTTTTACGCTCTTCCTCAATCTCCTCAAATTTATAAGCAATTACTTATGTATTCCGGCTTTGACAGATACATTCAAATTGCAAGATGCTTCAGAGACGAGGATTTGAGAGCAGACCGTCAGCCTGAATTTACACAGATTGATATGGAAATTTCCTTTACCACAGAGGACGAAATTATAGCTTTAAACGAGGGCTTTTTAGCTTATGTGTTCAAGCATTTTATGGGCAAGGAGCTTAAAACACCATTTCCGAGAATGACGTGGCACGAGGCTATGGAAAGATACGGCTCCGATAAGCCTGACGTTCGTTTCGGCTTTGAGCTTACAAACGTTTCCGATATTGTAGCAAATACTGAATTCAAAGTGTTTTCAGGCGCAGTTCAAGGCGGCGGCTCAGTAAGAGCAATTAACGTTAAGGGCGGTGCTAAATTCTCAAGAAAGGAAATTGACGCACTTACCGAAAAGGCAAAGCATTATCACGCAAAGGGACTTGCTTGGTTAAAGAATACCAACGGTGAAATTTCATCATCTTATGCTAAATTTCTCTCCGAGGATGAAAATAATGCAATCAACGAAAGAATGGGACTTGAAAACGGCGACCTTCTTTTGGTTGTTGCTGATAAAAACAAGGTAGTATTCGATACACTCGGCGCTCTGCGTCAGGAATGTGCAAGAAAGCTCGGTCTTGTTGACCCATTTGACTTTAAGTTCCTTTGGGTAACGGAATTCCCGCTCTTTGAGTACAGCGAGGAGGATGGCAGATACTACGCTATGCACCATCCTTTTACCGCACCAATGGCAGAGGACTATCATTTGATTGATACCGAGCCGGGCAAGGTAAGAGCAAGAGCTTACGACATTGTATTGAACGGTACGGAGCTTGGCGGAGGTTCTATCAGAATCAACACGACCGAAATGCAGGAGCACATGTTCAGCGTTTTAGGTATTACCAAGGAAGATGCAAACGAAAAGTTCGGCTTCTTGCTTGATGCGTTCAAATATGGCGTACCACCTCACGGCGGTCTTGCCTTCGGTCTTGACAGACTTGTAACCTTGCTTCTTGGCAAGGAGGACATAAGAGAGGTTATCGCCTTCCCGAAGGCGCAAAACGCTTCTGAAATTATGTCAAAATGTCCGTCATTTGCAAATCCTGCCGACCTTATCGAGCTTGGAATTGCTATAATTCCTCAAGACGAAGAATAATTTATAATAAAACCTCGGTATTCCCGAGGTTTTATTTGAATTGTGGCAATTAGCGTCAGCAGTCAGTGGTTCAACTGAGTCTCTCTCTGCTAAGTTTATTGCCGCGCGGTTATCTTAATAAACAGTATAAGGTCAAAAAGCACAGATATACAGTAAGAAAAAATATTACTTGGATTGAGAGGGAATATGATAACTACAATTGACAAAATTACAGTAAATACTCTCGAGGAGTTTTTAAATGCAATCAAAGAGGGCTACCTTTTTAAAAATATAAATATCACTTTTTCAAGAGAGCTTTTGTTTAATTATTTTAAAGAAAATAAAGATGCTGATCATACTTGTATGTACGTGTACAGTCATTGTTTTTTGATAGGCTATGGCACGGAAATTGACTATTGCGAAAGCTTGAAGTACGCAAAAAAATCTGCCGATTTAGGAAACGCAATCGCAACAAGACTGGTGGCATACATATACGAAAAAGGCATAGGCGTAGAAGAAGATTTAAATATTGCATTTGAATATTACAAAAAAGCCGCAGATTTAGGTGAGCCGGGAGCTAATACAAAAGTAGCAGATTTTTACTACTATGGCGCGGTGGTTGAAAAGAATACAGAAAAAGCAATTGAGTATTACGAAAAAGCAATATCCTTAGGACATATATTCGCTATTTCCAAATTGGCAAACAAGCTTTATGAGCTATGCGAATACGAAAGAGCTTTGCCGCTTTTTGAGCAGGCGGCGGAATACGGCAACGATGAGGGATACTTATATGCGGCATATATGCTTTCAGATGAAACAATTTTGCCTGTTAACTACGAAAAAGCAGTAAAGTATTATCAAATTCTTGCAGACAAAAAGAATGCAAGAGCTATGAACAATTTGGCTGTGCTATATGAAAACGGTTACGGCGTAGAAAAGAATTTACATAAAGCGTTTGAGCTTTTTAAAGAAGCTACCGAAAACGGCGGAAACTCGCTTGAATTTTCAAATTTGGGAAACTGTTATTTTTATGGCAGAGGAACGGAAAAGGATTACCAAAAAGCGCTTGAAGCGTTTCTTAAGTCACACGAGCTTGGCGGAGAGGGAAAATCGTACAGATTGCTGTATCGAATTTACAACGAGGGCTTGGGTGTATCTAAGGATGTTGAAAAGGCTTCAAGCTACCGTGATTTAGCTTTGAAATCCGATGATAAAAACATTGTAATTGAAGTATTGAACGATTATTTGGACGAAATAGAAAGAACGGTAAACAGTAAAGGCGCAATATGGACAAGTGAAACAATTTCTCGGCTTAATAAGATAGCTGAAGAAGCTTCTAAAACCGAGGGCTTTTTGGAAAGCTATATTTTATGCGAGGTTCATAACGCACTCTATATGCTGATGGCTGAAAATTGGAAAGAGCATTACAGATTGGCAAAGGAGCATAGCCAAAAGGTTTATAATGAAGGCAAGGCTTTTGCAAACGCCCCCACCGTACAGCAACTTTACGGCAACGATTTCTTTGATTTCAATATTGAGAACGACTATGTGGCATACGATGAGGCAAAATTCGACGGCTATACCGTAGGCACAACAAAAATAACCTTTGTAACACACCTGTCAGCAAGCTCCAATAATGAAAGCGTGAGCTATTGGCTGCCAAGAGCAAGGCTTGCGTACGCTATGTATCTTGAAGCAAATAGCGTACCCGGAAGAAAATACTATTTTGAAAAAGCCGTGTCTGACAAAAGTCAAACACAGTTTGAAATGAGAAACGTATTATATCCGAATGCTCTTTATATGTTGGCTACAAAGCATATAATGGGCTACGAAACAGAAATGAATGAGAGCTTTGGCTTGACTTTGCTAAGGGCAGCGGCAGAAAGGTATCACACAAAAAGCGCGTACCTGTATGCAAATTACTGTCATATTCAGGGCAAATACGAGGAAGCATTTAAGTTTTATCAAATTGCTATGTCCGATAAATATCCTGTGCAGGTGAAAAGAAGAGAGTCAATTCCTTTTTCAATACTAAAACCGGGTGAGAAAATGACGTATAATATTTATTACGAATTCGGAGGACAAAAAACAGTATCCTATGCTGCTGTTGAGGAAGTAATTGAAAATTACAGTGAATACGACAGATACGTACAAGCCGAGGATAGAAAAATTATAGCGGAGCTTTTTCTGAATGCGCCGTATAAGGTAAAAAATCCCGACAGGTTTTATAAATCGTTTAAAAGTTCGTCATTGTACCCATATCTTGATAAATTCACGGAAATATATAAGGACGAGTTTAAAGAGCTTGCCGCCAATACTGAAAGTGAGATAATCAAGAGTGCCGTACATAGCGCCTCGGACGTTGTTTTAAACGAGGAAAACCTCAAGGAGCATCACATTTGGGGATATTTGAAATTTAACGTATCAAGTCCTATAATTGATGAGCTAACGGGCGTCCTTGCTTTTCCGAACGCCCACAAAGAAAAAGAAATTTGCAAAATTATAAGCAAATATTTTACGCCTTATACGCCTATAAAGATTACCTTGAGTGAGGTAAATGAAATTATCGACTATGCTAAAAATACAAACGAATATTTCAAGTGCGGAATTTTGCTTCTTTCATTTAACTGTATGGAGGGCTTAAATCTTTTAACGAAGCATTATATGAAAAATATCGATAGCTTATTTAGGCTTTGTGAGATTGCGTTACAGATTTATGAAAATCAATCTATCGTGTGCTCATTCCCGTATAGCTTTAATAAGGCTATGTGCTTGATTAAAATGGGTAAATGCAAGGACGGAAATAAAATTTTAAAGAATATAATATCGCTAAAGGGCGCAACCAAGTTTGAAAAATATACGGTTACGCCGTATCAACCTGCCGTTGATTTTCTTAATGGGAAAGAGGTTAGCGAGGAATATTTATTAAATATCAAAGGATAATAAAGTGGAAAAGATTAAAGTAATAAAAGGCATAATTCTCGGTCACGCGGTGGCTGATGCGTTAGGGGTGCCCGTTGAGTTTAAATCAAGAGCGGAATTAAATAAAAATCCCGTAAAAAATATGCGTGAATACGGCACGTATAATCAACCGAGGGGAACGTGGTCGGATGACACTACGATGACGCTATGCACCCTGGAAAGTATAGCCGAAAAGAAAGACATTCACACAGATGATATAATGAAGCGCTTTTCTTGGTGGTACAACAACGGATATATGACACCCCACGGTGAGGTGTTTGATATAGGCTGTACCACACAGGGCGCAATTTGGCAATATCTGCATGGGGACAGATATCCCTACGGTGCGTATGATGAGTCAAGCAACGGCAACGGATCTCTTATGCGTATAATTCCCGTAACCTTGTTTCATACGTTAAAGAAGCAAAGTCCTGTAAAATACAGAGATGACGTACATGATGTATCCGCGCTCACTCACGCTCATATCCGTTCAGTTTTAGCTTGCGGAATTTATGATTTTGTGTTGCAGGAAATTATAAAAAATCCAACTGTGGAAAGCGTAAAAATCGGCTTGGGAAACGCATACTCGGTTTATAAATGTATTGAAGAAATTAAAACGTATAACCGACTTTTTAAATGCGATTTTGCTCTTTTGCCTGAAAGCAAAATCAAAAGCACAGGCTATGTGGTTGATAGCCTTGAAGCTGCAATATGGTGCGTTCTGAACACAAAATCCTATAAGGAGTGTGTATTAAAGGCGGTAAATCTTGGCGATGATACCGATACGGTAGGAGCAATTGCAGGCGGTCTTGCAGGCGCACTCTACGGTTATGACGATATTCCAAAGGAGTGGCTCGATTCCCTTGTCAAAAGGGAAATGATTGAGAAGCTCTGTGAGGATTTTGCCAAAGCACTCGAATAAAAAAACTCTACAAAGGCTACTTCTCATAAGGAAGTTTGCTTTTGTTGCGGAGTTGATATGCTGTAAGCAAGAATAATAATCCCCAACAGATTTTCAAAGTCTGTTGGGGTAATTTTATGTGATCCTGTTCGACAAATTGGAATTTGTTATTTAAGACACCAAATGAACAACGGTATGTAACAACTTAATAAAACAAGTCGTTGCCAAAGACCGCCGTATCGCAAAACCGTATTTGCAAACTTTTCTTTCTCTCCCATAATGAAAAAGCAGAAGAAAGCGAAAGCCACAATAAAGCTAACAAATGAGATTACTCCCATAATTATATTGGTAGCCTGAAACTGCAATATTGCCAAGAGTAACGGTACAACGAGTAATGTCATAAATCCGATCGCAGAAGCACCGCCGTGAATTTTGGTCAGTGCATCCTCGTCTTGTTTGTTCTCGTTTAATGGACAGAATCCCGATATAATCTCACAACCGATGCCGTATATTGCAAGCAATACCCATATTGCTATCATCAAACCGCTACTATTCTCTTTGTACAACTCATAAGGGGCAATGCAAAAAACAATTCCTGATATGATACACCACACATTGTATACCCATTTAACAGGGCTTTGCCGTGAGCCCAGCACCGAAAGTGCCATTTCTTTA
>JAZRIQ010000004.1:0-366999 GCA_045645405.1 Eubacteriales bacterium
AAATCCAACGTATAGCTTACAGCTACTCGAAGCAAATGACGTAATAACCGAATCTCCTTTTGGTGGCGATAACGGCACAGGCGGCGCAACACTTACAGAAACAGGCGAAAACCAAGCCGAGGTAAGCGTAAACGCAAGCGACGTTCTATTCTAAAATAAGCTTTTCAACATAATAAAAAGCAGAAATTCCTCGGAATTTCTGCTTTTTTATTTAGTAAACTCATTTATTGTTGTTCATCAACGCCGTTGTTATTTTCGCTTGAATTTGTAGTATCAATCTCACCATTGTTTTCATTTTCGGCTTCAATTTCAGCTTCAGCCTTTGTAATAATATCCTCTGCAACGGTACTGAGAATTTCGTCAACAATCTTTTCCTCAACCTGATGGATAACTTCCTCAGAAATCTTATTTTCAGCCTTTGCTTTTTCAATAGTCTCGTGATGCTCAATTCTTTCTTGAGCCTCCAGAACGCTTTTAGCTTTCATAAAGTCATCATCAGAGAAAATATCCTTGGCACGGTAACAATCTACGTTAACAGGGAGCTTCTTCTTCTTAAGCTTACTTTCAATAAGTAATGTTCCAAGATAAGATAGAACAGCACATAGAGGCACTCCTATAAGCATGCCTGTGAACCCGAAAACGTGTGAACATAGAGTAACTGAGAAAATTACTCCTATCGGAGTTAGTCCTGTCGTTGAGCCGTGAATATTAGGTGCAATAATATTACCGTCAATTTGCTGAACGATTAAAATGATGACTGCAAATGCAATCGCTTTATAGATACCGCCGTCGCTATGAATAAGAATAAGAAGAGCAGACGGAATACCTCCAAGGAACGGACCGAAGAATGGAATTATGTTTGTAACTCCCACAATAACGCCAATAAGCGGAGCAAGTGGAAATTTAGCAATTGCAAGAATAGCAAATACAAGTAAGCCCACTAAAATAGAATCTACAATAGTACCCAATAGATATCTACCGAATGTTTTATCGGCATATCTACCGAAATTTATGATTTTTTCATAGTTTGATTTTTTGAAATAAGAGCATAAAATTCTCTTTATACGAGCAATTAAAGAGTCCTTGTAAATCAAGAAATAAATAGATAGAACTATTCCTACAAAAAAGGCAAAAACTTGACCGACAAATGCAGAGCCTGCCTGCAAAATGCTTCCGGAATTATTTATAATATATTGCACAACGTGCGCAATAATACCGTCACCCTCTATCGAAAACATATTAAGAAAAGCTTCAATGATTTCATCAGGATCAATAGCCGGAAAAACGTTTGATATTTTATAAAGAAAATTACTTAATGAATTTATGAAATTCGCGCCATAAGTTTTTATGTTTTCGCCCAAATCCTGTACGTTATTTGCTATCTGAGGAATAATTGCGAAAAGCAAAAGACAAATAAGAAGGAAAAATATTACGTATGTTAGCGTAATAGATAAACCCTTTCTTAAACTTGAACGCTCCTTCTTTTTATCTATAAACTTAAAAACGTGTTTGTGAAGCTTTTTATAAATCGGATTACATATATACGCTATGCTGAAGCCATAGACAAAAGACATCATAGCGCCTACAAGACCTTCAAAAAAGGTAGTAATTTTACCAAAATTCATAAAAATGAAAATCAAACCGATAAGAGCCGAAAAAACAAGAAAAACATAAATGGCAATCGTTAAATAATTATCATTCTTTTTGAAATTTTTAAACACTTCATCAACCTCCTTCTGCGTCTTTGTAATTACTATAATTTTATACTAAATCTTTTATTAAGTCAATAAAATTCGTTAAAATTTTATAAAAAAATCAAAAATATTTTAAAAACAAATTCTATATAGGATAAATAAAAGAAATTTAATCTCATAATAGAAGGACCGCCCAATTTTATAGGCGGTCCTTAAATATATACTAAAAATTAGTTTTGTTGAATGCTGTAGTTAGGAGCTTCCTTTGTAATGTTAATATCGTGAGGATGTGATTCACGTAAGCCTGCACCGGAAATTCTGACAAACTGTCCTCTTTCCTTAAGTTCAGGAACTGTAGGAGTTCCGCAGTAACCCATACCGGAACGCAAACCGCCCATTAACTGATAAACAGTATCCTGTAATGGTCCCTTGTATGGAACACGACCTTCAACGCCTTCCGGAACGAGCTTCTTGTTACCCTCTTGGAAATAACGGTCCTTTGAACCTTTTTCCATAGAAGCAAGTGAACCCATACCGCGATATACCTTGAAGCGTCTGCCTTGGTAAATTTCTTCTTCTCCTGGGCTTTCCTCACAACCTGCAAGCAGAGAACCAACCATGATTACGTCGCCACCTGCTGCAATAGCCTTAACTAAATCACCGCTATACTTAATACCGCCGTCTGCAATTACGGGAATACCGTATTCCTTTGCAACTGAATAAACGTCAAAGATAGCTGTAATTTGTGGAACACCGATACCTGCAACGATACGAGTTGTACAGATAGAACCTGGTCCAATACCAACCTTTACTGCATCTGCGCCTGCTTCAATAAGGTCACGTGCAGCTTCGCCTGTTGCAATATTACCTGCAACAATTTGAGCGTTAGGGAATGCCTCCTTAACCTTCTTTAAGCAAGTAACAATGTTCTTTGAGTGACCGTGAGCGGAGTCAAGAACTAAGAAATCTGCACCAACCGCAAGAAGAGCAGCAGCTCTTTCAACAACGTTATCAGTAACGCCGATAGCCGCACCGCAGAGAAGTCTGCCAAACTCGTCACGAGCAGTATTTGGATATTTAGCTGCTTTCTCGATATCTTTTGTAGTGATAAGACCCTTGAGCGTAAAATCGTCGTCAACGATAGGAAGCTTTTCTATCTTGTACTTGCAAAGAAGAGCTTTTGCATCCTCTAAGGAAGCGCCTTCCTTGATAGTGATAAGCTTGTCCTTACCGGTCATATAGTCCTTAATAGGAACGTTGTAGTCAGATAAGAAACGGATATCTCTGTTAGTAATAATACCAACAAGCTTTTTGCCCTCAACGCAAACAGGAACACCTGAAATTCTGTATTTAGCCATAAGCATATCAGCTTCAAGAACGGTATTTTCAGGAGCAAGATAGAAAGGATCACGGATAACGCCATTTTCGCTTCTTTTAACTCTTTCAACCTCTTCAGCCTGCTTTTGAATAGTCATATTTTTATGTATTACACCAACACCGCCCTCGCGTGCAATAGCGATAGCAAGCTCGGATTCTGTTACAGTATCCATAGCTGCGCTCATAAGCGGAATGTTAAGCTTGATTTTTTTTGTAAGATGTGTTTCAAGATTTATCATCTTAGGAACAACGTCGCTCTTTGCGGGAATTAGAAGAACGTCATCAAAAGTAATGCCCTCTTTTCCGAATTTGTAATCGAATAAATCTGCCATAAAATTTTCCCTTTCATTCTTTACAGAATATTTTTATTATTATAAATCTAAAATAAAATTTTGTCAACGAAATTTTATAAAAAAAATTAAATTTAGACAGTTTTACATAAAAACGCATAAATTCCATGGCTTTTTAGTGCGTTAAATGCAGAAAGCTGGTCCTTTTCGTTACGGAAAATTCCAAAAACAGAAGGACCGCTGCCGCTCATTAAGGCACCTGAAGCGCCGTTTTCAAGCATTATATTTTTTATCCTTTGAACGTTTTCTATCTTTGGAATAATAACGCTTTCAAATTTATTGTAAAGGCACTTGCTTACCTCACTTATGTCGCCAAGTCTTAAACCGTCGATAATATCGCCGATATTGCCGCTATCAGAACAATTCAAGCCGTATTTCTCATCAAGCAGAGAAAAGGCGTAGGGAGTTGAAACTGACGACTCGTCAATAGCCGAAACCAAAAGGACGTCTTTAAAGCTGTCTAAAGGCGTAATAACCTCGCCAATCCCCTCACATATACATGTCCCGCCCTTAATGCAAAATGCAACGTCAGCGCCTATTTTGGCTCCTAAAAGCACTAATTGCTCATAGCTTAACGGAAAATTAAACGCTTCATTCAATAAAGTTAAAGCGCAAGCGCAGTCTGAGCTTCCTCCTGCCATTCCGGCAGCCATAGGAATGCTTTTAATAAGAGTAAATTTGCAGCTTTTTCCCTTAAATCCGGTTTCCTTAAAAAATCTGTCCCAAGCCTTATAAATGAGATTGCTTTCGTCGCATTTAAGCCTTGAATCCGAGCATACAATGTCAATTTCGTTTTTTTCGAACGAATCAGTTACTTCAAGCGTAATCTTATCGCATAAAGAAACACTTTGCATAACTGACCTTACGTTATGGTATCCGTCCTCACGCTTATTTAATACGTCAAGATATAAATTGATTTTTCCATAAGCATTTTTACTTAAAATCATTTTGCCAAAAACCAATTAGACCCCACACCAATGTCAGCACTTAAAGGAACTGACAGAGAAACTGCGTTTTCCATTTCCTTTTTTAAAATTTCTTTAGCTGCATCAGCGCAGTCACGGTGTGCTTCAATAATTAGCTCGTCGTGTACCTGTAAAATTAGCCTTGCATCAATATATGCCTTTTTTAGCGCCTTGTGAACGTTTATCATTGCTATTTTTATTATGTCAGCCGCCGTTCCTTGAATAGGGCTGTTCATAGCCGCTCTTTCACCAAATGCTTGGGTTATTTTATTTGAAGCGGAAAGCTCTGGAATGTAACGTATTCTGCCGAACATAGTTTTTGCATATCCGTTTTCTCTTGCATATTCAATAAGCGTCTTAATGAAAGCATGAATATCCGGATAAGTTGCAAAATATGAATTTATATATTCCTTTGCCTCTTTCTTGCTGACGTTTAAATCCTTGCTAAGAGAGAAGTCGCCTATACCGTAAACTATACCGAAGTTTACTGCCTTTGCACGCTTTCTTAATTCATCGGTAACGTTTTCCAAATCAACCTTAAATACCTGCGATGCGGTGATTGCGTGTATATCCATTCCTGTTCTGAATGCGTTTATCATATTCGCATCCTTGGACATCTGTGCAAGCACCTTTAGTTCAATCTGTGAGTAGTCAGCGTCAATTAAAAGGTAATCGTCGCTTTTGGTGATAAAATATTTTCTTAAATTTCTGCCGAGCTCTGTTCTTACAGGAATGTTTTGAAGATTTGGCTCGGTAGAAGAAAGTCTTCCGGTTACAGTTACCGTTTGATTAAACGTGGTGTGAACTCTTCCGTTTTCGTCAGCAACCTTTAAAAGCCCCTCGCAGTAGGTGCTGTTTAGCTTTGTACCCTTACGGTAATCTAAAATTTCACCGACAATCTCATGCTTGTCAGCTAATTCTTCAAGAATTTCGGCATTTGTAGAATATCCCGTTTTTGTTTTCTTGCCGTGAGGTAACCCTAACTTTTCAAAGAGTATCACACCAAGCTGTTTTGGAGAATTTATATTAAACTCCTCACCCGCAAGCATATAAATTCTTTCCTTGCAGGCATCAGCAACAGACGTCAGATATTTTGAGTATTCTTTTATACCGTTAGTGTCAACCCTAAAGCCTTCCTTTTCCATTGAGGATAGCACGTAAGCAAGAGGAATTTCAATTTCATTTAGTATATTTAACGTCTTATCCTCTGAAAGCTTCTTCAACATTTTCTCGTATAGTGAAAATATGATTTTAGCGCCGTTATAATCATCAAAAACCGTATTTGCGTATGTTAACGCTAATCTGTCAAGCTCATAAGAGCTGTCTGACGGAGAAATTACGTAACCGGCAAGCATTGTGTCAAAAATGCACTCGAAATCGTAATCCTTTAATAAAGATTTTACGTCGTGACAAATAATTTTATTGTTTTTTAAAACGGAAGCGATTTTATCCGCTTCATATATGCAAGCTTCTCCGCAGGAATTGTATGTGTACAACTTGTCCTCATATAGGTAAACCGCTAAACCGTCTTGACAAACGTTAGCTTCGATGCTAACCTGTTCTGTCATAACGCATTCGGGTGCTTTTGCGTCGGTATCTGCGCATTTCTCGTCACAAATGGAATCAAGACCGAATTTTTTTATGAGGGAGTTAAATTCCAACTTCAAAAAAAGAGAACGAAGCTTTGAAACGTCGGCACCGCTGTATTTGTATTCTTCAATATTGTTGGAGATAGGCGCATTACAAACAATAGTAGCCAAAAACTTAGAGGTAAAAGCCATTTCTTGGCCGTTTTGCAGCTTTGTTTTTATACCTGCAGAAAGAGAAGAACTTTCGTAGCTTTCATAAAGCTTTTCAAGAGAGCCAAACTCTGAAATAAGCTTAAACGCACCCTTTTCACCAATACCAGCAACTCCGGGAATATTGTCAGAGCTATCGCCCATTATTGCCTTAACGTCTATATATTGCGTTGGCGTCACACCGAAATCGGCAATGAATTTTTCTTCGTTATAAATAACGTCTTCTTTTGTCTTTGTAAGAATTACAGAGGTGCTGTTATTTATCAACTGCAAGGAATCTCTGTCTCCTGTCAAAATGTAAGAGTGAACGTCGTTTTTATGCTCGAATCTTGATGCAGTACCGATAAGGTCATCAGCCTCATAGCCCTCAAGCTCCATCATTTTTAAGCCTAAAAGTGAAAGACATTCCTTAGCATAAGGCAGTTGTATAGCCAGCTCCTCAGGCATACCCTTTCTGTTAGCCTTATAAAAATCGCAAGCATTATGTCTGAAGGTTTTAGCCTTCAAATCCCACGCAACCATAACGTAGTCCGGTTTTATAGCATCCAAATGCTTTTTAATCATATTCAGCATAGTGTATATAGCATTGGTTGGAATACCCTCTTTTGTAGTAAGAGGACGCAAATTACCGTAAAAGGCTCTGTTTAGTATGCTATTTCCGTCAACAATTAAAAAGTTTTTCATTATCTATCCTCGTTTTGCTCATTCAAAGCAAGCTCAATTCCTTGTGCAAGTTGGTCAGCGCAGGACGTACCTCTGCCACGGCAATCATTTCCCCTTAAAATTTCAATTACCTTGGTGGCATCCATTCCTTCAACTAACTTGCAAATAGCCTTTAAATTTCCGTCACATCCGCCTGTAAATGAAACGTTTGATAATTTCCCGTTTTCCAAGTCAAATTTTATCGCAATAGAGCAAACTCTCTTTGGTTTAAAGGTATATGTCATAAAAAACCCCCATAAATTAAAAAAAGTGTAGAAATAAAATAAAAAGTATGATAAAATACACATTGTAACTTTATTTTAACAAAAAGCGGAGAAAATATCAATATGAGAATGAGAAAAAAATCACACGGAAACGAAAGAAGAGAGCTATTATCCAATTTAACTGTAAATTCAACGGAAGGCTTCGTTGAAAATGCAGAACAAATATTTGGAAATAAAAATCCGTTAAGAATTGAGATAGGCTGCGGTAAAGGCGATTTTATAAGAGGTAAATCCGTTCAAGAGCCGGGATATAATTATCTTGCAATAGAAAAAATTGATGACGTTTGTGTTTTAGCAGTTGAAAATTACGCTCGCTCCAGAGGACTTGGAGAACTTGCTAAAAATGGAGGTTGGGAAAGACCTGACGGTGAAATATATCCACTTGGCTCCGAGCCTATTGAATTTACAAAAGAAGAAATGGGAAACGTGCGTTTTATAGCAGGAGATGCTAAATTTCTCTTGACTAATTTTCCCGATAATTCCGTAGATGCTATTTACGTTAACTTCTGCGACCCTTGGAGTAAAAAAGGACATACAAAGCGCCGCCTTACTTATATCGAATTTTTAAAGATGTATTCAAGAATTTTAGTACCAAACGGCACCTTTAATTTTAAAACAGACAATAGACCTCTATTTGACTTCTCATTAGAAGAGGTCGAAAAGTCTCCATTCAATCTCGAGTACCATACTTTTGATTTACACAATTCCGAAATGGACGCAACAAATATTCGTACCGAATATGAGCGTAACTTCAGCGCAAAAGGCTTTAGTATCAATATGCTTGTTGCTAAAAACAATAAATAGTGACATGGATTACAAACAATTATTTATAACCATAGGGATTATTGTTGTAGTTACCGCTTTATATTTTGTGTTTAGAAAATTTATTTCATGGGCAATAGACGATGATGTAAAGTATCACAAAAAGCAAGGACATTTAGGACCTACAAAAGAACGCACTAAAAATCGTAAACAATTAGCAACCGATAAACTAACGGGTGGATACGCAGTAGTTATCTTTGTTTTAGTATTGTATATCATCAAATTGATTATTGATGCAAAATAATAAATTTATGGAGGCAAAATTATTGCCTCTTTTTTATTTGTTGCATAATATGTAGTTGAGGTGAAATATGAACATTACAATTATATCAAATGATAAAAGATACGAATATCTAAATGAACAATTGAATGAATTAGAATATAACTCTAAATTAGCAAATATAAATGATACGATAGATACAGACATGCTTATTTTATCGGTAAGAAAAGAGTATACCGATAACGAATATAACTCGCTTTTTGAAAGAAGTAAAATTAAAATAGTTTTATCGCCTAAGTATATAGAAAATTCAATAGACTATACTGACAACGAAGATTTTCTTAAGAAAAATGCATACTTAACGGCAGAAGGAGCAATAGCTCTTTACTATAACGAGGTAAAAGAAACGTTACTTAACAAAAAAGTTCTTATTTTGGGCTACGGCAGAATAGGAAAATATTTATCTAAAATGTTGAAAGCATTAAATTGCAACGTGTCTGTATTTGCAAGAAGAAAAGATGTGCAGAACGAAATAGTATTAGACGGATATAATTCGGCACAGTTAAAAAATGACAACTACGACGTTGTTTTCAATACAATTCCAACCGTAATTGTAAAAAATGAATTTAACGATTGTACATGTATTGAACTTGCAAACGGATTTTCAAACAAGGAAAACGTAATAAACGGAAATGGAATACCTGGAAAAATGTTTCCTAAAACAGCATCAAAAATAATTTTAGACGCAATATTACCATATTTATCAATTTGAGAGGGACAATATGATTGGTTATGCATTTTGCGGTTCTTTTTGTACTCACAAAAGAAGTGTTGAGGAATTAAAAAAACTAAAAAGCTTAGGCTACGATATATTACCTATAATGAGCGAGAATGTATATAACACCGACACGCATTTCGGTAAATCACAGGACTTAATAAAAGAGGTTGAGAGTATAACGGAAAAGAAGGTTATACATTCAATAGTAGATGCCGAACCGTTAGGACCTAAAATACATCTTGACGCATTAGTTGTAGCTCCGTGTACAGGTAATACTCTTGCGAAAATAGCAAGAGGAATAACGGATACCTCTGTAACAATGGCAACAAAAGCGCATTTGCGCTCAGATAGACCGACAGTTATAGCATTATGCTCAAATGATGCACTATCTGCCAACCTTCAAAACATAAGTATTTTGCTTGAAAGAAAAAACGTATTTTTTGTACCAATGAAGCAGGATGACGTAAGCAAAAAACCGCATTCGTTAGTTTCAGAGTTTTCGCTATTGCACGAAACATTAAAAGGAGCATTAGTGTCAAAACAGGTAAGACCGCTTTTTATATAATTTTGGAGACAATACTGTCTCCTTTTTCTTTATTCAGATTGACAACAAAGAATATTTATGCTAAAATTTTAAAAAAGTTAGTTATCGAGAGGAACTTGCTGTGGAAAATAAAGTAGTTAAGCTTGGAGTAGTAGGATTAAAAAGAGGAGCTTATGTTGCGTGGACGGTAATAGGAGACAAAAACGTTGTTATCCGTGCAGTCGCAGATAGCGACCCGGACACCCTAAAAGCATGCAAGGAAGATTACGAAAAAAACGGAGTGAAAGATTTTCTTTGCTTTGATAATATTGAAGATTTGTTAAAAAGCGACATAGACGCGGTATATATCGCTACCGATAAGCCTTTACATACAAAGCATACTTTAATGGCGCTTGAAGCAGGAAAGCATGTTTTAAGTGAAATACCTTCAATTGAAACGTTGGAAGAGGCAAAAATTCTTCGCGATGCAGTTAAAGCTCATCCGAATCTTAAATATATGGCAGGAGAAAACTGCTTCTATTGGGCATTTATAGAAGCGTGGAAGAAAATGTACGAGGAAGGTAAATTCGGCGAGATTCTATACGCTGAATCAGAATATCTTCATGCAACGCATCCTGATGAAATAAAACCGTATAAGCCCGAAAATCATTGGAGAAGATATAATCCTGCAATAACGTACTTAACTCACAATTTAGGGCCGCTTCTTTACATTATGAATGACCGTTGTGTAAGCGTTTCGTGTATGGTTCCGGACTCAGCAAAATACAACCCGTATAGTGACGGGAATGAGAATGGGATAGCAATTTTTAAAACTGCAAAGGGTGCTGTAATCCGTATATTTATTGGTTTTGGTATGTATGTAGGATACGACCATAATTTTGCCATGTACGGAACAAAAGGCTCAATCCTTACCGATAAAACAAAGCCATTAGAAGAAGCAACGTCATTTGCAAAAATGTATGAAATTCCAAACACCTTTGAAAAATTCTTTGAAATACCGGTTAAACTTTCAAATACAGGCGATGTTTACGGCCACGGTGGTGTTGATGCAAAAATGATGCGTGAATTTATAAAGTGCATTATTGATGATACTGAACCGCCAATTGACGTAGATATGGGCATAAGAATTTCACTTCCGGGAATAATTGCCGCTGAATCAGCCAAACGCGGTGGAGAGCTTCTTGAAATTCCCGAAATTAAATGAAGGAGACAAAATGAGAAAAATAATTGATAGCCATTTACATATATCAAGAACAGAAAACAAGGACTATATTGCATGCTTTGATAATTACATTGAAAGCTGCAATGTTGATGCGGTAAATATATGTTCAATTCCTTTTGGCCGTTCAAACGTGTGCAACAATATTATGCTTGGCTTTTATAAGCTCGCAAGACCAAATACCTACGTTCATGCAGGCATTGAGCTTCTTGAAATTCCTATTGACAATATGCCATCCAATATGGACGCTTTAACTCAATATAAAGAGCTTATGGAAATAGGATTTGATGGTATAAAAATGCTTGAAGGTAAGCCCACAGAGCATAAAAAAATCGGCAAAAATTTAAACCATAAAGAGCTTAACAAAATGTATAAGCAAATGGAGAAAGACGGCACTCACGTAATAATGCACGTTAATGATCCTGACGAATTTTGGGACTTAAAAAGAGCGCCACAATGGGCAATTGATTGCGGTTGGACTTATACCGACGGTACATACACTTCTTATAAGGATGTAAGAGATCAGGCAATAAAAATTCTTGAGGACTATCCTGATATTTCTATGACCTACGCCCATTTCTTTTTCTGTAGTAAAGAACCTGAAATTTTAGAAGATTTATTTAAGAAATATCCTAATTTCTGTGTTGACTTAACGCCTGGCGGAGAAATGTACGTAGAATTTGAGAAAAATTATGAATTTTATAAAGAATTTTTTAATAAGTATTCCGATAAACTTATTTTCGGTACAGACCGTAGCTTTATTTGTGACCATAAGTATGCAGATTGGCAATTTAATCTCGTAACCAACTTTGTTGGCACAGACAAAACAACAGTTAGCTTTGATAATAAAGAATTAAAGGGACTTGGTCTTTCGCAAGAAAAAGCAGACAACATTCTTTTTGGTAACTTTGAAAGAAGAGTAGGCTCCGCACCGAAAACAATTGATAAAGAAAAGTTTAAGGCTTACATTGAAAAATATTCCTTCGCTGTGAAAGACGAGGAAATGAAAAACATTAAACAGCTTATGGAAAAATATCTGTAAAAACTAAAAGATTAAAGAAAAGATAACACCGACAGACTTTTGAAAATCTGTCGGTGTTATTGTTTGTTTTCTGCGTATTAAATTCTTACTTTATGCTAACGAAAAGTTGAGAACGCCCGTTTTACAACGTATTTTATTACATTCTTATGAGAAGTTTTTATATATTAAATTACACAAGGCCCTCGAAATTTTTTTGCCTTAAATATTCGTATACCGCAATAGCGCATGAGTTCGATTGATTTAACGAGCGCAGCCCCTCCTTCATAGGAATGCGCAAGCATCTATCGGGGTATTTATCTAATAAATCTTCAGGCAATCCACAGCTTTCACGTCCGAAAAACAAATAAACGTCATCGTTATATTTAATATCAGTGTATCTGTTTTTAGATTTTTTTGAGAATAAATAAAAATTACAATCGGGATTTTTCTCAAAAAACTCATCTAAATTCTCATAGTAAAAAATATCCAAATGGAACCAATAGTCCATTCCTGCGCGCTTTAGCTTTGCGTTATCGATAGTAAATCCGAATGGCTTAATCATATGTAGTCTTGCGCCACTTGAAGCACATGTGCGAGCAATATTTCCTGTATTTTGCGGAATTTCAGGCTCTAAAAGTACAATATTCAACAAAAAAATCACCTCAAATCAATTATACAGTTAAAAAAACAAATGTCAATACCAAAAAAGTCTACAAAAATATAAAAGTTACAAAATAGTATAGATTTTTTTTGTTTCTTATAGTATAATATATTTTGTATATCTATGAAAGGAAACCGAATTTGGTAATTTTTATGGGACTTTTAACGAAAGTTTTTGGAACGTACAGCGATAGACAAATTAAAAAAATTATTCCTATCGTTGATAAAATAGAAGCGTTAGAGGAAGATATCCTAAAGCTTTCCGACGCGGAAATGAAATTGAAAACCAAAGAATTTAAAAATCGACTTTCAAATGGTGAAACGCTTGATGATATTTTGCCCGAGGCGTATGCTTTAGTACGCGAAGCATCTAAAAGAGTTCTTGGGAAAAGACCGTTCAGAGTTCAGCTTATGTGCGGTATTCTTTTGCATCAAGGCAGAATAGCAGAAATGAAAACAGGTGAAGGTAAAACTCTTGTTGCTGTTTTGCCATCATATCTTAATGCATTGACAGGTAATGGCGTTCATGTAGTTACCGTTAACGATTATCTTGCTCGCTTAGGCTGTGAGGAAATGGGAAGAGTTCATGAATTTTTGGGCCTTACCACAGGACTTGTTATTCACGGACAGACAAGAGAGCAAAAGAAATACGCATATAATTGCGACATTACTTATGGAACAAATAATGAATTCGGATTTGACTACCTTCGTGACAATATGGTGACGTATAAGGATGATATGAGTCAAAGAGGTCACTCCTTTGCCATTGTTGACGAGGTTGACTCAATTCTTATTGATGAAGCAAGAACTCCTCTTATAATCTCCGGTGCAGGTCAGAAATCAACTGATTTGTATGATAGAGCTGACGAGCTTGTTCGTAAATTCCGAAAATTCATTATCAAAGAGCTTGATATGAAGGTTGAGCACGAGGATGTTGAAGAGGATTACATTATTGATGAAAAAGCGAAAACTGCTACACTTACAAAGCACGGTATAGAAAAGGCAGAAAAGTTTTTCAATGTTGAAAACCTGGCTGATAATGAAAATAACGAGCTTTATCATCATATTCAACAGGCGTTAAAGGCTCACGGTATTATGCATAGGGATACTGACTATGTAATTAAGGATGGACAAGTAATAATTGTTGATACCTTTACAGGTCGTCTTATGCCGGGCAGAAGATATTCTGACGGTCTACACCAGGCTATTGAAGCAAAAGAAAAGGTTAAGATTCAAAGAGAAAACAGAACTATTGCTACGATTACGTTTCAAAATTATTTCAGAATGTATAAGAAGCTGTCAGGTATGACAGGAACTGCACTATCTGAAGAAAATGAATTTAGAGAAATTTATGATTTAGACGTAGTAGTAGTGCCAACCAATAAGCCTATGATAAGGGTTGACCACAACGATGTTGTTTATAAGAGCATAGTGGGCAAGGATAGAGCAATTATTGCTCAAATCAAAGAGTGTCACGCGAAGGGGCAGCCTGTTCTTGTAGGTACTGTTTCCATAGAAAAATCAGAAGCATTATCAAGAAAGCTAAAGGGAGCAGGAATACCTCATACCGTTCTTAACGCAAAATATCATGAAAGAGAAGCGGAAATCGTTGCACAGGCAGGTAAGCTTGGCGCGGTCACTATCTCAACCAATATGGCAGGACGCGGTACTGATATTATGCTTGGCGGTAACGCTGAATACCTTGCTAAAAGAAAAATGAGAGAAGACGGCTATGACGAAGAAACCGTTGCACTCGCAACGGGAAGCTCTCAATCGGTTTCTGAAGAAATATTTGAAGCAAGAAAGGTATTTTCTGATCTTTATAAGAAATTTAAAGTAGAAATAGAACCGGAAGCCGAGAAGGTAAGAGAAGCCGGAGGTCTGTTTATAATCGGTACGGAAAGACATGAAAGCCGCCGAATAGACAATCAGCTAAGAGGTCGTTCGGGCCGTCAGGGAGACCCGGGAGAATCACGCTTCTTTATTTCTCTTGAAGATGATCTTATGCGTCTTTTTGGAAGCGAAAGAATAATTGGTATAGTTTCACGTCTTGGTCTTGATGATGATACTCCGATAGATGCTAAAATTTTATCAGGGCAAATTGAAAATGCACAAAAGCGTTTAGAGGATAGAAACTTCCACCGTCGTAAAAACGTCCTTTCTTATGATGACGTAATGAATCAGCAAAGGAATGTTATTTATTCTCAAAGAGCCGAGGTTTTAGATGGTGCTGATCTTCATAACAAAATCGAAAATATGATAAGAAATACCGTAACCGAGGCAGTTTCAACCCATTTATCGGGCGACAGAGAAGCGTGGGAGTTAAACGCTTTAAAATCTAAGTATATGGGACTGCTTTGTAATGAAAATGATTTCATTGAAGAAAATATTTCAAAGGATGAAATCCTTAATGTGTTGCTTGAAAGAGCAATGATTTTGTGGAAGAGCAAGGAAGAGCTATTCGGCATTGAAGGCGCAAGAGAGGTAGAAAGAATAATTCTTTTGCGTAATGTTGATGAAAAGTGGATGGATCACTTGGAGGCTATGGATGACCTTCGTGAAAGCATAGGACTTCAGGCTTACGCTCAAAGAGATCCTCTTAACGAGTATAAGCTTGCAGGTGCGGATATTTTTGATGAAATGATTTTAAATATCAGAGACGATACGTCAAGAGGCATCTTAATGGCTGTGCCGAAAGCGCAACCGTTGAAGCGCGTTCAAATAGTAAAACCAACTGATGAAGGCTTTATGAACTTTGGAGAAAATCAACCAAAGAAGCAATCACCTAATAAACCTGCTCCAATGAAAAACGAAAACAAGGTAGGACCAAATGAGCCCTGTCCGTGCGGTAGCGGTAAAAAGTATAAAAAATGTTGTGGCTCTCCACTTTTGAGAGGTCAACAGTAATGGGTTTTGGTATTTTATTCATTGGTTATTTCTTCACTTATGTCGGTGCAATAACTCCGTTTTCGGAATTCACTTATGTATTTGGTGCCGGAGTTATTATTTATTCCCTTAAAAATCTTATTTATGAGAATAAATTTTTTGGCACGGCTATGATTGCTTCAATTTTCTTGGAGGCTGTTAGCGTGGCTAAAATGATTTTGTCTGTATTCGGCTATATAAATACCGTTTCTTATACAGTAACTGAAAATATTCAGTCTTATTTAGCCTCAATTACTGCCATTTTACTTGTAATAGCGATTTATTGTATTTCAAAGCAGGTAGGTTTATTTAAGGTACAGGCTAAATCAATTGTAGATTTAATTCTTTTTGGAATTTATATTTTTGGTGAAATAGTATGTAATGTTGTAAATAATGACTTTATTAAGCAAAGACTTTTAATTGTAAGCTTAATGGCATTTTATATCTGCACACTGTTTACACTTGTAATAATATTTAATTGCTATGTAAGAATTTGCTATGAGGGAGATGAAAATATGGATAGCGAACCCAATAACAAATTTCTTGCCTATCTTAACAGAATATTAGATAAGGTTATGAGTAAAAACAATAAAACGGGTAAGAAAAAATGAAAAAATTTTATATAATTTTGGCAGTTATATTTCTTTTTAATCCTATTATTTCGGTAATAGACGTTTTTCCTGATTTTATAGCTTATCTGCTGTTTTTAAAGTTCTTTCATTCGATGTCGTATACAAATGATAAGGCTGAGGATTTGTGTAAGAGCATTAAAACGCTTTTAATAATTACAGGAGCAAAAATTATTTCATTTTTGCTCTTACCAACCTTGTCAAATCTTGATCAAGCAATGTATCTTGTCTTTTCTTTTGTTTTTGCTATTTTAGAGTGCGTTTACGGTATTCCTTTGATTTTGAAGATGTTTGATATTTATTCGGATATTGCTATGTATGAGGAAAAAGCTAATTACGCAAACAACGCGAAAATAAAAAAGTTTTCAATAGGCACTTATGTTGCCAGACTTGTTCTTGCTATGTTGCCGGATTTTACTTTTCTTTCCATCAACAATGGGGTAGACACACCTACCGGTATGGACTTATCTCAGTTTAGACCTCTTTTGTTTACCTTATCAGCTATAATTTCGATGGTGTTGGGGACTATCTGGCTCATTTTCGTTATCAGGTATATAAATCGTCTTTTAACAAAAAGCACCTTACTGCTTTTAAAAAAGGATTATGAAAATAAAGCCATTGGAAGAGAACAGTTGTTTTTGTCAAAAGACAGTATGTTCTATTTGGCTGTATTATGTTTTGCTTCTGCTTTGGTTGTTGATTTTAATTTGAATCTTATCAACGTGTTTATTGATAGCATTTTTTCCGTAACTATTTGTGTTATACTTGTTTTAATGTCTGTAAAGGATTACTACAAGGAAAAATTTATGCTTGTGATAATAAGTATTTTATCAACAATCCACCTAAGTGTAGATATAGTGCTTACCGTGACCGCCGCAAAATTTTTTGAAAAATATAATTTAGACAGTATTCACAGAGTTTCTTTGGCAGAGGATATTTATATCAAAATGTGTATTTTAGCAATAGTATCGTCTGCTTTGTTTGTAGTGATAGTTTTCTTTACGTGCTTTTCACTTTATGTTAATGCAAAAAATACGCTTATGCGCAGCTCTATGCTTTTTGTGGACGCAAGCAGAGAAGCGTTAAAAGAGGAATTTAATAATGATATGAAACGCAACTTGATTTATGTGTCGTTATTTTCTGTAATTTCTGCTGTTGCGTATTGCTGTTATATTGCGTTTAGACACGTTTTGCCTGTAACTACACTGTTTAACTCAATAGCCGAAATAGCATTTATGTTTGCTTTCATCAAGGCTATGCTATACTTATACGATAACGTATATAAGCGAATTTTTACACATGCATAAAAATGCTCTCTTTTGAGAGCGTTTTTTGTAAAACACTTGACAAATATGTAATACTGTACTAAAATTGTATCGAATTTAAATTTAACTTAAATCGAGGGCAAAATGGCTCAAAAAATAGATATAATCAACGGTGGAATTGTAAAGAAAATTATAGCTTTCACAATTCCCATAATGCTACAAGGCATTTTACAGAATCTTTATAATTCTGCTGATCTTGTAGTTGTCGGACAATTCGCAGGAGATAACGCTTTATCATCGGTTGGAGCTACTACTACTATATTCGGAGTTATGCTTTCCTTGTTTTTGGGAATAACAACGGGTGTTGACGTAATATCATCTCTTTATTATGGCAGAGGAAGCCATTCGGACGTAAAAAAATCTATTGATACAGCAGTGATTTTGGCACCTGTTTTAGGAATAGTTTGCGCAATAATCGGCTTTTCTGTTGCAAGACCTGTGTTAGTGCTTATGCATACTCCTGAAGCGGGAGGAGTTTTAGACGGAGCAACTCTGTATCTTAAAATTTTAATGATAGGCGTGCCTTTTACCATATTGTTTAATTTCTGTTCTGCTATTTTCAGAACCTCCGGAGAAACAAGAAAACCTTTTATCTATCTTATGATTTCCGGTTTGGTAAATGTTTCATTAAATTTGATTTTTGTAGCAATATTCAATATGGGGGTTGCAGGAGTTGCTATTGCAACGGTTATATCCCAAGTTCTTTCATCTTTACTGATTTTAGCGAATCTTATAAAAAATAAAGGATTGTTTTCCTTTAGCTTCAGAAAAATTGATTTTTCATGGAAAATCTTTGGGAAAATGGTTTTGATAGGCTTGCCCGCGGGCATTCAAAGCTGTGCATTTAACGTATCTAACGCATTTTTACAGTCTGGAGTAAATACCTTTGGTAACGATGCTATTGCGGGGAGCACCGCTGTTTCTACAATAGAAAATTTACTTTGGGTAACGCTAAATTCTTTTGTAAACGCTGCTACCACGTTTGTTAGTCAAAACGTAGGAGCAGGAAAGCTCGACAGAGCAAAAAAATCATGTATTTATACAATAGTGATGACTGCTGGTATAGGAGTTGTAATTGGCATTAGTGCATATCTTTGTGGCGATATGTTATTGAAAATATTTATTGACAATAACGATTTAGCAATACAATATGGCAAAGATAGATATTCAATTACGTTTCCGGTTTACTTTTTGGCAGGTGTAATGGGAGTTTTGCCGGGAGCAATCCGTGGTTTTGGCTCAAGCTTACCGCCATCAATTATAACCATTATCGGCGCTTGCGGAGTTAGAATACTATGGATATATACAGTATTCAAAATGTATCCAAGCTTAACTACCTTGTACCTTGTTCATCCGATTACATGGATAATTACCATAACTGCCTTATCAATAAACTTGGTTCTTGCGTATAAGAAAACAAAAAAGAGAATACAAAACAAAAAACTCGCTTAGGCGAGTTTTTGTCATATAATTTTATTGCTGTGTTTTCTAAACTTGGTTTAATTTTAAATTTCATAACGGTAAGATTACTTTGAAAATAGAAAATCCATCCGAGGTGTTCGGATGGAAATACTATGGTGGACCAACAGGGACTCGAACCCCGGACCGACCGGTTATGAGCCGGTTGCTCTAACCAACTGAGCTATTGGTCCATACTGATTTGCGTACTGTTGTATTATACACATTTGCTTCCGTTTTGTCAAGATGTTTTTTGAAAATTTTCGAAAAAATTTTTTGACAAATACATGTATAAAAATTGACAAAAAATCTAATGTATGCTATCATATATTTAAATATTCAAAAGGAGCAGAAAATATGAATAAATTTTACATAGGCGCAGCTTACTATCCGGAGCTTTGGGACAAAAGCGAAATAGATAAAGATATCGAGCTAATGAAGGAATACGGTATGAACTGTATGCGTATTGGCGAGTTTGCTTGGAGTAATATGGAAGCAAACGAGGGCGAATATACGTTTGATTTTTTGAAATATACAGTTGATAAGCTTTACGAAAACGGTATTTATTCAATAATGTGTACACCGTCCTGCACTCCGCCAAGATGGGTATTTGAAAAATATCCTGACGCTATGCGTGTGAAATCTAAAGATTATATTGAATATCAGGAAAAGGTACATGCAAGAGTGCATCCATGTAAATCTCATGAAGGAATGAGAGAATTAAATGTAAAAATTGCAAAGGAAATGGCTAAGGTATTTGGAAACCATCCAGGTGTCATCGGTTGGCAAATTGATAACGAGGTTCATCCTTATGACCATGGCTGCTATTGTGAAAAATGCAAGACCAATTTCAGAAAGCACTTAAACAAAAAATATAATGGCGATATAATTGCTTTAAACAAAGCGTGGGGAGCATATCGTTGGTCACTTGAATATAAAAGCTTTGACCAGATTGAACCACCGGTACTTTGGGCTTGGGAAAATCCAAGCTTGGTAGTTGAATGGGTGGAATTCAACGAGGAGCTAATTTGCTCTTACGTACATGAGCAAGCAGAAGCTTTAAGAGAGTACACAAAAGCACCAATAGGCACGGACCTTATGATTGACAACTATTTAAGCTACAACAAAATGAACAAAAAGCTTGATGTAGTTCAACATAATCATTATCACACTACCGACAATCTTTATCGTTCCTTATTTAATTACGACTTTTATCGTCCGTTAAAGGACAGACCGTTCTGGGTAACTGAAACGCTACTTGGTTGGAATGGCTCAACTTATGCTGCAAATGGCTATAGACCAAAAGAGTACAGCTACGTAAATTCACTTTTGTCAATTGCACACGGCTCTGAAATGAATTTGTACTGGCTGTTCCGCGCACATCCAAACGGTCACGAATTAGGACACGGCGCCTTCTTAAATTCAAGCGGCAGACCTAATCCTGCTTCCCGTGGTGTTAAAATGTTAGCTGAAACCTTAACAAAAGCAGAGGACTTTTTAGTTAATTCCAAGCCGAAATCTAAAATTGCTATGACATATTCCTCAAATTCTATTAAAATTTTCTTCTGGGCACCTCTTGTTGAGGAAATGGAAAAAGACGTAAGAGCCAAATATATCGACCTGTGCCATAACTATTTCAGACATTACAATATAGATGTCATTGAAACAGATAAGGATTTAAGTGAGTACGAGGTTATTGTTTCTCCGTTCCTTCCGAACGCCGCTCGTGATGGATTCGAAAAGAGAATAGTTGAATGGATAAATAACGGTGGTACTTGGATTGTAGGTCCTCATACCGATATAATGACAGAGTGTGCTTCGAAATATACGGATAAGCCATATTCATTTATTGAAGATCTTAGCGGAGTTTACACTAAATATCAGTTACCAATTACCGATAAAAACATCAAGGTTAAATGGAATGATGGCGAAGAAATTCAATTTTCTCTTGGCACAGACGCTTATGAGATAGTTGACGCAGAAAGCCTCGCAACCTATGAAAGCGATGAACTTGAAAATCTTACAGCAATAGCAAAGCGTAAGGTAGGCAAGGGTCAAATTATTATTGTCGGCACAGCTATTGACCAAAAATCTATGCTTAAACTTGTTGACAGAAAGCCTATTTGTGAAGCCTCAAGTAATATTGATTTAGTTGAAAGATTTGGTGCACAAAACGGTATTATCGCTACCGATATTGAAGGAAAAGAGGGTTATATTGTTCTTGAAAAAGAGTATTATGACATTCTTAATGAAAAAGTTGTATCGGGAAGAATAGATATTAAACCGTATGATGCTTTGATTTTAAAGGAAATATAAGATGAATACTTGTTATATCGTTTGTGCATTAGATTGCAAACTTGATTTTAAACCTGATGAAAACGACCTTGTAATTGGTGCGGATAGAGGATATTTGACACTTGCCAAAAATCGAATTGAACCAGATATTGCTGTAGGTGATTTTGATTCTTATACCGGAAAAATACAATGCGAAAACATAATTAAATACCCCGTAAAAAAGGACTTTACCGATAGTTATTTGGCAATAGAAAAAGCCATTTCAATGGGATATAAAAAAATCGTAGTGTACGGTGCAATCGGAGGTTTTCTCGACCATACTTTAGCGAATATTGCACTTCTTTCAGAATACACAAAAAAAGGTTTTGAAATATCTTTTGTTGACGGTGATAATGTTGTTTTTGCTTTGTATAATGATAAAGTTACTTTTTCAAAAAAAGCAAGTGGAAGAATTTCTGTTTTTTCATATACGGACATATCTAATGGTGTTTGTGAAAAAGGTTTATTGTACGAGCTTGATAACGCAACCTTGCAAAATAATATACCTTTAGGTGTAAGCAATGAATTCATTGGAAAAAAATCTGTTATTTCAGTTAAAGACGGAATCTTGATAATTTATTCTTCAAAAGAAAATTACGAAAAGTACTTGACAAGACAGTAATTTGGTGCTAATATATGTCCATACCACACAACTAAATATTCAGGGGTGCTGAAAGGCTGAGATGGAAATTTCCAAACCCTATAACCTGATACGGATAATGCCGGCGTAGGAAGTTAATATTTTATGTTAAATTTGAGCTAATCATATTTAAATACTTTTTACCACACGGATATTTTCTGTGTGGTAAATTTTATTTAAGGAGTTCAAAATGAACAAAAATTCAACAAACACAAAAATTTTATGCGAATGTGCAATAATGCTTGCAATGTCAATAGCATTAAGCTTTTTCAAAATTACTCCGGGCACCTTTGGTGGCTCAATTACACCCGCTAGTATGCTTCCCGTACTATTTGTAGGATTACGACATGGTTCTAAATGGGGATTTGGTACTGCGTTTGTATTTTCAATTTATCAATTATTAGACGGTTTAAGTTATTTTTCATATATTAACGGAATTGGACCATATTTAATTTGTTTGATATTTGACTTTGTTTTAGCTTTTACTGTTCTTGGAATTACATCATTTGCAAGACCTAAATTAGAAAATAGCGAGGAAGCAAAATACAATCTAAACAAGGATGAAAAGAGGTACAGTGTAACAAAAATTTTAATATTTATGGCGATAGCTATGGTACTAAGATTTTTATGCCATTTTGTTTCTGGAATTACAATTTGGAGAAGCTTTGATGTTTATAACAATCCATGGATTTACTCTCTTGTTTATAATGTTGTTTATATGCTTCCCGAAATGCTTATTTGTTTAGGTGCAGCTGGCTTATTGTTTTCAACCAAAAAATCAAGAGAATTTTTACTTTCAAATCAATAATTATCCGCCGCACTTTGAAAGAAGTGCGGTATTTTTATTGACTTTGTTTCAAAAAAATAGTAAAATGTAGGTATAAAATATTTTGAGGTGAATTATGGATATTATTGCAGAATACCGGTATGACGGAATGAAGCATATTGAATTTAAGTTTAAAAACAAAACATGCATTGCTTTAATGAATGAGGATGAAAGCAAAAGAAATGGTAAAACCGTTTTTAAAACTGAATATTTTGGTGCATTTCCCGATTTACAAAATGAAATGGTTAGAAGAGGCTACACTCTGATTTTTATTGAAAATCGCAACCGTTGGGGAACACCCGATCAGCTAGATGACCAATACGAATTTATTAAATATGCTTCAAAGGAATTTGGAATTTCAAGCAAGGTTATAACTATTGGAATGAGTTGCGGTGGAATGATGTCAATATATCTTGCCGCTAATCACCCTGAATGTATTGAGGCATTGTATATTGACGCTCCCGTAATGAATTTTTTGTCGTGTCCTGCAAGATTTGGAAATGCGCCGGATGTACACGAAGGAATGTGGACGGAATTTGAAAATGCGTGGAAAATGACAAAAAGTGAGCTTTTACTCTTTAGAAAACATCCCGTTGATAGAATTAACGATCTTGTTGAAAACAAAATCAAAATTTATATGGCATACGGAGATAGCGACAAAACTGTACCTTATAAAGAAAACGGTATAGCTCTTGAAAGAATATACAAAGAATCCGGACTTGAAAGTCTATTGTATATTGATAAAAAAATTGGTATTGACCACCATCCGCACGGTCCAACAAGTATAGATTTGGCAATAAAATTTCTTGAAAACTGATATTTTTCTTAAATTGTGGCATTTAATGCTAAATTATACTTGATTTTAGTAAACAACAATATTATAATATAACTGTACAATTTTACTTATAAAAGGGGAAACTAAAATGGCAGAAAACAGACTTATCGGTGATTATCCAGTAATCGGCATCCGCCCTACAATTGACGGAAGACGTGGACCTTTAAAGGTTAGAGAATCACTTGAAGTACAAACAATGAATATGGCAAAGGCAGCGGCAAAGCTTTTTGAAGAAAACTTAAAGTATTCAAACGGTGAACCTGTAAAGGTTGTTATCGCCGATACTACAATCGGTAGAGTGGCAGAGGCCGCAGCTTGTGCATCTAAGTTTAAAAAAGAGGGCGTTGACATTACTCTTACAGTAACACCGTGCTGGTGCTACGGTTCTGAAACAATGGATATGGATCCAATGACAATAAAGGGCGTATGGGGCTTTAACGGCACTGAAAGACCTGGTGCTGTATATCTTGCAGCAGTTCTTGCTTCCCATGCTCAAAAGGGACTTCCTGCATTTGGTATCTACGGTCACGACGTTCAAAATATGGACGAATCCGATAAGATTCCTGAAGACGTAGCTGAAAAGCTTCTTCGTTTTGGTCGTGCAGCAGTTGCAGCCGCTACAATGAGAGGTAAATCATATCTCCAAATCGGCTCTATCTGCATGGGTATTGGTGGTTCAATCATTGACTGCAATTTTATTGAAGAATATCTCGGTATGAGAGTTGAGTCAGTTGATGAGGTAGAAATCATCAGAAGAATGACTGAGGGCATCTATGACAAGGAAGAGTTTGAAAAGGCTCTTGCTTGGACAAAAGCAAATTGCATTGAAGGCTTTGACAAGAACCCTGAGGATATGCAAAGAACAAGAGAAGAAAAGGATGCTGACTGGGAATTTGTTGTTAAGATGATGTGTATCATCAAAGACTTAATGAACGGTAACAAAAACTTACCTGAAGGCTGTGAAGAGGAAAGCGTTGGTCATAATGCTATTTGCGCAGGATTCCAAGGTCAAAGACAATGGACTGACTTCTATCCTAACTGTGACTTCCCTGAATCAATGCTCAATACTTCATTTGACTGGAATGGCGCAAGAGAGCCTTATATTTTAGCTACTGAAAATGACGTTTTAAACGGTTTGGGTATGCTATTTATGAAGTTGCTTACAAACAGACCTCAAATGTTTGCAGACGTAAGAACATATTGGAGTCCCGAAGCGGTTAAGAGAGCAACAGGTTATGATATTGAGGGCGTTGCAAAGGAAGCAGGTGGATTTATTCACCTTATCAACTCAGGTGCATGCTGTCTTGATGCTAATGCTGAGGCTAAAGATGAAAACGGCAATGCAGTAATGAAGCCTTGGTATGAAATCACTAAAGAAGATCAAGACAATATTATGAAAAACACCACATGGAATTACGCTGATCTTGGATATTTCCGTGGTGGCGGATATTCTTCAAGATTTGAGGCAAAAGCTCAAATGCCTGCAACAATGATTAGACTTAACCTTGTTAAGGGCTTAGGTCCTGTTCTTCAAATTGCAGAAGGATGGACAGTTGGACTTCCTGAAAATGTTTCTGATGCACTTTGGAAGAGAACTGACTATACATGGCCATGCACTTGGTTTGCACCAAGAGTAACGGGCGAAGGTGCATTTAAGACAGCTTATGACGTAATGAATAACTGGGGTGCTAACCACGGTGCCATAAGCTACGGTCATATTGGTGCTGACCTTATCACACTTTGCTCAATTCTTAGAATTCCTGTATGTATGCATAATGTACCGGAGGATAAAATTTTCCGTCCTGCCGCTTGGAACGCATTTGGTATGGATAAGGAAGGGCAGGACTACCGTGCTTGTGCTACGTATGGTCCTATGTACAAATAATAATTGTACCATTTAAAATATTTGTTTAGAGGTTAGAGAAATGAAGAAAACATCATTAGTAATTATGGCTGCTGGTATTGGTTCACGTTTTGGTGGTGGAATTAAGCAGCTTGAGCCACTTGGACCAAATGGCGAAGTAATTATGGAGTATTCCATTCATGACGCTTTAGAAGCAGGCTTTAACAAAGTAGTTTTTATTATCAGAAAAGAAATGGAAGATTACTTTAAAGAAGTTGTTGGAAATAAAATTTCAGATATATGCGAGGTTGCTTACGCATATCAAAACATTGAGGATTTGCCTGCAGGCTTTACAAATCCTCCCGAAAGAAAGAAGCCTTGGGGAACCGGTCAAGCAGTTCTTTCTTGCAAGGGAATTGTAAATGAGCCGTTTATGGTAATCAATGCTGATGACTACTATGGTAAAGAGGCGTTCAAGTCAATCCATGATTTTCTTGTTTCTGACAATGAGCCTATTAAGGAATACAATTTTGCAATGGCGGGATTTATACTTAAAAATACGTTAAGTGAAAATGGCGGCGTTACAAGAGGCGTATGCTCAGATAAAGATGGTTACTTAACAAATGTTGTTGAGACCGGAAACCTTGTAAAAACAGCAGCCGGAGCAGGAATTGCAAATGATGACGGCACGGTTACCGCTATTGATGAAAATGTTTACGTTTCAATGAATATGTGGGGTCTTACACCTGACTTTATTGATTTGCTTGAGGATGGCTTTATTAAGTTCCTTTCTGACCCAAATCTCAACGAATTAAAGGGAGAATATTTGTTACCCGGTGTTATCGGAGAGCTTGTAACAGGCGGAAAAGCTTCTGTTAAAATTCTTGAAACTAACGATAAATGGTTCGGCGTTACCTACGGTGAGGATAAATACGCTGTTAAGGAAGAATTTTTAAAGCTTCAAGCTAACGGAACATACCCTAAAACACTTTATTAAATATATCCCCTTCGCAAAACATTGCGAAGGGGATTTTTGTATATTTGCTCTTTATTCGGTTAATAATAGTAAAAAAAGAAAGAGGTGTTATACAATGAACGAAGATACAATAAATTTGTTAAAAGAGTGTAATTCAGGTATTAAAATGGGTGTTGAATCAATAAATAATGTAATCCCCTATGTTAAAAGTGAGGAGCTTAGAAGCATTTTAAACGCGTGTAAGGATAAGCATGCTGTTTTAGGCGATGAAACGCACAAGGCGTTAACAAACGCTGATGAAAGCACTAAAAATGCCCATCCTGTTGCTCAAGTGATGTCTGATATGAAAATCAGAGCAACAGTAACATTGAAAAAATCAGATAATACAGTAGCTGACGTAATGACGGACGGTTGTAACATGGGAATTAAATCAATTTATAAATTTCTAAATCAATACTCAAAAGCAGATAATAACGCTAAATCAATAGCTAATAGACTTATTTCTG
Source organism: Eubacteriales bacterium (assembly GCA_045645405.1). Lineage (GTDB taxonomy): Bacteria > Bacillota > Clostridia > Oscillospirales > CAG-272 > RGIG2000. The sequence continues at coordinate 26,733 of JAZRIQ010000004.1, forward strand.
CAGAGCAAGAGCTAAGAACAGATTTGAGAAATTATCTATAATACTACGAATGCGTGATATTATTTTATTATATCACGCATATTTTATTATATTTATTGAACAATATTTGTATATTTTTATTTGACAAAAGTAAAAATATAGTGTATAATGTAGAAAAAAACTAAGGAGAATATATGAAGAAAATAGGCATACTCCTTTTGATGGCCATTATATTGCTTACTTTGCTTGTATCTTGTGGGAATAAAGGGGATAATTACAAGGATATTTATGATGAAAAAAAGGTAACGGTAGTTTTTAATTCAAATGGCGGTGGTAGTGTGGAAAACGCTATTTTATCGGTTGGAAAAAGTTATGAATTGCCAACTCCTGCAAAAAAAGGATATACGTTTGGCGGTTGGTATCACGGTGACAATTTGTTAAATGTTAAGGGAATGTGGACTATTGAAAACGACGTTGAATTAGTTGCTAAATGGACTGCTATAAGGTATACCATAAACTACATTTCGATAGGCGGATACAATACAAACCCGGATTCATATACAATAGAAGACGAAATTTCCTTCAAACCGTTAGTTTGGAGCGATGATAGCAGTGAGGTTGAGTATAAATTTGAGGGTTGGTATAAGGATGCGGCATATAGCACTCCTTTTGACAAGATTGAGACAGGCACCACAGGAAACGTTGATGTTTTTGCAAAGTGGACTGCAACAAAAGTTGAAGGAGAAAAGACCAGTACTGTAGTAATGTTTAATGCTGAAGGTTTTGATTGCGATAAGACCACTCAAACGATTACCGTTGGAGATAATTATTCGTTACCTATTCTCGAAATGGACGGTTATGTTTTTAAAGGATGGATGGCAAACGGTTCCATTATACAATCAAGTGGCGTTTGGACTGATAAAAGTCAAGAGTTGTTTTTAGAGCCAAGCTGGTTAAAGAAAATTTATTCTATTACCTATGATTTTAATTATGGAAGCAAAAATTACGGTAATTATCCTGAACGCTATGACATAGATACAGATAAGCTTATAATTGGCATACCTCAAAGAAACGGATATAAGTTTATCGGTTGGCAGTTTAATGATCAAATTGAATATTATTGGCGCATAGACGCAGGATCAGAGGGCGATTTAGAGCTTACTGCAGTGTGGTATAAGGCTGAGGTAGAGTACACGTTCCGAGATGATTCCGGTGTGCAATATGTTTTAAAGGATGACAATACCTTAAGTGTTGTAGGATATGATGGAATAAATGGAAACGTAAAAATTCCCGAAACGTACAATGGTTATAAAGTTACTGAAATTGGTGAATATGCGTTCTGCGGATATGGTGAAAGCATAGTTTCAGACTCAATTGATATGTTTGTTCGTTGTGAAATACCAAAAACAGTAAAGAAAATATCGATAGGTGCATTTGCTGGCTGTTCTGATTTAAAGGTGCAGGTTACTAAACTTGACATTACTAATGACGATGCAGTTATAGAATGGAAAAACAGTGTTGTTATAGAAACAAGAAATGATCACGTGTTAGATGTTATTTTAGGCAAACGACCGGCAATCGGTTGGGATAAATATTGGTTACCTATTACATAAAAAGAAGGCTTGACTTCATTTGAAGTCAAGCCTTGTATTTATTTATTTTTTTTAAAAATATTACTTCTAAATAAAATAATATTTAAAACAATAAAGAAAGCAAAAACAAGAATAAACGCTAATACAGGGCTTTTGGGGGCAAAATTATCACCTGCTATAAACAAAAGTGGGAAACCGAAAATTATGGCAGGAAGATTTTGATACACCATGTTTTCAGCAGCCGGAGTTTGGAAATTACTATCTTGTTCTCTTAAAAGAATTAAGCCTGTACTTGCTGTTCCGGTAAGCATACCGTACATCATTAAAAATTGCTCCTCAACATAGTCTGGGAATATTTTTTTACAAATTATTCTTAGATAGAAGTATGTGGTTACAGCGCCTAAAGTACCTAATATAATGAATGACAACCAATATTGCTTAAGAGCTTCAAATTGGATAGAAGCAATACCTGATACTACCATTAAATCAAAGAAAAATCCTGCAACTCTTTTCATAAGAAAGGAGTTTATGTACTGCCTATTCATGATTTTATATTTTCTTAAACGCTTAACTATATGGTTTACAAGAGCTGCAACTAAAACACCAATTAAAAAGTTAAAGCCATAGATAGTGGCTTTCATACCGGAAATTAAAGTGCCGAGTCCAAGCATAATTCCATAAGAAATTACGTATGTAAGTAAAACTATACCAAGCTGAATCGAGAGCTTATCAATGCTTCCTGTCATAGGTGATTCGCCCTTTTCTTGTACTTTGTCAAGAGTTAATTCTTCTTCATCAGCAATACCGCCGACAGCTTTTTTCTTACTCTTTCTATTTATTATATTTAAATGAATAACACCGCCAATGCTTGCGCTTAAAAAGCCAAGAGCCGCAATTGTAAGTCCAAAGCTGCTACCGTTACTAAATCCTACTGCTTCATACATTTTACCGTAATTCAAGGCTTGTCCGGTTCCTTGACCATAACCGAATGGAAGAATAAGACCTGCCGCTTTAAAGCCTTTAACTAAAACAGGGAATAGTATCGTAATAGCCAAACCGAGAGAACCTTGAAGAAGATATGTAGAAACGGTTGAAACTCCTGTATTAAATACCTCAACGCTTCTTTTTTTGGTGAGTTTTTCACCGTCAGGCTTAAATGCGGTGGCAATAAATCCAAGAGCTAAGGAATGATATGTAATAACTTCAAGAATGCTTAAACCGCCAATTCTGATTTTAGAACCATCGTCGGAGGTGGCGCTTCCGTATTCACCGAAAATTTCGAGGTTAAATATATTTTTCGGTAGTGTTTCTGACAAATTTCCAACGTTTTCTACAATGAGTGTGTATGTTATGGATATTAACAGTAAGAGACCGCCTGCTAATACCGATGTAGGTACTAATGAATTTTTCAAAAAAGGAACTTTTCGCTTTATGATATTTGCTACCAATAATCCAACCATTAAAACCGAGAAAAGAAGCATAAAGCCCCATACACTAGATTCCCAAAAGTTTATCATTTTCCGGTACTCCTTTCAAAACGTTAGTTGCGTGATAGTATATATTCATATACTTGAGTGCATTAAAATGTTTGTTTTTTGTTTTGATTTGATATATTTCGCTGCCAAAGTAAATATTAAGCTTGTTTCTGCCAAGGACACTAACAGCTACTATTTTATCAAACGGTAAAGATATGCTGTAGTTGCTGTTAATAATCGTATATCTGTCAAAATAAACAGAGAAGAAAACGTCTTTAGCAAGTTTAATCTTCTTCTTATACGGAATAACTTGATTAAAATTAGTGATATTATCGCTATAAATCGGTGTTTCCGAATAAGGACTTAAATCGGTTTCTATAACAAACTTGCATTGTGCCTTGTACCATTCAGATATAAATCTATATGGAAAATCACAATTCACTCCCACTAATTCCTTTGTAGCTAAATACTTTACTTGCTTGCCACATTTTTTACATTCTATAAGCTGACCTGAGCTTTCCCATTCTGAAAAACCGCAATCGGGACAGAAATACATAGCTCTTTCAAGGTATTCGGCAGATTTTTTGTGAGCATAGCATTCATCAAGCTTGCATTCGTTGTGTTGAAGCTCTTTGCATATAAGCTCGTATAATTCGTCATTTGAAAGTAGCTTATATTCATCTGGCTCAATAACTCTTGAAACGTAGCAATCCATCTTTCCTTTGCGTATAACGTCGCTCCACCGCGGTTGAACACCGTAACCGCCATCGAGAGTGTATATAGCCACGGGAAGATTTAAAGCTTTAACAAACTGCGATATGGCAGGCTTTATATAGCCTGTTTCACCGCTAAACGTTCTGTTTCCTTCCGGAGCAACGGCTATGGTTCCACCTTCTTTAGCAACTCTTTTTGCATCAATAACTGCTTTTACATCAGTCATAGATTTTTTTATCGGAATAGGAGCTACTAAGTATTTAATCAGCTTGGAGACAAAACCGTTTGAAAATAAATCTTCGCTGGCGATATAGTATATTGGACCTTTAAACGCAAATCCAACAAAAAACTGATCAAACGCAGTCTGATGATTATAAAGTACAAGATAAGCACGCTTGTCTTGTTGTTTAAATTTATGAATTTTCATTCCGTATTTTAGCTTGGAATACCAATATAAGATAAAGCCTGCGGTGACTCTAACAACCTTGTGTCTAAATTTTAGCCATTTTTTCTTTCGATTTTTCATATATATTTCTCTTCAAAAGGATAATTATGATTTATAGAAAATAATCTACTAGCATATTATATCACAAAAAGAATTGTTTGTCAATTTTATATAAAAATAATCTTTGTCTTAAATTTGACAGAGATTATTGTTTATAAAACCTTAAAATTAAAGATATAGGTAAAAGTTTGGAGGCTAAATGTACCATTTTGATTGAAAACGTTGGCGAATAAATTTTTTTTCTTTTCTTTGCTGCTTTTAATGAACCCAAAACTACTTTTTGTGGTGTAATTAAAAAATTTTTCTTATACTGTTTTACGTTTTCTAAAGAAGAAAAGAAATTGGTATCCACAGGTCCGGGACACACAGCAGTAACGGAAATACCTGTTTTTTTCAACTCATATCCTGTCGCTCTTGATAAGCTGATTACATACGCTTTTGTAGCTGCATAAACAGCAAAATACGGCTGAGGTGAAAATCCTGCACCGGAAGCTATGTTAATGATTTTTCCACCGCTTGAAATGTAGGGCAAAGAAATATTGTTTAAAATAGAAAGAGCTGTACAATTTAAAGAAACAGTTAATGAAATTTGTTCTGGTGTAATATTATCGAAACTGCCGTTATATCCAACTCCGGCAGAACAAATCAAATATTCAATAGACGGATTTTCTTTTTCAAATTCATTTTTAATTTGAATAAATGTTTCGTTGTTTGTTAGATCAAGACACAATATTTTGACCTTTGTTTTTAAATCCTTTGAAATTTTTTCAAGCAGATTATAGCTTCTTGCTATGAGCCATATTTCATCTAAATTGTAATTGTCAAGCGCCTTTGCAAATTCAAGCCCGATGCCTGAAGAAGCTCCGCTTATTACTGCAATTTTCATATATACCACCCTTTCAATGTTCTAAAACTATTTTAACATTATTTTCTTACACAGTCAAGCAAATTTTCCTTGAAAATGATTGTGTAATATGGTAAAATATAAAAAACGGAAATTATAGCAAGGAGGAGGATTATAGTGGATACAAATTCGTATGATTTACTTATTGATGTAAAGCCGTATTTAGATTCGGATGAGGATGTTTTGTGGTGTGATAAGCCGACTAAAATATTGGTTTTTTCAACTGCAGATATTTTTACAACGATGTTTGGGTTTGTATGGCTATCATTTTCGATTTTTTGGACTGTCACTGCCTTTATGGCTACAAATGATGCTGATGATGCAGTGTTTTCGATTTTTCCTGTTTTTGGGTTGCCATTTGTGTTTATAGGCATGTACTTGTTATTTTTCAGATATGTAATTAGTGCGATACAGAGAAAACGTATGATTTACGCTATAACTAATAAAAGAGTTTTAATTGTTCACACAGGAAGAAAGCAGTATGTACAGGAATACAGATATACGGATATATCAAACGTGCAAATGAAGTGCGATAATAATGATGTTGGCTCTATATTCTTTTTTTCGGGAGCTTTAAGATATAATCGCAACGGAAGCAGCTATGCCAGCACGTCCGGAGTTTTTGGAATTAAAAATACTAAAAAAGTTTATAAAATTTTATCACAATGTATGGAGAATAAAAAATGAAATGCGTTCACTTAGACTTTCACACAAGCCCTGATATTGAAAATATCGGCGAATTATTCAACAAAGAGGAGTTTGCTAACACCTTGAAAGAAGCTCATGTTGACTTGATTACGGTTTTCGCAAAATGCCATCACGGATATTGCTATTATCCTACAAAAGTTGGTCAAATGCATCCCAAACTGAAGTTTAATCTTTTAAAGGAGCAAATTGAGGCGGCTCATTCGGTAGGAGTAAAGGCACCAATATATATCACAATGGGTTGGAGCAAAAAAGATGCTGATGAGCATCCCGAATGGCATCAAATTAACTATTGGACAAAAAAACCTCGTTGTTACGGGAATGAACATGATGTAGGACCTGACGATATGCTTTATAATTGTTCTTGGACAACGTTATGCCCAAACGGCAGCTATCTTGATTATCTTAAAGAAATAACTCACGAGGTTTGCCAACAGTTCGACGTATCTGACGGAGTATTTTATGATATTTGCTTTATTGATGATGCCTGCGTATGTGAGGAATGTAAAGCAGGTATGATAAAAATGGGCTTAAACCCGGATGTGTTTGAGGATGCTAGGAAATATTATAGAATTAAACATATCGAAATGATGCAAACTCTAACAGGTATTGTTCAAAGCTATAAAAAGGATGCCCCTGTTTTTTATAACGGTGGAGCTGATATGAATAGACCTGAATATCATCCTTATCAGACGCACTATGAGCTTGAGGATTTGCCGACAGCATGGGGCGGATATGATTTAATGCCATTAAGAGCAAAATATTTTGAAAAATACGGCAAGCATTTTCTTGGAATGACAGGCAAATTCCATCATTCATGGGGAGAATTTGGCGGATTTAAGAATAAGGACGCTCTTAAATACGAATGTGCTGATATGATTAGTATAGGAGCTTCAATGTCAGTTGGAGACCACTTACATCCGCTTGGTAAAATTGACAAGAGTACGTATAATATAATTGGTCATGCCTTTGAATATGCTGATAAAATAGAGAAGTATTCTGAGAATACTAAAGCTTATTCGGATATTGCTATGTGGTCAAGTCATAATTCGGACGCCGATATGGGATGCTCAAAAATGCTTCAAATTATGCATCTTGAGTATGACGTTTTAGAAGCCGGTGATGATATATCTAAATACAGATGCATCGTTTTGCCTGATTGTGTTAAGCTTTCTGATAGTGACAAGATTAGAATAGTTGAGTTTACAGAAAACGGCGGAAAGTTAATAGTAAGTGGAAATAGCGTGTTTGATGAGCTTGGTATTACAAATCTTGGCTCGAACGGTTTTGATCTTGATTATATAGAATGTGTAATTGATGAAATTTGCACACCGTTTCTTTCATATTCAAACGCAAACAAGGTGGAATGTGACGGTGAAGTGCTTGCATACCTTCACGAGCCTTATTTTAACCGTAGAGTTAATCATTTCTGCGGTCACGCAAATACTCCGTTTAAAATGGATAAAGCGCCGTATCCTGCGCTTGTTAAAAAGGAAAACGTATTGTATTTTGCACATCCGATTTTTACTGCATACAATAAATCAGGAAACTATATATTGCAAAAATATATAAAGAAGGGCTTTGACAATATTTACGATAAATCCTTGAAAATCGAAGGTTTACCGTCTTGTGGCAGAGTAAGAATGAGAAAAAGTGAAAATGATAATTTTTATGCGCTACATTTACTCTATGCTCCTCCTGTTAATCGTGGTAACGTGTGCTTGCTTGAAGACTTCCCAAGAATCGACGGAATAAAGGTTACTTTTAAAGTTGATAAGGAAATAAAATCAATAGTTTCTCAACCTGACGGCGAGGTTTTAAATTTCACGCAAAACAAAAGTGAGGTAATGTTTACAGTTAACAATTTAAGTCTTCATAAACTTTTGGTGATAAAATATTAAATATGAACAATTGACGAATATTTTATTAAATAATTGACATTTTTTAAAAAATATGCTATTCTAAATATAACAAATCATAAAGGAGGAAAATATTATGAAAAATACAGTTAGAATTCTCGCGTTAGCTTTAGTACTTGTTATGTCAATTACTTGTCTTGTTTCTTGTTCTACTTACGGTGGAATTAAGAAGGATTTTGAAAACGCAGGATATGTTCTTCAAAATGCAGACAATGAAAAATCAGGAGAGATTTCAACGGAAGATGGCGTAATTAAATATACTATACATACCTTTCAAAAGGAATCAAATGATAACAGCGGATTAGGCGCTATTATTGGCGGTATAGGCTCAATGCTTTCGACGGCTGTTATATGGGAATTTGCTTCTGACAAGGATCTTGCTAAAGCAATGTCAGAGAATGCGGATATGAAGGAGGCTCTTACTAAGGCTCAGGAATCTGAGCTTGTTAACGGAAATTGCTTTCTTATGACAATCAATCCCGAAGCAGTTGAGATTTTTAATTCAAGCAAATAATTACTAAAATAAAAATCGAGTGCATAGCACTCGATTTTATTTTCTGTTATTTTTATACACTTCAAATGCAAGAATAGTAGAAGCCGAAGCAGCTGAAAGAGCAGCGTCAAAGTTTCTGCCGTAATCAATTTTAACTATTTGATCCGCTTTCTTTAAAACAGTTGAGGAAATACCTCTTTTTTCTCCGCCAACAATTAAAAGAATGGGTTTTTTTAAGTCAGCATCATATACGCTAATTGAATTTTTAATATCTGCGCAAACAATTTTATAGCCTAATCCTTTAAATATGTCTATAAAATCATCATTTGCAATATAAACTCTCAATTTTTCACTTGCTCCTGCCGACGAGCGACAAACAACGCCAGCCGCAGAAAGCCAGTTCCTTTCGGAAAGAATTATACCGTCAGCTCCGGATGCGTATATAGAACGTAGAGCATATCCAAAATTATAAGGATCCTCGATACCTTCTATCATAACGTAAAAGCCATTTTTTACTATTTTTTCGCAAGAAAGGCTTTCATAAGTTTTTTCTTTGCAAAAAGCTATTATTCCGCCATGAGATGTGCCTACGGCGTAGGTATCAATTATTTCCTTGTTTGAAATTTCAATTTCAAAATCAAATAGCTCTGCCATCTTTTTTAAGTATCCGATTTCCTTAGCTTTAGATATTAGACGCTCGCTATCAATTAAAATTTTTTCAATTTTACGCGCGTTAATTTTGTTTTCCTTAAGATTGTCTAAAACAGCACGGATAGAAGTCATTCCTTCAAAAACAGTAGAACTTTGAAATCTTGTCTCTTCTTTAATCATTGCTTTCAATTATTCCGTCATCTTCAAGCTCAAAAACAAGCTCGTTATCATCTTTTATTATCTCATTATCTTCTACAATATTACTGTTTTTATTTGCAGTAGCAATAATGTCAATGTATTTATGCGATTTGAATTTTGAGTTAATTCTGTAAAGTGCAGATGTTGAAATATATGCTCCTAAAAGAGTAGAAAAAGCACTTAAAAATGAAAATTGCTTTTTTCTGCCAAATGCAAAATAAATTGCCGCAAAGACAAGAGCAAAGACCTCACAAACCATCAATAACTCATATTTGAATTCTTTCAAAATAGTAACTAATTTCTTGAATCTTTCCTTCATATACTAAACCCTCATTTGTTCGCATTTTGTTTTAAATATGCATTTATAAAGCCGTCAATGTCACCATCCATAACAGCTTGTATGTTACCATCCTCATAGCCTGTACGGGTGTCTTTTGCAAGAGTGTATGGCATAAATACGTAAGAACGAATTTGTGATCCCCATTCAATGTTGTTTTTATTTCCTTGAATGTCCTCAATTTTGTCAAGCTTTTCACGTTCTTTGATTTCCATAAGCTTGGATTTCAGCATTTTAAGTGCCGTTTCTTTGTTTTGAAGCTGGCTTCGTTCTGTTTGACAGCCAACTACAATACCTGTCGGTAAGTGAACGATTCTTATAGCTGAATCAGTTTTGTTAACGTGCTGTCCGCCTGCACCGGAAGAACGATGAGCAGTTATTTCCAAATCCTCGTCACGAAGCTCAATGGAGTTATCATCATCAAATTCAGGCATTACTTCAACAGAAGCAAATGATGTATGACGGCGTCCGGATGCATCAAATGGAGATACTCTTACAAGTCGATGAACGCCATTTTCGCTCTTTAAATATCCGTATGCGTTAATTCCTTCTATCAAAATGGTTGCGCTCTTTAAACCTGCTTCTTCGCCGTCAAGCCAATCAAGTAGCTTTACGTTGTATCCGTGCTTTTCACCCCATCTTGTATAAAGTCGATAGAGCATAAGAGCCCAGTCCTGAGCTTCGGTGCCGCCTGCACCTGGATGGAACGAAATAATAGCATTGTTTTTGTCATACTCACCTGAAAGAAGAACTTGTATTCTTTGTTTTTCTTCCTCGGCGATTATGGATTTTTGTTCGTCTAAAATTTCATCGGTTAAGCTTTCGTCGTTTTCCTCTATTGCCATTTCAGCCATTACAATTGCATCTTCAAGCCGGTTTGAAAGAGCTTCATATCCTTCAATCTTAGATTTCATTTGCTTGATTTTTTGTAAGATTTTCGTTGAGTTTTCTTGATTAGACCAAAAATCCGGCTCGAAAGTAATTTTTTCCAATTCTTCAGCTTCAATTTTTAATTCATTTATTCTTAATGCGTTACCAAGCTCTTTTATATTTTCTCTGAAATTTGTAAGCTCATATTTAGCATTTTCAAGCGCGATTATCAAGTTTTTATCCTCCGTAAAAATATGTGCGTAATCTTTCCATAATAGTATATCATAAAAAAAGTAAAAAAACAAATATTTTTTGGCAAAATATGAAATATATTGATTTAGTTAGATAAATATGATAAAATATCTTTAAATATAATGAATCGGAGAATGAAATGAGACTTGTTCTTGATAGAATAGAGAAAATTGAAAACGGTAAACGAGTAGCTGTTTTTGAATGCGAAAATACGATGCTGAGTATTTGTGAGGAGAATATGCCTCCAAAATTTATAGACGATTTAAAAAGCGGAATGATTTTAGAGTCCGAGGTTGAAAATAATACGTTAATTTCACCTGTTATTCTTTATGAGGAAACTGAAAATAAACAAAAAGAAATTAAAAAAAGATTAAATAATCTTTTCAACAGAAAGAAGTAATTAACGATGAAGCGAAGAAATAGAAATATTAACGCCTTAAGCGTGACGATAATAGTATTAACAGTAGTTGCAATTATGTTAAGTGCATTTTATGTGATTTACAATTATTTTGACCTTTTTAACGGTGAAATATACCATACAGAGGAACATACCGTTGAATTTGTCATAAAAAATGATACGAATATTAACTTTGATACAGATAAAAGACTGTATTTTCACAGCTCAAGAGAAACGTTCGGTTACATAAAAAACGTTGTTTATAACGAAAATAACGAAATGATAGTTTCTGTTCAAGTTAATGGCTTTTTTAAGGATAACACTTTTTTCTTGAATGGAAAAGTGAAAATTGAACCTGGAAAAGAAATGATTATTATGAATAACCGAATTCCAATTCAAATAATATCTGTCAATTGACAAAAAATAGGCTGACATACTTTCGCTAATTATTAAAATTAGCTTTTGTGTCAGCCTATTTTTATTATAATTCTGCTTGATTAGTTAACTGTCTTGTACAGATAATGTCAAGATTTGCATTTCTTACTCTTATTTCGTCGATAAATTTCTTTTCGTCTTTAACGTCTTTAAGATGAATATCGTATGTAAGCTGAAAAATTGTTCCTAAATTTTTCAGTTTAACTCTAACAAGAGTACAGCTTGTAGTGTATTTTTCAAATAAATCATCGAAAATATCGGTATAATCAAGCTCTTCAGGAATAGATACTTTTAAGGATCTGCGTTTTGGACTTGATTCACCAAATTTCGTAATAGCGAAAATGATTAACATAGCCTCGATAATTACTATAAGGAAAACACCAATATAAATGTAACCTAAACCGGTTGTTAAGCCTGCTGCCATTGCCAAGAATATTTGAGAGATTTCTTTAGCAGAGCCTTGCGCTGAACGGAATCTTGTTAAAGCAAATACGCCGCCAACTGCAACGGCTGCACCAATGCTTCCGCTTACCAGCATAATGAGTACACAAACAATTGGTGGTAAGATTGCTATTGTAATTACAAGAGTTTTTGAAAACTGATTTTTAAACATATACGAAAAAGCAGCAATCAAGCCAAGTGCTATCGCAACGCCAACGCAGGCGAAGAACATCCACGGCTTTATAGTCGTAACCCAATCTCCTGCAATAGGGTCAAAATCTTTAATGAAAATACTTTTTACTATCCAATCTAACATTTTATTGCTCCTTCTGTTGAATAATCTTGTTTAATATTTGTTGTGTTATCAGCACTTAAGCTTTGTTGAAATATAAGTCTCGGATTTCCTGTTGAAATGATGCTTGCTCCTGTTTTTTTAGCTAACATAGTTTTATATGCTGTTCCAACCTTGGAAAAGGACGTAGAATAAACCTTCAATTTTGATAATAATTGAACTAACCAAAGAGGGGCCATTTTAGGAACCTTTATTTCCATAATAACGTAATCGTCAGGAAGCAACTGTTCACCGTATGAACCTAATCTTAAATCAAGATCATAATCTCTCCAAGTGATATTTCTGTCAAAAGTAACTCTAATATCGCTCGTCTCTTTGTAAAAGAAAGCAGAGCGATCATAGGAAATATAAAATTGAGGACAAATACCTTTGTACAAATCAATGAAATAATTAATTTCCTTTGTTATTTGTGTCTCGTTTTCTATTTTAAAATTTCCTGCCACGTAATCAATAGCTTCCTTATAAGGCATATGTATACGTCTTTTATAAACGATTTTGTTGAATTTTCGTTTAACCTCAACAAAAGCCGTTGTGGAATCGTTAGGCACTCCGTATGTGCGAAGTCTTAACTTTTCTTTGAAAATGGGCTTATCAACGGAACGTCGAACAAGAATAAATTCAGGTGTGTCGTAATAAATGTTGCAAATCTTCGTCTCACCGTATTTATCAGGCTCGAAATATTTATCGACTTCTTCCTTGATTATTAGGAATTGCTCTGGATTTAATAAAAACTTTTTTTCATATCTTTTAAAAGTTGCACCAAAAGCCACAGTAATCCCCCCTTTTTCACGATAGTATTATATTATCACAATTTGATAATTTTGTCAATGATATTATATAAATTATACATAAATTAAAAAAAAATTTACGAAATACGATAATAATTCACAAATGAATAACTTTAAAAAGCTGGGAAACCCAGCTTTTTACTTAAAATGCAGCATATTCGTTACGTTGTCAGTTACAGTTTCTGTGGTGTTTCTTACCTTTTTGCTTGCTTTTTTATTATTCGCTACAATAACTGTTGCAGCTGCGCCTAACATGAGACCTACTGCCATTCCTTTAAGCATATTTCCGCTGGATTTTTTATCACGATTTCCCATAATTTACACTCCTTGTAATTTTTATTTTATTGTTTGCGAAAATTGTTTAAATAATACAACTTTTCAAAAAAATTTTTGGAGTAATTTTTCTAACTGTGTTAAAAATATAGTTGCAAAGGTAAGGTGAAAATGTGAAAAAAATTTATTTGAGTGCTTTTTCAATACTTTTAATTATAGTTTTTTCTATGAACGTCAATGCATCAATTATGTCATGGTACTGTAAACGAAACAATAGTCATTTACAACCTGAATTAGGATATGATTTAAAAATTTGCGAAAACTATGACGTTTATTGGCGTGATAAGAACCATACGTCTATGAATGATGAAGATAAGGTAATATATTTAACTTTTGATGCAGGTTACGAAAACGGAAACGTAGAAAAAATCCTTAGCGTATTAAAAAGCGAAAATGTAAAGGCGGCGTTTTTTATTTTGGACAATATGATCAACAAAAATGAAGCGTTGGTAAAAAAGATGATTGATGATGGACATACTGTGGCCAATCATACCTTAAAGCATAAGGATATGAGCAAAATTACCAACATCGAGGATTTTGAAAATGAGCTAACCTCATTGGAATGTCTATTTGAAAAAACTTATGGATTAAAAATGTCTAAGTATTATAGACCTCCGGAAGGAAAATTTTCTGAAAACAATCTTAAATGGGCACAGGATTTAGGATACAAAACGGTCATGTGGTCCTTCGCTTATGCAGATTGGGATAATTCAAACCAACCCACAAGAGAAAATGCTTTAAATAAAATTCTTAATAATATTCACAACGGTGAGGTAATGCTGCTTCATCCCACATCTTCTACAAATGCAGAAATTATGCAAGAACTTATTGTAAAGCTGAAAAATCAAGGCTTTAGATTTGGTGATTTGGATGAACTTTGTGCATTTTAAAATTACTTTTGTAACAGTTCTTTTAGCATTATGTGTTCTTTTAACTTCATTTGACTATGAAAACAAGACAGTTTACAGTTCAAACGCAAAAAACAACAATAAAATTGCATTAACTTTTGATGATGGACCTCATCCCAAAATTACACCAAAAATTTTGGATGTTTTAGATGAATTTGGAATAAAAGCAACTTTTTTTGTAATAGGTGTTAATATCGATAATTATCCTGCACCGTTGATTAGAGCGGTAAAAGAAGGTCATGAAATCGGAAACCATACCAATTCACACAGCATATTAAAATCTATGAACAAGAGTTATATACGCGAGGAAATAGAGGCGTGTAAAGAAAAGGTTTATGATTTAACAGGTTATAACGTTAATCTTATCAGACCGCCTTGCGGTATGTATGATGATAAAATGATAGACATAGCAAGGAGTAACGGAGATAAAATAATTCTTTGGAATATTGATACGAATGATTGGGCACATTTTTCAACTCAACGCATTGTTGAAACTGTAAAAAACAGCGTTAAAGGTGGAGATATAATTTTATTTCATGATTATGTTTCCGGAGAAAATTATACTGTTGAAGCGTTAAAAATAATTATTCCCTTGTTAATGAAGGAAGGATATGAATTTGTAACTGTCAATCAACTTCTTTATAACTGAAAATCACACACTATCTAATCAGATAGTGTGTGATTTTTTGCTGTTCTAAGAAATTTATGTTTCTTCGGTTTTAGCATCGGTGTAGTCTGTATCATCTGTGTTTTGATCGTAAGATATTTCATCATCTTCGTAATCAATTTTATAAATTATCCTATTACGGTCTTTTTCGTCAACCATATATTTCAAAATAACAGGATAGGCAGCGTATACTCCTATAAAGTCGCATATTGCAACTGTTATAATAAACGGTAAAAGAGCGCCAACAGGCATAAAAATCAAGAAAATTCCGTAATTTATCAAAACAACGGCAATAATTCCTAAAAGAGAGAATACGTTGCGTTTTATACCTAAAATTACAAAAAATACTGAATTTTTGATTATTTGTTTAATCTTTATGTTAAATGTGAAAATCATTATATACGCATACGGTCTTATGAAAGAGTAAACTATGCACATCGCTAATGTAAAGAAAAACATCAAACTGTTCATTCTGTTTAAGCCGTATCCGTTGGATAAATATGCAATGTTGTAAATAAATGTTGCAATAAATAAACCGTCAATAATTCCTAAAACAATGGCTTGCTTGAAATTCTTCTTAATTACATAAAAGAAATCGGAAAGAGGGAATACTGCTTCCCCACTCATAATATTTCGAAAGATATACGTTGTTCCAACCTTGGATAATCCCAAAGTAAACAAGATAAGTGCACCTAATATGAAAAAAACAATAGTAGCGGTATTTATTACCGTGGTTTCGGTGTGTATGCCAAATACACTCGCCAAAAGAGAAGAGTTTGTGCCGTTTTCAAATTTTGAAGCACCGTAAATGGCTCCCCATGAATGGTATAGTGGAGCGGAAGCGCGTTCACTAAGCATTCCTGAAAGTCCAATCAAAAAGAAAAATATTGGGAAATTACTAAAAACAAATAACAAGTTTGCGCTAAGAACTTTACCAAGCTTTTTCCAAAGTACTTTAAAAAAGTTTACAAAATTAGGATTTTCAAGTACGTTAATATCTAATTTATCGTTATCTTTTCCTGCGCCCTTAAAATACCAATCAAAAAGATTGAATTTTTTCTTTTCGTTCATTACGTATCACCTTTAGTTTAATTTTGATAATTCTTCAGCTCTGTCTTTGCAGGCTTTCATAGCTTTGTATATTGTTTCGCAAAAATTATTTTCGTCAAATGAATTAAGTGCCTTTTCAGTTGTTCCGTTTGGCGAAGTCACCATTTTTATAAGCTCTTCAATATCCTTTTCACTTTCTAAAATCATATTTGCAGACCCTATTAAGGTGTTGCAAAACATTTTTACGGAGTCATCATTGTTAAATCCAAGCTTTTTAGATGCATCAACAGCGGCTTTGACAAACAAATAAACGTAAGCAGGGGCACTACCTGTTAAGGCGGTTACGTTATCTATGTCCGTTTCTTCAACAGCTACTGCAAAACCAGAGGAAGAGAAGAAATTTTTCACAATATTGAATTCTTCTGTGCTTAATAATTCATTTTTACAAATTCCGGTGGTACCTTGACCGATCAGTAGAGGTGTGTTGGGCATTGCTCTTGCAATCTTAACCTTGCCAAGAGTTTTTTCAATCGATGCTATAGTGATTCCCGCACAAATTGAAATGAAAACTTTATTTTCTAAATTACCGCAAGATTTAATTTCCTCTAAAACGTCTTTTATATTTTGCGGTTTAACAGATAAAAACACATAATTTGATAAATCTACAGCATTCGAAAGAGATGATGCCTTTACGCACTTTTTATCAAATTTTTCGTACTGAATTTCATTTTTGTCAAAAAGAATTATATCATCAGCAGTGGCAAAGCCGGAGGATAATATACCGCCTGCAATAGCTGATGCCATATTACCTGCACCAAGAAAACTAATTTTTTTCATAGTAAATCTCCTTAATTGTTTAATGTATTGTAGCATAAAAAATAGATTATATCAATAGTTTCAAAAACAAATTTATCAAATATTGTTGACTATTTCGAGAAAATATTTTATAATCACAGTATGATATATAAGCGCAAAGCTGTGGAGAATACAATGAAATTCAACTTTATTTCAAGTCTTTTTGCAAATATGCCCAGATTGGAATCGGAAAGATTGTTTTTTAGATCAATTAAGCGTTCTGATTTAAACGATATATATGAATATTCGTCTAATCCAAGCACGTCACAGTATTTGTTGTGGCGTCCGCACGCCGATGTTGATGAAACAAAAGAATTTATCAATATAGTTCTTTCAAAATATAAATCCGGTGATTATAACGACTGGGCAATTGTCTATAAGGAAACGGGAAAAATGATAGGAACCTGTGGCTTTACAAAAATAGACGAGGAAAATAGAGTTGCTGAAATCGGATATGTTTTGAACCCACGTTATTGGGGAAGAGGTATTGCAACTGAAGCAGTAAAAAAAGTTTTAGAATTTGCTTTTGATGTTATGAATTTTAATAGGGTTGAGGCAAAATTTATGTTTGGAAATGATGCCAGTCTTAAGGTTATGAAAAAGGTTGGTATGACTTTTGAAGGATATCAACGTGAGGCGATATTTAATAAGGGACAGTATAGAACGATAGGAATTGCTTCCATCTTAAGAAGAGAATATAAATTTAATAATCAAATTTAAAATTCGAGCTTGCTCGAATTTTTTGATTTTAAATAAAGTATTGTCAGTTTCAACAGATGTTTGCAACAAAAATTTGAATTTTGTATGCTATTGACTATTGAAATTACAGAAAATTAAGTTTATAATATATTATGAATTAGAAGTTTTGAACGGTGGTGATGTTTTTGTAATGAAGAATGCTGACAACAATATCGCTGCCTTTTATTTTCACCGTGGAATAAATCATTTTTCTTATGATTATTTTGGTTGCCAAGAAAAAAATGTGGATGCCGGTTATGAGTATGTGTTTAGAGTATGGGCGCCGAGAGCAGATTCTGTTATGCTGGTATCTGATTTTACATCTTGGGACATCGGTAATAAAATGTCAAAAATATCGGATAACGGTATTTGGGAAATTAAGCTTTTTTCTAAAATTAGACTTACAAATAAGTATTACAAGTTTAAAATTTGGAATAGTGGAAAATATTATTATAAGGCGGATCCCTATGCATTTCAGTCCCAATATAGCGGAGAATGTGCATCTATTATTTCGGACAATTCTATTTTTCAATGGAAAGATGAAAATTGGTTAAATTATAGAAAAAAACAAATTTCACTCTCAATAAATTCTGATGAAAATGTTCAAAATTGTTCTCATAATATATGTAAGCTTGATTTGTCGTTTTTGATAAACGGTCAAGTAGAAGAAAAAATAGATGAAATTTTTTCAAATTTAAAGAAAATGGGATTTACTCATATTGAGTTTTCACCTTTTGCCAAGCAAATTTCTGACGGTCTTGAGTATAATTCTTTTGGCTTTTTTTCCACGGGTCCGCAGTTTGAAACACCTCATAAACTTAAACTTTTCATTAACAAAGCACATAGGTGTGGCATAGGCGTGATTTTAAAATGGCTGTCCTATTTAATTAGCGATGAAAAGCACGGACTTTATGAATTTGACGGAATGCCTCTTTATGATAAAAGCTATGCAAATGGGAATTCAAAAGGTTTTAATTTGGAAAAGGAAGAAGTTCAATCTTTTTTGATTTCAAATGCTATGTTTTGGTTAAGAAAATATCATATAGACGGCTTAAGGATTGACTGTTTAATCGGGGATGATTTTACAGCTTCGTTTTTAAGAAAACTTAAAGCTTCCATATTAAGTGAATACCCCGATGAGATTCTTATTTTTGATGACATGAATTGATTTAATATGACAGATATTTATGTCTGCTTGATTAAAATGAACATATAAACTGAAAAGTCATATAAATTTAAATAATATTCAACACTGAATTTAAGTTTTTTAATTTGGTGAATTGAAAAGTAAGGAGAGTATAAGGCTATGTACAAGAAGAAAGATTGCGTTGCAATGTTGCTTGCAGGAGGTCAAGGAAGCAGATTATATGCGTTAACCGAAAAAACCGCAAAGCCTGCCGTTACCTTTGGAGGAAAATACAAAATCATTGATTTTCCTATGTCAAACTGTATCAATTCGGGAATTTATACAGTAGGTGTTTTAACTCAATATCAACCGCTTGTTTTGAACGAATATATTGGAAATGGTCAGCCGTGGGATCTTGATAGAATGAACGGAGGAGTTATGGTTCTTCCGCCTTATCAAGGAAAAAATGGTGCGGATTGGTACAAGGGTACTGCAAACGCTATATATCAAAATTTGAATTTTATTAAAAGATATGACCCCGATTACGTTTTAATTTTATCCGGAGACCATATTTATAAGATGGATTATAACGCTATGCTGGAGGCTCACAAGGCAACAGGTGCAGATTGTACCATAGCTGTTTTGGAGGTTCCGATTTCCGAGGCTAGCCGTTTCGGTATTATGGTAACCGATGAAACCGGCAAAATTACTGAATTTCAAGAAAAACCAAAAAATCCTACAAGCACAAAGGCTTCTATGGGAATTTATATTTTTGGTCGTAAGGTGCTGGAAAAGTATTTGATTGATGATGAAAATACTCCGGGTTCAAGCAACGACTTTGGTAAAAATATTATTCCAAATATGCTTGGTGACGGAATGAAGCTGTTTGCCTATCCTTTTGAGGGCTATTGGAAGGATGTAGGAACGATAGATAGCTTATGGGAAGCAAATATGGATTTGCTCGGAGATAATCCCGAGTTTAATATTCACGACAAAAAATGGAGAATTTTTTCTCGTAACTATGCAGAACCGCCACATTTTATCGGTGATACAGCTAATGTTACCAATTCTATAATCACTGAGGGATGCGATATTGAGGGAACAGTTGAAAATTGCGTTTTATCAAACGGTGTTATAATCGAAAAAGGCGCAACGGTTAAAGATTCAATAATTATGAGTGGAACTGTTGTAAAATCAGGAGCAACGGTTAACTATTCTATAGTTGACAGCAACAGCGTCATAGATGAAAATGCAGTTGTTGGAGAGCCTAAAAATATTGCAAACGGTATAGCGGTAATCGGAAGTGAATTGATTGTAGAAAAAGGTGTGAAAATCCCATCGGGAGCGATGATAAACAATGATTCTTATGACGGTGTAACCGTTATAACAGAGTAAGGAGGTATGAATATATGTCAACAGCTGGAATAATTTTTTCAAATATTCACGATAATAATATACCGGAGCTTACTCGCAACAGAACTATGGCGTCTGTTCCGTTTGGTTGCAGATATCGTCTTATAGATTTTGCGCTTTCTAATATGGTAAACTCCAATATTAACAACATAAGTGTAATCACTCACTATAATTATCAATCTCTTATGGACCATCTTGGCTCCGGTAAGGATTGGGATTTAGCGAGAAGAGCAGGAGGCATTAAGATTTTACCTCCGTTCATCACAGCTTACGCCAACCATGAAAATTCCTTGTATGAAACCAGACTTGAAGCATTAAAGAGCGTTAATCACTCCATTAGCAAAATTTCGGATGATTACGTTGTTTTGTCGGACTGTGACGTTATATGTAATATCGACCTTAATGATATGATAAAAAATCATATTGAGAATGATGCCGATATTACGATTGCTGTTAAAAAGGTTAAATTAACGAAGGAACAGGCAAAATCAAACGTACTTTTTGATTCCGATGAAAATGGAAGAATATTTGACGTTCAAGCTTATCCTACCAACTTCGCAGGTGAGGCAGATATAAACCTTAATATCATGGTTATGAGCAGACACTATCTACAGGAGATTGTTCTTGATGCTATTGCTCACAATTATACAAGCCTTACTAAAGATGTTATGCTTAAAAATGTAAATCGCAAGAATTACAGAACGTATAGATATGACGGTTATTTTGCTTGTATCACCTCTTCAGAGGATTACTACAAGTCCAATATGGAGCTTATAAACGATAAAACCGTAAGACAACAGTTATTTAGTGTTAAAAACAGACCGATTTATACTAAAGTAAGAAACTCTGCGCCTACGTACTACAGCCCTGACGCAAAAATTAAAAATTCTTTGATTGCAGACGGATGTGAAATTTACGGAGAGGTAGAAAACTCTATTATTTTCAGAGGAACAAAAATCGGTAAAGGAACAGTTGTTAAAAACTGTATCTTATTCCAAGATACTTTTACAGGTGAAAACGTTAAGTTGAATTGCGTGATTTCAGATAAAAATGTTGTAATAAGAGATAATAAAAATCTTTCCGGTGATGAATCTCTTCCATTCTATCTTGCCAAAGGCAAAATGATTTAATTGTAAGGAGAATAAAATGAAAGTATTATTTGTAGGCGCTGAAGCAGTTCCTTTTATTTCTACCGGCGGGCTTGGTGACGTTTTAGGCTCATTGCCTCAAGCTCTTGCAAAAAACAAAAATATGGATGTTCGCGTTGTTTTACCTTTGTATAAGAAATTAAAGGAAAATTTCGCCGATCAGCTTCAGTACGTTGATAAAACAACCGTGGCGTTATCTTGGAGAAAACAATATTGCGGCATTTTTAAAATTGAATGGGGTGGGGTAACCTACTATTTCATAGATAACGAATACTATTTTTACAGAGATTCCGTGTATGGCGATTTTGACGATGCAGAAAGATTTGCATTTTTCGGAAAAGCAGTTCTTGATATTATGCCGATTATTGATTTCTATCCAGATATTATGCATACAAACGATTGGCAAAGCGCTATGTCAGTAATCTATTTAAAAAGAAAGTATTGTTTGCAGCCTTACTACCGTGATATTAAAACGATTTATACAATTCACAACATAGACTACCAAGGTATCTATTCAATGGCTATTTTAGGGGATGTATTCGGCTTGGATTCTTTTGGAGATAGAGAAACTGTTGAGTATAACGGTTGCATCAATCTTACAAAGGGAGCAATAGTATGTACCGATAAAATTTCTACCGTAAGTCAGAGATATGCAGATGAAATTAAAACGGAGTTTTATTCAAGCGGTTTGCATTATGTATTAAATCTTTACTCGAATAAGCTTACAGGTATAGTAAACGGAATAGATACAAATTATTATAATCCTCAAAATGATAATGTAATTATAAAAAATTACACATCAAAGAATTTAAACGGCAAGGCTGAATGTAAAAAATCATTACAGGAAATGTGTGGATTTGAACAAAATCCCAATATTCCGATAATATCAATGATTTCACGTCTTGCATCGCACAAGGGATTTGATTTGGTTAAATTTATTTTACCTGAAATGCTTGAAATGAACGTACAGTTTGTTCTTTTGGGAACGGGTGAATACGAGCTTGAGGAATATTTTAAAAATATTCAGGATAAATATCCCAATAAGGTAAAGGCTTTTCTTGAATTTAATAAGGATTTATCAAAGAAAATATATGCCGGCTCGGATATATTTTTAATGCCATCAAAGAGCGAGCCTTGCGGTCTTGCACAAATGATTTGCTCTGCGTACGGTACCGTTCCTGTGGTTAGAGAAACCGGTGGATTATACGATACTATCAAGCCATATAATAAATTCACAGGCGAAGGAAACGGATTTACTTTTGCTAATTACAATGCACACGAGATGAAAGATGCTATTGCAAGAGCGGTTGAATTGTTTAGGGACAAAGAAAAATGGGTAACTCTTTGTACAAAAGCTATGGAAACTGACTTTTCTTGGGACGCATCTGCGGAAAAATATATTCAGCTTTATAACGAGTTAGCTAACTGATATTTAATAAGGATAACTGTCCTGCAGCTTGTGGGACAGCTTGTCTAATTTTATAGGAAAAACAGGCAACGTGCTATTTTAGTAAAATTGCACGAGAAGGAGAAAACGGTTAATGAATGAAAAAATTACAAAAGAAACAATAAAAGAAATACTTGAAATTAAGCTTTCGAGATATTTTGGAGTGAATCCGGAGGATGCCAACAAAGAGCAGATATATAAAGCAACTATTTTGACAATAAAAGATATGCTCACACAAAAAAGGTCTTTATTTAGACATAAAGTGAAGAAAGCACAAGCTAAAAAAATCTATTATCTTTGTATGGAATTTTTAATAGGTCGTTCTCTTAAAAATAATCTTCGAAATTTAGACATAGCAGATGAATATTCAAGTGTTCTTAGGGATCTCGGATACGATATAAACGAGATTTATGAAATGGAGCCGGACCCGGGTCTTGGAAACGGCGGTCTCGGTCGTTTAGCAGCTTGCTTTATGGATTCATTAACTTCTCTAAATTATCCCGGTGACGGTTTTTCGATTTTATACGAATATGGCTTATTTAAGCAGAGAATAATTGACGGAAATCAAGTAGAGCTACCTGATACGTGGCTTCCCGGAGGGGAATCGTGGCTTGTTCCGAGAACAGATAAGAAGTTTATGGTGCGCTTTGGCGGACAGATTAAGGAAGAATGGCAAAATGACCGTTTGACTATCAAATATGAAAACTACGACGAGGTTGAGGCAGTTCCGTATGATATGATGATTTCTGGTGCTGATACCGCTGTTAACAGACTTCGCCTATGGAAGGCTCATGACGTAACTAATTTCAATATGAGTCTCTTTTCACAAGGACAGTACGTAAAGGCTATTCAACAGACAACGAATGCAGAGGTTATTTCAAAGGTGCTTTATCCATCTGATGAGCATACCGAAGGAAAACTGCTTCGTTTAAGTCAACAGTATTTCTTGGTATCCGCTTCATTACAAAGCATAATAAGCGATCATATAGGCGCTTATGGTACGCTTTCTAATTTTGCAGACAAGGTTGCTATTCATATAAATGATACTCACCCTGCACTTTGTGTTCCCGAGCTTATGAGAATATTTATGGATATTTATAATTACAATTGGGATGATGCTTGGGAAGTAGTAAGAAAGGTAGTTTCATATACTAACCATACGGTTATGCCTGAAGCGCTTGAATGCTGGAATGAGGATTTATTTAGCTTCAAGCTACCTAGAATACATTCGATAGTTAAAGAGATTAACAGAAGACTCTGTGAAAATCTTTGGAAAGCTAATCCGGGCGATTGGGATAGAATATCCAAAATGTCAATTATTGCTTATTCACAGGTAAGAATGGCAAATCTTAGCGTTGTAGCATCGCATACCGTTAACGGTGTTTCAAAGCTGCATTCCGATATATTGAAAAAGACTGTTTTTCATGATTTTTATAAAGAAAATCCGGGAAAATTTACTAATGTAACAAACGGAATTGCTCACAGAAGATGGCTTTGCTACTCAAATCCTGAGCTTTCTGCGCTCATAAAAGAGTGCATAGGCGACGGATTTGTGAAAAATCCTCAAGAGCTTGAAAATCTATTAAAATTTGCTGACGATAAAACGGTTTACAAACGTCTTGCTGAAATAAAGGAGCAGAATAAGCTGAAGCTATCTAAACACGTATTCAATAAAACAGGTATTTGCCTTGATACATCATCAGTATTTGACGTTCAAGTGAAGAGAATGCATGAATACAAAAGACAGCTTTTGAATGCTCTCAAGATAATTGCATATTACGTAGAGCTTGAAGAACATCCACAAAGAGAAGTAACAAAGAAAACCTTTATTTTTGGCGGCAAAGCAGCTCCCGGCTATTATATGGCAAAGGATATTATTAAGTTGATTTGGAACTTAAGCGAGGATATAAGAAAGAATACTAAGGTTAATGATAAGCTTTCCGTTGTATACCTTGAGGACTATAACGTCAGCACAGCAGAGCTGCTTATGCCCGCTTCCGATATTAGCGAACAAATTTCTCTTGCCGGTAAAGAAGCGAGCGGAACAGGTTGTATGAAATTTATGATGAACGGAGCATTAACTATCGGCACCCTTGATGGCGCGAACGTTGAAATGAGAGATGCTGTTGGAGATGAGAATATTTATATTTTCGGTCTTACAGCAAAAGAGGTAGACGAGCTTTGGGAAAAAGGATATCGTTCAATTGATTTCTATAACAACAGTGTACGCATAAGAAAAGCAATAGACCGACTAAATAAAGGTTTTAACGGCGTACCGTTTGCTAATATAGCTAATTATTTAATCGGTGGATACGGAGTTGTTTCAGATCCATATATGTGCCTCGCCGATTTTGATTCTTACTATATTAGATCAGAGGAAATATTCAAGGCATATAACAATAAAGAACAGTGGGGAAAGATGTCACTTGTTAATATCGCTAAATCCGGATTTTTTGCAGCTGATAGAAGTGTAAAGGAATATGCAGACAATATTTGGCATTTAACAAGTGTTAAATAATTTAACCAATGAGATTTTACGAAAGAAAGTATGTAGAAAAAAATGACGTTTCTTCTTTAGGTGCTTTTTTGATTAAAACAACTGTTAAATTTAAGCTTTATATTCCAAGAGGATGCGGCGCTACTTCGGTACGCCTGCATCTTTTTGGCGAGGGCATAGAGAATAGGTCGTACAGGGTGTATGAATTTGACTGGGAAACTTTAAACGGAAAATATGACGTTTATAGCCGTGAAATGATTATGACCGAAATCGGTGTAGGACTTTATTACTATAAATACGAAATAAAATCCGACAAGGTAAGGTTTTTTGGGGCTGGAGACAAAGGCACAGAGCTTAAGGAGATAAAAGAAGGTATAAATGATGGTTTAATACAGCTTTTGGTTCATTTGGATGCGGAAAATAAGCCTGAATGGATAAAAGGCGGCATTATGTATCATATATTCGTTGACAGGTTTAAAAAGAGCGGAAAATGTACGCCTAAAGAGTCTGCTGTCATGAATAACGATTGGTATAATGGAATACCTCAATATCCGGATACACCTGGTGGATATGTGGAAAACAATATGTTTTTTGGTGGTGATTTATACGGAATTATCGAAAAGCTTGATTATATTCAAAGCTTGGGAGTAAATTGCCTGTATTTAAGTCCTATATTTGAAGCATATTCCAACCATAAATATGATACGGCAGATTATATGTCCGTTGATTCAATGTTCGGTTCTGAAGAAGCTTTTAAGGAGCTTTTAAGCGAGATCAAAAAAAGAAATATGCACGTAATTTTGGACGGTGTATTTAATCATACGGGCTCGGACAGCATATATTTTAACAAAAACGGCACGTACAATTCCGTAGGTGCATATCAATCTAAAGACTCGCCGTATTATGAATGGTATAATTTTGAAGATTTCCCAAACAAGTATGAATGTTGGTGGGGTGTAAAAATTTTACCAAGGGTAAATAGCGAGAATGAAAGCTATCGCAATTTTATTTTAGGCGATGGCGGTGTGATTGAAAAATGGATGAATATGGGCATCGATGGATTTCGTTTGGATGTTGCGGATGAATTAAGCGATGAATTTTTGCGAAATTTAAACAAAAAATTAAAAGAAATAAACCCACAAGGCATAATATACGGTGAAGTGTGGGAAGATGCTTCCAATAAAATTGCTTATGGAAAAAGAAAAAGATATTTCCTAGGGAATGAGCTTGATTCCGTGATGAACTATCCATTTAGAGATGCGGTAATTGAATATATAAAGTACGGCAATTCTGAATTGTTTGCTCAAACCTGCAGAACGCTTACTTCACATTATCCGAAAGCAAATGCGGATGTTTTAATGAATATTTTGGGGACTCATGATACGGAAAGAATTTTAACAGTATTAGGTGGCGAAAACGGAGACGATTATACTAACAAAGAGCTTTCTTCTAAGGTTATGTCGGAGACAGAAAGGAAAAGAGCGATAAATATGCTCAAATTAGCTTATACAATATTAGCTACCGTTCCTGGCATTCCTTGTATTTATTATGGTGATGAAGCAGGTATGGAAGGTTATCGTGACCCCTTTAACAGACGACCTTTTCCTTGGGGAAAAGAAGATAACGAGCTACTCGAGCATTATAGAAAAATAGGCAAAATCAGGACAAATGAAAAGCTTTATAATGACGGATATTTTGATTTGATCGAATGTACGTCTGAGTTACTTGCGTTTTCAAGATATAATGAAAATGAATTTGTTTTGACAGTAGTTAATAGAAGCAATAGGGAATTTTGTATAAAATCAAATGTAGCACTTAACGATATAGAAACATGTGAATCTGTAAATTCAGTTTTACCAAATAGCTCAATTATCCTAAAATGCAACTCGAACTACAATGATTTATCCATAGAATTTGTATAATTTAATCCTACGAGCTTAAGAGCTTGTAGGATTTTATATTTATACAGCCTCGTTGTACGTGCTGCTATTGAGGACTATGCGGAGCAGACAAAGGGAATGAGCAAGGCACAAGCAAGATACACCGTTGACACAGAGGTAACAGCTGACCTTGCAGGCGACCTTATGGCAGACGATTACTTTGTAAATAAGCTTGCTGAGAGGGATGCACCGCTTGTTAAGAAGCTTGTAAATAGCTTTAAAAATACAATAAAAAAATCCGCTACCGTTGATAGCGAATCGGTTAAGTATTTGAAAAAGCTTGTTAATAGGTTTGAAAAGGCCCTCGATAACGCAAACGGTGGAGTTAAAATTTCTCAAATCGGTAATGCAGACGATGAGAGGGAAGAAAAAGCCGATAGCAGCCAGCAGATAGCGGATAGCAAGGTGGATGATGAGAGACAAAGCATAATTAAAAAGGCACAAAAGAACTATTCTAATGCAGAGGTGAATAATGATGTCATTGCGTTGATAACTAAAATAAATGAGGGCGATTTTAAGCAAAACGATAGAGTATATTTGGGTATTGTATCTGATGCTATTGCAGACAAAATAGAAGAAGAGGTAGGTTTTTCTGTTCAAGGATTTAAAATGGTCATTGAGGCACGACAGATTGAGCACATCATTAAAGACCATGGAGAAAATGGAAAAACCGACCAATCAATGAAAAATCCAAATGATATTGGAAAAATGGAATATGTTCTCGATAATGCGGAAAGTGTAAAAAAGGCAGGTAAAACACAAGCATATACATATATGAAATATGGTTGGAACAGAACGGCTGATACGGTGTTATACGAAAAAATAATAGGTGATGAGTCGTATTATATTGTGCAAGCCGTTCCTGATACTAAAGCAAAAACACTGTATGTTGTTTCAGCTTTCATAGGAAAAAGTGGATATAAAAAAGAAGCCTCGCAGCTCATCAATGCCAAAGGCCCTGATGCAACGGCTAAAACCGGTTCTGCAAGTGCTTCTACTGATATTATATCCGAAAAATCTCAAAAAGACAATACTTTTGATGAAAATAATTCAAAAAATATTTCTGATGAGCGAAAATCGGTTAAGCGCTCCTATGAGCCAACAGAAGATATTCAAATCACTTTGCAGGATGTGCAAACGCTTCGCAGTATAACGCAGGACGGAAAAAGAAAAAGCATAAATGATTTTTCAAGCGCAGAAATTCAAAAAGCAGAAAAATGGGCGCGAAAATTCTACAAAGAATTAGGCGTAAAATCTCCATTCTTTAGGGCTTGGTATGGCGATTGGAGAGTTGAGGATAAAACACCTAAAAATGGTCTTACAATATTACCTATAAATGCAGCAACACAAAAGGATGCAGTAGATTATGTTAAATCCAAAGTAAAGGATAGAACATTTTTTAGAGGTAATATTAAAAATGATGATACAGGCTTTGATGTAAATGTGGGTTCTCAAATTTATGATGACACACTTACATATGCAAATAGAGCATTGTCAAGAGATAAAGATTTTAGCAATTATATTAAAAGAGTATCAATTTTACAAAAGGTTAGCGATATAGTAAAAGAGTCAGTTCTGTTTAATACATCAGTGATTGAAAGTAAAGACAAGAATGATAATCCAAATCGTACATTTATGCACAATTTTTACAATTTAATGCGTATGGATGGAACGGATTATTTAATTGTACTATCAGTAGATGAAATTGAATCAAATGCTGGTGCAATTAGGAGAGCGTATAATGTTAACAAAATAGAAATATCGCCCGTTGCGGTAACTCAGGTTTACAAGCCTGCCGGCACAACGAGCGATAGTGAAGGAAATTATTCCTTCACTTATATTATATCCGATTTATTCAAAATTGTCAAGCAATATGATAAAGATTTTAAACCAAAATCTGTAAATCCTTTACTTTTGGATGAAAACGGTATGCCAAAGACACTATATCATCAAACGGATGCGGACTTTAATGCTTTTGATACCTCTATCGAGGGAGCAGGAGCAAGAGATAACGAAATGCCAAACGGTATATTCCTAAAATCTACGCCGCTTGATATAGGACTTAAGGGCAAAAAGCAAATGAAGGTCTATGCGAACATAAGAAATCCGCTTGTTTTTGCTGACAGAGGCGAAGCAAGCAGATATTGGAAGCGCAGCATTGACGGTTACAAGGCTATTATTGATGAAATTGATAGCAATAACGTTAAGTATCAAAAGGAATTTGATGAAGCGTACGTATCGGATGATGAAGCAAGAGAGGATGCTGTTCTTGATGAATGGGAAAATGCAAATACCGATTTAGATAAGAAAGCAAAAAAACTTATTAACGAATACCTCAAGAACAACAAATACGACGGAATTATTCTTGAAAAGGATGAGGGAAGCTTCGGCAGAAAAGTGCAGACATATATCGCACTTGAATCTACGCAAATAAAATCTGCAACGGATAATATCGGCACATTTGATTCAAGTAATCCCGACATCCGTTATTCCAAGCAGCGCTCATACAATCCTATGGACGACGTTGACGATGAAGGCAACAAATGGGTTGAAGGCGAGGATGGTGGCACAAGAATACTATTTTCAATGCCTGATTTTGACAATCCTGCTTATGAGTACGGCCATATTCCTGATGAGGAGCCTGAGGTTATTGAGACATACCGTGCAGTTGCTTCGTCAAGTGCGGAATCCGATATAAGAAAGCGACTTGCTGACTTGACAAAGGCGAAGGTATATGCAAGAAATGAGGCAAAGGCAGCGTTTGGAGAGATAATTGAGGAATATTTTGAGGGCCTTAACGTTAAGTTCAAGGGCAAAGCCAGGGCGGAGATTGAGAGGATGCTTTGGAATGCTTTTAACTCAGCTGATGAGGGCGCAAGAATGAGTCCTGCGCTTGATATTGCAGATGCTATTATTACAAATGCAGTTGTTACAGAAAATTACGAAATTACTCCCGAATTGGAATACGCTTATGCAGTAACCGGGTATCTTAAGACACACTTACATAATATCAATTTGGACCATATTAAGGGTGAAATTAAGGCGAAGTACGATAAGGACACCTCTGTATATGCTATGTGGGCCCGAAAAGAGGGAGAGCGTGGTGTTACCGCCGACCAAATAAAGGACGAGCTTGAGGAAGTGTGTGGACAATAAATCATTGACAAAAAATATTTTTTGTAGTAAAATTTCAGTAGAGTAAGTAAATAAATCGGGAGGATAAAATGAAAAAGATTTTTTTAGCATTTACTATTTTTGTTGTATTTTTATGCTCCTGTTATAATGGTTATGATATACACGTTTATGATACGTCTGGAGAGTTTCCCTATATCGAAGATACATCCGGTACAGCTTATGTGGCAAGTGTCAATGGGAAAACGTATCATTTGAGAGATTGTTATATTGTTGACAATATGAATGAGGAGAATGTGAGAGTTTTTTACGATAAAGACTTCTTTGTCAAAAGAGGAATGTCGCCCTGTAAAAAATGTAAGCCTTAATTTCCTAAAATTATGCAAAAGATATAGACATTTTTATTTTTGCGTGTTATAATTACTTAATAACATTTTTACGAGGTAAAATATGAATTGCAATTATATCGCAGATTTACTTTTTCCGAACGTTACTTTAACTGAATCGGAATTGGAAGAAAAATATCCTGTAAGAAATCTTCCGGAAGGAGCAATAGTTTCAAGAATGGCTCCAAGTCCTACCGGTTTTGTCCATCTTGGAAATTTAGTGCAAGGAATTACGTCCGAGCGTTTGACACACCAGTCAAACGGTTGTTTGTTTTTAAGAGTTGAGGATACAGACCAAAAAAGAGAGGTTGCTGGCGCTGTTGAAATTCTCATTGATACTTTGAAATATTATAATATAAGTTTTGATGAAGGCGCAACGTTCGATGGTGATAACGGTATATACGGACCGTACCGTCAAAGACAAAGAAAAGATATTTATCACGTGTATGCAAAACGTCTGGTTCAACAAGGAATGGCATATCCTTGCTTTTGTACAGAGGACGAGCTTGCAAAAATGCACGAGGAACAAGAAAAATTGAAGGATAATTTTGGATATTACGGAAAATATGCTGTGTGGCGCGACAAAACGGACGAAGAGATTGAAGAACAGCTGAAATTAGGCAAACCCTGGGTGTTACGTTTCCGTTCTAACGGTTCGATAGAAAATAAGATTAAGTTTACTGATTATATCAAGGGTAATCTTGAACTTACAGAAAATGATATTGACCACGTGTTATTAAAATCCGACGGTATTCCAACGTATCATTTTGCTCATGCAGTTGATGATCATTTGATGCGTACAACGCACGTCGTAAGAGGCGATGAGTGGCTTTCAACATTACCTTTCCATATTCAATTGTTTGGAGCTTTGGGATTTAAGCTTCCTAAATATTTGCACATTGGTCCACTTATGAAAATGGATGGAGACTCAAAGAGAAAGCTTTCAAAGAGAAAGGACCCGGAGCTTGCATTAACCTATTACAAGCAAGAGGGATATCCGGCTCAATCGCTGTATGAATATATCCTCACAATTCTCAATTCAAACTATGAGGATTGGAGAAGAGCAAACCCTTATGCTTCAACAGAAGAATTTAAATTCTCATATAAGAAAATGAATCCTGCTGGCTCACTTTTTGATGGAGCTAAGTTATTAGATGTTTCGAAAAATGTGATTTCAAGAATGAGTGCAGAGGATGTTTATCTGGGCGCTACAGAGTGGGCTAAAGAGTTTGACAAAGAGCTGTATGATGAAATGACTGCTGATTCTGAATATACCAAATCAATCTTTGCTATTGGTCGTGGCGGTAAAAATCCAAGAAAAGATATAGCTGTATGGACTGACGTTAAGGGTTATATTGACTTCTTCTATGATAAATTCTTTAAAATCGCAGAAGAATATCCTGAAAAGTTTTCAAAGCACGATATCAAGTTAACACTTGAGGAATTTGTTAAAACCTTTGATATTAACGATGATTCAGGCGTTTGGTTTGAAAAAATTAAAGATATTGCAGATATGCTTGGTTTTGCTTCGGATATGAAGGCGTATAAACAGAATCCTGATGCTTATAAAGGAAATGTTTCCGATATTAGTATGTTTGTAAGAATTGCAATATCCGGTAAAATGAATGCGCCGGATATGTATAGCTCAATGCAAATTTTAGGCTATGACAAGGTAGTAGAGCGCATCAATAATATGATTTATAGTCTTTAAGAGGTAACAA
Source organism: Eubacteriales bacterium (assembly GCA_045645405.1). Lineage (GTDB taxonomy): Bacteria > Bacillota > Clostridia > Oscillospirales > CAG-272 > RGIG2000. The sequence goes on from JAZRIQ010000004.1 coordinate 59,101, forward strand.
ATGGAAGAAATTAGTTCAAATTTTATACACGATATCATTGACGAAGATATCGCAAATGGTTTTTCAGAAAGAATTCATACACGTTTTCCCCCAGAGCCAAACGGATATCTTCATATCGGTAGTGCAAAAGCTATTTGGATAAACGTTCAAACCGCAAAAAAATATGGCGGACTTTTTAATCTTCGTTATGATGATACAAACCCGTCAAAGGAAGATACGGAATACGTAGATAGCATATACGAGGATTTAAAATGGTTGGGAGCCGAGCCAACAGGGGGCGTTTTTTACGGTTCTGATTATTTTGAAAAATGTTATGAGCTTGCAATTAAGCTTATTAAGGATGGAAAGGCATACGTTTGTGATCTTTCCGCCGATGAAATGAAGGAGTATAGAGGAACTCTTACCGAACCCGGCAAAAATAGTCCGTACAGAAACAGAACTGTTGAGGAAAATCTCGATTTGTTTGAAAAAATGAAAAACGGAGAGTTTCCGGACGGTTCTAAAACGTTAAGAGCAAAAATTGATATGGCATCTCCAAATATCAATATGAGAGACCCTGCAATTTACAGAATTTTAAGAGCTCATCATCATCGCCAAGGCGATAAGTGGTGCATTTATCCGCTTTATGACTATGCACATCCAATTCAAGATGCTATTGAAGGTATCACTCACTCTCTTTGTTCACTTGAGTTCGAAAATCATCGTCCTCTCTACGAATGGGTAGTAAACAACGTTGGCTTTGACAAAAAACCGAAGCAAAGAGAGTTTGCAAGACTAAACGTTACTTATACGGTAATGAGTAAGAGATACTTAAGATATCTTGTTGAAAATAACCTTGTTGACGGTTGGGACGATCCAAGAATGCCAACTCTTTGCGGTCTTAGAAGAAGAGGATATACCCCTGCATCAATTATTGATTTTGTTTCAAGAGCAGGCGTTGCAAAAGCATACAGTATTGTTGATATTGAGCTTTTAGAGCATTGTATAAGAGAAGAACTTAATATGACTGCTCAAAGAAGAATTTGTGTTGCTGATCCGATAAAGCTTGTTATTACCAACTATGATGAAGGTAAGGTGGAATATTTCCCGGTATCTAACAACCCAAATGACGAAAATGCAGGAACAAGAATGCTTGCCTTTACAAGAGAAGTATATATTGATAGGAGCGATTTTGAGGAAGTTCCTCCTCCAAAGTTCTTTAGATTAAAGCCTGATGGTGAAGTTCGCTTAATGGGAGCTTACATTGTTAAGTGTAATGAGATTGTAAAGGATGAAAATGGTAAAATCATCGAAATTAGATGTACCGCTGACCTGGAGTCAAAGAACGGAAATCCTGTGGATGGAAGAAAAATCAAAGGTACAATTCATTGGTTAAGCCGTGAAAATTCAGAAAAAGCAACCCTCATGCTTTATGATAAGCTATTTACGCTTGAAAATCTTGCAGATATGCCTGAAGGTAAGACTTACAACGATTATCTTAATCCTAATTCATTACAAAAGGTTGAATGCGCTCTCGTTGAAAAATGTTTAAATGATGCCGATTCTGGTGAAAAGTTCCAATTTGTAAGAAACGGCTATTATTGCAAAGATACTAAATATGCAAATACTTACAACAGAATAGTAGGCTTAAAGGATAGCTTTCCTAAAAAATAGTGTTTAAAGAAGCAGAGAATTCTGCTTCTTTTTACGTTTTGTCTAAAAAGAATTGACTATCAAATAAAAGTATGATAAAATAAACAAAAAACTATCAAAGGTAAGGGATAATTATGACAAGACAAGAAAAGCTCCAATTTGCTCGTCAAGCAGCTGCTGACGGAATGGTATTGCTTAAAAATGATAACAACGTGCTTCCTATTTCGACTGATAAAGAAATAGCGTTATTCGGTATAGCTTCTTATAAGTGCTTTCGCTTAGGCTGGGGCTCAGGCGATATGATGGCGCAAGAAATCTCTCAAATTGTAAGTGCGCTTGAAGAAGCAGGATATAAACTTAATGCTGACGTTAAAAATGCCTGCGAAGCTTGGATTGAGCAACAAGACGTTGATTATTTCACTCTTAACAGAAATTGGGATGAATGGTCCTTTAGAATGAAGGAAATTGATCTTGATGAATCCGTGATAGCAGCGTCTTCGAAAAATTCTGATATTGCTGTTATAACCATAGGTAGATGTAGTGGCGAGGCGGCTGATTTAAAGGACGAAGAGGGCTTCTTTAAATTACATAAAGAGGAAAATGATCTTGTAAAATCTGTTTGTAAATATTTTAGTAAGGTTGTACTTTTGTTAAACACCTGCGGACCTCTTAACTTGAAATCAATTGATGATTGCAAGATAGATGCTATTGTTGACGTTTCACTTGGCGGTGAACAGTTCGGTTATGCAGTAGCGGATATTGTAAGCGGCAAAGTAACACCTAGCGGAAAGCTTACAACAACCTGGGCGTATGAATATGGTGATTATCCTACAAAAGAAGGAATCACTACTATGGAGGTACCTTACAACGAAGGTATATATGTTGGTTACCGTTATTTTGATACTTTTAACGTAACACCGAGATATCCTTTTGGTTACGGACTTTCTTATACCGATTTTTCTTATGAGGTTAAAGACGTAAGAGTTGATCAACAAATTATAGACATTGTTGTTGATGTTAAAAATATCGGAAAATTCAGCGGTAGAGAGATTATCCAATGCTATTTATCATCACCGGAAAAGAAGCTTGAAAAAGCGTATCAAGAGCTTTGTGCTTATGCAAAAACTGATATAATCGCACCGAATGAAAGTTGTGAAATTGTATTGTCCTTTGATATTACTGATATGGCGTGCTATGATGAGGAAAAAGCAAGCTTTATTCTTGAAGAAGGCAAATACTATGTAAGAGTAGGTAATTGCTCAAGAAAAACTCATATAGCGTTTGCAATTAACGTTTCAAAAGATGTTGTTTGTTCTGTTGTTAAAAATAGACTTTCTTTGAAGAAAGAGCTACAGTTATTAACCAACAAAAACGCAAAACCATTCACATACGATGGGGAAGAACAAGAAAAAGCTAATGCTAAGGTATATGAGTTACAATGCGATTCTATTGAAACCTTAGTTTGCTCTGTAATTGAAGAAAACAAACCAAAAGAATTAAAGGTTAAGGATAGTAATGTTCTTTATACTCTTGAGGATGTAGCAAATGGCAACGCAACTGTAGAGGATGTTGTTGCGCAGTTTACAAATGAAGAGCTTGGATTTGTTTTAAACGGAGTAATCTACGAGGGAGCCAACGCAAGCGCGAATGTTGGAAGCATGGCAATTAAGGTTCGTGGAGCTGCCGGTGAAATGTGGAGTAGTGAAAAGTATAAGATTCCTGTTAATGCATGTGCAGACGGTCCTGCAGGCGTTAGACTTGCCATATTTGGAACTCCTGTTGAAACTGACACAGAGGTTGCAAAAAATGTTGTTGCATTTCCATCAGGCACGTGCTTTGCCAATACTTGGGATTTAGCTTCAGCTCATAAGTATGGAGAATGTATTGCGTCTGATCTTGCATATTCTAATATTGAAGGCTGGCTTGCACCGGGTATCAACATACACAGAAATCCATTGAACGGAAGAAATTTCGAATATTTTTCTGAAGATCCGTTAATTGCCGGTAAAATGGGTGCATATATAGCAATCGGTGTTCAATACGATGATAATGCCGAGTTGACGGGAAGATATGCTACTATTAAGCATTTTGCTTGCAATAATATTGAATATGAGCGCGGTGTATCTGATAGCCAGGCAACAGAAAGAGCTTTAAGAGAAATTTATCTTAAGGCATTTAAGATTGCAGTAGAAGAGGGAAGTCCGCATGCTATTATGACTGCTTACAATAAAATCAACGGAGAGTTTGCTTCCACAAGCTATGACTTACTAATGGGTATATTAAGAGGCGAATGGGAGTATGACGGTATTGTTATGACTGACTGGAATACGTGTGCTGATGCTACTCAACACACTCATGCAGGAAATGATTTAATCATGCCGGGTAGATTTGCAAAGAAAATTGCTGACGCGCTTGATGATGGGGAAATTTCACGTGCTGATGCTCAGTTATGCGCAACAAGAATCTTGAAAACTATAATGAAAACAAACTTTAAGACAAAATAATCTGATAAATTACTACCTTTTTATGTTTCTCTGGCATAAAAAGGTGGTAATTACTTAAAATTTGAAATTATTTTTCAAAAGGTATTGACAAACCGACTTCAATGTGATACAATTGTAAAGCAAAAAGAAGTAGAACTCTCCGTTCTCACCTAATTACATGGGTATTTTGGGTTAATAATTTATCACAATAAGTGAAATTATTTGGTGCGGAGAAATTATATTTCTTACGCACATTTTTTATTTTTAGGTATAAGCTTGGACTTAAAATGGAGGTGCTTAACTATTAGCAACGCAAAAGAATTGTCTATTAACGAAGAAATCAAGGTGAAAGAGGTAAGAGTTGTAGCCGATAACGGAGAACAGCTTGGAGTAATGTCTACCAACATAGCATTGGATAGAGCTTACTCGGATGGACTTGATCTTGTACTTATCGCTCCCGGAGCAACACCACCAGTGTGCCGTATTATGGATTACGGTAAGTATCGTTATGAGCGTGATAAACGCGAGAAGGAAGCAAAAAAGAAACAACAAACCGTTGAGGTTAAAGAGGTACAGCTTTCCTGCAGAATAGACACACATGACTTTCAGACAAAAGCCAACAATGCAATTCGCTTTTTGAAGGGCGGAGATAAAGTAAGAGTGGTTCTATCATTCAAAGGACGAGAAATGGCACATACCGAGGTCGGTATTGAGATTATTGGAAAATTTCTTGATCTCTGTGCAGAGTATGGCAGCACCGATAAAGCACCTTCTCTTGAAGGAAGAAGAATGTCCGTAATTATTTCGCCTATAAAGAAATAAAAGAAAGTAAATAAATCCAGAAAGGAATTAAATATCATGGGAAAAATCAAAACACATAAGGCTTCAGCAAAAAGATTTACTTTAACCGGTACAGGTAAGGTAAAGATGTTCCACGCACAACACCGCCACAACCTCGGTCTCAAGACAGCAAAGCGCAAGAGAAATCTTCGTTCAGTTTCTTACCTTAGCGAGAGCATGGCTCCAAACATCAAGAAGCTTATCAACAAATAATTAGACCAAAAGACTTAAGTAGGAGGATTTTTTAAAATGGCAAGAGTTAAAGGTGCTATGATGGCACGTAAAAGAAGAAATAAAGTTTTAAAGATGGCCAAAGGATACTGGGGAGCAAAGAGCAAGCACTTTAAGATGGCTAAACAGGCTGTATTAAAGAGCGGAAACTATGCATTTGCCGGCCGTAAGATGAAGAAGAGAGATTTCCGTTCTCTTTGGATTACAAGAATTTCTGCACAAGCTAAGGTTTGCGGTATGAATTATTCTACACTTATGCACGGCTTAAAGCTTGCAGGTATCGATCTTAACAGAAAGATGCTCGCTGAGCTTGCAGTATCAGATAAAGAGGCATTTGCAGTAATTGCTGAAAAAGCTAAGGCGGCTCTTTAATTTAACAGGAAAACTCGGCGAATGCCGAGTTTTTTAAACTTTATAGCAAAAGAGGATAGTAAAGCTATGAATAGCAGTATTTTTAATGTTAATGAGATTACAAGTAAAACAAATTCGACAATTGTAAAAATTGGAAAACTCAGCAACAGAAAGAACCGATATGAAGAAAAACTGTTTTTATGTCACGGAATTAAGCTCTTTTTGGAAGCGGTAAAATTTGGAGCTGTTTTTAAGTTTGTTATTTTAAAAAATGATGCTATGTTTGACGACGAAATAATAAAAAATATAAAAGAATTGCAACTAAAAGGAGTAAATGTTTTATGTGTTTCAAGTCAAGTTTTTGAAAAACTCACAGACGAATTATCTCCTCAAGGAATTATATCCGTATGTGCTTTTTTTGATGAAAAGCATTCGTTTTCAAATACAGTAAATGATAGTGTTTCAAATGAAAAGATAATGATATTTGAATCAATTCGAGATCCTGGAAATGTTGGAACAATTATAAGAAACGCTGCGGCATTTGGAATAGACCGCTTAATTTTTTCATCTGATTGTGCAGACATTTACTCTCCTAAAGTAATTAGAGCTACAATGGGAGCGTTGTTTAAGGTAAAAATTGACGTTGTAGAAAATTTAAAAAACACAGTTTTGCACTTGAAGAAAAATGAAATAAACATTTTAGGTGCAGCGTTAAAAGCTCAATCTTTAGTTCTCGGAAAGTACAAATTATCTACACAGGATGCGGTAATAATCGGAAATGAGGGTCATGGAATATCTGACGAAATACTGGAATTGTGTGATAATACGTTATTTATTCCAATGTCTGAAAATACTGAATCACTTAATGCAGCTATTGCTACTGCAATTATTATGTGGGAAATCTCTAAATAATTAAATATTTTATACTATAGCATTGACAAGAAAACTCTTTAATGGTATTATATTATAGGAGTATTTTGAAAGGAGTTATGGTTATGGATAAAACGTTGCTTTGGGTGTGGCTTGCTTTGCATTTAAAGCCGGGAACTCATGTTTATCAGTATTTGCTTGAAGAATTTGAAAATGTTGAAAATATATATGAATGTGTTGATTCCGATGTGAATAATTTACCATGGCTATATGATAATCAAAAGAAAAAGATTCTTGACAAAAATCTTGACAGAGCAAAAGAAGTTATTAGGTGGTGTGAGAAATCCGGTGTCAAGATTTTAACTTTAGATGACGAAGAATATCCTGAAAATTTAAAAACCATAAAAGATAAGCCCGGAGTGTTGTATTACATTGGTACATTGCCGGATTTTAAAAAAGAACTATGCATAGGAGTTGTTGGAACAAGAGAAATGACTGTGTATGGAGAGGAAAGCGCATTTGAGATAGGATACGGTTTAACCAAAGGAGGTGCTACCGTTATAAGCGGCGGTGCTAACGGAATTGATTCTACTGCGCAAAAGGGTGCAATTACAGCTGGAGGAAAAACGGTTTCCATTCTTGGTTCGGGTATAGATGTGCTGTATCCGTATGAAAATAAAGAGTTTTTTCTTAAAGTAGCTGAAAATGGAGCTGTTATTACCGAGTATCCACCCCACACTCCACCTAATAGATACAATTTTCCTGTTAGAAACAGATTGATTAGTGGTATGTCAAACGGTCTTGTAGTTGTTGAGGCAGATAGAAATAGCGGAGCAATTATAACTGCAGATAAGGCTAAATCACAAGGGCGGCCTGTTTTTAGTGTTCCCGGACCTATAAGAAGCTTTCAATCTACGGGTACAAACATGTTAATTCGTAATGGCGCAAAATCAGTTACATCTGCTTTGGATATTTTGGAAGAATATTTAGATGAGTATGCAGATAAAATACAAATTACTCCATCTAAAGAGAAACCCGATTTGGTGCTTCTACATAGCTTTTCTAACCATGATGAAGGTGGGACTTTAAGAAACTATCTTGAAGCGATTGGATACAAAATTAAATTAAAGCTTAAAAAGACTAAAAAAACTGGCAAAAAAGCAGAAACCAATAGTGATTTGCAGGATAATACTGTAAATTTGGATAAGTTGAACCTGGACAACAATACTAAAAGTATATACGACTTTATGGAAAATGATAAGAGATACAATATTGATAGCTTCGATGAGCTGGGTTTATCTGTGTCCGTTATTGTGACGTCACTATCTTTACTGGAAATGAATAAAGTTGTAAAAAGCCTACCAGGCGGTTTCTATGAGAAAAATTAATGGCGAAAGGAAATAATTATGTCAAATAACCTTGTAATACTTGAGTCACCCGGTAAAATAGGTGCAGTAAAAAGCTATCTTGGCTCAAAGTATAAAGTTATAGCATCGGTTGGACATGTAAGAGATCTACCAAAATCAACACTTGGTATTGATATAGATAACGGCTTTGCTCCTCATTACATCAACATAAGGGGAAAAGGAGATGTAATTAAAGAATTACGAAAGGAAGCGAAGAATGCAGATAAAATATTTTTTGCAACTGACCCTGACCGTGAGGGAGAAGCAATTTCTTGGCATTTAGCAACAATTTTAGGCGAAGATGCAAAAAAAGCAAAAAGAGTAACGTTTAATGAAATAACTAAAAATACTGTTAAGGAAGCTATAAAACATCCGAGAGACATTGACATGGATTTGGTCAATTCTCAACAAGCCAGAAGAATACTTGACAGAATAGTTGGTTATCAAATAAGTCCATTTTTATGGAAAACCGTAAAAAGCGGATTGTCCGCAGGACGTGTTCAATCCGTAGCTACAAAAATTATCGTTGAAAGAGAAGAGGAAATCTCTAAATTTATTTCTGAAGAGTATTGGACAATTGATGCGAATCTTTCGACTGATAAAAACAAAAGCATTGTAGCAAGATTTTACGGCGATAAGAGCAAAAAGATAAAGATTTTAAGCAAAGAACAAGCGGATAAAATTTTATCAGAGGTTGAAGATGGACAATTTTCTGTTGATTCTGTAAAAAAAGGCAAGAAACAACGCTCACCCGCACCGCCTTTTATTACATCTACTTTGCAACAGGAAGCATCAAGAAAATTTAATTTTCAATCACAAAAAACGATGAAGCTTGCTCAAGAATTGTACGAAGGAATAAATATTGGTGCAGAAAACGGCGGGGTACAAGGTCTTATAACCTATATGCGTACTGACTCGCTTAGAATTTCGGAAGAAGCACAGAAATTAACAAGAGAATATATTCTTAATAAATTTGGTGAACAATATTGTCCCGAGAAGATAAGAATATATAAATCAAAAACAAACGCTCAAGATGCTCACGAAGCAATTAGACCATCCAAGGTTAAGATTGAACCTGCACAGATTAAAAAATTTCTCACAAACGATCAGTTTAAGCTTTATAAATTGATTTGGGAGCGATTTGTTGCAAGCCAAATGTCAAACGCTGAGATAAATACAGTCGTTGTTGACATTGAAAACAACGGATATATTTTCCGTACAAGCGGGTATAATGTAAAATTCCCCGGTTATATGGCGATTTATCAAGAAACCGTTGAAGAAACTCAAACAAATATGGATGATGCCTTTAACCCGGAGAAAAATTCTAAATTGCCGGAAATTTCTGCAAAAGAAATTTTAATTAAAGACGAAATTTGTTCTCAACAGCATTTTACCGAACCGCCTCTTAGATACGATGAGGCAAGCTTGATAAAATTCTTGGAGGAAAAAGGAATAGGTCGTCCAAGTACGTACACACCGATTATTACTGTTATCATTTCACGTGGATACGTAGCACGCGAAGGACGCTATTTAAAGCCAACACCACTTGGTGAAATTACAACAAGAATAATGAATGAACATTTTCCTGATATTGTTAACTATAAGTTCACGGCTTATATGGAGAATAATTTGGATACAATTGAAAGCGGCAGCGTTTCAATGGAAAAGGTTCTTGGTGATTTTTATGTAGGTTTCAAAAAAGAATTAGTTAAAGCAGAGAATGCTTTAGACAAAGGCGACGTTGAAATACCTGTTGAAGAAACTGATATTATATGTGAACTTTGCGGAAGCAAAATGGTTGTCAAGGACGGAAAGTTTGGAAAGTTTGTAGCATGTCCGAACTATCCTAAGTGTAAAAATACAAAACCGTTAAATAATGAAAACAAGGACGTAGAGAATAATAAACCAAAAATTGCAGATTTCAAATGTGAGATTTGCGGTGCTGACATGTTTTTAAGACAAGGAAAATTTGGTGATTTCTATGCTTGCTCGAATTATCCTAAGTGTAAAAATACAAAAACAAAAAGCGGTATTACCGGAATTAAATGTCCTGATTGTGGTGCGGATGTTATTTCTAAATTTACAAAAAGCAATAAACAGTTTTATAGTTGTCAGAAATATCCAAACTGTAAATTTTCAACTTGGGATATACCAACAGATAAAAAATGTCCTTTGTGTTCAGATATGCTTTTAACGAAAAAAAATAAAAAATACGCGTATTGTAGAAACAGTAATTGCGGCTACAATACAGAGGATAACAATGAGTGAAAAATATAACTGTATAAACGTTATTGGCGCCGGACTTGCAGGCTGTGAGGCGGCGTATCAAATAGCGCAGCGTGGAGTAAAGGTGAAATTATTTGAAATGAAGCCGGTTAAGTTTACTCCGGCTCATCATAGTCAAAATTTTGCTGAACTTGTCTGTTCAAATTCATTGAGATCAGATGAATTGTCTAACGCAATAGGTGTTTTGAAAGCCGAATTAAGAGCGATGGGCTCTCTTATAATGGAGGCAGCTGATTTTTCAAAGGTACCCGCAGGCTCGGCTTTGGCTGTTGACAGAGAAAAATTTTCTTCGTATATAACCGAGAAAATAAAAAATCATTCTAATATTCAGATTTGTAATGAAGAAGTATCGTCCATTAAATCTGATGAAATAACAATTATAGCGACAGGACCTCTAACCTCAGATTCTTTGGCGGATTTTATTAGAGATAATTTGAAGATAGACGGTTTACACTTTTTTGATGCCGCTGCTCCAATTGTTGAATTTGACTCAATTGATATGGAAAAAGCGTTTTTCGCTTCTCGATACAATAAAGGTGATGCTGATTATATCAATTGTCCAATGAATGAGGAAGAATATAAATCTTTTTACAATGAGCTTATAAACGCTAAAGAAGCTGAATTGTACGAGTTTGATGAAAATTCGCAAAAATTAACTGTTTTTGAAGGCTGTATGCCTGTTGAGGTTATGGCAAAAAGAGGATATGAAACCCTTTTGTTTGGTCCTTTAAAGCCGGTAGGAATAGAGCATCCCGAAACGAAAGAAAGTTATCACGCGATTGTACAGTTAAGAAAAGAGAATGAAGAAGGAACTATGTTTAATATAGTTGGTTTTCAAACTCATTTAACCTTCGGTGAACAAAAAAGAGTTTTTTCTATGATACCGGGACTTCAAAACGCAAGCTTTATAAGATACGGTGTAATGCACAGAAATACCTATATTAACTCTCCGAAATATTTAAGTCACACATACTCGTTTAAAACAAATCCTAACATATATTTTGCTGGGCAAATTACAGGTGTTGAAGGATATATAGAATCAGCATCATCAGGTTTCGTAGCCGGTGTGAATTCTGCAATGAAAGCTTTGGGCAAAAATGAAATTGATTTTACGAAGGAAACAGTTATAGGTGCATTAGCACATTATGTTAATGATGGTGCATATTCTGGTAATTTTCAACCTATGAATGCAAATTTTGGAATAGTTTCAACACTGCCATATAAGGTTAAGGGTGGAAAAAAAGCAAGAAATGAAGAAATTGCGAAGAGAGCACTTTCGACTATAGAGAAGATAAAGGAAAGTATTTAATATGATAATTGCAATTGACGCTATGGGAGGAGATAACGCTCCTTATGAAATCGTAAAGGGCGCATATATGGCCGCTAGTGAACATTCTGATGTACAAATATGTTTAATTGGAGATAAAAAAGCTATTGATGATTGCTTGAAAGAATTTGAGTCTCTTGATAACATAAAAACAGTTCATACTGAGCAAGTGATCACTATGGATGATGATCCTATGCTGATAATGAAAGAAAAAAGTGATTGCTCTATGGCTAAAGGCTTGAAAATGTTAAAAAACAATGAGGTTGACGGTTTTATTTCTGCCGGTAGTACCGGGGCTTTACATACTGGTTCTACCTTGATTGTAAGAAAAATAAAGGGAATACGCAGAAGTGCTATTGCAACAATCATTCCCTTCGAAAAGCCTATACTTTTACTTGATTCCGGCGCTAATCCTACGGTTACAGCTGACGTTTTAAATCAATGGGCTATACTTGGTTCTGTATATATGAACAAAATCATAGGAATTGATAACGTAAGGGTTGGTCTTTTAAATAACGGAACGGAAGAACATAAGGGAACACCTGTAGTACAAGAAGCTTATCAGCTTTTAAGTGAAAATGATATTATAAACTTTGTTGGAAATATCGAATCAAAGGAGTTACCTAATTGTCCGTGTGATGTTTTAATAACGGATGGATTTACCGGAAATATTACTTTAAAGCTTCTTGAAGGAATGGCGAAATTTTTCTTTGGTTCACTTAAAAATATTTACACAACTAACTTGAAAACCAAAATGTCATATTTGATGACTAAAAAAGAGTTAAAGCAACTAAAAAGTAGCTTTGACACATCAAAATATGGAGGAGCTCCGTTACTAGGTCTTTCAAAGCCGGTAATTAAAGCCCATGGAAGTTCTAAAGCAATAGATATAAAAAACGCTATTATACAAACTATTGAGTATGTAGATACTAAAATTGTTGAAAAGGTTGCAGAATCACTATAACTTTGAAAGGAGAGAATGAGTATGTATCCATTGCCAGTTGAATTATTAGAAAAAAAGATTGGATATTGCTTCAAAAATAAAAGTATTTTAATAAACGCTCTTACTCATTCCTCATTCGCTAACGAGCATAAAGCTAACAGCAAGTCTTGTGAATGCAATGAAAGGCTTGAATTTTTAGGCGATAGTGTTCTTTCTTTGGTGGTAAGCGAATTTATATATGATAAATATGCTGATAGACCGGAGGGGGAATTGACTAAAATAAGAGCGCAAGTAGTATGCTCTCGTTCATTATCAAATTTTGCAAATAAGATTTCTCTTGGAGATTTTTTGTATTTAGGCAAGGGCGAAGAAGCGAGCGGCAGAAAGAAAATCACCATTTTAGAAAATGCATTTGAGGCACTTGTAGCAGCAATTTATCTTGATTCAGGACATTCAAAGAGAATAGTAGCTGAATTTTTATTACCAATGTTAAAAGATAATATTGAGACAGCATCTAACGATCAAATGGCCTACGATTATAAAACGTCATTACAGCATTTTGTACAGGCAATTGGTAAAGATAAAATTCAATACGTTCTTATAAATGAATACGGTCCAGATCACTTAAAAACATTCGAGGTAGAGGTAAGATTGAACTCCAACGTTGTGGGTAAAGGTATTGGCAAATCAAAAAGAGAAGCCGAGCAAGCAGCGGCAAAAGAGGCACTTATTTTATTTGATGTCAAATGAAACATATAAATATTCCAATTTTTATTCCTCATTTAGGGTGTCCTAATCAGTGTATTTTTTGTAATCAACGATATATTTCGGGAAATGAACGATTTGATTTTACTAAAGTCGAGAAAGAAATAGAAGTTGTTTTGTCGGGCTTGAGCAAGAACTATGAATGTGAAATTGCTTTTTTTGGCGGTTCTTTTACCGGAATTGATAGAGATTTAATGATAAATTTGCTTGAATTGGCACAGTCTTACGTAAATTCAGGCAAAGTTTGCGGTATTAGAATGTCAACTCGTCCTGATTATATTTCAGAGGAAATAATTAAAGTACTTAAAAATTATACTATAACCTTTGTTGAATTAGGTGTTCAGTCCCTAAACGATGATGTTCTCACTTATTTAAAGAGAGGACATACCGTAAATGATACAGAAAATGCAATAAGACTGCTGAACAATGCAAGCATCCCATTTGTTGCTCAAATGATGATAGGTTTGCCTAAAGCAACATTAGATGATGAAATTTATTGTGCTAAAAGAATGTGCGAATTGGGAGCATCAGGTGCTAGAATATACCCTACTTTGGTTTTTAAAGAAACAGAACTTGAAAAAATCACCAGTTATGGCGGATATACTCCGTTAACTTCTATGGAAGCGATAGAGCGATGCGCTGAAGTTCTTAAGATATTTAATGAAAACTCCGTTTCGTGTATAAGAATAGGTCTTAGCGACAGTGAAAATTTACATTCTGATAAAACGTTTGTTGCAGGACCTAATGAACCTTCAATTGGTGAAATGGTGAAAAGTAAGTTGTTTTATGATGAAATTTGCAGTAGACTTGAAAACTTTAACCATAACAATGTAACTATAGAGTGTCCAAAAGGAAAAGTTTCTCAAGTTATAGGAAATAAAAAAGAAAACGTACTTAAATTGAAAGAAAAATTCAAGTTAATAGATATAAAAATTATTGAAAACAGTAGTTTAACCAACTATGAAATAAATATTTTATAAAGGAGGAAGCGTAATGCGTTTAAAATCGTTAGAATTACAAGGATTCAAGTCATTCCCGGATAAAACCATATTGCATTTTGATGACGGTGCAACCGTTATTGTCGGTCCTAACGGAAGTGGAAAATCAAATATTACTGACGCAATGAGATGGGTTTTAGGTGAGCTTTCTTCGAAAAATATTCGTGGTTCGAAAATGGAGGACGTAATCTTTATTGGTACAGAGGTTAGAAAGCCTATGAGTTATGCAGAGGTATCTGTAACCTTTGATAACTCTTCCGATGAGGGACGTTTAAACAGTCCATACGATACTATAACCGTAACCAGAAGATATTATCGTGCAGGCGAAAGTGAATATTTGATAAACAGAAATCCTGTAAGACTTCGTGACATATACGAGCTGTTTATGAACACCGGTGTTGGTCGTGAAGGCTACTCAATTATTGGACAAGGTCGAATAGCAGAAATCATTTCAAAAAAGAGTGAAGACAGACGTAATATTTTTGAAGAAGCGGCAGGAATTGCTAAATACAGGTACAAAAAAGAAGAGGCTGAACGAAAACTAAAGCAAACTCAGGATAATATGGAAAGAGTAATGGATATATTTACTGAGCTTGAAAACAGAGTAGGGCCTCTTGAAAAAGAGGCTGAAAAAGCAAAAAAATATTTTGAACTTTATGAAAAGAAAAAAGTTGCTGATGTTTCCTTGTGGATTTATGATTCACAAAAAATGAGAAAAGATATCGAAAAGCTCTCTAATGACTATAAGCTTTCTGAACACGAGCTTGAAATGATAGATGATGCCTTAAGACAAATTGAAGCGCAAGAGAATGAGCTTTACGATAAGGTACAGGAAAACGATAGAGAAGATAAGCGCATTTATGCTGAAATAACAAGCTGTCACAATACTATAAGTAGCTTGAATAGTGAGCTTAAGGTAATGGAGAATAATGTTGAGCATGCGCGTTTATCATCAGGAGAACAAATTGAAGAGCTTGAAAAAATCCAAGCAAAAAGAGAAATTTGTTTGTCTGACATTAAGGAAAAGGAATTAAAGTACGATAAAGAAAACGAATCTTTAGAAAATATAAAAGCCAATTATGAAGCGCTAAAGAGCGAGTTGTTTAAAGCTGAAAATGATAGAGATGAAACTCAAAAACAGATTGATGAGCTTTTTGAACATCAGAAAGCTTTAGAATCAAATAAAGCAGAAATCAAGTTAAGATTATCCGTTTTGGAGAATTCACAGTCAAATGGTGACGAAAGATTAACCGAAATTAACGAAGATATAGAGAAATATCGTTTGGCACTTGATGATTTGACCTCTAAGTCCGAAGAAATTGGTAAAACAATTGCACAGTATGAGGAATCTCTTAACTCCTTACAGGAAATAATTGACAAAACTAACAATGAGCTGAAAGAAAAAACAGAAAAATATGATTCTCTTAAAGAAGAAATGAATATTTTGAAATCCAAACAGCTCGCATTAAGAGAAAGAATTAACGCACTTAATGCTATGGAGGAGTTATTTGAAGGTTATACAAAGAGCGTTAGCTTTATTATGAACTCATATAAGAATGGTGATATTGATGGAGCCAAAAAAATATACGGTCCCATATCAACGCTTCTATCGGTTTCTGATAAATATATAACAGCTATTGAAACTGCATTGGGTGCAGGCTTGCAGCATATTGTCGTTGATGATGAAAATACCGCTAAAGCGTGTATAAAGGTCTTAAAAGACAATAAAGCAGGACGAGCAACATTCTATCCGATTAGTTCGGTTAGTCCGCAATTACCTACTCAAGAAATGCTGAATTCTTCTAAGTTTAAAGGTTATATTGGAGTTGCTGATTCACTAATAAGCTTTGATGATAAATTCAAAAACGTATTTTCTTCACTTCTTGGCAGAACTGTTATTTTTGATAATATAGATAACGCTACCGAAATGGCCAAAAAGCAGAATTTCAAAATAAGAGTTGTTACCCTTGACGGTCAACAAATTAACGTAGGTGGTTCTTTTACGGGAGGTTCTGTAAAAAATGAAGGTAATATGCTTTCAAGAACAACCGATATAAAGCGTATGGAAGAAGAAGAAAAAGACATTATTCTCCGAATTGATGATATTAAGCGGGAAGGTCAAAAACTGGGAGAAAGACTTCGTGAGCTTACTACAAAGCAAGGAATGGACAAGCAACAGTTTGATCTTTATGATACGTTACATAGAGCAGAAAAAACCGAATATGATTCCTTGATTGCTCAAATTAACATAAATAAAAATTTAATTGAAGGCTTGGAGTCAGACACTAAACGACTCTCAGATGAAGATGAAAAAAATAAAAATGAGACAGTGTCTTTAAATGAGGCTTATAAAAAGACTGAATTCGAAATTGAGGAAATTACAACTAAAAGAATTGATTTAGATGTAAAAAAATACGAATTTGTCGAATTGTGTGAGCAAATTGAGGATAAAATCAATAATAATTTAATTAAAACCGCAGAAATTAAAAAAGATGTTGAAATTGCAATAGCAGCAATAGTAGATGCTAACAATAGACTTTCAGAAATTGATAATGAAATTTCTGAAAAAAAAGCTAAAATGGAGCAATATAATCTTGAAGTTAGCACCTCTGCGGAAAAAACCGCAAAAAACAGAGAGCTTTACGATGAAGCCCAAGAGAGACTTGCTAAACTTGAGGAAGAAAGAAACAAATTAACTGATGTTCGTGAAAAAATTGAACAAAAGAGAAACGAACTTAACAAAAAAAGCAAGGAGATTTCTTCTAACAAAGAAACGGTTGTTCGCTCACATACAATGAGTGAAGGAAAATTAGAGCAACTTAATATTGATTATGAAAAAATGGTTGCAAAGCTTCATGAAGATTACAATCTAACGTATTCAACAGCAGTTGCTTTAAATTATCCGGTAGTAGATGAAACGAATAGAAAAGACATTGCTCAAATTGCTGTTGAATGTAAAAATAAGCTTAGATATCTAGGCGCTGTAAATCCGAATGCCGTTGAAGAATATAAAGAGGTAAAAGAGCGTTACGATTATATGAACACTCAAATTACCGACCTTAATAATGCAAAAGATGACTTGTTAACAATTATTGGAGATTTAGAGACGGAAATGAAGACGAATTTTATCGATGCTTTTAATTCGATAAACGAGAACTTCAATTCTGTATTTAAGGAATTATTCGGCGGTGGACACGCTGAACTTTCTTTGACTGATCCGAATGACGTCCTTAATTGCGGTATTGAAATTAAAGCGGCGCCTCCCGGTAAGGTTATTAAAAGCTTGATGCTCCTTTCGGGTGGAGAGCAAGCGTTTGTAGCAATAGCACTTCTATTTGCAATTCTTAAGGTTAATCCAACACCTTTCTGTGTATTTGATGAAATTGAAGCAGCTCTTGATGACGTTAATGTTAACAGATTTGGACAGTATATTAAACGATATTCAAAACAGACTCAATTTATCATCATTACTCACCGTAGGGGAACTATGGAGATAGCTGACAGACTTTATGGAGTAACAATGCCTCAAAAAGGTATTTCTAAAGTACTTACTATGGACGTTAACGATGTGGGTAAGGATAAGATACTATCGAGTAATTCAGTTAAATAAACAGGAGTTATTATATGTCATTTTTTGAAAAACTAAAAAAAGGATTACAAAAAACAAAAAATGCAATTTTTAAGCCTTTTTCAGATCTTTTCAAGAATTTAAGAAAGATTGATGAGGATTTAATGGAGGAGCTTGAAGAAATTTTGGTTTGTGCTGACGTTGGAGCATATACAACCGAAATGATTTTAGACGAGCTGCGTGAGCAAATTAAAGAAGAAAAAATTAAAGATAGTGACGACGTTAAAAACGCTTTAAAACAAATCATGTCGGAAATGATTGGTGAAGGCGGAGAAATTGTCTTTAATGATGAAATGACAGTTATTCTTATAATCGGTGTGAATGGTGTTGGTAAAACAACGACTATTGGAAAAATAGCTGCTTCATTAAAAAGAAACAAGAAAAAAGTGGTTGTTGCGGCTGCTGATACCTTTAGAGCTGCCGCAATCGACCAGCTAAACGTTTGGACAGATCGTGCCGGTGTTGATTTAATTAAGCATACTGAGGGGTCTGACCCTGCTGCAGTTGTATTCGATGCTATAAATGCTGCTAAAAAAAGGAATGCTGATGCACTTATTATTGATACTGCAGGTCGTTTGCATAACAAGAAGAACTTAATGAATGAGCTTGCAAAAATTGATAGAGTCATTACAAGAGAGTTACCAAACGCAAATAGGGAAACACTCCTTGTTCTTGATTCTACAACAGGACAAAATGCGGTTAATCAAGCTAAAGAATTTAAAAACGCTGCCGATATAACCGGTTTAGTTTTAACAAAACTAGACGGTACAGCAAAGGGCGGAATTGTTTTCTCTATCAAAAATGAGCTGAATATTCCCGTTAAATTTATCGGTGTCGGTGAACAAATTGACGATATGGAGAAGTTCAACGCTAATGATTTTATTGATGCGTTGTTTGAGTAGTTATGATTGAATTAGTTTTAGCTTCAAGAAATAAAAAGAAAATCAGTGAGCTTAGGACACTTTTGTCCCACGAATTAGGAGAAGAGGTAAAAATTTTATCTTTAGATGATATCGGATATCATGAAGATATTATTGAAATAGGAGTGACCTTTGAGGAAAACGCATATACAAAGGCAGGAATCCCTGCAAGACGTGGATATATAGGAATTGCAGACGATTCAGGGCTATGTGTTGATATTTTAAAAGGTGCTCCGGGCGTATTTTCTGCACGTTATTCTGGAGGAGATGATGAAGATAACAATGACCTTCTTCTCCAACAGTTAAAAGGCAGAGAAAATAGAAAAGCAAAGTACGTTTGCGTTATGGCTTGCGTTTTCCCTGATGACAGAAAGAACTTTTCCGTTCGTGGTGAATGTTACGGAAGGATTTTAACAGAACGTCAAGGTGAAGGCGGCTTTGGATACGACCCACTATTTTATTATGAGCCTTTCGGCAAAACCTTTGCAGAGGTAGAGCCGGAAAAGAAAAATGAGGTTAGCCATAGAGGCGTTGCTATTAAACAGTTTGCAAAGAAATTAAAGCAGGTGCTAAATGACAAGTAAACAAAGAGCATATTTAAAAGGTCTTGCAATGAAGCTTGACACTATTTTCCAAATTGGCAAATCCGGTGTTACTGACGAAATATGTAATCAGCTTCTAAACGCTTTAAATGCAAGGGAATTGATAAAAATTAAAATTTTAGAAACATGTCCTTCGACTGTAAAAGAAACTGCTACTTTGATTGCTGATAAAATCGGAGCAGAGGTTGTTCAGACTATAGGACTCAAAATAGTTTTGTTTAGAGTGTCAGATAATGAGAAGAACAGAGCTATTGATTTAAGCAAAATAAAATGAGAGTAGGAATTTTTGGTGGCACCTTCAATCCTCCGCACAAGGGACACATAAATATGTGCAATTTGTTTTTGAAGGAAATGTCTTTGGATAAACTGTTTGTTATTCCTACAAGTATTCCTCCACATAAACAGATTGATTCAAAAACTACCGCAAAAGAAAGATTTGAAATGGCTCAAATCGCCTTTTCTAACGTTTCAAATAACGTTTTTGTTTCTGATATTGAGATTAAAAGAAATGGAAAAAGTTATTCTGCAGATACTATTAAAGAATTAAAATCACAGGGTTATAATGATTTATATTTCTTATGCGGTACCGATATGCTATTAACGCTTGATTTATGGTATATGCCTGAATATATATTTGCTAATTCTACGATTGTTTATATACGAAGGGAAGAAGACTTAAAAAACGATTTTCTTATTTTAAATAAAATTGCAGAATATAAACATAAATTTAATGCAAATATTATTAACATAAAGGCTAAACCGATAGAAATATCATCAAGTATGGTTAGAGAATCAATCAAAAATAACGTTTGTGTTGATCATTTTTTAACTAAAGAAATATTGGAGTATATAAGAGACAAAAATCTTTATAAAGATGAATGAGATGAACACTACAATTGATAATATTCGAGAAATAGTCAAAAGTTATATGAGTAGTAAGCGTTTTACACACACTATCGGAGTAGAAAAAGAAGCATATAATTTGGCTTTGATTTTTGTTCCTCAAAAGGCTGAAAAATTAAGACTTGCCGGTCTTTTACATGATATAACAAAAGATTTCAATACGGAAAAGCAGATTGAGCTTTGCAATGAATATGGTATTTTTGTTGATTTAACAAATTTTACACCAAAATTGCTTCATTCTAAAACTGGTTGTGAGTTTGCATTGCGTATTTTTGGCGATGATATAATTGATGGTGAGATTTATAATGGAATTTTATATCATACCACAGGACGCGAAAATATGACTTTGTTTGAGGCTATAATATATCTTGCAGATTATATTGAGGAAACGCGAACTTTTGAGGATTGTGTAAATCTTAGAAAATATTTTTATGAAAATATTGACTTAGCTGTTAGTTATGATGAGAAATTAGAGGTTTTTAGAAAAACAATGGTGTATTCGTTTGATTTAACCATAAAAAATTTAATTAACGAAGGTAAAAAAATCGACAAAGATACCATAAATGCAAGAAATTATTTTCTTTTATGTAAAGAAGTATTTAAAAATGTATAGGAGTAAAAATGGAAGCTGTTTATAATGTGAAAAATGGCGAATTAAAAAACGCGGAATCCATAAAAGTCGCAGAAGCTGCGGTTAAAGTGCTTGATATTAAAAAAGCAAACGATATAAAAATGCTTAAAATAGACGAAAAAACGACAATTGCTGATTATTTTGTAATTTGTTCGGGTAATTCGAGTACACAAATAAAAACGCTTGCTGATGAGGTTGAATATCAGTTAAACAATGGCGGTGTTGCGCACGTGAGATTGCAAGGTACTGATTCTGATGAATGGAAAGTTATCGACTGTCATGATGTAATTGTGCATATTTTCTCTAATGAAGCCAGAGAATTTTATAGATTGGAAAAACTTTGGTCAGATGCCGAAGAAATAGATATAAGCGGTTTAATAGCCGAATAACAAGGAGATAGAGATGAAATACGAGTTTAGCGCCATTGATAAAAAATGGCAAGACAAATGGGATGAAAACAAGGCTTTTAAGGTGTCTGAGGACTATTCTAAGCCGAAATATTACACTTTGATAGAGTTCCCGTATCCATCAGGTCAAGGATTACATATTGGTCATCCAAGACCTTATACTGCTATGGATATTGTATCACGTAAAAAGAGAATGGAAGGATATAACGTTCTATTTCCAATGGGCTGGGATGCTTTCGGACTTCCTACTGAAAATTATGCGATAAAAAATCATATTCATCCAAGCATTGTTACCGAGAAAAACATTGCTCATTTTAAAGAGCAATTAAAATCAATAGGTTATAGCTTTGATTGGGACAGAGAAATTAACACCACAGACCCTAAATACGTTAAATGGACACAGTGGATATTCCTTCAATTATATAAAAAAGGACTTGCTTATAAGAAGGAAATGAGTGTGAACTTCTGTACATCATGTAAATGCGTTCTTGCTAACGAAGAGGTAGTAAACGGTGTTTGCGAAAGATGCGGTAGTGAGGTTGTTCACAAGGTAAAGAGCCAGTGGATGCTTAAAATAACCGAGTATGCACAAAGACTTATTGATGACCTTGACGGACTTGATTTTCTCGAGAGAATTAAGACACAGGAAATAAATTGGATTGGCAGAAGCGAGGGTGCTGAGGTTAATTTTAATACTACCTTAGGTGATGAGGTAACCGTATATACAACTCGTCCGGATACACTTTTTGGTGCTACATATATGGTTATGTCACCTGAGCATGCTTTAATTGATAAGTGGAAAAACGATATTCTAAATATCAATGAAGTAACAAAATATCAATTCGAGGCTTCAAAAAAATCAGATTTTGAAAGAACAGAGCTTGTTAAGGATAAAACCGGTGTTTGTCTTGACGGTGTAAAGGCTATAAATCCTGTAAACGGTAAAGAAATTCCTATCTTCATTTCAGATTATGTTCTTGCAACGTATGGTACCGGAGCAATAATGGCAGTGCCTGCACATGACGAAAGAGACTGGGATTTTGCGAAAGTTTTTGAACTTCCTATCATTGAGGTGGTTGCAGGCGGAAACGTTCAAGAAGCAGCGTTTACAGACGTTGCTACGGGCGTGTTATGCAATTCTGATTTCTTAAACGGTCTTGAGGTTGCAGATGCAAAAAAAGCAATTATTAAGTGGTTAGAAGAAAACGGCAAGGGACACTCAAAGGTTAACTTTAAGTTAAGAGACTGGGTATTTTCACGTCAAAGATACTGGGGCGAACCTGTACCAATGATATGGTGTGATGATTGTGGTTGGGTTCCTGTTTCGGAAGATCAGCTTCCAGTTAAATTACCTGATGTTGAACATTATGAACCGACAGATACAGGTGAATCACCGCTTTCAAAGATTACAGATTGGGTAAATACCGTATGTCCACATTGCGGGAAACCAGCTAAGAGAGAAACTGATACAATGCCACAATGGGCAGGCTCATCATGGTATTTCTTACGTTATTGTGATCCACAAAACGATAACGAGCTTGCTTCTCGTGAAGCTCTTGATTATTGGATGCCTGTCGATTGGTATAACGGTGGTATGGAGCACGTAACTCTTCACTTGTTATACTCTCGTTTCTGGGCTAAATTCCTTTACGATATTGATATAATTAGCTGTAAAGAACCATATAAAAAGAGAACTGCTCACGGAATGATCCTTGGCGAGAATGGTGAGAAAATGTCTAAATCTCGTGGAAATGTAGTTAATCCTGATGATGTAATAGGTGAATATGGTGCTGATACTCTTCGTTTATACGAAATGTTTATAGGAGATTTTGAAAAGGCGGCTCCTTGGAATCCTGCAAGCATTAGAGGTTGCAAGCGTTTCTTGGATAAGGTAGCATCTTTACCCGAAATTCTTAATGGCAAAGGATATTCAGAAAAGCTTGAAGCTTCAATGCACAAGCTCATTAAAAAAGTTACCTTCGATATTGATAATATGAAATTTAATACGGCAATTGCTGCAATGATGGCATTTATCAACGAGGTTTATGAAATAGGTTCTATTACAATTGATGAGCTTACTACATTTATAAAGCTTCTAAATCCATTTGCACCGCATTTAACTGAAGAAATGTGGGAAAACTTAGGAAAAACTTCGTTTTTATCTCTTGAAAAATGGCCTGAGTATGATGAAGCAAAAACCGTCGAAAATACCATTGAAATAGCGGTTCAAGTAAATGGAAAGCTTCGTTCAACTATCATTATTGCTAAAAACGCTTCAAAAGAAGATGCTATTGCAACTGCAAAGGCTGATGCCAAGGTTCTTGAAGTATTAGTTGATAAAAACATTGTCAAAGAAATTTATGTTCCCGGAAAAATAGTAAATATAGTTATAAAATAAAAAAAGTAAAAAAATTGAAATTTCCTATTGACAAATGTACACTCTTGTAATATAATACTAAAGAGATTTTAGCTCTTTGCATAAGCGAGGGGAGGGATATAAATGGCAGAAATCAGAGTTAAGGAAAATGAATCACTCGATAGCGCACTTCGTAGATTCAAGCGTCAATGTGCAAGATCAGGAGTTCTTATGGAGCTTCGTAAGAGAGAACACTACGAAAAGCCAAGCGTTAAGAGAAAGAAAAAGTCAGAAGCTGCAAGAAAGCGTAAGTTTAAGTAATTTAACTTTTTGACTAAAAATTTATTTAATATGCAAAAAACAACCCGATTTCGGGTTGTTTTTGTATTTATGAGAAAAGATTACTATATTCTTTTTGTGCATTATGTTTTTGTTGTCTGTTTTTTGATATTAAATAATAAATTACAGCAGACGAAATATATACCATTGTATATGCGCCTAAAACAATAATTAAGGAATTCCCCTTTGAAAAATTTGCTTTAATTACGAAAACTGTGTAGTAAAAAATACCTATACAAAAGAAATTGAATAACGAAGAAGCAAAATAATTTTTAAATTTTACCTTTAAAATTAAAATTGACGAAGTAATACCAAAAATCAAAAGTATTATTAGTGTATAACCATTCCAAAAATTTTCTTTTTTTATTATATACTGAAATGAATTGACTGCAAAAAAAGATAATGTGTATATAATGCCTGCAATATAAGTAAATTTAAGTTTATTACTTGATGCGTTATTCTTTTTTGAATTTTTATGAACAGTAAAAAATGAAATGATGAAGCATACTAAAAGAATTAAAAGATTTGCCCAAATTATCAGCATTCTGCTTTGATTATTTGATGAAAAAATCCAAACAGTAAAATTGATAATAAATGAGCAAATTGTGAATAAAAAGCATGATGTAAATAAAGTTTTTAAAAATAATTTATTCATTTTTAACCTCACGTGAATAATATAATATAAAGATAGCATAAAATAACGCTGTTTTCAATAAGTTTATAAGATTTCTTAATAAAAATTATAAATATGCATAAAAAATGAATATTTTCACTTGACTTTATCAAAAAATGAATATATAATAAGTGTGAAGAAAATTATATTATAAGGACATGACTATGCTAGGAAAAAGAAAAATAAGAAAAATAGTATTTGAACTTTTGTTCGGCTATCAATTTAATAAAGAACAAAGTGCGATTGATTATTATAATACTGCTTTTGATAATTTTGTTTGTGAAGATGACGAAAACGAAAATGTTAAAAATTTATTTTTGGGAGTATGTGATAATTTATCCGTCATAGACGAAAAAATCACATTACATTTGAACGGTTGGAAGCTAAATCGTCTTTCTAAAGCCACCGTTACTATAATGAGAATAAGTACATACGAAATGATGTATGCAGAGTTAATTCCTGCTATATCTATAAATGAAGCTGTTGAACTGGCTAAGCAATATGGTGAGGATGGAGCCTCATCGTACGTTAACGGTGTTTTAAATAATATTGCTAAGGACTTGAAAAATAATGGTTAAAAGAGCCTTTATTGGTGTAGATACCAGTAATTACACAACTTCCTTCGCATTATGTAGTGAAAAAGGTGAAATTTTAAAAAATTATAAAATTTTACTACCTGTTAAGCTCGGAGAACGTGGACTACGGCAAAGCGACGCAGTTTTTGCGCACGTAAAAAACATCCCTTTAATCGCGCAACAAATTAAAGAAGATGCTTCAAAATATGAAATTTTAGCAATAGGACACTCGGCATATCCAAGGGACATAGAAGGCTCGTATATGCCGTGCTTTCTTGTTGGAAAAGCAATAAGTGATTTATTGGCGTCCATTTTTAAAGTTGATAACTATAAGTTTTCTCATCAAGCGGGACATATCGCTGCCTCAATATATTCTGCTAATGCTGAAGTAAATGAAAACTTCATAGCCTTTCACGTATCCGGTGGTACAACCGAAATTTTATACGTTACTCCTTGTGATGGCGGATTTAAGATTGATTTAATCGGTGGAAGCAACGATTTAAATGCTGGACAAGCAATTGATAGAATCGGCGTAAAAATGGGCTTAAAATTCCCTTGTGGTAAAAAAATAGAAGAGCTTGCCAAAGAAAATACAAGAACTCTGCCCAATTATAAAATATCAATCAAAGACTTGAATTGCAATCTGTCAGGTCTTGAAAATATTGCTACGAGAGAGTTAGAGCAAACAAACGATATGTTCTTCGTAAGTAGCTTGGTAGTTGATTTTATAAGTAAAACTTTAGAGAAGCTTACGGAAAATTTACGCAAAAAATATAAATATGAGAAAATTATTTACGCAGGCGGCGTAATGAGTAACTCCATAATACAAGGCAACATAAAAGCTAAATTCAGTAACGTGTATTTTGCTACGCCTGAATATAGTTCAGACAATGCTTCCGGAATAGCATTGCTAACCCGCAAGAGATTTTTAAACAAAGAGGATTGAAAATGGTTAATTACAGTTTTGATGATAACGGTAATGAATTACCACAAAAAAACAAAACCGTAACAGAAATCAATAATTATATTAAGTGGCTGATTGATGGCGAGGTTCAATTACAGGATGTTTTTGTAATCGGTGAGCTATCTAATTTTAAAAGACATTCATCCGGTCATCTTTATTTTTCATTAAAAGATGAAAATTGCGAAATTAGAGCAGTTATGTTTTCTTCGTCTGCCCGTAAACTTAAATTTGTACCGGAAAACGGAATGAATGTCGTAGTTCATGCAAGAGTCGGGGTTTATCCGCAAGGCGGTTCATATCAGCTTTACGTTGACAGTATGCAACCCGATGGCGTAGGCTCCTTATATCTTGCTTACGAACAATTAAAGGAAAAGCTTAACAAAGAAGGCTTATTTGATGAAATTCATAAAAAGCCTATTCCAAAATATCCAAATAGAATAGGGGTTGTTACCTCACCAACAGGAGCAGCAATAAGAGATATTATAAATGTGGCTACCAGACGGTATCCCTGTGTTAATATTGTTTTATATCCATCACTTGTGCAGGGCGCTGAAGCCCCCTTTGAGCTTATCAGAGCGATTGAATACTTCAATATCGCCAATAACGTTGATGTTATAATTATCGGTAGAGGCGGTGGTTCTATTGAAGACTTATGGGCTTTCAATGATGAAGGACTTGCCAGAGCTATTTTTAATTCGAAAATTCCTGTCATTTCAGGAGTTGGACATGAGATTGATTTTACAATTTGCGATTTCGTAGCCGATGTAAGAGCAGCAACGCCGTCAGCAGCAGCGGAAATTGCTACAACCGATATTAGAGATATTTTAAATATTTTGTCTAAATTTGAAAGTAAAACAAAAAATATCTTGAATTCGACATTGAATTATCAAAAGGACAGACTTAAAAAAATTAAAAACAAAAAAGTACTTAAAAAACCGGAGTCGATTCTTGATATTGCAAGGATGAGATTTTCTGCTACTGTTGAAAATCTAAAATCTTCAATGACGGAATTAAATTTAAATAATCGAGAAAAATTTGCAAATATTAACGCTAAACTTGTTACGTTAAATCCAATGGCTGTTTTATCAAGAGGATATGGTGCTGTATTCAATGAAAATAACGACATAATTAAATCAGCTAAAATGGTAAACGTTGGTGACTGCATAAAAGTTAAGCTTTATGACGGAAACTTTAAGGCTACCGTAACGGAAGGAGAGAACTAAATGCCCAAAAAGGAAATAAGCTTTGAAAATGCTATGGATAGGCTAGAGGAGATAGTTACATTGTTAGAAAGCGGAGAATATCCATTGGAAGAGTCCTTAAAGCTTTTTGAAGAAGGTGTTAAGCTTGTTAAGATCTGCAACAATAAATTAGAATGTGTTGAAAGCTCCATTAAAAAGCTAACTAATATTGATGGTGAAATTGTAGAAGAGGATTTTTTTGCTAATGAAAACAGATTTTAAAGAGTTGTTAACACTAAATTCTACAATTGTAGAAAATGAATTGAATAAATATATTTCTCTTAAAGATAATCATGGCTTGCATGAAATCATGGCATACAGCTTACTTATGGGAGGAAAACGAATTAGGCCTTTTATTGTTTTAGAAACTTATAAAGCGTTTTCCGGGAAGGACGATATTGAAAAAGCTTTGCCGTTTGCGTGTGCTTTAGAAATGATACACACTTATTCACTTATACACGACGATTTACCTTGTATGGATAACGATGATTACAGACGAGGAAAATTAACTAATCATAAGGTTTTTGGAGAAGCTAAAGCGTTACTTGCTGGCGATACACTTTTAACTTATGCTTTTGAGGTTATGTCATCTAACAAATTTGTTAGTGATAAAAGTATTGTATTAGCAACAAAAGCTCTTTCATTTTGCGCAGGCGGATACGGTATGGCAGGCGGACAAATGATTGATTTAAACAGTAACGATAATATTAAATCATTTGATGAATTAAAAGAAATGCACTCACTAAAAACAGGCGCATTGATAAGATGTGCTGTACTGTTAGGATATTATGCCTCGACAGATAATCCTGACAAATCAATTGTTGAAAAGCTTGAAAAATTTGCTACTAATATTGGCATTGCATTTCAATTTAGAGATGATATTTTAGATGTTATATCAAATAAAGAGGTTCTTGGCAAGCAAGTAGGTTCAGACGATAAAAACGGCAAAACAACAACGTTAACCTTTTTAAGTCTCGATGAAGCGCAAAAACAGGTTAATGATTTAACGATAGAAGCTATATATGCTATTGATGATTGTTTGGGTGAAAAAGGTGTGGTTTTAAAGGAATTAGCAAAATATATGGTTAAGAGAGATAAGTGATGAGATTGGACGTTTATTTATTCTCAAAAAATCTTGTAAAAAGCCGACAAAAAGCCAAAACATTAATTGAAGAAGGAAACGTTTTTGTAAATTCCGTCATTGTTAAAAAGCCTTCTTATGAAATAGATGAGACAATTGAGCATAATATTGAGGTTAACGACAGTTGTCCTTATGTTTCGCGAGGTGGATTAAAGCTGAAAAAAATACTTGATGATTTAAAGCTTGATTTAAACAACAAAACGGCAATTGACATAGGAGCTTCAACAGGCGGCTTTACGCATTGCTTACTCCTAAACGGCGTGTCTAAAATATATGCAGTTGATTCCGGCTCAAATCAACTGCACAGTAGTCTTTTAAATGATGATAGAGTGATATCAATGGAGCGTTTTAATGCTAAAGATTTAACTTTAGATCAAATAGGCGAACTTGTTGATATTATTGTTTGTGACGTATCTTTTATATCTCAAACATACATTATTCCGGTTGCAACTAAGCTACTTAAGGATGATGGAATTTATATCGGTTTAATAAAGCCACAATTCGAGGTTGGTAAAAGTAAAATCGGTAAGGGCGGTATTGTTAAAGAGATGAAATATCGTTTAGAAGCTATAAAAAAAGTAATTGATTGCGCTAAAAATTTCGAATTTAAATGTATAGCTTTTTCGGAATCACCTATTTCCGGAGGAGATGGAAATATTGAATATATTGCTGCTTTTTCAAAAAATGGAAATGATATTACAAACGAAAAAATTAAAGGTTTACATAATAAGGGGACAGTATGAAATCTAAAAGACAACAAAAAATTTTGGAAATAATTTCTAATAACAACATTGAAACACAAGAAGAATTGATTATTGCATTAAAAAATGAAGGATTTAATGCTACTCAGGCAACTGTATCCAGAGACATTAGACAGCTAAAGCTTTTAAAGTTAACTGCCGGTGGTGTTTACAAATATGTAGCACCAAAAAATGAACTTGAAAATGCTTCAAGGTACAATCACGCGTTATTTTCATCAATTATCGATATTGCTTATGCTTTAAATAACGTTGTTATCAAAACAACACCCGGTCTTGCACAAGCAGTTGCAGCCGGAATTGACTCGTTGAATGACAGTGATGTTTTAGGATGTGTTGCAGGAGACGATGCAATTATTCTTGTTTCTAAATCAGAGGAAGCAAGTATCAGAATTACTGAAAAAATAAGTAAAATAGCAGAAAATTAAGAAACGAGGCAAAATATGCTCGAATTTTTGCATATTGAAAATATAGCTGTTGCAAAAAATATTGATATCAATTTTAATGCAGGAATGAATGTTTTAACCGGTGAAACCGGGGCAGGCAAATCAATCATTATTGATTCAATAAATATGCTGTTAGGCGCTAAAGTATCAAAAGAAATTATTCGACACGGTGAAGAATGTGCCGTTGTTTCAGCGTTGTTTTCTTCTGTTTCTGAATCAATATATGATATGTGTGATGAAATTGGAATTATTTACGATAGAGACGATATGTTTTCAATATCTCGAATGTACAATATCGAAGGAAAGAATACCGTTAAAATAAATTCTCGACCTGCTACTTTATCTCAGCTAAAGACAATTGGTGGGTTGCTTATCAACATTCATGGTCAAAACGACAATCAAAGCATTATGAATAAATCAAATCATTTACTTATGGTTGATCGATACGTAAATTGCGAAGAAATTATTGCAAACTACAAACAATTGTATCATAGATTGAGTACCGTTAAAGCTGAAATTGATGTTTTGTACGAAGAAAGTAAGCAAAAAGAAATGATGGTTGATATTCTAAACTATCAAATTAAAGAAATAAATGCTGCGAAACTTAAATCAAACGACGAAGAAGATAAGCTGATTGAACTCAGAAAAAAATTAAAGAGTGCCGAAAATCTGGTTAAACAGAGTTCTATTGTTTACAGAGCTCTCTTTAAAAGCGAAAGTGGTATTAGTGCAAGCGTTTTAATTGATAAAGCTATTGACGCCCTTGAAAGAATCAGTGATATTGAGCCTGAAGCTGAGGATTTAGCAAAAAAATTAAAAAATTTTAATTGCGAAATTGAAGATGTTGCCGAAAGGGCTAGAGAATTTGGAAATCCGGATTGCTTTTCAAATCCACAAAAGCAAATTTTAATGGTAGAAGATCGGCTAGCTTTAATTAGTAAGCTCGAAAAAAAATACGGTCCAACAATTGAAGACATATTAAAATTTAAAATTGATGCCGAGGAAAAATTAAATAAATTTGAAAACGGAGAAGAGCGATTAGAGGCGTTAAAGGACGAATACCGCACACTTTATCGTAAATGTTGTGAATATGCGAAAAAAATGCACCAAATTCGCTTAAATGGGGCCATCGAGCTTCGAGATGTAGTAAAAAACGCTTTACTATTTCTTGATATGCCCAAGGTTCAGTTTGAGATCAGTGTTAGCGAAGTTATTAAGGAAGATAAATTCGTACTTTCATCTAACGGCTATGATGATATTGAATTTATGATTGCTACAAACCCGGGAGAAGCTCTATCTCCAATGAACAAAATTGCTTCCGGAGGCGAGCTTGCAAGAATTATGTTGGCTTTAAAAAGCGCGTTAAATGATAAAAATGCCACTCAAACTATTATTTTTGATGAAATTGATACCGGAGTTTCAGGTAGCACATCTCAAAAAATCGGAGTTAAATTGAATAAAATTTCTTCATCTTCTCAAGTAATATGTGTTACTCACTCTGCGCAAATCGCCGCATTTGCAAATAATCATTATTTGATTAAGAAGAATGAAATCAATGGCAGAGCAGAGACTAAAATATCCAAATTAAACGAAAAAGAGCGTGTTGAAGAGCTTGCAAGAATTATTGGTGGAACAAATTTAACCGATAATCAGTTTGCGGCAGCAAAAGAATTGATTCTTGAGTCAAAAACACTTGTTGATAATTCATTATAAATTTTAGTTATATGCATATAATGTTAGAAATAATTACATTATATGGAGAAATAATATGAATTTATATCCTTTAAAAGATTTTTTTGACAAAAATAAAATAACGTATTACGAAAACGTTAATTCTGCTTCATTGGTTTCAATAAAAATAGGCGGCATAGCTTCAATATTTGTTTGTCCAAAGACACCTAATGAATTGTGTAAGATTATTTCTTTTTTACACAACAAATACAAGTACGTTATTTTGGGTAACGGGACAAATACATATTTTTGTGAATGTTATGACGGTGTTATTATCTCAACAAAGCAGTTGAATAAAATTTGTGTACAAAACAATAAAATTATTGCTGAATGCGGTGCATCACTTACAGGGTGCGCCGTATGTGCGTATGAAGCATCCTTAACAGGTCTTGAGTTTGCTTACGGTATTCCGGGAAGTGTTGGTGGTGCAGTATATATGAATGCGCGTGCTTTTGAAGGTGAAATTGCTTATATTATAGAAAAATGCAATGTATATGATATTGAAAAAAACATTATTTTAACAATTTATAAAAATGAACTTGATTTTTCTTATAAACATTCTGTTTTTATGGATAAAAAATATGTCGTTTTAGATGCTCATATCGTGTTATCTAAAGAAGATCAAAGCTTCGTTAAAAATAAAATGGATTCATATTGGAAGAAGAGAACTGCAACTCAGCCATTAGATTTACCAAATGCAGGTAGCGCATTTAAAAAGCCTAAAAATTCATTTGCGTCTAAGCTTATAGATGAAGCAGGCTATAAAGGTATGTGCTTTGGCGGTGCTCAAATTTCAACTAAACATGCAGGTTTTATTGTTAACAACGGAAATGCAACCGCGGAAGACGTGAATAATTTAATATCTTTTGTTAAGAAAAATATAAAGAATAAATTCGATGTGATTTTAGAAGAAGAAATAATATATGTGGAGTAAAAATGAAATCTTTTTCAGATTTAATTAAGGAAGAAATATCCGTATTAAACGATAAACCAAAAATGTGTTGTTGTTTTTCTGTTTTATATGGAGCAATGTGTTTTTTAAATTATGATAAAGGGCACAATTCTGCATTTTTTACAAGTGTAAAAAATGCAGAATTGTTAAAAAACGCATGTGATTACATTAACACAAAAAAAAGTATATCTTACAATACTAATTCGCGTGGAATATTGATAAATACTGATATTATCAGATATTCGACAATTGTAGAAATTGAAGAAAAAGTGTTCAAATGTCCTCGATGTAAAGAAAACTTTTTAAAAGGACTGTATTTAAGTCACGGAACAATTTCTGATCCATACAAAACATACAGAATGGACCTTTCTTTTGACAATGAAGAATACGCTGAACAGATTAAAAATTGGTTCTCTTCTATAGATTTGAATTTCAAAAAGACTATTCGAAAAAATAAATTTATTTTATATTCTAAAGATAGTGATACTATCAGTGATTTTCTTGCATTGATAGGCGCAAATAATTCCGTTTATTCAATTATAAACAGTAAGATTGAAAAAGAACTTCGAAATGATGTAAACAGAGTAACGAATTGTGATTCTGCTAACATAAATAAATCCGTTAATGCCTCATTAAAATATTGCGAGGTAATTGAAAAATTAAAAAAAGAAGATTTATTTGATGATTTGCCGGATAATTTAAAGGAAATGGCAAATATACGTTTTGAATATGATAATTTAAATTTTACTGAATTAGGTAAAAAATTTAACCCGCCTATATCTAAATCGGGAGTTTATCATAGATTAGAAAAAATCATAGAATTTTACAACAAGACAAAAAAATTTTAATGAGAGGAAGAAAATATGGCTGATTTTGTACATTTACATTTACATAGTGAGTACAGCTTGCTGGACGGAGCATGTAAAATAAAAGATATTGCAAAATATGTAAAAAGCGTTGGACAAACAGCTGTTGCTTTGACTGATCACGGAAATATGTTTGGAGCAATCGAATTTTACGAATCCTGTAAAAAGGAAGGCATAAAGCCAATCATCGGTTGTGAGGTTTATGTAGCTCCTACGTCAAGGTTTGAAAAGATACGAGTAAGAAACGCCCCATACTATCATTTAGTTTTACTTGTAAAAAATGAAATTGGATATAAAAATCTGTCTTTTTTAGTTTCAAGCGGTTATATTGATGGTTTTTATGTAAAACCAAGAATTGATTTGGAGCTTTTAAGAGAGCATAGCGAAGGACTTATAGCTTTGTCTGCTTGTATTGCTGGTCAAGTCCCCAAAAGTATATTAGCCGGTGATATAGACGCTGCAAAGGAAAATATTCGACTAATGATAGATATTTTCGGTAAAGAAAACTATTATTTAGAACTGCAAAATCACGGAATTCCTGAGCAAGCAATTGTTAATGAATATTTAGTTGAACTATCGAAAGAGCTTGACGTACAGCTGGTATGTACAAATGACGTACATTACCTTGAAAAATCAGATTCATATATGCAGTCGGTTTTAATGTCAATACAGATGAATTCCACACTTGAAAATTCGAAAAATAGTGCTTTTGCAACGAATGAATTTTATCTAAAAACTGCTGAAGAAATGGAAAAGGCGTTTAATGCATATAAAGATGCTTGCTTAAACACTGTTAAAATTGCCAAAATGTGTAATTTTGACTTTGAATTTGGAGACACAAAACTTCCTGTTTATAAATTGCCTGTTGGTATATCATCAAAAAAATATCTATCTGATTTAGCTTATAAAGGCTTACAGTCACGTGTAAATCAAGGTAATATTGTATTTACTGAAGAAAATTCTGAACAGATATACAGACAGAGAATAGAATATGAGCTTTCCGTCATTGATAAGATGGGGTATAACGATTATTTTTTGATTGTTTGGGATTTTATAAGCTTTGCAAAAAATAATAATATTCCGGTTGGGCCAGGTAGAGGTTCAGGTGCAGGTAGCCTTGTTGCTTTTTTACTTGGAATTACTGACATAGATTCGATTAAATATGATCTTTTGTTCGAACGTTTCTTAAATATAGAGCGAGTAAGTATGCCTGATATTGATACTGATTTTTGCTATGAGAGACGTGATGAGGTTATCGAATATGTTAAGCAAAAATACGGCACCGACCATGTATCACAAATAGTTACTTTTGGAACAATGGCGGCAAAGGCTGCTGTACGAGATGTAGGAAAAGCTCTTGAGGTCCCATTTAACGATATCGATAATGTTTCCAAGTTGATATCGTCAAAACCAAATGCGTCCATCAAAGAGTGCCTTACAGAAAACTCGGAATTAAGAAGGCTTTATAATAACGATGTTAAAATAAATAAAATGCTTGATACAGCTATGCAGTTAGAGGGAATGCCTCGTCATGCGTCGACTCATGCAGCAGGAGTTGTAATTACAGATAAGCCTATTGTTGAATATTTACCTTTATCAACAAATGGTGGAGTTGTTGTAACACAGTATGATATGGACACCGTTGCAAAGCTCGGACTACTTAAATTCGACTTTTTAGCTTTGCGATATTTAACAATAATTTCCGATACAGAAAAATTAATAAAACAAACCGATAGTAACTTTTCAATTGAAAAAATCCCAATTGATGACGATAAAACGTTTAAATTTATCTCTTCCGGTAAAACAGAAGGTGTGTTTCAGCTTGAATCTGCAGGAATGCGCCAAGTTTTGACAAAGCTACAACCGGAAACTATTGACGATATAATTGCTTGTATTGCATTGTATCGCCCCGGCCCTATGGATTCTATACCTACGTATATTGAAAGACGTCATAATAAATCTAAAATTAAGTATAAAACACCGTTACTTGAGCCGATTTTACGAACGACTTACGGCTGTATTGTTTATCAAGAACAAGTAATGCAGATATTTAGCAAAATAGCAGGATATTCTTACGGTAAAGCTGACATTGTAAGACGTGCTATGTCCAAGAAGAAAGAAGAGGAAATGAAAAAAGAGCACGATGTTTTCATTTCCGGTGCTGTAAATAATGGTGTTGATGAGAAGATTGCAAATGAATTGTTTGAAGAAATGGAAAGCTTTGCAAAATACGCCTTCAATAAATCGCATGCGGCTGCTTATGCATTGATTTCTTATAGAACTGCGTACTTGAAGGCAAGATACCCAAAGGAATATTATGCATCTTTAATAACGTCTGTTTTAGGCACTACCGATAAAATGACAGAATATATCGATGAGTGTTCGAGATTAGGTATAAAAATTGTTCATCCTGACGTCAACTTTAGTCACACGAGCTTTTCTGTTGATAACGGAAATATTAGATTTGGTTTGTTAGCTTTAAAAGGAGTGGGCAGAAGTCTTATAAATTCTATTATTAAAGAACGTGAAAAAAACGGTAAATATGTTAGCTTTGAAGACTTTTTGTACCGTTTAAGAGAAGCCGATATAAATAAAAAACAAATTGAAGCACTTATAAAAGTCGGTGCATTTACTTCGCTTAAAAAAAGTCGTTCACAACTATTGAAGATATATGAATATGCTGTTGATAGCGCAATAAGTATATCAAGGTCAACAAAAGACGGACAGTTGGATATGACATCTTTAATGGCAGAGGAAGATATTAAGGAAGCAGGTATTAAAATTTCATATCCCGATATAAAGGAGTTTGAAATAAATGAACTTTTGCTTATGGAAAAAGATATTTCAGGTTTCTTTTTTTCGGGCCATATTTTAGATTCGTACAGTAAGAATTTAAATGAAATTAAACCTAAATCAATATTATCGGTTGTGAATGATTGTAAAGATAAAGATAGGGTTAATATTGCAGGAATAATAACAGGACGAGTTATTAAAAAAACTAAAAATGATGACAGTATGGCATTTGTCAAGATTGAAGATGACGGCGGTGAAATTGAAATTATTGTTTTTCCAAAACAATATTTGAAATTTAGTGATATTTTATCGGTTGGTAAGGTTATATCTATAAAAGGCACGGTATCAATAAAAGATGAAGAACCTAAAAAGATTATAATGGAATCCGGAGAAATAATTTTAAATAATGATTCTTATGTAATAAAAAATAATACTAAAAGGCTTTATCTCAAGGTTGATACTGTAAAATCAAAAATAGTTTCAGACATTATTGAATTGCTGAAAGAATTTAAAGGTGATACTGAAGTAGTGTTTTATGATTCATCTGATAAAAAATATGTTAAATCAAATGATATTAAAATTGATACAGATGAAAATGTAATTTCTGCATTAAAAATGCTGCTTGGTGAAAATAACGTGATTTTAAAATGAATTGTGCCATAATATAAGAAATATCCCCTTCTCTTAATTATATAAAATTTGTATTTTGTATAATTAGGCATGTATGTTTTGTAACATCTATATAATTTATGCTCGTGTTTATTTATTAAACACGAGCTTTGCATTTTGATATTTTAGTTTAGTTGCTTCACCACCTCTTAGATGGCGCTCCTTTTTATTTATTTCCAAAATTTCATTTACTTTATAATAAAGCGGATAATTGATTTTAGAGAGCTTTTCAGTAACATCCTTGTGAACGGTTGATTTACTTATGCCAAATTTTTTTGCTGTTTCTCTTACAGTTGTTTTATTCTCTATTATATATGTAGCAAGTTTTTCACATCTTTCTTTGTTTGAGTTAAAATATACCATAATTTCTCCAAATTTAAATTGTGGTATAAATATATGAAAAGAACCGCATTTTTATGCGGTTCTTCATAATTTAGTATTCGAATTTAAAAATGGTTGTGTAATCGTAAAGCTCACCGGGATTTAATTCTGTACTCTTAAAATTTGAATGATTAGGAGCATCAGGGCTATGCTGAGTTTCGAGACAAACTGCACATCTCTTTTTTTGAGGAAAATTCGCCTTAAATGGTGATTCATTTTCATTTATACAATTTGCGCAGTAAACTTGTACACAGGGTTGGTTTGTAAATACCTTCATTACTCTTTCGCTATTGGTATCCTTAAGCGTTGCTATATGCTTAACTGTACCGTCACAATTCAAAATAAAGTTATGATCGTAACCTTGACCAAGCTTTAATAATTCATCATTATTATCAATATCTTTACCGATTAGTTTTTCTTTTCTGAAATCAAAAGGTGTGTTCTCTACAAAAATATCTTTTCCGGTTGGTATCAGTTCGTTATCAACCTCTGAAACCTTATCTGCATCAATCCACAGGCTATGGTTCTCTATTCTGCCAGAATTATATCCGCCAAGATTGAAATATGCATGATTGGTAAGATTTAAAACTGTCTTTTTATCAGTAACTGCTTTATAGTTAATTGCAAATACATTTTCATTATCAAACGTATATAATACCTTAACCTTTAAGTTACCAGGGTACCCCTCTTCCATATCAGGGGAAACATAATTAAATTCAAGATACATAGTGTTGCCGATTTCCCAAGCGAGCGCATCCCAAATTTTTTTATCAAAGCCTTCTTTTCCTCCGTGCAGATGATTTTTCTTTTCATTATTGAATAGATTATATTCTACACTATCAAGCACAAAGCGCGAGTTTTTAATTCTATTTCCGTATCTACCGATAATAGCACCTTGATAACCACTATTATTTATGTAAGATTCCACGTTATCATAACCGCAAACAACATCAGCTAAATTACCGTTTTTATCCGGGACGTTTATTGATACTATTGTTGCACCTAAGGTAATGATTTTAACAGAAGCTCCTGAGGCATTTTTTAAATTATAAGCAAATACTTCTCTGCCATCATCCAATTTTCCAAATAATTCTTTAATTATCATATTTATTCTCCAAATCCATCAGGATTTTTCATTTGCCAATTAGCGGCATCCAAACACATCTTGTCAATGTCATAAACAGCTTTCCAACCCAAAATTTCTGATGCCTTTGTCGGATCGGCATAGCATTCATCAATATCTCCGGGGCGTCTGTCGCAAATTACGTATTTAATTTCATGTCCAATGGCTTTTTCAAAAGCGTGAATAACGTCAAGAACAGAATATCCGTTTCCTGTACCGATATTAAAGTGTTCTACACCTTTTACCTGTGCCGCTCTGTCAAGTGCCTTTAAATGAGCGTTAGCGAGGTCAACGACATGAATGTAATCACGTACTCCGGTTCCGTCGTGCGTTGCGTAGTCGCTGCCGTATACATTTACATGATCATACTTTCCGAAAGCAACCTTAGCAACGTAAGGTAATAGATTATTTGGAATTCCCTTGGGATCCTCGCCAATTAAACCGCTCTCGTGAGCACCAATTGGATTAAAATATCTTAAAATAGAAATACTCCATTCAGGATCTGATACATATATATCTGAAAGTATTCTTTCTATCATCAGCTTAGTTTCACCGTAAGGATTTGTTGTGGATAAAGGAAAATTTTCATTTATCGGTACAGATTCGGGCTTGCCGTAAACGGTAGCAGATGAAGAAAATACAATTTTTTTACAATTATGTTCAGACATAACCTTACATAGATTAAGAGTACCTGTAATGTTGTTGTGATAGTACCACATTGGTTTTGCTACGCTTTCACCAACTGCTTTTAAACCTGCAAAATGAATAACAGAATCAATGGTATTTTCATTAAATACTTTTTCGACATCTTCGATGTTTAATAAATCAGCTTTATAAAATTTAACTTTCTTTCCTGTAATCGTTTTAATTCTATCAAGAACACATTCCTTGGAATTACATAGATTGTCAAGAACAATCACCTCATTACCATTATTCAAAAGCTGTACTACAGTGTGTGAGCCAATAAAGCCGGTTCCGCCTGTTACCAAAATAGACATAATAAATCTCCTTAATTAACTATTACAAATATAATATACTATTTATTAAAAAAAATCAAGTGATTTATTCAAATATGTTGACATTTATTATTATATATGCTAAAATAAGTGTATCAAATGAGACACTTATTAAGAGCTGGTGTAATTATGGATGTTAAGCAATTTTTGCAGAATAATTTGTTTCTTTTCAAAAATTTAACTAATACAGAAATTGATAAATTGCTGTCTTTTGAAGGAATAAATATAAAACAATTTAATCAAGGAGAAATATTGCAAAGCAACAAAACTCCTTGCAATATCGGTGTTTTGGTTGAAGGTAAGGCTGTAATAAAATCAGGAAACAATGGTGTTATTATCAGAAAACTAGTCAAAAATGACGTTTATGGGGCAGCAGGATTATTTGATACTCCAACGCATTTAACTTCCGTTGTTGCTGTAACGGATTGCACCGTTATAACAATGAACAAAAATTACATTAAAAAATGTATTCAAGAAAATGAAAAAGTTTCCTTTAATTATATTGAATTTTTGGCAAAAAAAGTTAGTTTTTTGAATAAAAAAATCAACACCTATACTGCAAAGTGCGCTGAAGATAAGCTTTATGCATATCTATTGCAAATTTCTAATAATAACGAAGTTAAATTAACTGTTGATATGAGTACAATTGCAAAGATGTTAGGAATCGGAAGGGCTTCTCTATATCGAGCGTTTGATAAGCTTGAGCAAGCAGGAATAATTATAAAAAATGATAAAATAATATTTTTAAACGAGGTATAAATTATGAAGAAAATTTTATCTATTTCATTGGTCATTCTAATAACAATTTCACTATTTGCTTTTACGTCGTGTAATAATAAAAAAACAGATGATAAAATTAACGTTATTACATTGAATGGTACAACGGGTTTTGGTATGGCTCATTTAATGAAAGAAAGCTCATTGGGTAATACTGCAAACAAATATGAGTTTACCGTAGAAACAGATCCTAGCTTGGTAATGGCAGGATTGATTAATGGTACTTATGATATTGCTGCTCTTCCAACAAATGCTGCTGCAAACCTTTATAATAAATCAAATGGTAAAGTGCAAGTAATCGCAATAAACACATTGGGCGTTCTCTATTTGGTTACAAATAATATTGATGTTAACAGTATGTCTGAACTTGAAGGTAAAACTATATACTGTCCGGCTCAAAATCCAACGTTTATTACAAACTATATAATCGACAAAAATGGTATAAAGGATAAAATAACCGTTGATTCTAGTACTTATGCAACGGCAGAAGCTCTTCGCACCGCTGTAATTGCAGGTACAGTAGATTATGCAGTTTTACCTGAGCCTATGGTAACTATAGCTACAAATGCAAATACCAACTTGAAAAAAACATTAGATTTTACTGAAGAATGGAATAAAATTTCCAACGGCGAACAGCTCGTTCAAGGATGTGTTGTTGTAAGAAAGGAATTTGCAAATCAATATCCCGGTAGCGTTAAAGAATTTTTAAAGGAATACAAATCTTCAATAGAAAAAACAAATGAAGATACCGATGTCGCAGGTTTGTTAGTAAAGGAATTTGGAATATTTGGCGGTGATAGTAAAGTAGCTAGTAAAGCTATACCAAATTGCAATATTAAATATTTAGACGGAAAAGATATGAAAAATGCTATGTCTAATTTTCTTGAGGCAATGTATTCCGTTGCACCTAATAGTATAGGAAACGCTCTTCCGGGCGGTGATTTCTACTATGGAAACTAAAAACAGACTTCATAAAATATTTAAAATATTACTAATCACAGCGTTTTGGTTGGGAATTTGGTGGTTATTATCATACATAATAGGATTCCCGGAGCTTTTTCCAAATCCCGCAAGCGTTGTTTTAAAACTTACCGAGTTAATCTTTACGGCAAGCTTTTGGAAAATTACATTTCTTTCTTTAATCAGAGTCGGATTAGGTATAATAATAGCGATTGTTTTAGGCTGTATTATGGGCCTGTTGTGTTCATTTTCTAAAATTATTTACGATTTTGTATTACCATTTGTGACAGTCATAAAATCTACCCCTGTTGCATCATTTATTATCTTGATATGGATATTTATCGGTAATAATATTACGCCTATTGTCATTAGCGCTTTGATGGTGTTCCCTATTGTATTTTCTAATATTTATAAGGGAATAGAAAGTATTGATAAAGATTTAATTGAAGTTTGTAAAATTTATAAAATTCCTTTCAGGCAAAAAATTTCCGCATTATATGCACCGTCACTTTTATCATATTTTACCTCTGCGCTTCTTTCTTCAATAGGTCTTGGATGGAAAGCAGGAATTGCAGCAGAAGTTCTTTGTACTCCAAAAAATTCAATAGGCTCAGAATTATTTAACGGAAAATTATATTTTAACAATATTGATGTTTTTGCATGGACGATAACAGTAATCGTAATTAGCTTAATATTTGAAATTTTTGTTACAAATCTATTGAAATATTTATTAGGCAAATATATTAAATCAAGTGGAGGCGCTGATGATTACAATAAACAATCTTAGTAAATCCTTTGGAAACAAGATCATTTTTAAAAATTTTACCGTTAATATTACCAAAAATAAAGTAACTGTAATAAAGGGCGAAAGCGGTAGCGGTAAAACCACTCTTGCACGAATAATTGCAGGTCTTGACAATGATTATACTGGGGAAATTACTAAGAAAAGTACAAAATTAAGTTATGTTTTTCAAGAACCTCGACTTTTTGATGCGATTACTGTAAAACAAAACTTAGAAATTGTTGAAAACAATTCTTTACTTTCTGTCAATGAGCTTTTATCAATAGTTGAGTTAGATAATGATATAAATACATATCCACGTGAGCTTTCTGGTGGTATGAAAATGCGTTTATCAATCGCCAGGGCTATTAGATACAATGGAGATGTATTTATAATGGACGAACCGTTCTCTGCCCTGGATAATGATATGAAAAAGAGATTGATTCCTAAAATAATGAGCTTACTTAAAAATAAAACGGTAATAGTGATTTCTCATGATATTTCAGAGTTAAATAAGTATGTAGATAACGTTTTGGAACTATAAAATAACGGCAGAGCGAATATTTCAACTCGACTTGAACGAGTTGAAATATAAACTCTGCCATTTATTATTTTAATTATTTACATCCACATCCGCCGCTATCTTTATTTGCACCTATTCCACAACCAAAGCCTTGTGGTACATAAGGTGAAAATTCATTTACCGGAAATGTCATAGTTCTAAAAAGTGTACACGGATCATTTTCAGAAGCGGTAATACATTCCTTGTCAGGGATATTATATTCGATTGCATTTACCAACAGTTGAACCGGACGCTCAATTTTAACTACTGAAAAGAATCCTAACGAAACAACCAGAGCTTTATCGTCGCGGTCACATAGTCTGCCATTAAATTTGCATTTAACATGCTCAGGTATATCATCAACACAACAACAGCAACAAATGCTATTATGATGTGGTTCAATTACCTTGACGTTTAAAACAATAGGATCTACTGTTTCAAATACGGCGATTGGTAAATTGTTTGTTTTAGTAGAATCACAGTTATTTGTGTTACAAAATCCCGTTCCGTTTAATTCACTTTTGAATACGTTAACATTTCCTTCGCTTCCAAAAAGAATTACCTTTTTTTCTACGACTGCGACACCTTCAAATTCCTGCATATTTCCATGACAAATACAAGCTTCAAAGATAATTTTTGTATAAATTTTTATGTTAAGTTGATAAAATCCTCTATTAAAAGGAACATCAATTACATCAATATAAGATGACATTATTTTTGCACATTTTGCTCTGATTGTAGATGTGCGTTCGATAATCTCCTCTCCGAAATCCGTTAAATAAACCTTAACATTTTCGTAGCAATCCTTATCTCTACAGGAATCAAGTACCCTGTAAGTGTCTATACAGATATTTTCTTTTTGATGAGGATTTGAACAATTTTTGTTATCCAGCATAGGTGTTATCCTCCTGTAAAATTGAAGACTATTTTGTCGCCTTCTGTTATATCTTATGCCATTAAAAAAAATTTGTTCTATTGTCATAAATATTTCTGAAAAATCAACGCCCGACAGAAACTGTCGGGCGGAATTTTATGATATAATCTTGTGATTCTTCATATCGAGTATTTCAAACAAATTTAAGGTTAAGCTACCTTTAAGCAAATTTCGATAATGAATTCTAAATATCAACTGTTGAGGTTAAATCAAAATAGTACATTGGTCCATACCTCTCTATTTAAAATTAAAGATATTTTTTGATATTTTCAGTAGCGTCTTCTACAGGCATTGACAATGTCATTACTAAGTTGACGTCGAACTTAGAAACGAGTTGATC
The DNA here is from genome assembly GCA_045645405.1 of Eubacteriales bacterium. Taxonomy (GTDB): domain Bacteria; phylum Bacillota; class Clostridia; order Oscillospirales; family CAG-272; genus RGIG2000. Next base: position 102,702 of record JAZRIQ010000004.1, read on the forward strand.
GATTTCGGTTAAGAAATTGTCAAATGCTTCAACATTTCTTTGACAAATTCTGAAAGTTGCATCAATAAACAAGTCTGTAATATCATGGTTGCTTGCTAACAATCCTGCAATGAAACCGTAAAGCTCTTGAGCATCGTTCACCATATACTCATCAGAATTTATTAGTCTGCATTTGTGACTAAGTGTGAGTCTGAGATTTTCACCCTTCTCAATGCATACAACAGAGCCGTTTGAGCTCTCAAGTGCAGAGTTAATCATCTCGATGAGAATTTTTGTTTTACCTGTGCCTTTCACACCAATAATAATTTTTACCATATTATTGTCCTCCACAATATACTTTTTCTTTCTGTCTAAATTATACACTATATTTCAAAAAAAATCAATAGTTTTAGTGAAAATAGCTAAATTTTTTTAAAAAATTCTAAAAAAGAAAAAAAGAGCAAAAATTTGCTCTTTTAATCATTATTTTTTAATTCTGTCATTTAATTCTTTTGCTAAATCCTCGTATCCTTCTTTACCGAGCAAAGCAAACATATTCTTTTTATAACTTTCAACACCGGGTTGATTGAAAGGATTTACTCCTAAAGTATAACCGGAGATTGCACAAGCTAATTCAAAGAAATAAACTAAATATCCGAAAGAATATTCGCTTCTGTCTTTAATTTCAATTACAATGTTTGGCACATTACCGTCAGAGTGTGCAAATAAAGTACCAAGCATAGCAGTATGATTTACGTAATCTAAATCCTTACCTGCCAAAAAATTAAGGTTATCAACGTTATAAGGATCGTTTGGTATAAGAAGCTCATCATTTGAATTCTTAATATCAAGAACCGTTTCAAACATTATTCTTGAGCCGTCTTGTATAAATTGACCTAATGAGTGAAGGTCGGTTGAAAAAATTACCGAGCTTGGGAAAATTCCTTTATTATCTTTTCCTTCACTTTCGCCAAATAACTGTTTCCACCACTCACAGAGCATCTGTGCAGCAGGCTCATAAGCGGCCAAAATTTCAACATTTTTATTTTTGCGATAAAGTGAATTACGGATAGCGACATATTTTAAGCAATCGTTTGTATCAATGTCCTGAACAGAATACGCATTTCTTGCATCTTGAGCGCCTTTCATCATAGCATCAATATCAATTCCGGCAACTGCAATTGGCAAAAGACCAACAGCTGTAAGAACCGAGAATCTGCCACCAACGTCATCAGGTACAACAAAGGTTTCATATCCGTTTTCATCAGAAAACTTTTTAAGAGTACCCTTTTCTTTATCGGTTGTTGAAAAAATTCTTTCTTTTGCGCCTTCTTTTCCGTATTTTTCTTCAAGAAGGTTTCTGAAAACTCTAAACGCAATTGCAGGCTCAGTTGTGGTACCGGATTTTGATACAACGTTTATACAAATATCCTTACCTTCACATATCTTTAATAAATCTGATAATGCTGATGCGCTAATAGAATTACCTGCAAAGTAAATGTCCGGTGTCTTTTTATTCGGCAAATTATTATATACAGGGGATTTAACAAATTCAATCGCAGCCCTTGCACCCAAATATGAGCCGCCAATACCGATTACGATAAAAACGTCGCAAGAGGACTGTATTTTTTTTGCAGCAATTTTGATTCTCTCAAATTCTTCCTTATCATAATCTTGAGGAAGGTCAATCCAGCCAAGAAAATCATTGCCTTCTCCGCTACGTGCATTGAGTACGTTTTGCGCGTTATAAACCTCGTTGGATATATTTTTTAATTCCTCATTTGAAATTAAATTGCCGAGAAATTTCGTATTTAGGGATAGTGTCATAATTTTAACCTCTCATATTATTATACTCATTATAATACAACATCTATCGCTAAATTTCAACACTTTTTTGTAAATTTTATTTATTTAGCGTAAAATTATTTAACACCCTAAACAAAAAATTTAAAAATGAAATTTTATCAGCATTTTCGATACAGTATATATCACTGCTTCCAATATTTTCTCCCTCTAAAAAATAATTTATTTTTCCAATAACGTCTCCTTTTTTTATTGGTGCTTTAATATTTTTTGGTAATACCGTCTCATAGGTTATATTATTTTCGGTTCCTTTACTAACTAAAGAAGAATAATATTCAGATTCAATTGCAACTGAATTTTTTTCTCCGCCAATTAGCTTAATATTTGGTAAATTTTCGCACCTATTTTCATAAATTGCATAATTGGCAAAGCCGTAGTCTAAAAGTTTTGCAGCAGATGCGTTACGCACATCTGAGCTATCTGCGCCCATTATTACCGCTATAAGCTCTAAATTATCCCTTTTAGCAGTAGCACTTATGCAGAATCCCGCTTTATCTGTTGAACCGGTTTTTAAGCCTGTAATTCCTCTGTAAAATCTTACCAGCCTGTTAGTATTAGTTAAACCGAATTCTCCGTTTCTGATTGTATCCATCCATATAGTAGCATATTCGCTTACTTTTTTATGTTTTATTAACTCACGAGACATAAGCGCTATATCATAAGCTGTGGTAAGATGATCAGTAACACTATCATCAAGTCCTGTAACATTTTCAAAATGTGTATTTTTCATATTTAATTCTTGAGCGCGCTTGTTCATAGCATTTACAAACGACTCTTCGCTACCGGCAATATGCTCTGCTAAAGTTAAAGCAGCATCATTTGCAGAAGCAATAATAACACACTTTAAGAGTTCTTCCACTGACATAAGCTCTCCCGGCTCCAAATACACCTGTGAGCCTCCCATAGATGCAGCGTGTTCGCTAACCGATAATATTTCCTCATACTTTAATTTTCCGCTTTCTATTGCTTCAAATACCAGAAGTAAAGTCATAATTTTTGTCACTGATGCTGGAGGTAACTTAGCATCTTTGTTCAAACTATAAAGTACAGTTCCTGTATTTGCATCAATCAAAACCGCACTTTTTGCATTTATATCAATTTGTGGCTGTTCAACTGGTGATGCGCCAAAAATATGAGGCGATAAAGTAAAGAAAAATACAAAAATTAAGATCAAAGATAATATTTTTTTCATAAAAACCTCTCAATTCAAAAAAATAAACGCTAAACAAATATAAAAATTATAGAATAGCCACAATAAATGCAAACAAAGGCAAATTGTCCATAGTGAGTAAATTTTAAAGCAATCAAAAATTGCCAGCAAACAAAACAGTATAGCTATTAAAATAGATAACAATGCGACAAACGGTGCTGTGGCTCTGAAAAATAAAGCATGAATTACATAAGAAAAAAGTTGCATTATAATTATGTACAATATAATTTTATAAACCTTATGTCTTCTGAATTTTTCACATCCAAATAATACTCCCCCTAAAGTTCCTCCGCAAAATAAAAAAGATATCCCCCATAGCATATACATAAATCCTAAGTTCAGGGCAGCTTTGGGATATATGTAAAGAATAATCATTTTGTTTGTTTCTCCACTTGCAATCCAACTGATTATTCCTAAAATAAAAAACAACAGAGAAAATATAAGTATACATTTAAATTTAATCTTGCGAATTTCATAAGTTATTCTATCGAAAAAGCATAAAATTTTTTTCAAAAAATCACCTCATAAATAACTTATGAGGTGATTTTAAATTTAATTCTTTTTTCTTCTGTTTTCAATAAAATAGTCACTGTCCAAAACTATTATATCATCAAACAAGTTCAAACGTACATAATCTAAAAGAGAAACAGTTCTTCTTCGGTAAGAAGGGGTTGAAAAATCTGCAATTAAGCCATCTTCAATATCTATTGTGACTTTTTTGTGTAAATTACATTTTTCTTTTGGCTCGGTACCGATTTTAAAATATCCATTTTCTACCCTAGATCCTCGCAAATCATTTTTACAATCATCACAAGGCAATAAACCACTATCTGAACAAAACTCGCTTATAATTATATCGTTTGGTAATTCAAATGTTTCAAACTCCTTGTTAACGTATATTTTATTCATAATTTGATCAAACAGTAAACACGATGGGTTTACACTATAGTTAATCGGCTTTGGGATATCGTATCCGCACCATACGCCACATACGTAGCTTGGTGAGTATCCAATAAACCATCTATCCTTCAAATCGCTCGATGTTCCTGTCTTTCCTGCTATACTGGTTTTGTTTTTTACTGTTAAATATTTCGCTGTACCGTTATTTACTACACCTTCTAATAACTTTGTCATTATTGCCGATGTATTGTCGTTTAAAATTTTTTCGTGTTCATTTTTATTTTCTAATAGCAAGTTTCCGTAATTATCCGTAACGTAAAGATAAGTTTTAGGCTTGGAAATAAACCCATTATTATCAAAAGCAGTATATGCATTTGTTATATTCAAAAGCGATTCTCCGTTCGTTAACTGTCCTAAAGCTAACGGAGATGCAGACAAATCCTTTTCCTTATCTAAATCAAGCTTGAATTTTTTTGTTAAATATTCATACGAAGTATTTATTCCTAAATCATTTAAAGCTTTTACTGCAACGGTATTCGTTGAATGTTCAATAGCATACGAAATCGGCATCAAGCCTTTATATTTGTTTGGAGAATTTTTTGGCCAATATCCCCCATTTAATACTTTAAGCGGTACATCATCATATATGGAAGAATATGAAATTACGTTTTCTTCGATTCCAGGAGCATATATTGACAATGGTTTTATAACAGAACCGGGGGCTCTTTTAGCTTGGGTTGCTCTATTGAATATTCTGTTTCCGTCTTTTTTTCCTATACCTCCTACAACCGCAAGAACGTCAGATGTCTTAGGATCTATTACAACACAGGAGGCTTGTGGATAAGTTCCATCATTATTTGGTGGTATATATGCTTTATAATTTTCAAAAATATTATCAGCAATATTTTGAATTTTAGGATCAATAGTTGAATATATATTTAAACCACCCTTTAGTATCATCATTTTAGATGTTTTTTCAGAAACATTATATTTTTTAGAAATGTCATTTATTACGTCATTCAGCAGAGCTTCAGTAAACCATGAGTAAGTACCGGTACTATTTTCTGATTCTATGTTTTCGTTAATTACCAGCTTCGTATTTATCGCTGTATCGTACTCGTTTTGATTTATCATTCCCTGTACTAACATTTGGTTTAAAATTACGTTACTTCTTTTTTCATTATTTTCCATATTTTTATAAGGATCGTATTTTGTAGGGTTTTGCACGATGGAAGCTAATGCAACGCATTCCTTAAGACTTAATTCGGTTACATTTTTTCCGAAGTATAATTCCGAGGCACTACCTACTCCGTAACAGTTTTCGCTTAAATAAACTATATTTAGGTAAGTTTCAAGTATTTCGTTTTTGCTTAAATTCTTTTCTAAATTGATTGCTCTGAAAATTTCTTCTAATTTTCTTTTAGCAGATATCATATTATCACCGGTTAAATTTTTAATTACCTGTTGCGTAATAGTTGAGCCTCCAAAGCTTTTTTTGCTAGTCTTAAAAAAATAGTTACCTACTGCTTTAAAAGTTCTTATCCAATCTACTCCGTTATGTTTATAAAATCTTTTGTCTTCTATAGCAATAAATGCATTTTTTAAATTGTTTGGTATATCATAGATAGATTTCCACTCACTTCTCTGTAAAAACAACGCTTCATCTTTTAGTTCAACAGCCTTGCCGACTCTGTTTACTCTATCTTCAAAATCAAAATAAAATATTTTTGTAATAGACGAACTTCCTGCTCTTATTAAAGATAAATCAATCTCTTTTTCAATATTAAAATGTACGTACAGTAAGAATGATACAGCAAAAATAAGAATAAATACAAAAAATATTATAAAAATTCGTTTTTTTATTTTTTTCATAATATATTTCACCTCATTATGAATATATTTTTATTATTCGCTCGATAATAAATCATATTCTAATAAAGGAACTTTAAAATATGGAACAAAAAAATCAAGAAAATGTTTTAATGGAAAAAAAGATTTTTATTTTTGCGCTATTCTTGTTAGCAGCACTAATTACTTCATCTGTTTTTTTATCATATTTCCTTTTAAACAATAAAATTGTAGAAATGAACAACAAAGATATTTCGTCAAACATTGATATTCCTGTATATGAAAATATTGATAAAGAGCCTGCAAAAGAAACAAAAATTTATATGCTGAAAGAATATAACGGAAAAATCGGAGTGTATGAAAATGAGGCGCTGGTGTACACATTAGATACTTATGTGTTTACGCTTCCGGACGCAGACAAACAATTATTAAAGCGCGGTATAATTACAGCTGATGAAGCAGAATTATACGAATTGATAGAATCCTACTATTGAATTATCCCCATACAATAATGTATTGTATGGGGATATTACGTTTATAAAAGAAAATATAGAAAAAATATCAAAATACTATTGACAAATCAAGTTCGATCTGCTATACTTGTAAAGTAATTTAGTTTACACAAGTTTGGAGGCGATTTTAATGTTTGAAAAAAACCTTAACATTTCTCTTTTGCTTGATTTTTACGGCGATATACTTACAGAGCGTCAAAGCGATATGCTTGATATGTATTACAATGAAGATTTCTCTCTTGCTGAAATAGCTGAAAGGTTTGAAATTTCGCGTCAAGGTGTCAGAAGCGTACTAAAAAAAGGCGAAACGATACTGAAAGATATGGAAGAAAAGCTTCATTTAGCCTCTCGATTTTCAAAAATGCTGGAAAAATCCGCACTAATTGCCAATGAACTTGAAAATATTAATCAAAATATAAACAATAATGATATTTCTTCTAAGATACACTCTTTGATTGGACAAATTAAAGAGATGGCAGAATATTAAAAAAGGAGGTATCTTTTATGTCTATGTTTGGAGGATTGACAGAAAAATTAAACAATGCTTTTAAAAAATTTAGAAGCAAAGGAAAATTAACTGCTGCAGATGTAAAGGAAGGCATGCGTGAAATAAAGCTTGCTTTACTTGAAGCAGACGTAAACTTCAAGGTAGTTCGTGATTTCATAAAAACCGTTACCGAAAGAGCCGTAGGCTCAGAGGTGCTTGAAAGCTTGCTTCCGGGTCAACAAATTGTAAAGATTGTTAACGACGAGCTTATAAATTTAATGGGAAAAACTCAAGCAAAATTAGAGATTTCTTCCCGTCCGCCAACAGTTGTTATGATGGTCGGCTTGCAAGGTGCAGGTAAAACTACTCACTCTGGTAAAATAGCAGGTTTATATAAAAAACAAGGTAAAAACCCACTGCTTGTTGCGTGCGACGTTTACCGTCCTGCTGCTATTAAACAGCTACAAATTGTTGGTGAAAAGCTTTCTATTCCTGTTTACGCTGAAGAAAAATCAAAAAATCCAGTTTCAATTGCTAAAAATGCTATTGAGTATGCTAAAAAGAACGGATTTGATATGGTTTTTGTTGATACTGCAGGTCGTTTACACGTTGACGAGGTTCTAATGAAAGAGCTTCAAGATATCAAAAAGTACATTGAGCCAACCGAAATACTTTTGGTTGTAGATGCAATGCTTGGTCAAGATGCAGTAAACGTGGCTGAATCTTTCAATGATTTGCTTGACATTACGGGAGTAGTTCTTACAAAGCTTGACGGCGATACTCGTGGTGGTGCAGCACTATCTGTAAGATATGTTACAGGAAAACCGATTAAATTTGTTGGTACAGGAGAAAAGCTTGATACTATTGAGCCGTTTTATCCTGACAGAATGGCATCACGTATTCTTGGTATGGGTGATATTCTCTCTTTAATTGAAAAAGCTGAGGAAAATTTTGACAAGAAAAAGGCTGAAGAGCTTGAAAAGAAGATGAAGGAAAACACCTTCACCTTAACCGATTATCTTGAACAGTTAGCACAGCTTAAAAAAATGGGTTCTCTTGAAAGCGTTTTGGCTATGATGCCCGGCGCAGGCAACTTGAAGGATGTTCAAATTGATGAGAAAACGCTTATGCATACTGAAGCAATTATACTTTCGATGACACCGAAAGAACGAGAAAATCCAAACGTTATTGATTCTTCACGAAAAAAGCGTATTGCAAAAGGTAGTGGTACCTCCGTTGAGGAAATCAATAAGCTTTTAAAACAGTTTGAACAGATGAAAAAACTAATGAAGCAAATGTCCTCCGGTAAGTTTAAGGGCTTTGGTGGATTTGGTAAAAAGATGAAAATGCCTTTTTAATGGCTTTTTATAAATAATAACTTTTATAATAATTTTTTTGGAGGAAAACAAAAATGGCAGTTAAAATCAGACTTAGAAGAATGGGCGCAAAGAAGGCTCCTTTCTACCGCGTAATCGTTGCAGATGAAAGATCACCAAGAGATGGTAAGTTTATCGATGAAATCGGTTACTACAATCCACTTACAAATCCAGCTGATGTTAAAATTGACGCTGAAAAGGCTCAGAAATGGATTGAAAACGGTGCTCAACCAACTGAAACAGTAAAGTCACTTCTTAAGAAAAACGGCATCGTAAAGTAATCAATAAATACTAAAAGAAAGGTGATTATTTACGAATAATCAAGGTGTGCAGAATGATTGATCTTAGCACAGTCCTTGCAAATATTGCTAAATCTATCGTTGACCATCCCGAACAGGTAGTTGTTACCGAGCAAGCGGAAGGCAATGAAGTACTTATGACTCTTAGCGTTGCCGAAGAAGATATGGGAATGATAATTGGAAAACGAGGCAAAATTGCCAAGGCAATCCGTACAGTAATGAGAACTATCTCAAAGCTTGATGATAGAAAGGTTACTGTTGAAATCAAATAATCAAAAGTCTTCTCTATTTTTTAGTAAGACGGAAAAACCCCTGCCAAAAGGCAGGGGTTTTTGTTGACTTTTTTTAGTATTTGTATTATAATCTAAATGAAAATATTCTAAGGAGAAAAAATAATGCTTAAACCGATAAAATTAAATCCCGAATTCAAAGAAATAATTTGGGGAGGTAATAGATTAAAAAACGAATACAATAAAGCATCAAATCTTAATAATATTGCTGAAAGCTGGGAATTAACAGTTCGCCCTGATGGAATGAATACAATTAACGGTGGTGAATTTGACAGGGTAACTATGGAAGAATATATTGAAAAGAATAGTTTTTCGGTAGTTACAAATAAAGAAATGGATAGATTTCCTCTTTTAATCAAGTTTATTGATGCTGAGGATAACCTCTCTATTCAGGTACATCCTGACGATGAATACGGAATGAAAACTGCAAACAGTCTTGGAAAAACTGAAATGTGGTATATTATTGATGCTAAACCAGGCTCAAAACTCGTTTATGGTTTAAAAGAAGGTTGTACAGTTGATATGCTCAAAGAGTCTATTGATAATGGCACTGTTGAAGAAATGCTTAACTATGTCCCTGTTAAAAAAGGCGATGTGTTCTTTATTCCATCTGGACTTGTTCATGCAATAGGCGCCGGTATTTTACTTGCCGAAATTCAACAAAACTCAAATATAACATACAGGGTTTATGACTATAATCGTGTTGGAAAAGACGGCAAACCAAGAGAATTACACGTAAACGATGCTTTAAATGTAATTGTTAATAGAAGTGAAAATGAAATTGATAAAATTAGATTTTCTACAAACGTAAAAAATGATACTACATTAGCATCTTGCGAATACTTTACAGTTGATAAATACACTGTTAATGGCGAAATTATGCTAAATACAAATGAAAAGAGCTTTAACTCTGTTCTCTGCCTTGACGGTTGTGGAACGCTTGAATATAGCGGCGAAAACTTCTCTATTACCAAAGGCGATAGTTATTTTATCCCTGCAAATTTAGGCAAGTATACAATTAAAGGAAACGTTGAGATAATTGTTTCTAAAGTATAAAAAATTACTACCAAGATTTTTAGTCTTGGTAGTTTTTTATATATTTGAATTCATGAATAATCTTCTATTTTCTTCTTATAAAACTGTTTTATATATTTTGCTGTTTTTCTACTATATGAAATTTCGCCATTTACAAAGAACAGGCGCTTCTTGATTTGCGGATATGCTAATCTATAAGCTGGCATTGAACGATCAAACCACCAACTACCATGTTTTGATGCGATTCTTATATCAGACCAGTTAATTATTTCTTTAATGCCAAAGCAATATATAATTATAACACTTTTATCAGTAAAGATATAGTATATCGGCGAAATACATAAACAGAAAATGGGGACTAATGAAAAAATATAAAAAGCAGTAGCTAACCATATATCATTTTCCATTGCACAAGCGGTGCCAAATAAAATCATAATAATAAAGAATGGAATTATCACAATATAGTGTGAATTTAATGCGAAATGTTTTTTGCTATTTTTGTTTTTGCTCATTTTTTCTTCCTTTATCTTTTTGAAATTAACCATCATTCTAATTGAAAGATATGACTATTGCTATAGTATAAAATATTATACATAATAATACAAATAAAAGTTGAAGTTTTAAATTATTATCTGAATATGGATATGGCAAAATTAATTCTATAAAGTGAAAAAATATGAATATAGCGCATAAAATACCCGTTGCATGTATGACATTAGAAAAAATAACCAAAGACACATAGCCAGAATTATATAGTGGAGTATCATATATAAACATTATAATTGAATTTACAATAAAACCGACCGTATATGCTTTGTAGGATACTCTTTTATTGTTACTTTCATCTATATTTTCACTATATTTGTAAAGCCTTGACAATAAATTTCGCTTTTTCAAAATACTAATCACAATAGAAAAAATAGCATATATTAAAGTTGCAAAATGAATATGAAATATACTAAAAATCCATAAAGATACACATAAGAATAAAAGTATATCACATAAATTATTATATTTAACAAAGGCTAATTTTGATTTATTTGCTATAAGATAAATACCTAAACAGCACAAAGTTATCAAAATTAAAACAGTTATTTTAGATATACTAAAATTAAAAAATATGTTAGATAATAAACAATTTAACATGCTGCTCCTTATTACAAGTGTGACATTTGTTTTAATGATAAATCTTTATCATATTTTATGTAAATTGATAAGTGCTCTGCCATTTTTACAATATACCACACATTTTCCATATCTGTATTAAAATCTAAAACACATTTGCCGATTTGATTATATAACGCAATAATAACAGCTTTCTCGTTTGATTGCTCCACGACTCTTACACATCGTACATCACACCATTTTATTTTCTTTGAAAATATTAATAAAAATTTGCGTGATATTTCTATATCATTAACGTTGCAAACAAAAGAAAAAGTATATATGGATAATGCAAATATTATAGCTCCTAAAAATACAAATACTGCAAACAAAATGCGAGTTTCGTGTTTTATTAGAAACCAAAGTAATGAAAAAATTATAATAACTATAAGCGATGCACAAATTCTGGCTATAGTCTGTTTACGTTTATATTTTACCGTAAAATGCTCATTAAATTCAATTTCCGGCATTTGATCCGGCGAATGCTTACTTATTCCGAAAAGCAATTCTAAAATCAGTTCAACAAAATGCTCCATTTTAATTCCTTATTAAATTGTTCTACTTTATTTTTCAAATATGTTTTTTATAAAACTCTTATATTCACATAACGCTTTACTGTTCTTACTCGTTTTTGTCCGCTCTTTTCTTTTTAACAATCCAAACTATACCACAAATCATACCGATAAGCGTTAATATACATAATGGAATATGAACTACAAGTGGAATAACATTACCATACGCCAAATCAATAATTCTAAATATAGAAGTAATTAAAAGTGAAATACAGCCCATTAAATACAAAATACGAAGAGTTTTCACAAATATGCCTCCTTCCAAATTTATACTATGATAAAATACTACCATATTGTACTCAAAAAGTCAAGCAACCGCAGGTTGCATATAGCTAACCGTAGGTTTACAAAAAAAAATTTTACAAAAAATCCGAGCATTAGCTCGGATTTTAAAGTATTAATCGCAGTTTTCCCAGTTATGATATACTTCTGTAACATCATCGTTATCTTCAAGATGTTCAATAAGTAAGTTCATATACTTAATTTCATCCTCAGATGTTAACGTAACGTAAGTTGAAGGGATTTTATCTTCTTCTGCGGATACGTACTTGAAGCCTGCTTTTTCAAGTGCTTCTGCAACAGATGCTAGGTCGCTTGGTTCTGTGTAAACGATATAAGCTTCTTCATCGGAAACGAAATCTTCAGCTCCTGCTTCAAGAGCAGCTTCCATTAAAGCATCCTCGTCATATCCTTCTTCTTTAGAAAGCATAATTACTCCCTTATCCTCAAAAAGATATCCAACACAACCGGTAGTACCAAGATTTCCCTTGTATTTGCTGAAATAAGAACGAATTTCAGGTGTTGTGCGGTTGGTATTATCAGTAGCTGCTTCAACAATTACAGCCACTCCACCTGGACCGTAGCCCTCATAGCGCATTTCTTCAAGATTTGCTGAATCTGATGAACTTGCCTTTTTAATTGTTCTTTCAATATTATCATTAGGAACGTTATTTGCTTTTGCTTTGGCTATCAAAGAAGCAAGCTTTGCATTTACTGATGGATCAGGTCCGCCTGCCTTAACAGCAATAGCCATCTCTTTTCCGATTTTGGTAAAGATTTTTGCTTTTTGAGCATCAGTCTTTTCCTTTTTATGCATTATGTTTTTCCATTTACTATGTCCTGACATAAATAACCTCGTATATTTATATTTTTTCTGTCTTTTTCATACAAATTAAGCCAAATGCGGAGCCTAAAACAGTCTTTACTGCATTTGTAAGGCGAATTCTTGTGTTTCTTACACTTTCATTCTCTGCGCTGACAATTTGACAGTTATGATAGAATTTATTAAATGAAGTACATACATCAATTATATATCTTGTAATAACCGATGGCTCATATTCCTTAATGGCATCCTTAACAGCTTCATTGAATTTAGACAATATCTTTAATAAATCCGCTTCTTCCTTTGCTGTTATAACAGGCGTAGTGTCGATATTTAAGCCGTTTGCTTTTTCAAGTATTCCACAGCATCTTGCATAGGTATATTGAGCATAAGGACCCGTATTGCCCTCAAAACTTAAAGCATCTTCCATTATAAAGTTGATGTCTTTAATTCTGTTATTATATAAGTAGTAGAACACAACTGAGCCAACACCAACAGCCTCGGAAACTTCTTGCTTGTTTGGAAGGTTAGGATTTTTTTCATTGATAATCTCACTTACTTTTTCAATAGCAGTAGCAAATAAGTCCTTTAATAAAATTACGTTGCCCGTTCTTGTAGCAAGCTTTTCACCATTGATACTAACCGTACCGTACGGCACGTGAACTAATTTATCGTACCAATCATATCCCATAAGCTCAACAACCTTAAACCATTGAGCGAAATGGAGACTTTGACCTGCAGAAGTTACATAAATACATTTATCAAAATTATATGCTTCCTTGCGGTAAACAGCAGCAGCTATATCTCTTGTTGGATACAATGTAGAACCATCTCTTTTAAGTATTAAACAAGGTGGCATATTGTACTCAGACAAATCAACTATAGAAGCACCGTCGTCAATCTTCATAAGCCCACTATTTTTGAGCTTTTCTATTTGTGCAGGCATTTTATCAGTATAAAAGCTTTCGCCCTTATAACTGTCGAATTCAATTCCTAATTGTTTATAGGTTTTTTGGTATTCCTTAAGACTGATGTCAACAAACCATTTCCAAAGAGCAATATTCGTTTCATCATTCTGCTCAAGCTTTGTGAATTCATTTCTTGCAAGCTGATTTAAGGATTCATCAATTTCTGATTCTTGATGGAATTTAACGTATAAAGCTACAAGCTCGTCAACTCCACCGGCTTCAACCTTTTCTCTGCTTCCCCATTTATTATAAGCTACTATGAGCTTACCAAATTGAGTTCCCCAGTCACCTAAATAGTTAATTCCTACACAGTTATAGCCTTGGAATTCATGAAGCATTTTAAGTGAGTGACCAATAACGGTAGTTCCTAAATGTCCAATGTGAAACGGTTTAGCAACGTTCGGTGAAGAATAGTCAAAAACAGCTATTTTGCCATTCCCCGAACCGTCTGAACCGTATTTTTCTTTTTTGTCCTCTATCTCAAGAAGAACATTGTTTACTAAATAATCGTTCGTTACAAATATATTTAGATATCCGTTTACTGCTTCCGCCTTTGAAACAACTTCTGAAATGAATTTTTCAGAAATTTCCTTTGCTATTACAGGTGGAGCTTTTCTTAAAATTCTGCTTAATTTAAAGCAAGGAAAAGCAATATCACCTAAGCTTGAATCCGGCGGATACTCAAACATCGAAAGAATATCATCAATATTTAAAGTTATATCAGCAGAAAGCTCTTTAATACAGGACAACAAATCATTTGCAACAGTATTTTTAAAATTATTCATTTATATATTAGTCCTCGTCAATTTCTGAATGTTGACCCGCATTATATTTGTCAACTAAAGTATGAATTTTTTGTACGGGATTTAATAGGTCGCTAATTGAAGCATCTTTATTTATCGTATCAATTATATATGAAACGTATTTGCACATATTAACGTCACAATACCATTCTCTTGAAAGAATTTCATTAGTATGATATGTAAGATTAGTTGCATAGATTTTATCAAATATTCCCTCTTTATAAGCTTTATCGAAGTTTTCAAGACCGTTGCAGAATAGTGCAAAAGTAGCAAATACAAATACTCTTTTTGCTCCTCTTTGCTTCAATTGCTGTGCAACGTCAATCATAGAGTCACCTGATGAAATCATATCGTCAACTACAATTACATCTTTGCCAACTAAATCTTTGCCAAGATACTCGTGAGCTTCAATTGGGTTTTTACCGTCAACGATTACGGAATAATTTCTTCTCTTATAGAACATACCAAGCTCAATACCAAGAACAGAAGCAATATACATTGATCTGCCAATAGCGCCTTCGTCCGGAGAAACCACCATAAGACTTTCTTTGTCTAACTTAACGTCAGGAATTGTTCTCATAAGTGCCTTAAGCATTTGATACGTAGGTCTTACACTGTCAAAACCGCTCAAAGGAATAGCATTTTGAACTCTTGGGTCGTGAGCATCAAAGGTAATAATGTTAGTTACGCCCATATTTGTTAGTTCTTGTAAAGCGAGAGCGCAGTCAAGTGACTCTCTGGCAGAACGCTTATGCTGTCTGCCTTCATAAAGCATAGGCATAATTACACTTATTCTTCTTGTTTTACCGCCGGTTGCTGCTATTATTCTTTTTAAATCTTGAAAATGATCATCCGGACTCATCGGTACGTTCATTCCGTACATTTTGTATGTTACTCCGTAATTGAAGCAGTCTGAAATGATATAAAGATCAAGACCTCTCATTGACTCGTTAATTAAAGCTTTTGCTTCACCTGAACCAAATCTCGGACAGGTAGCTTTAGCAATAAATGTGTTTTCCTGTTCTCTAATCTTCTTTAAGTAAAAGTCTACTTGAGCTGTAAAATCCTCACAGCCTCTCATTGCAATAACCTTTAATTCGCCATTTACATGCTCGTTCATAATTAAATCCCCCTATTGACGTTATTATTTAGTTATAGTAATTTTTGCGATTACGTTTGATTTATCAGGGTCAATTCCCTTTGCCAAAACAAGATGCAAGGCAAACATTTGCATAGCAAGAGCAAAAATGAACGCCATAGTATATTCGCAACCTGTGTTCTTTACCGAAATAGTTGTATTCTTTGAAGCTATTGAAGGCATATCTGTAACAACAATAGTATTTGCACCAACGTTATCAAGCTTCGCTATCATTTTTTCAGCATCTTGAAGCATTATTCCGCTTTGCGCTAAAACAAAAGCTAAATCATTATCATGAAGCTGAGCAACCGGACCGTGATAAAAGTCAGAAATCGGATAGCCTTTTACCTTCATTTTGTTAGTTTCAAGAATTTTTAATGCACCCTCAAGAGCGATAGGATATGAAATACCTCTACCAAGCACAACCGCACTTTCGTAATTTAAAATTGAAGGAATAATTTTCTCAATTTGTGATGGCAAATAATTCAACGCTTCATCAAGTTGAGAAGGAATTAACGCTAAAGCGTTAGAAAGCTCTTCGTTTTTACTCCATTCAGCACATAATAAAGCAAGTAAAAACATTTGCGCGGTAAATGTTTTAGTTGCCGCAATACTTTTTTCTTCATCTGCATTACAGAAAAGGTGATATTTAGCAGTTTTAGCAATTAAGGAGTCCTCGTAGTTTGTAATGGCAAGAGTTGGCATACCTTGCTTTTTTGCAGATTCAAGAACATAATTTACATCCTCTGCTCTTCCTGACTGAGAAACGCCAATTACCAGCGAATTGTTAAATTTAATATCTGTTCCGTATTGTGTGAAAATTGAAGGTGTACCAAGAGTACAAGGAATTCCCATCACAATACCAAAAAGATATTGAGCGTAAATACAGGCGTGGTCAGAAGTGCCTCTTGCAGCGAAATAAATGTTGTTTATTTTCTTTTCCTCTAATTCTTTTACAAGCAGACAAAGAGTTTCCTTATTTTTTTCAAGTAAGGAAGATAATACACTCGGCTGTTGTCTAATTTCCTTTTCAAGATTTATCATTTTAATACCTTATCTTTTTAAGAGAACATCCTTTTCGTATTTTTTAACCTCATCCATCCAATCAAAGCCGGTAGGAACACCACACTCTTGGCAATACTTTTGCCATACAGCGGTAAATGGATATGATTTTAAAGTTTCAAGCAAGCCAAGACGTGATGTATAGTCTAATTCTAACTCGTATTTCTTTAAAAGTTCTGTTGGTTCAAGCATAGCGTAAAGAAGTGCTTTTTCAAGGTTTCTTGCGCCTATTGTCCATGCTGCAACTCTATTTATACTTGCATCAAAGAAATCAAGACCGATATGAATTCTGTTCATTTCTCCGCTTCTTACAATTTCTTGTGCAATAGCCTTTAATTCATCATCAAAAATTACTACGTGGTCGCTATCCCATCTTACAGGACGAGAAACGTGTAGCAATAAGCCGGGTGTAAATTGAAGAGCTGTGCTGATTTTATCAGAAATAACCTCTGTTGGATGAAAATGTCCTGCATCAAGAGTTACATACTGACCTTTTTTTGCGCAATATCCCAGATAAAAGTCATTAGAACCGATTGTACAGCTTTCTGCACCGATTCCAAAAACCTTACCTTCAAGAGAAGCTACGTTATATTTTGGGTCAACCTCAACAGCAAAAATTTTGTCAAGTGAATCTTCAAGTCTCTTTCTATAACCGTTACGGTCAACGGGAATATCTTTGAAACCATCCGGAATCCAATAATTGCTTGCGCAAACCTCGCCCATTTCCTTACCGATATATTCAGCAATTTTTCTTGTAGCTATTACGTGATCAATCCAAAACTGTCTTATTTTTTCGTCATGATGGCTTAAAGTAAATCCATCTTCAGAAAGCGGGTGCGAGAAACACGTTGGGTCAAGGTTTAATCCAAACCCATTTTTCTTTGCCCATTTTATCCAAACATCATAATGTTCAGGTTTTATTTGATCTCTGGGAACAACTTCTCCCTTATTATCGAGATAAATTGCGTGTAAACAAATTTTTTTCTTACCCGGAATCATAGAAGCTGCTTTTTCGAAATCTGCTTGAAGCTCTTCAATGTTACGCGCTGCACCGGGATAGTTTCCTGTAGTTTGAATACCGCCTGTTAGAGGACCTTTATTTTCAAATCCCTTTACGTCATCACCCTGCCAGCATTGAATAGAAATTGGAACGTTCTTAAGCTTTTCAATAACTGCGTCTGTATCTATTCCGAATTCTGCATAAGCTTTTTTAGCTAATTCGTACATTTCATTTACAAATTTATTTTCCATAGTCGCACCCCTTATTTACAAATCTTTAAATATCTCTGATATGCTTCTTCCCAAGCATCTCCATAATGTGGCTCATATACCTTTATTTCAAATGAATTTCTTATAATATCTCTTGCTTCGAAAATATCCTTCAGCTCGCCTGTTGCGATGGTTTGCATAGCTATATTACCAATAGCTGTTGCTTCAACAGGACCGGCATAAACAACTCTGTTAGAAGCATCGGCTGCCCATTGACATAAGATTTTTTCTTTTGTACCACCACCAACAATATTGATTGATGAATATTTTTTGCCAGTCATATCTTCGATGTTTTCAATAGTATTTCTATAACAAAGAACCAAGCTTTCAAAAATACATCTAACTATTTCACCAATCGTCTGAGGTACATACTGATTTGTTTTCTTACAATATTCTCTTATTCTACCTGGCATATCTCCTGCAGGAGTGAACAAATCATCATTAGGATTGATAAAGCAAGCAAACGGTTTAGCCTCAAGAGCCTTCGTCGTAAGCTCGTCAAACGAGAGATCAAGTCCCTCTCTTCTCCATTGTCTTCTTGATTCCTGCTCAAGCCATAAGCCCATAATATTTTTAAGAAATCTGATTTTTCCGCCTGCTCCGCCTTCGTTGGTAAGATTGTAATTCATAGATTGAGCGTTAATAACAGGCTCATCGTTTTCAACACCCATAAGAGACCAAGTACCACTGCTTATGTAAACAAAATCATCTCCACGTTTAGCAGGAACGGCAATAACAGCACTAGCTGTATCGTGAGAAGCAATATTTACAACGTCAGCAGTAATATTTCCAAGCTCTGATATAAGTGCAGGTGTAAGCTTACCGATTTTATGTCCCGGCATAACTACCTCGGAAAACAACTTCTCATTGATTCCAAACTTATTAAGAAGCTCTTTTGAAATATTTCTCTTTTTTGCATCAAGAACAGCACCGGTTGATGCAATTGTATATTCTGTAAATTTTTGTCCGGTTAAGAAATAATTAAGAAGATCAGGTGTAAAAAGAAGTCTTTCCGCATTTTCGATAATATACGGTCTATCTCTTAAATCAGCAACAAGCTGATATATGGTATTAAAGTTGATGGTTTGAATTCCTGTAATTCCGTAAAGCTCTTCAAATGGAACAGTCTTAAAAGCATATTGTTGTATTCCATCTGTTCTTGCATCACGATAATGGTATGGATTTGCCATTAACGCGCCATTTTTGTCAATAAAGCCGTAATCAACTCCCCAAGTATCAATACCAATGCTTCTAATATCTTTATCACTGGATAATGCACATTTTGAAATGGAAGCTTTAATTTCGTGAAAAATTCTTAAAATATCCCAATTAAAATTACCGTTAGTGTTTACAGGCTCGTTAGGAAATCTGTGGTTTTCTTCTACTGTAAATTTTTTTCCGTCAAATTTACCGACAATTCCTCTACCGCTTGAAGCACCAAGGTCAATTGCAAGCATTTTTAAATCAGCCATAATTCCGTCCCTCTCATACAATGAATTTTATAGTTTTGACATACGAAATAATTATATCAATGAAGACACAAAATTTCAAGTCTTTTTTAAAATATATATAAATATTTAGTTTAACGTTTGATTTCGATTACTGTTACTCCGAAATCACCTTCTCCGTATTCGCCGTTTCTGTATTTTTTTACACGATAATCTTTACGGAAAAACTCCCAAAGACCACGCCTTAATGCGCCTGTTCCCTTTCCGTGTACTATCGTTACGCTATTTATACCGCATATTAAAGCTTCATCAAGGTATTTATCAATGTCTATCCAAGCGTCTTCAATATTTTTTCCTCTAACGTCAAGCGAAACAGAAAAATCACGGGAAACGGAGCTCTTTGAATTTTTAGATAAATTCTGCTGATTATCAGACTCTTGTCTTTTTTTTGTTGATAAAGCAAGATTTTTTATGTTGGTTTTTGTCTTAACAGCACCGGATTGTACGGTTACGTTTCCGTTTTTATCCGGATTTTCCAAAAGCACTCCTTCAGTACCGATATTCCTTAAAATAACCGCATCACCCTTAATAAGATTTCTTGGTAATACGTAATTTTCATCAATTTCCTCAATTGGATTATATATGTCATCATCCCTTGAAAGTTTAGCACGTAAAGATTTTTTAGCATCTGCATATTTAGCACCGAAATCCTTAGAATCTTTTTCCTTTTGAAGCTTATCAAGCTGACTGAATACAAATTCGGCACTTGCTTTTGCGCCCGTGATAAATTGTTGCGCTTTTGTTAACATTTCTTCACTTTTAGCTTCTGCGTTTGCAAGCTTGTCCTTTAATTCCTTCTCGGCGGAATTTTTAAACAATTCAAAATCTCGCTTAAGTTTAGCGGCTTCATTTTTTTCATATTCAAGCTCGATTCTTGTTTTTTCAAGCTTTTCTATAACAGCCTCGAAGCTACGTGTATCATCAGAAATTAACTCCTTTGCTCTGGATATAACTTCGTTAGACACACCAAGTTTATTGGATATAAGGAACGCATTGGATTTTCCCGGTGAGCCTATTATCAGCTTATAAGTCGGTTTCAAGGTGTTAATATCAAATTCACAGGAAGCATTTGAAACGCCTACCGTATTTAAAGCAAAAGCCTTTAGCTCTGCATAGTGAGTTGTTGCAGCACACAGAAGCTTTTTGTCAAGCATTTTTTCAAGAATTGATTGAGCAAGCGCAGCTCCTTCAATAGGATCTGTTCCTGCACCCAGTTCATCAAATAGTACCAAAGAATTTTCAGTTACATTTTCCAAAATATTAACTATCGAAACCATGTGAGAAGAAAACGTAGAAAGAGATTGTTCAATACTTTGTTCATCTCCTATATCGGGAAAAACTCCATCAAAAATGCAAATTTTAGCATTATCTGCAGGTACCTGCAGGCCTGCTTGAGCCATTAAAGAAAACAAGCCCAATGTTTTTAAAGTTACAGTTTTACCGCCCGTATTAGGACCTGTTATTACAAGCATCTTGTAGTTTGAACCAATTTCAATATCAATAGGAACAACCTTCTCTGTTTTTAAAAGCGGGTGTCTGGCTCTTGTGTATGACACAACTCTTTTGTTTGAAATTTCCGGCTTAATCGCATTCATTTTATAAGAAAGCTCTGCACAAGCAAAATAAAATGCAATTTCCGTAATATTTCTGTAATTACTTTTCAATTGTAAGGCAAAATCAGAAATACGAGCTGAAAAATCTGCTAAAATTCTTTCGATTTCCGTCTGTTCTTCACCAAATAAAGTTCGTAACTCATTGTTTGCTTCTACAACCGCAATGGGCTCAATAAACAGAGTGGCTCCTGTACCGGATGTATCGTGTACCAAACCTTTAATTTCGTTTTTATCTTCAACCTTAACCGGCAAAACGTATCTTCCGTTACGCATAGTGATGATAGCTTCACGCAAATGCTTTGCTCTTTCTCCGGTTACATAGCTGTTTAACACATCTCTGATTTTGTTAGTTTGATATCTGATTTTTCTGCGGATTTCTGCCAATTTAACACTTGCATCATCTGCAATAAGCTCCTCGCTTATTATAGCTTTGTATATTGCGGCTTCAAGAGACTTATTTGGTACTAGCGCTTCAAATATAACAGAAAGCTGACATGGTTTAATAGCGTCGGTATGAATATATTCGATAAGGGATCTTGATGTTTGAAGCACCGCTGCAACATCTAAAATCTCTCTTGGTGAAAGAATAGAATTTTTTTCTGCTTTTTCAATACAATCAAGTATGTCTGCAATATTGTTAAAGGAAGGCGCACCCTTAATTCCTGCCATAAATTTGGCATCTGAAGTTAAAGTCTGTCTTCGTTTTACTGTATCAAAATTAGATGTCGGTAATAGAGATAACGCTCTTTTTTTGGCGCCTTCAGTTGAAGCAACTGCTGAAAGCATATCCAAAATTTTATCGAACTCTAAAATGCGTATTGCTCTTTTTAAATTTAACATAACTCTCCTTATATGAGTGATTTATAAAAATCAAGTGAATAAAAGCTTCTTTCCAGCTGATTTATTAAAAATTTTTCGCTTAAATCATATAAAAGTTTCCAATCGTTTCCTTGTAAGCCAAAAGAAATAAACTTTTTTATGTCTGAGCTTATTATGTATTTGATCGCATAAATAAGATTTGAGTTAATTAGGGCGATAGGCTTCTGTAAGCCTCTTTCAGCAAAAGGATTGCTTTCTGAAGGAAAAACAGCACTGTTTTTGCATTCATCACAAACTATCACTCCGTCAATTAAATCGAGGTAGCCGGAAAAGTCACAACTTTTATTACATACCGAACAAGAGTTTACATCTGGTGACATACCTATTTCGGACACTAACCTAAGCTGAAAAGCTGCACGAATATGTTCAAGTTCATATTTATCAGTGGATATAGCGTAAATGCTATTTAGGGTTAGTCTTAACAGCTCGTCCTCACATATTCCCTCCTGAGCCACGTAGTTGATAACGTCACATATATACGAAGCCAATGAAAGCTTTAAAATATCATTTCTTACGGAAAAGAAATTTTCGATAAGATCACTATCAACAAGATAATAGTAATTCCCCTTGCGGCGAATACCGAAGCATGCGTAAGAAAAAATATGAGAACAACACATATTTCTGTTTTTTAAACTTTTTACACCTTTTGCAATAACAAAAAGCTTTCCGTATTTTTCAGTTAAAACAGTAAGTAGCTTGTCATTTTCTCCAATTTCTCGATCAAATAGCACAAGACCGTTCACCTTAATCTCCGTCATTGAAACTCCTTAAGGTTATAGCCAAGATTGTTAAGATTTAATGTATTATCTCGCCATTTTTCTTTAACCTTTACCCAAAGATTGATATAAACCTGAACTCCAAAAAAGCGTTCAAGATCTTCTCTGGCGTATGAACCAATTCTTTTTAACGTTTCACCGTTTTTACCGATAATAATTCCTTTATGAGACTGCTTTTCACAGTAAATCTCGGCTCTGATTTTAATGATGTTGCCACTATCCTTGAATTCCTCGATAACAACAGCCGTGCCGTGTGGTATCTCATCACTTAAGGTTCGAAGAATTTTTTCGCGTATCGTTTCTGCAGCAATTGTTTTTTCAGGTTGATCTGTGATTATGTCGTCAGGGAAAAACCATTCGCTTTCCTCTAGGTATTTAGAACATTCTTCAATAACGTCGTTTATACCCTGTCCTTTTGAAGCGCTGGTTGGCACAACAGCATCAAATTTGTAATACGCATCGTATTCAGATATAGCCTTTGCAATTTTTTCGGGAGTTGACATATCGACTTTATTTAAAACTAAAATACAAGGGAGCTTTGATGCTTTAACCTTTTCCAAAATATTCTTTTCTATTTCTCCCAAGGGATATGATACGTCTGCAATTAAAATTACCGCATCGGAGCCGCCAATCGATGACGTTGACGCTGCAAGCATATAATCGCCAAGCTTTGTTCTGGGCTTTTGAAATCCGGGAGTATCAACAAAAATAATCTGATTTTCGTTTTTTGTATATATGCCGGTTATTCTGTTTCTCGTAGTTTGAGGCTTAGAAGATACAATGGCAATTTTTTCACCTAAAATAGCGTTAAGTAAAGTACTTTTGCCAACGTTTGGTCTACCGACAATTGAAATAAAAGCTGTTTTTCTCATTAAAATCCTATTATCTCCATAATTTCTTTTTGTTTTCTGAACATTTCTTCTTCATCCTCTTTAGAGGTTTCGTGATCGTATCCCAAAAGATGTAACGTGGAGTGAATGCATAAAAAAGCGAGTTCGTGATAGCTACTGTGAAAAAAATTATGAGCTTGCTCTTTTGCTTTTTCAAGAGATATTACAATATCTCCAAGAGGAACGGTTTCCATATATTCAATGTCTTCAAACGAGTTAAACATAGGAAATGATAAAACGTCAGTGCTATAATCCTTATTTCTGTATTTAGCGTTAAGAACTTTAATTTTTTCGTTGTCAGTAAAGGTTACTGAAACCTCAGTATTTTTGTCAAAACCTTCATAAGCCAGAGTATTGAATATTGCTTTTCTGACTATAGCTTTCATAGCTGCTCTGATGGCGTATATTTCTTGCTCATCTTTAAAATCTACTGTTAGTGTCATTTTATTTCCTCTTTTTATTTTTCTGCTCATTTTCATAATTTTCATAAGCAACAATAATTTTTTGCACAAGCTTGTGTCTTACTACGTCTTTATCAGAAAACTGATAAATTGAAATTCCATCGATATTCTTTAAGATTTTTACAGCCTCAGCCAAGCCACTTTTTTTACCGTAAGGCAAGTCGGTTTGAGATAAATCTCCCGTAACAACCACTTTAGAATTAAATCCAATTCGTGTTAAAAACATTTTCATTTGTTCGGGCGTAGTGTTCTGGGCTTCATCAAGTATTATGAATGAATCGTCAAGAGTTCTGCCGCGCATATATGCCAAAGGCGCAATTTCAATAATTGTTTTTTCCATATATCTTGTGCAGTTTTCATACCCGAGCATTTCGTATAGAGCGTCATATAAGGGGCGAAGATACGGATCAATCTTGCTTTGTAAATCTCCGGGTAAAAAACCAAGTCGCTCCCCGGCTTCAACAGCAGGTCTTGTTAGAATAATTCTTGAAACCTCTTTGCTTCTTAAAGCTTTACTTGCCATAGCAACTGCAAGAAACGTTTTTCCTGTTCCGGCAGGACCGATACCGAGAGTTACGGTATTTGATTTTATGGCATTGATATATCGCTTTTGACCAACGGTTTTTGCTTTTATGGGTCTTCCTTTAGCACTTACACAAAAACAATCATCATCAAGCTCGTTAAGCTCAGAGGTTTTATTTTCAGAAACGGTAGAAATTACGTAATCAACAGTTTGTTCAGTAATAACACTATTCATTTCTGCCATTTTTTTCAGGTAATTCAAAACCTCATAGGCATTATCAACGCTACTGCTCTCTCCCGAAATTGTAATACAATCTCCCATGTCGTTGTTAAGTAGTCTGTTTACTATTTTTACGCCAAAAGCCTTCTCAATAGCGTTTATATTGACATCACACGTTCCAAAAATCAAGCTCGTCACTCCATGTGATGACGTAGTAATGTTCTTTTCTGCCATTTTATCCTCCGTTATTTTCAATTTCAAATTCTATACTGCTTGTAATGTCCTCCAAGCAATACAGATTACATTCTACATAAAATCCTTCTTCGTCAAAATTTGTGATAATATTTTTGGAAACAAGCTCGGCGCTTTTTAGTTCAACGTCTAATTTTTGCCTCAATTCTTTAAAAGCTTTATCAATAACTTGCTCTTTGGTGTAATTGACCTCGTTATATTCATACTCATAAAATCGTGTTTCATTGCGATAAATAGGTAGCTTAATTTTATTAAAAAGCTTTACTTGTTCTGTTTTTTCTATTGTATCACAAAATTCGCTGTTTTTGTTATATTTTTTAGAAAAAAATATAATATTATTAAATAATGAGTAAGATATTGCAGAGTTGACCTCTTTTGTATAGCTTTTTTCGGTTGTTGTATACGGTAAGTAAATAGAAATGCTTTTATTCACATACGCTTTAACGCTACCTTTTGCATTAACGTATCTTACTCCTTGTGCACTCGAATTTAAAACTCCTGAAATTAAAAGGTCCCCTTTTTTTACCACATCGCCTATTGAAATTTGTTTTTTTCCTTCAACTACGTTAATAAGAGCTATTTGTCCGTCACATTTTGCAACAACGTTTGAATAAATCTTTTTATCTTTCGATTGCTCACTTAATGACTCTCGTATTAAAACGTTGGCTACGCTACCTGTAATATTAACAGAAATCCAGCTTATTTCTTCAGAATTTAAAAGAACTTTATTGTGGAGGGTTTTATAATCGATTTTGGGTATATAGCTCCCCAAACTAAAGTTTGCTTTTTCAAGCTCATTTAAAATCTGTTCATCGGATAATTTTTTGTTACCTTGAATATTGATTGTCCATACAAATTTAGATGAGATAAAAATCATTACAATCAAAAAAATCGCCCCAAAAACTAAACCTAATCTGTGGTAATTTCTTTTTATGTTTGCTAATAGTCCGACCTCTTTTGAAAACTCAAAATCAATATTATTTTCGTAAAAAAGATTTTTTAATCTGTTAAATTTTGAAGAATAAATGACTATTTGCAAGTCTCCGTTTTTTACTATAGAGCTACATAAGTATGTGACATTTTCATTTAAAATCAAATTCAGCGCTCTTGTAATATGCTTTTTTCTGATTGTTACTTGTATTTTAGAAAATAATCTTTTCATCATACTTCCTCAATTTGATATGAATAAATTTTTCCTCTTACGCTTACTCGTCCCTGCGAAAACGTTAGC
Source organism: Eubacteriales bacterium (assembly GCA_045645405.1). Taxonomy (GTDB): domain Bacteria; phylum Bacillota; class Clostridia; order Oscillospirales; family CAG-272; genus RGIG2000. Next base: position 128,931 of record JAZRIQ010000004.1, read on the forward strand.
ATTGACAAATCGTTGCCTGTAATTTTTATAAAGTGGTGTTTACACCTTATAATTATTTCCGAAATTTCATATTTTTTAATTCCTAAGCAACCATCTATATTTAACTGCGTATTTCCTATAAGTTGTGTATTTGGAATATCCAAAATACAATCCAACGGTACGTCAAAGCTATCAGAAAAAAACTGTTCAATCTTCTTTTTAAGCATTATTTTAACCTTTCATATCATATATTTCACTATAAAATGTTTATGAGTGGTGAATTACAATAATAACCGGAAAATTTAATAATTTTATAAAAGGCTTTATAGTTTTAATTACTTTTGTTTCATTTTTGACAAATGTCGAATATTTATCATTCTCCGTTATAAATTCATTAAATTTTTGCTATAAATCCCTAATTCCGTCACTGTTTCCTTTTTTAGTTTTATCTTCTGTAGCGCTATACTGTATAAGGCTTGACAGTATTTTAAAATATGCAAATCAAGTTTTAGACAAATGTAAAATTTATAAAAAAGAAATTATAATCGGTTGGATTACCGGTTTTGTTGTCGGGGCTAAAGGAATATGTGAAAATTTCAAAAAAAATGATGATATAATTGCTTTCAACAACGCTATTATAATCTCTTCAAACGCAGGAATAGGCTTTGTAATAGGCTGTGTCGGAGGTGTTATATGGAATGATTTTAATTTTGGAATATATTTATACTTTTCTCAAATTTTCAGTGCAATAATTTTATCTAAGTTGTTTTTAAAGCACCCGCAAAATCAAATAGATAATACGCCCTCAGTCAAAGTAAGCGATTCTTTTTCGACAGGAATAATTAAAGCTATAAAAAATTCAACAAGCACTATTTTAACAATTTGCTTCTTTAATATTTTCTTTAACGTTATTAAGGACCTAATATGCTTAATTTTAAAGTTAAATGAAACAAATTTATCGTACACTATAATATCAGTTATTTTTGACTTTTCAAACGGAATATTTTCTACACTTAAAATTGAAAATTTGCTACTTAAAGGATTTTTAAGCGGTGCTTGCATAGGCTTTGGAGGAATCTGTGTACTTATGCAAATATTTGCTGAATGTGAGGGTAAACCGCTATATAAATTTCAGTTTATTTTTTTTAAGTTAATACAAGGAATACTGTGCGGATTTCTTGCTGTCATATATATATTACTTATTTTTTAAAAAATTTTGTTGATTTTTTTTTAACATAGGTATATAATTGTACTGTAATGCTTTTTTAAAGGAGATAAACGTATGGATACGGGCGCTGTCAGTAGCTACGAGCGAGGGAGTAATTTAATATACAGTGCCTATATTGTGCGCACTTGATATACCTAATTACTGCCCTTTCGATTTCATTTGAAAGGAGTTATAGTTATGGAAGAATTAAACGAAATTGTTTTAAATCTTGATACTTTAATTGAAAATAGAGATTTTAGTGGTATTAAGGATTTACTCAAAGATATGGAGCCTATGGATATTTCTTTAGTGCTTCAAGAATTTCCTAAAAAAATTGCAATATTATTTAGACTTTTACCTAAAAGCTTAGCTGCAGAGGTTTTTGTAGAGATGGATACCGATAGCCAAGAGGTTCTTCTCTCTTCATTTACTGACGCTGAATTAAAAGCGGTATTACATGAGATATATATCGACGATACAGTAGATATTATTGAAGAAATGCCTGCAAATGTAGTTAAGCGTATTTTATTTAACTCTGATCCCGAAACCAGAAAAATAATAAATGATATTTTAAATTACCCTGATGATTCTGCCGGAAGCATCATGACCACCGAATACGTTAAGCTGGACGAGGATATAACAGTTGAGGATGCTTTAAAAAGAATCCGCCGAACAGGAATTGACAAAGAAACAATTTATACCTGCTATGTTACCGGTCCCAACAGAAAGCTTTTAGGATACGTTACTGCTAAACAGCTTCTTTTAGCTGATGAGGATATGATCATTTCCGAAATAATGGACACAAATATAATTTTTGTCCATACACACGAGGACAAAGAGGTGGTGGCTAAGGAAATGAGTAAATATGACTTACTGGCATTACCTGTTGTTGATACTGAAAATAGACTGGTTGGAATAATCACCGTAGACGATGCTATCGACGTCATTGAAGAGGAAGCAACTGAGGATATCGAAAAAATGGCTGCTATGCTTCCATCAGATAAGCCATATTTATCTACAAGCATTTTTGAAATTTGGAAACAAAGAATTCCGTGGCTTCTTTTACTTATGGTTACAGCAACGTTTACAAGCCAAATTATTACTACATTCGAGGGTAAATTATCAACAATTTTAACTGCGTTCATTCCTATGTTAATGGGTTCCGGCGGTAATGCAGGAGGACAAACATCCGTTACGATTATTCGTGGTCTTGCTCTTGAAGAAATACGTCTAAAGGATATTTTCAAAGTAATTTTCAAAGAGTTAAGAGTGTCTATTTTCTGCGGAAGCGTTTTAGGCGTTGCCACGTTTGTTAAGTTAATTACAATTGACAAATTATTATTAAGTAATGATGGAATAACGCTAACTGTTGCTTTTGTTGTTAGCTTAACAATAACACTTGTAATAATAGTTGCAAAATTGGTAGGATGCGTCCTTCCTGTTCTTGCAAAGCGTATAGGTCTTGACCCAGCGGTTATGGCAAGCCCGTTTATTACCACTATTGTTGACGCTATTTCGTTACTTGTTTACTTTGGAATAGCTACGTCTGTGGTAATATAAATATAAAATTTCAGTTGCGTGAAAAACGCAACTGTTTTTTATGTTTCAATTTTATACACACAACTGAACAATCACATATAATGTGAATAGATGTTCTTTTAAGGAGATAAATATATGTGTATTGCTTCCCTAAAATCTATGACTATAGCAATAAAAGCAAAAAGGGCGTTAAATGAAGCCAATTTTGATTGCGAAATAATTAAACTCGAACCGTATATGACCAAAAAAGGGTGTGCTTACGGTATCAAATTCGACTGTATGAATATTTACTCTGTTGAGAATATCTTAAATAATAAAAGAGTTAAATATACGGAGATTTTCAGAATATAATAAGGAAATTTTATGATATATCTTGACAATGCAGCTACCACCTTTCCAAAACCGCAATGTGTTATTGAGGAAATGGCTAAATGCTTGAAAAAATACTGTGGCAATCCAGGTCGAAGCTCTCACTCACTATCAATCAAAAGCGCTGAAATGATATACGAAACAAGGGAGCTTTTAGCAAGCTTATTTGATAGTGATGCTGAAAACGTTATTTTCACTTACAACACAACTTATGCACTAAATATAGCTATAAAATCGTTATTAAAATACTCTACTCACGTTTTGATTAGCGATATAGAACATAATTCGGTTTTACGCCCTGTTCACTCATTATCAAATCAAAAATTATGTAGCTATGATATATTTAAAACAAGTGGGACAGAAGATGACATTATTGAAAGTATAAATAATCAAATAAAAAGCAACACAAAAATGCTTATTTGTACGCACGTATCAAACGTTGGAGAAAGACTGTTGCCAATTAAAAAAATCGGGCAGCTATGCAAGGATAGAGGTATAACCTTCATCGTGGATGCGGCACAAAGCGCAGGAATTCATAATATTTCCGTAAAAAATATGAACATCGACGCTTTATGCATTCCCGGACATAAGGGCTTATACGGCCCTCAAGGTGTTGGAGCAATCATTTTTAGAGAAAATATTATTGGCAGAAGCGTTTTTGAGGGTGGAACAGGTATAAACTCATTAGAGTTTAATATGCCCGATTTTTTGCCGGAAGCTTATGAAGCAGGTACTTTAGCTACGCCCGCAATTGTCGGCTTAAATGCGGCTTTAAAATGGCTTGAAAGTGTAGAAATCAGCAAAATCAAAGCTCACGAGGAAAATCTATATAATATACTGTATGATTTACTAAAAACTAATAATAAGGTAACAGTATATAAAATGAACAATTATCCCGGAAACACCCTTTCATTCAATATAAACGGGTTTTCTTCAAGCTACGTCGCTAACGAGTTAAATAAAAGGGATATTTGCGTAAGAAGCGGTTTTCACTGCTCTCCCTTAGCACATAAAATATTAGAAACTTCTGATAACGGCGCTGTAAGGATAGGTATTGGCGTTTTTAACAATAAAAACGATATTTATAATGCTTATGATGCAATTGATGATATAACAAAAAGGATTCGTTAGCAACGAATCCTTTTTTTAGAAAATTTATTTATAAAAAGCATCATAAGTATAAAAGCCGCACCACCCACAGCACCACCGCAAGAGTCAATGACAACGTCTATAAAGGACGGAACTCTATTTACAGTAAAGCTTTGATGAATTTCGTCAAATGACGCATATAAGAAAACGGATATAATAGATAGCGTATAAATAAAAACTTGTTTTATTTTAAAAGAATTTACAAATGCATTTGCAAAACAAAATCCAAGTAACATAAAAATACAAAAATGTGCTGTTTTTCGTACAGGAATCTGAAATTTTTTTACGGTATCTTCGGTTATTTCCTCTTCAGGTATCACAACCTCTAAAACATCTTTAATTAAACCGTCGCTCGTTTTTTCCGACTCCTCACCCGTTTGCGCAGAAAAATTGTAAATTATCAGCATAGTAAGGAATACCATAAGCCACGATAATGAAACTACTAATGCTCTTTTCTTCATAAATTTAACAACTCTTTTTCTGTTGGAGTAACTTCACTTTTAAAGAAACCGGTTCCAAGAACAAATATATTTGCTCCTGCATCTTTGGCTAATTTTATAGTATGTTCATTTATTCCGCCATCAACCTCAATATCCAAATCAACGTTGACTTTATTTGCGTGTTCTCTGATTTCTTTTATTTTATCAAGTGTTTCATACATAAAGCTTTGTCCGCCAAACCCCGGCTCAACGGTCATAACTAAAACCATATCTATTAAACTTATATAAGGGAAAATTTCGCATGAGGGTGTTTTTGGCTTTATTGAAATTCCCACTTTTTTCCCCAAAGAATGAATTTTATCAATTGCTTTAATAATTCTATTACCGTCAAGTGCTTCTACGTGAAAAGTAATTATATCCGCACCGCAATTTATAAAGTCGTCAATATATCTATCCGGTTCAATTATCATTGCGTGAACGTCAAGAACAAGCTCGGTGCATTTTCTTACCGAGCTGATAATTGGCATACCAAAGCTGATATTTGGCACAAAAACACCATCCATAATATCAATATGGACATACTTAGAGCCGGACTGTTCAATTTTTTTGATTTCCGCTCCAAGATTTAATAAATCAGAAGCCAGAATGGACGGTGATAAAGTTTTCATTAAATACCTCTTGTCATTTTTTGTTTTTATGTGTCAATATAAATAATTTTGTGTAATATAGTATAGGGTGAAAGCTCAGAGTAAGGTATAGGAATGGAAATTTAAACAACAAGACGTGTGCCTTTATATCCTATGCCTTGCTCTTTAAAAGTGACACTGAATGAGCGGCTATGCCTTCGTTTCTGCCTGTAAATCCAAGTCCCTCTTCCGTAGTTGCCTTGACGTTAATGTTTTCATAAGGAATATCAAGCGCTTTAGACAAATTCACACGCATATTTTCAATATACGGTGACATTTTTGGAGCTTGCGCAATAATTGTAGAATCAACGTTACATATTTCATATCCCTTATTGGATATAATCTCTTTTACCCTTGTAAGTAAAATCATACTGTTAATATTTTTAAACTCATCACTTGTATCGGGAAAGAAAAACCCAATATCTCTTTCTCCTGCAGCACCCAGTAATGAATCCGCAATAGCATGAGCTAAAACATCGCCATCGGAGTGAGCCTTCAGCTTTTTATCGTAAGGTATTTTAACCCCACCAATAATGACGTACTCACCCTCTGTAAAGCGGTGAACATCGTATCCGTGACCTATTCTCATTGCTTTTCACCCCTAATTGCCAAAATAGCTTCTGCACGCTTAACATCGTCCTGTACAGTAATTTTGATGTTATCACTACCTGTATTTACAAGCTTAACCTTGAAGCCGGCATGCTCTGCGAGCATACAGTCATCGGTAGCAATAAATCCATCTTGCCTTGCTTTATAAGCAGAAATTTGATATTTTTTATATTCGAAAATTTGCGGTGTTTGAACGTTCCACATATCAGTTCTATCAAGAGTTTTTAGTATAAAACCGTCTTCGTTTGATAATTTTACAGTATCAGTAACTCTTGTTGCCGCCGTTGCAATTCCGTATTTTGAAGCTTCCTTAAGAACATTTTCAATTAAATTTTCATCAACCAAGCATCTTGCACCATCATGTATAGCAACAAACTTTGTTTTTTCAGAAACGTGCTTAAATCCTCTTAAAGCTGATATTTGACGCGTTTCTCCACCGGTAACTATACATTTAACCTTCTTAAAACCTTTTTCATAAATAAAGCTTTTATATAGCTCTGCATCTTCCTTGCGTACAACTACAATTATCTCATTTATTGAATTGCAATTTTCGAATGCAGATATTGTTCTTTCTATTACAGTTTTTCCGTTAATTTCACATAACTGCTTGCTTTGAGTACCATTAGAAAATCGAGTAGATGAACCGGCACATAAAATTACTGCTGAAACGTAACCGTTTTTCATATTGTTAAATGCACCTGCAATTTTTGAAAAAACTCCCATATTTTCCTCCTCTAAATTTTCTACGCTTTATTATTGTATCACACTTTTAAGCAAAAATAAATAGTAAAATAAAAAAAGAGCTAAAAGCTCTTTAAAATAAATGTTAAAGGGTTAAGAAAAACATTTCCAACAAAAAGTCTACAAAAAGAAAAATCTTCTTATATATCAGTTGTCAAATAAATTTTCATTGGAAATGATTTTCGTAGCAAAACATCGGAAGCAATCAATACTGTTCCTGTAGCCATTTTAGCATTTCATCAAGCTCGCTTGAGGACATTGAGTTTTTTCCGTACATTAAATCCATCATTTTTACAAATGAACCGGAATAGTATCTAGATAAAAAATCAAACGTTACGCCGCGTATGTACTCCTCTTTTACAGTATCAGCGTAATAATACCTTTCTTTTCCCCTCTTTTCAGAATGTACAAATCCTCGTTCTTCAAGTCTTGAAAGAAATGAAATAAGAGTGGGCGCTTTCCACCCCTTTTGCTTTCCGACATTTTCCATAAGATAAGCTGTATTAACCGGAGACACATTACATTCCCAAAGCGCATTCATCACATCGAATTCTGCATCCGGCAACCTTCTTATATTGTCCATGTCTTTTTCCCTTTCTTTGTTGTGACGCTTCTATATTATACACTTGTCTAATTTGTTTGTCAACAGTATTTGACAAATTTTTTCAAGTAAAAATCGCACCGAAATAAAACGGTGCGACAAGTGTCTAAATTAACTGATTTTTTCTAAAATATTTTTTTCAATATCAGATGCAGTACGGATATCAACAATTTCTTCGTCTTCAAATTTTATTGAATAACAATCTTCAATTTCCATAATTATCTTTAACATCCTTAAAGAATCGACGCCTAAATCGAAAATATTAGTATCCTCGTTATAAGATTCGATCGGTACATCAACATAGCTTGAAATTATACTTAAAATTCTATTTAACATAAAAGTCTCCTACCAAGTTATATTTTAATTATAATCGTTTATACATTCAATTTCAAGTATTTAATAGTAAAATCTTGACTTTTAAGGTAATTTTATTTATAATCACCATTGAGGTGATACTATGTTAATCAACGATATGAAGCATCAAAATATGCTTAATATTTTCAAATCTATAATAAATGGCAAAAACACTCTTAACGATATAGCCAAAGAAGTAGGTGTTTCAAAGGTTACTGCTTGCGAGCTTACAAAAATTCTTGTTGCAAAAAATTTAATAAAATTTGAAAATCCACCTCGAAATATACGAGGGAAGCGACCTAACATATATAGCGTTGTTAATGACTATCACTGTATGTATTTTGAGGAGCTTAGAAGAAGATTTTGCTGTATATCAATAGATATTAACGGAACGGTAATAGATAGATTTGACTGCATTTACAGAACTGACTTAAATAAGGAACAAAACTTAAAAATATTATACAAAAAATTTAGAAAGAGCCGAGCTTTCAGGAAATATTGTATAGATATTTTTGCTGTTTGTTCTGATGAAACTGCTAAATATTTGCCTAAAAATACGATAAGAGCAACAAAAGAAGAAATCATTTTAAATTGTCTTTCCGAGCCTGATAAGGTTATATTATTTCAACTACATAAAACACTTGCTCTATCCGTATATTCACATATTCATTATCCGCAAAAAGGTGTCGGAAATATTTTGGCAAACAAGGTTTTAAATATTGATAAAACATATCACTTTAGAAAAGAGCTTTATGACGGCTTATTTTTAGCAATGCAAAAGCATTCCTTAGATAAGCTGCTTGATTTAATATAACTAAAAGGCGTAAAATTCATTTTGCAAAATAAAAAAACAGAAACCTCTTATGGTAGTAACTCCATAGGAGGTTTTTAATTATGGCAAAAAACAACGGAAATAACTTATTTCAAGCTCCTTGATTTCCTCTGCATAGCCATCTACGGACATTCCTTTGCCATCTTTTGTTTGCCACCTTGCAATTATGCTCTTTGCTTCTGCCTTGCCATATTTATGCTCTATTTCGGTTTTAATGTGGTCAAGATTGAATTTTTAATGATATATTCTGCTACCTTTTCGGCAAACGCTTGTCTATCCTTGCCTTGTACTGTGTTAAGACCTTGCCATAGCATTTGTATTACTTCTTCTTTAGTCTTACCTTTTATGGTTACCTTTTCATCGGTAAACAAATCACTTAAGTCGGCAAGAATATCGTTGATTGCAATCTGCGTTTCCTTGCGAGAATGCACCTTATCTCTTGTGTGATTAGCGACGATTTTCTTCATTTCGCCTTGTGATAGGCTGATTTGTGGATTGGATTTGAGGTTGAATTGTGTATTACTGCTAATGGTTTCTTTGCTATATTCTGCAACTGTTTCTATTTGCTCATCATAAAATGCAATAACAGACAAATCTCCCTCAAAACCATTGGCATATATAATTCCGTCATAACCTTTTTTGCTTAAAATTTTACGCAATTCGATTGATGCAGGAGAATTATATTCTTTCTCCATAAATCCATCTAGTTCTTTTAAGTGCAAAAGGTCTTGGTCGGTAATATAATCTAAAGAATTTAATTTATATGCACACGCAAAAACAAACCAATTCATTGGGTCATAGTCCAAATAAATAGGCTCTTCCATATTTATATAAACTTCTTTTACAAAAACATCAGATGTGTTAGATTTAATTGCTTTTTCTTTTCCTTTAAATCTCAACTGTGCCGCTTCTAATGTTCCAAAATGGAAACCTATATCACCGTTTTTAAAAGTGTCAAATTTAGTTTCGGTAGAATGAAAAAAAGAAAGTAGTCTGCCTTCATCATCCTTCAATACGGTGTTTTTGAATTTTTCTTTTTGATTATTAGTAAGTTTTCTGCCTGCGGTGTCTAATAGTTTTAACGGTTTTCCTCGTAAATTTCGTGATATACTCTTTCTAAATCGTAATATATCGGATTTGTTATCTTTGATTGTTCTGAACCATCCCGAATTTCCAACCCTCGTTTTTTCGCTTCCGCTACGTACATTTTGATGGTCTCCCATCCACCTAAACAATTTTTCGGTATCATTACTTGATTGCCATAAAGTGTTGTTTCTTGTATCATTTCCGGGAACAACTCCTTGTCGTTCCAATACTTCGGTGTTTTTACCATTTTCAATACCTCTTAATTGATTATTTGCTTTTTTATTATACTGTGTTTTTGCCTCATTTTCAACACCTTCTTGTGATTTTTCCTTAAGCTCTTTTTCCTTGCCTTGAATATACTTTGCTAATTGAACATTGCCAATTCGCTTTGATGCATCAAGCCATAGTTTTTCTGCTTTAAGTAATCGCTTTACTTCGGCATTGTTTTTATCTACCTTTTGTAATGCTTGTTTTGTATTGAAAATCTTGTCAAATATCTTTTTAGCAAGTGATGTATCGCTTTCAATAATTCGGTCAATAAACTCCTCACTACCGAGATAATACTCACTTGACCTTACGGTTAATTCACTTGCAAATAGCTCAAATATTTCTTGCTCTTTTTGTGTCAAATATAAGGTTAAAAGAACAGGAAAAGAGATTTCTCTTCCTGTTCTTTGCTTTGTTCTTTTTATTGCAAACTAAATCCGTTCACTTTAATATACGCCTTTTTATAATAAGTCCATTATAGAAAGTTGATTTGTTTTTGCAAGATTATCAAACACGTGATTTGCTTCAAGAGTATCCATAACCGCTTTTGAAAGCATGGTTTTCTGTTGAAAATCTTCAACAGAAAAAATTTCGTTACTGTCTCTTGCTTCTTTGATTTTAATAGCTGCATTTTCTCCTATACCATCAATAGACGAAAACGGCATTCTGATTTTTCCGTCTTCAGGCAAAAATTTAAAGGAGTCAGATTTCATAAGATCAACAGGCAAAAACTCAATTCCTCTTGCCAGGCATTCATAAGCCATTTGAAGTGCAGTAATCATATCCTTCTCTTTTTGAGTAGCATCGTTTCCTTTTTCTTCAATTTCTGCAATTCTGTCAAGAACGCCGCGTTTTCCACGCTCAACCATAGAGGATTCAAAGCCTCCCGGAGCAACGCTTAAATACGCAGAATAGAAAACAAGAGGTAAATGAACCTTATACCAGCCAAGACGTATAGCTGAAATAACGTAAGCCGCTGCGTGAGCCTTCGGGAACATATATTTAATCTTTTTGCAAGAAGACATATACCATTCGGGAATTTTATTAGCTATCATAGCTTCTTCGTATTCCGGCTTTAATCCTTTACCCTTACGAACGTCTTCCATTATTTTAAATGCCATTCCTTTTTCAAGGCCGTGATATATCAAATAAAGCATTATGCTGTCACGAGTACCAACAACGTCGGAAATCGTACAAATTCCGTCCTTAATTAAGTCTTGTGCGTTTCCAAGCCAAACGTCAGTTCCGTGAGAAAGGCCTGAAATTTGAAGCAAGTCAGAGAAATTTTTCGGTTTAGCATCGACAAGCATTTGTTGAACAAATTTAGTGCCAAATTCCGGCAAACCGTAAGTACCAACCGAGCATTTTAAATCTTCAAGCAAATTTTCCGAGCCTAACGGCTTTGTTGAAAGAAACAGTTCATAGACCTCAGGGTCATTCATTGGCACGTCCAATACTGACGTGTTTGAATACGTCTCAAGCATTTTATACTTTGTCGGAATATCGTGACCAAGCTCATCAAGCTTAAGAAGTGTATCGTGAAGATATGAAAAAGTAAAATGTGTAGTTATAATATTTGAATCCGCGTCATCAGCAGGATGTTGAACAGGACAAAAATCGTATATTTCATACTCTTTAGGAACAACAACAATTCCACCTGGATGTTGTCCTGTTGTTCTTTTAACACCGGTACACAAGCCAGCTAATCGCTTCATTTCAGCGCTATTTACATTTAACTGGCGCTCTTCCATATATTTTAAGATATAGCCAATAGCAGTTTTTTCAGCAACTTCACCGATTGTTCCTGCTCTGAATACGTTTTCAGCACCGAAAAGATCCTCAGTATATTTATGAATTTTTCCTTGAACGTCACCGGAGAAATTCAAGTCAATATCGGGAGACTTATCACCTTTAAAGCCCAAAAAGGTTTCAAAAGGGATATCATGACCGTCTTGTATCATCTTAGTATCACAATGAGGACACTGTTTATCGGGTAAGTCAAATCCTGAACCAACACTACCGTCAGTAATAAACTCACTATATCTGCAATTTGGACATCTATAATGAGGCTGTAATGGATTTACCTCTGAAATTCCCGCCATGGTTGCAACAAATGATGAACCAACAGAGCCTCTTGAACCAACTAAATAGCCCAGCTTTTCACTTTGATAAACAAGCTTTTGAGCAATCATATAAAGAACTGCAAAACCGTTTGCGATAATCGAGGTTAATTCTTTATCAAGTCTTTGTGAAACAATTTCAGGAATTACGCCCTCAAACGCATACATATTTCTTGCACGTTCCCAACACATATTTTGAAGGTCCTCCTCTGCTCCGTCCATTTTAGGAGTAAAGGTTCCCTCCGGGAAAGGTCTGATATTATCATACTCAATCATATCAGCGATTTTATTTGTGTTTGTAACTACAACCTCAAATGCTTTTTCTTCACCTAAATATTCAAATTCTTTAAGCATTTCTTCAGTTGTTCGGAAATAAATACCGGTATCTCTGTCAGCATCCTTGAATTTTTGGCTGGCTAACAAAATTTTACGACCGATTTCATCTTCTTTGTTTAGAAAATGTGCGTCGCAGGTAGCCACAACGGGCTTTCCAAGCTTTTCTCCCAATTCAACAATTTTTTTATTAAATTTGATTAAATCCTCTAATGTTGCCTTGTTTTCATGAACAAGGAACATATTATTACAAATAGGTTGAATTTCGAGATAATCGTAAAAATCAGCAATTGATTCTATTTCAGATTCACTTTTATTATCTAAAATTGCCTTATAAAGCTCACCGGACTCACAGGCAGAGCCTATAATCAGACCTTCTCTAAGCTCATTTAAGCGTGTTTTAGGAATTCTCGGTGTTCTTTTAAAGTATTTCAAAAAGCTGTCAGAAATTAGCTTATATAAGTTTTTAAGGCCTGTTTTATTCTTAACCAACAAAATTTGATGGTGTGTCGGGAGCTTTAAAGGGTCAACGTTAGCACTCATTGCCTGTATCATCTTTTCAGTATCCTCAACACCCTCGCCTTTAAGCTTTTCAAACATCGCCGAAAGAATATTTGCAAGCATTTCAGCATCGTCACAAGCTCTATGATGGTTAAAATCACCAAGATTAAAGTATTCTGCCAAAACATCCAGCTTATGCTTTTTCAAATCCGGATTAGTAAATTTCGAAAGCGCTACCGTATCAAGATAGGTAAATTCAAAATTCATACCGTTTTCTTCACATGCTTTTCTTATAAAGCCTGTATCGAAGCCCGCATTATGCGCAACTAAAATTCTATTGCCCGCAAAAGCAAAAAATTCGGGTAAAACCTCGCTAATATCCCTTGCATCAGCAACCATTTCATTTGTGATACCTGTCAATTCAATAATGTTATCAGGAATTTCAATATGAGGATTTACAAAGGTATCATATCTTGCAATTATCTCTCCTTTTTTGACGATAACCGCACCTATTTCGGTAATTTTATCATTTTGGAAGGATAAGCCCGTGGTTTCAATATCAAATACACAATATTCATCATCAAATGATGCGTTCTGCGTCCCGAATATCGCTTTGGCTGTATCGTCAACAAAATATGCTTCCATACCGTAAATCAATTTAACCCCTGCTTTTTCAGCAGCAACCATAGCAGGTGGGAAGCCTTGGACGTTTCCGTGGTCGGTAATAGCTACGGTACGAAGCCCCCATTCCTTCACACGCTTTACTAAAGCTGCAGGGTCAATAATTGCATCCTTTGCAGACATCATTGTATGACAATGAAGCTCTACTCGTTTATTTTCCGCATTATCTTTACGTTCTTTTTTAGAAATCTTAAGAACGTCTGTATATGAAACAAAAATTTCTTTATCCTTATTGAATTCGTCAATCTTTATATTACCGCGTATTGCATAAGAACTTCCCATTTGAAAATACGACATTTCTTCATCACGCTTGTCCGCAGAAACAGAAATTTGAATATAAATAGAAGAATCATTATCCGTAAGTCCCACCTTGATTATGGAAAGGTGACCGCGCTTTGATTTTACCGACTTTTCTTGAATATCGAAAACAGTTCCCAAAAAGCACACGCTATGCATTCCGTTTTCAAGCTTTCTTATGGGAATTATATTTGAGATTTCAAACAAGCCCCCCGCAACGTACTCAGGATTAGAAATAATAAAGGTTGTCGGACCAACCTTAATTTCTCCGTTGTTTGAATTATCAGCAGAAATATCTTCTTGGAAAAACGAGTTTGCTTTCGCAAAAGACGCGCGCAGATTTTGCGCCTGTTCTGTTTTTTCCGCACTTTTTGAAACATCCTTTGCATGTTGCTCCAACGCTCTGCGTAAAATATTCATTTTTTCATTTTCAAAAGCTTCTATGTTTCTTTTGTAATCTTCTCTTTGCTCAATAGCAAAACGAACATTTACATTAAATTCATTACTAACTATTTTTGACATCACGCTTGCGGTATCTGCACCGTCAAGCAGATCTATTCCGCCCTGTAAAAAAGGAACCTTTATAACAACTGTTCCATTATCATCGGTTGAAATACTGTAGTCCTCAAAAAATCCCCTTGAAACAACTCCCTGGCGATACGTTTCAAGAATTAAATCGTCTATATACTCCAATGAATACAGCTCCGGAGAATATTTAGGATATATAACAAAGTGATTCAGTCGATACGCTTCGCTGATTTCTCCTTCAATTCTATATAAAATTCTTTTAGGAATAATAAGGGAGGATGATATATCAACCTCCATCATTCTTAATTCTTTATCAACTCTAATACCTAATACTTCCGCCTGCATATAGCTATCAAGCTCATTAGCAGGCGAATATTTAGGAAATCTTTCATTTAATTTCATCTTTACACCTATATTTTCAGAATAAAATAAAAGTTTAAACCGGTGTTTAGTGCTTTTTAAAATTCTCTATTTCGTTTAAAAGCGTATCAATAATTTTATCCTCGGATATTTTTCCTACAATTTCTCCTCGTCTGAATAAAACCGCTTCTTTTTTGCCTCCAGCAATTCCAAAATCACATTCTCTTGCCTCTCCAGGACCGTTAACCACACACCCCATCAAAGCAATTTTTATATCTTTTCCGTTAGTTTCTATATCTTTTATTGCGTCCTTCAGTCTGTTTGAAAGGCTAATCAAATCAATTTGTGTTCTTCCACAGGTAGGACAAGACACTACTTGAATAGAGCCTTTGCTATACAGTCCAAGGGAGCATAACAGCTCTTTAGCTGCCTTAATCTCCTCACAAGGATTTGCAGTTAAAGAAACTCTTATCGTGTCACCGATACCGTCGCATAAAAGAGCGCCGATACCAGCACTGCTTTTAATAAGTCCCGAATATGCGTCTCCTGCCTCGGTAACGCCTAAATGAATTGGATAATCACAATTTTTGGCAATTATCCTATTGGTTAATATCATATTTCTTACATCTGATGATTTAACCGAAACGATTGTATTATAAAATCCAAATTTTTCAAGTAACTCGATATGATAAAATGCGCTTTCCGCAAGAGCATTCGGCGTAGGCTTTGAGTATTTTTGTAAAATATGTTTTTCTAATGAACCGCCATTAACACCTATTCTTATAGGAATACCCTCACTTTTACACGCTGAAGTAACCTCTTTTACCTTCCAGTCCTCGCCAATGTTGCCGGGGTTTATACGAATTTTGTCAACGCCGTTTTTTACACATTCAAGCGCAATACGATAATCAAAATGAATATCAGCAACTATAGGAATAGTAATACCTGCTTCTTTAATTTTTTTAATGGTTGAAGCCGCCTCTAAAGTAGGTACAGTTATTCTAACAATATCACAACCTGCCAAAGACAGTTCATTTATCTGATTGATTGTGCTAATATAATCAAGAGTGTCGGTATTTGTCATCGACTGAATAGAAATGTCGCTATTTCCACCAATTTCTACGTCTTTTATCTTGATACATTTAGTTTTTCGTCTAATATCGTTATAATTCATAAGTCCTCTTATTTAAACAAAAAGATGATATCTTTAAATGATACAATCAAAACAAATGCCATAAGTATTGCAAAGCCTGCCGCTTTAATTCCGTACTCAATTTTTTGCGGAATCGGTTTTCTTATAATCATTTCAACTAACAAAAGAACAAGTGATCCACCGTCAAGCGCAGGAATGGGCAGTAAATTAAATATGCCAAGGTTTATCGAAATTACAACAACCAAATAAAAAAGTGAATACGTACTTGTTTTAGCTGCCTGTGTAATAGCTCCTGTAACACCAACAGGACCTGAAACTTGTTCAATACCGTATCTACCGGAAACCAAATCGAAAAGAGAGTCCCATATCATTTTTATCGTTGATTTACACGAAAAATAAGAATTTTTAATAACAGTAGATACTGTCCTATCTTCTCCGTAAACAAAGAAATCAACAAGTCCAAAGGAAATACCTTCACTTACAGTATTGGGAAAAATAACATTATCCAAAGTTATTTTGTTCCCATCTCTTAAAACGGTTATACTGATAGGTCTGTAGCCTTTACGCATAATTTCATAATTAAGCTCACTTGCCGTATGCACTCTGGTGTTTTCAACCTTTACAATTTCATCATTAACCATCAAATACTGATTACTTGTTGCGCTATCATCAAATTGTCCTATTTTCGTAGTTCCGTAACGTTCGTTTGAGGCGGTTAGTATAATCATAATAATTATACCAATCAACAAATTCATAATTGCGCCGGCAGCTATAATAATAAAACGCTGCCAAGCAGATTTTTTATTAAATGCATTCGGGTCTTCACTTTCTTCAGACTCTCCAATCATAGCAACAAAACCGCCGATAGGAAGAAGTCTTAAAGAATAATCAATTCCGTCTTTTCCTTTTTTGGAAAGGATTTTGGGTCCCATACCTATTGAAAACTCACTTATTGCAACTCCGAATTTTTTTGCAAACATAAAATGTCCCAGCTCATGAATAAAAATCATAAAGCCAAAAATTAAAATCGCAATTAAAATGTAAAATACTATCATTTTTACTCCAAAAACAGAATTTATAGCTTTAACCGATAAAACAATGATGATTATATTTTAATCAGTTGTTCAGTTAAGATACGTGCTTCCTTATCAGCATTCAAAATATCTTCCAATGAAGGGTCTTTAATATTTTTGAAATTTGTAACAATATTAGTTACTATGTCGAAAATATCGGTAAATTTAATTTTATCATTAAGAAAGTGTTTAACCGCAATCTCGTCAGATGCATTTAAAACAGTTGGAATTATACCATCTTGCTTAATTGCGTAGAACGCCAAAGAAAGTAGTGAAAACGTTTCCATATCGGGTTCTTCAAACGTTAAACTGCTTAATTTAGCAAAATCAAGCTGTTCTGCACAGGAAGCCGTTCTTTCCGGATACGTAATTGCATACTGAATACAGGTACGCATATCAGGCGCTCCCATTTGAGCAATAACGCTGTTATCATTGTATTCTACGGCAGAATGCATTATGCTTTGAGGGTGTATAATGACCTTAATCTGCTCGGGTTTAACGTTAAATAGGCGAACTGCCTCAATAACCTCAAATCCTTTATTCATCAATGAGGCACTGTCAACAGTAATTTTAGCTCCCATCTTCCATGTTGGATGAGCTAATGCCTCCCTTGCCGTTATATTCTTTAAATCGTTTCTTTTTTTATGACGAAACGGTCCACCCGAAGATGTTAATATTATTCTTTTAATAGAATTGTTGCCATTTCCCTGCAAGCATTGAAAAATAGCACTGTGTTCGCTATCAACAGGAATAAGCTCCGCGTTATTTTTGTCAATTTCCTCTTTAAGGAGCTTGTAAGCAATTACTATTGCCTCTTTGTTGGACATAGCAATTCGTTTTCCGCTTTTTGCACAAGCAATTGCAGGAGCAAGCCCTGAAAAGCCGGAAATTGCATTAACGGCAGTTCTTGCATTAGATTCCTCAATAGCCGATAATAAGCTCTCCTCACCGCTATAAACCTTTATATCAGTATCAGCCAGCTTGATTTTTAGCAAATTTGCAGCGTTTGAGCTTGTCATAACGCAAACTTTTGGCTTAAGCTCTCTTGCTTGTCTCTCCATTTCATCAAAGGAAGAATCGGAAGCAAGTAAATCTACGCTTAAATTTAATAATTTAGCAACCTCGATGCTCTGCTTTCCAACGGAGCCGGTTGAACCTAAAATTGCAATAGTATTTTTGTTCATAACTATCCTATAAAATGATTTAAAACATACAAAGTCGGAGCAACCAATAAAACTCCATCAAATCTATCGAGTATTCCACCGTGACCCGGGAAAATAAAACCGTAATCCTTAATATTATATTGACGCTTTATGCTTGAAGCAATTAAATCACCGAATTGAGATACAATTGACAAAATTAAGCCGTAAATACATAATGTCAAATATGAAAGCTTTGCGTCATAAAATCCGTTCATTATCAAACCGTATATTGCAAAACCGGCAATTGTGAATACTACTCCGCCTATTGCTCCCTCAACAGTTTTTTTCGGACTGATTTCAGGAATAAGCTTGTGCTTACCAATTAACATTCCTGTAAAATACGCAAAGCTATCGCATATCCAGGCACCTAAAAACGCCAGTAAGTATATTTCACCACCGTTATGCGAAAATCTTAATAACAAAATCGAAGTAAAACCGGAAATTACAAAAATACATAACGTATATAGCGTTAATACGTCAGATAAATTGTCTTTGTTCTTTCTTAACATAACGTACGCCAGCATATATATAAGAACGCCTATAAACATTACAGGAATATGTGATAAGAAAAATTTATTTGTAGTTACGCACAATCTAAAAAACGGTACGAAAAACGCAAGCAGATATAATGGAACAGAAAGAAAAAGCTTTTTTTCAAATCCCAAGCATTTTGACATTTCAAAAACTCCAACAAGACACAAAACAGAAATAGCTAACGGAAAAATACCCGTATGCGAAAAAATACAGACAGGAATAAAAATAGCTATAGCAATAATTGAAGTAATAATTCTTTTTAACATAATTATAATCCGCCAAATCTCCTATTTCTTTTATAAAAGCTTTTAATTGCTTTTTGAAGCTCTTTCATATCAAAATCGGGCCATAAAACCTTCGAAAAATAAAATTCCGAGTATGCACACTGCCATAATAAAAAGTTGGAAATTCTTACCTCGTTTGCAGTTCTTATTATCAAATCCGGGTCGGGTGAAGCGTTAGTATACAAATGTGAATTTATATCAGCTTCTGTAATTTCCGTCTTTCCCTCTTGTAACAATTTATTACAAGCGTTTACTATTTCAGCTCTGCCTCCGTAATTGAATGCAATATTCAAAGTATTCTCAAAATTCTCTGTTGATTTCTCAAGTTCATAAATACGGTCTCTCAAAGTTTCAGTTAAAGCGCTTTTGTCTCCGAGAAAAACAATTTTAATATCTTTATATTTTTTTGCTTCATCAAGATATCTTTCCATAAGATCAATGATAGCGTCCACCTCATCTTTAGGTCTTGACCAATTTTCGGTAGAAAAAGCATATACAGTAACAGTTTTTATTCCAAGCTTATGGCAATTACGAACAGTTTCTTCAAAAGCTTGTGCGCCAAATTTATGGCCAACCTTTCTTGGCAAGCCGCGTTTTTTTGCCCACCTTCCGTTACCGTCCATAATAAAAGCAATATGCTTTAGTCGAGAATCCACTTTGAATTCTTGTTTTTTCTTAAAAAACATAAACACCTCTTTGTAATTTAGGGCTGCCCAAAAAGGCAACCCTGAATTATATTTAGATTTCCATAATTTCCTTTTCTTTTCCTGCAGTAATTACATCAATTTCCTTAATGTATTTATCTGTTAAGTCTTGAATGGATTTTTCAGATGTCTTTTGCTCATCCTCGGTCATTTCGCCGTTTTTCTTCATATCCTTTGCTTTGTCCATAGCATCGCGTCTGATATTACGAATAGAAACCTTAGCATCTTCACCAAGCTTAGAAACCTGCTTCTTTAATTCTTTTCTTCTATCCTCAGTCAACTGCGGAAATACAAGTCTTATAACCTTACCGTCATTTGCAGGGGTAATACCAAGGTCAGAAGCCAAAATTGCTTTTTCAATTCCTTTAAGAGTTGTTGAATCCCAAGGCTGAATAACAATAGTTCTCGCATCAGGAACGGAAACAGTTCCGATTTGTGTAACAGGTGTTGGCACTCCATAGTAATCAACATTGATTCTGTCAAGAACAGAAGCGTTTGCTCTGCCCGCTCTTACTGAACCTAACTCATATTTGTAGGAATCAATAGATTTTTTCATTTTGTTTTCAAATTCTTTAGTATCAAGTTTCATTTTTATTCTCCCTTCACTACAGTGCCCATTTCAGCACCCATTATAACGTTATAAATATTTTCACATTTATCAAGACCAAAAACATGTATGGAAATATTATTATCCATAGCAAATGACGTTGCAGTTGAGTCCATCGCCTGTAAGCCCTTGGCTAATATTTCCTTATATGTAATACTTGAAATTTTTTGTGCATTTTTATCTTTGCGAGGATCGGCAGTATATATTGCATCTATATTTTTAGCCATCAATACAACCTCGGCATTTATCTCAGATGCTCTTACAACAGAAGCGGTATCGGTAGAAACGAACGGAATACCGATTCCACCACCAAAAATTACAACCTTGCCGCTAGATAACAATTTTAAAGCCTCATCTCTTACAAAAGGCTTTGCAAATGCCTTCATCTCTACAGCTGTCATAACCTCCGCATCAACACCAGCACGGATAAATGATTCTTGTAAAGCTAAAGCGTTTATGCAGGTTGCAAGCATTCCCATATGGTCTGCCTTAACTCTGTCCATATCTTTACCGCTACGTCCACGCCAAATATTTCCTGCACCTACCAAAACAGCGATTTCCACGCCACTTTCAACACATTTTTTAACGGTTTTAGCAATTTCGTTAATATAATCAAAATCTAAAATTCCGTCCTTTCCGGCAGAAATTGCCTCACCGGAAAGCTTAAGTAACACTCTTTTATAAACGGGCGTATCCACAATAAGCTCCTTAAATAGTTATATTTATTTATCATAGTATATAATACTATATTTTTGACTGTTTGTAAATAGTAAAATAAAAAATAATTAGAAAAAACTCAAACAGTTTCCTGTTTGAGTTTAATCGTATATTAGTTCTTGCTAACCATTTTTGCAATTTCAGCAGCAAAGTCATCTTCTCTCTTTTGAAGACCTTCACCCTTTTCAAACATACAGTAGCTTGTTACCTTGATGCTTCCGCCAAAAGCTTTAGCAGTATTTTCAATGTACTGTGTTACAGACATCTTATCTTCCTTAACGTACTCTTGCTCAAGTAAGCAGTTCTTTTCATAGAACTTACCAAGCTTACCTGTAACCATCTTTTCAAGAATTTGAGCAGGCTTGTTAGCGTTCTTAGGATCATTAGCAAGTTGAGCCATAATAATAGCCTTTTCTTCCTCTAAATCCTTTTCAGGAACTGATTCTCTATTCAAATAAAGTACAGGTGATGGAGCACCGGCAACTTGAAGAGCGATATTCTTTGAAAATTCAGCAAAGCCTTCGTTGTTCTTTGCAGCATCGTCAGCATCGAAAGTAACGATAACGCCTGTTGAACCCTTACCGTGAATATAAGTACCAACAGTACCGTCAACAATAACAAAACGACGAATATTCATATTTTCACCGATTGTGAAAATCATATCCTTTAATTTAGCTTCAACAGTTAATTCTGCATCGTAAGGCTTTGTAAGAAGCTCTTCAACGTTAGCAGGTCTGGTAGCTAAAATTGTCTTAAGAACATCCTTAACGAAGTCAAGGAACTTTTGATTTTTAGCAACGAAGTCTGTTTCAGCGTTAACTTCAATCATAGCAGCAGAATTCTTGTCGTCAGCAACGAGAATGTCTACAACACCCTCAGCAGCAATTCTGTCAGCCTTCTTTGCAGCTACAGCAAGACCCTTCTCACGAAGAACCTTAACAGCTTCATCCATATCACCGTTTGATTCAGAAAGTGCTTTCTTGCACTCCATCATGCCACAGCCAGTTATTTTTCTTAATTCATTTACCATGCTTGCAGTAATAGCAGCCATTTTTTTATCCTCCGTAATTGTAATTATTCTGCGTCAGCAGCTACTTCTTCAGCAACCTCTTCAGCACTCTCTACAGGTGTTTCGCCTTGCTTACCTTCGATAACAGCGTCAGCAATTGCAGCAGAAATAAGCTTGATTGCTCTAATAGCGTCATCATTACCAGGAATGATAAGGTCAGCATCGTCAGGATCGCAGTTTGTATCAACAACAGCGATTACAGGAATACCAAGTCTCTTTGCTTCAAGAACTGCATTGTGTTCTTTCTTTGTGTCAACGATAAAAATAGCATCAGGAAGTCTGTCCATATCCTTGATACCGCCAAGGTTCTTTTCAAGGTTATCCATTTCCTTAGTAAGACCTGCAACTTCTTTCTTTGGAAGAAGATCGAATGTGCCATCCTCTTGCATCTTCTTTAATTGAGCAAGACGAGCAATGCTCTTCTTAATTGTTTGGAAGTTTGTAAGCATACCGCCAAGCCAACGAACGTTTACGTAGTACATACCGCAACGAAGAGCTTCATCGCGAATAGCGTCTGTAGCCTGCTTCTTTGTACCAACGAAAAGGATAGTTCCGCCGTTTGCTGAAAGGTCTCTTGCATACATATAAGCTTCTTCAAACTTCTTTGCAGTCTTTTGAAGGTCAATGATGTAGATGCCGTTTCTTTCTGTGAAGATGTACTCTGCCATCTTAGGGTTCCATCTTCTTGTGTGGTGTCCAAAATGAACACCTGCCTCTAATAATTGTTTGATTGAGATTACTGACATTTTTAATGTCCTCCTTTGGTTATTTTCCACCACCTATGCTTAAGCTACGACCAATTTGGCACCGAGCAGCTCCTCACAGCAACAGATGTGTGTTTTATTCGTGCCTCTCATAGCACGGCTTGCATTATAACACACCAATATTATAAAATCAACTGTATTTTTCACAGTTCATAAAAAATTTACAATTAGTTCCTGCTTTTCCTTTTTTCTTTTCTTACACACTCAGCATCACTTTCATTTATCAACAAATTTCCCACATCAACAAGTATAACGTCATCGCCTATCTTACATATTTTATCCCACGGAATTATAACGTCTGTACATTTTTTAAATCCGAAAAAACCACCTTCCCCAGGCAAAATTATTGCAGTTAATTTGCCGCAACATGGATCAATTTTAAAATCGGTAACATACCCAAGAATTCTTCCATCACATATATTTATTACTTGCTTTTCAGTTAAATCAGACATACTGTCTCCCATAAACATACTCCTTTCATTATAAGAGTATTTAACTTTTTTTGAAATATAACAAAAAGCTACCCTTTCGGATAGCTTTTGTTTTTTATTTGTATTTGTTGTAAAGCTCGGTATAAAAATCAATCAGTTTCTTTAAATCATCGGACTGACGCAATTTTGCAGCTGAAGGACAATTTGTTTCTAACGTATTTTTCTTTTCATTCAACGGATTATATTTCTCTTCAAGCTCTGCCAACTTTTCTTCATTTGGTTTCAATTTCTCTTTTAAGCTTGAAGCTTCGGCATTTAACGTCTTTAAGCTTGTTGCATTTTTAACAATTTCGATTTCAGATTCAAGCTTGCTTACCAATTCTTCATCAATAGCTTCGGCATCTTTAAGCATAGCCAATTCGGTTTCAAGCTGTTCAAGCTTCTTTGAGTCAGGTGTTACTAAAGAATTTAAATATGCTAATTCTTCTTCCAATGCACTAATTTTGTCAGCGTCAGCTTCTTCAGCGCCACGAAGCGTTTCAAGTTCAGTCTCGATTGCAGCGATTCTGTCAGTTGTAGCCTTTAGAGCTTCCTCAAGAACAGAAATTTCACTTTCAAGTGCAGCCAACTTATCCTTATTAGGCTTCATTGCTTCATTCAAAGCAGCAATTTCCTTTTCGAGACCTGCAACCTCCGGATATAGTGTTGCCAACTCATTGTAAGCAGCCAAGAACTCAACGTAAGCTTCATAAGACATTGAATTTACGTCTGCTGTTACTTCAGAAGCAAGTGCATTAACAGCATTAACTAAATTTAAAAGTTGTGATTTTTCTTCTTCAGTTGCATTGTCTTCATAATTTTCAGACAAATGTAAGTAAGGATTTACCAAAAGATCATAGTTTGAATCCTTAACCAAAGCCCATTCATCAAGTGTTGCTCCGTCGTTTTTATATGTATGATAGCTGTTACCAATGTTCAATCCAGACATATTATATGCAGTCTTGCTTGAAACCTTTATAACTTCTTCGTCGTTATCATTGAATTCAATTTTATAATCTTCCCCTTCAATTCCATATTGAAGCAAGGTAATAAGTTCACTGTTAGTTTGCAAGAGGTAAAGTATTTTCATAGCTCTATCATAGTTAGCGGAATACTTACTGATTGCAAACATACTGGAGAAAATATCCTCAACGTAAGCCACAGGTTTTTCGGTCTTAACTACATAATAATCGTTCTCATAAGCTTTAATTTCTTCGTTTGTTCCGTAGAAGAAGCTTACAGCAGCCTTTTCACCATCCGCCAACTCATTTTTAACAAGCTTATTATCTGAAAGCTTTTTATAAAGCTCAACGTACTTTGTATAAGCTTCTACATCAAAAATGCTACTTGGAAGCGCATTGTCAACCGAGCTTCCGACTAAATTCATATCATCAAAATACATAACACCGGGAGCATCGTTAAGATTACCTACAAAAGGAACATAGTCCTTATTTTCGCTAATCGCGTTAATGAAGGCTTCGCATGAAAGAACGTCCTTAATATCAGAAATGGAAAGCTCTTCCACAGAATCGAATGCAGCCTTATCTATAAGGAGATATTGGTAGTTTGCATTTGTGTATTGATGGTTATTAGGGATTGCATAAGTAGAACCACCTACTGCGTATTGTGAAAATACCGCAGGAGAAATCATTTTATGAATGTCAGCATAGTGGCCGCCAAGCTTTGATAAATATAAATCAAGCTTGTGCAAATTTTGTGTCTGTACCAAAGATTTATATTCATCATAGCTTCTTATCATAAACAAATCAAGCTGTGTTTCAAGCACGTCCGGGTAAGAAAGCTCGTACATATAGCTATTTTCACCATAATGAACTTTTACTGCCTTATTTACGTAATTCTGTGAAACACTTGACGGTAACAGACCCTTTTTATGTTCAACTTTTTTCTCAATTTCAGCAAGATGCTCAGCTAATTTCGCCTCGTATTCATTGCTGGAAATAGCAGTAAGTTCAATTTCAGTAGAATAGTTTTTATCACGTAAAATTTCATTAAACGCTGCTTCAACAGCATTTAATCTTTCATTAAATTCAACAGATTCAGTATCGGAATTTGTTGGAATCCAAATAGAAAGAGTTAATGCGATTGTTCCGCTATTTACGATATCGTTGATAATTTCTTCCTCTGTTCTCTCTTTACTGCACGAGGTAAGGCCAAGAACCATAGGAATAAGCATAAACATTGCAACTACAATGCTTAATATTCTTTTACTCATTAGAATATTCCTCCAAAAAAATGTTCAAATTATATATTACTATATTTTAATGAATTTGTCAAGGTAATAGTTCAAATCAATCTAAATAATCGCGAAGACGCTTTGAACGGCTTGGATGACGCAGTTTACGTAGCGCTTTAGCTTCTATTTGACGAATTCTTTCTCTTGTGATATCAAATTCTTTGCCTACCTCTTCAAGAGTTCTCGTTCTACCGTCTAACAATCCAAAACGAAGCTTTAAAACCTGCTCCTCTCTTGGCGTTAATGTGTGTAACACCTCATTTAGCTGTTCTTTTAATAGTGTATAGGAAGCGGCATCGGACGGTGCAGGAGAATCTTCATCGGGAATAAAATCGCCCAAATGGCTATCCTCTTCCTCGCCTATTGGCGTTTCAAGAGAAACAGGCTCAAGAGCATATTTCATAGTATCTCTGACCTTTTCGGGAGTCATTCCGATAACTGCGGCTATTTCTTCGGGATTCGGCTCTCTGCCAAGCTCCTGTAATAATTGTCTCGAAACTCTTGAAACCTTGTGAATCGTTTCAACCATGTGTACAGGAATTCTAACCGTTCTTGCCTGGTCAGCAATAGCTCTCGTAATAGCTTGTCTTATCCACCATGTTGCATAAGTAGAGAATTTAAAGCCCTTCTCGTAATCAAATTTATCAACAGCTTTCATAAGACCAAGGTTTCCCTCTTGAATCAAATCCAAAAAAGCCATTCCCTTACCCACGTGCTTTTTAGCGATACTTACAACGAGTCTTAAGTTTGCTTCAACGATTTTATTTTTTGCTCTTTCATCACCAAGCATCATTTTTTCAGCCAGAATAACCTCTTCGTCAGGCTCCAAAAGAGGAACCTTTCCTATTTCCTTAAGATACATTCTAACAGGGTCGTCTATAGCTAATCCCTCTTGCATCTTCTCGATTTCCTCAGGACTCATCATTTGCTCTACCTCGCTCTCAAGGTCAGCAAATTTTTCGCTTGTTAACTCTTCTGTAATTTCAATTCCGTTGCTTTCGAGTGTTTCATAAATCTTATCGATTTGCTCCATATCGAAATCTTGATAACCGCTAATCGCATCAAGTAAATCCTCGTTAGATATTGAGCCGCCATTTTTACCTTTTTCAACAAGCTCCTCTAAGCTAAAATTCTTCTCGTCCATATATTTCCCCCAAAATTTATTTTTTCTTCTTTTTTATTGTATCAAGGATACTGTCAACCGTATCCTCGTCTCTTATATCATCCTTTTGCGCACGCAAAGAGTCAATTAACTCTATCAAAACGTTATCGTCATTGGTAGACAAGCGTTGTCTTTCAGCCATCATTTTCATTATTCGCGAAATT
This sequence comes from Eubacteriales bacterium, assembly GCA_045645405.1. GTDB lineage: Bacteria > Bacillota > Clostridia > Oscillospirales > CAG-272 > RGIG2000. Next base: position 155,767 of record JAZRIQ010000004.1, read on the forward strand.
TCGTCAACGCTGAAATCGTCTTCAATAAAGGCAATATCGAATTTTCCTGCTTTTTCGTAGCTTTCTTTGATTTTTTCAAAAACCTTTTTACAAAATGGCGTGAAAAAATCATCGGAATTTAACTTTTCTACCACAATTTTAAGATGTGTCGGATAAAGCTGAACAAGACCTAATATCGCCTCTTCAATTTTATTTGCTTTTAAAAACTCTGCGCTGCTTGGATTGATTCTATCACCTATTCCGCTTGATTTACGATAAAGCTCTGTTTCCTCATTACGCTTAATATCTCTTGTTCGACGCTTTAGTATTGCCAAAACGTCTCGCTTGATACTTTCCTTCGGAATGTCAAGAACCGAAGACATTTTTTGACAATAAATTTCTCTTTCGATTTCAGAAGGATACGATGCTATTGCAAGGCATATATCATGCGAGGCTTTAATCTTTTCATCGGTATTTTGAATATTGTATTTTGCAAGAATTTTTTCACATTCAAATTCAAATTTTGATCTGGATTCTTCAATAATCGAATTAAATTTCGCAGCGCCAAACTTTTTTACATATTCATCAGGATCCTTGGCATCCTTCATTTTTAAAATTTTCACATCGACGCCCACTTCCTGAAGCAGCTTAAACGCTTTATCAGCAGCTCTTTGACCCGCTTCGTCGCTATCGTAAGAAATTATAACCTTTTTGGTATACCGTGAAAACATACGTGCTTGTTCAGACGTGATAGCAGTGCCCAGCGTGGCCACAGCATTTTCAATACCGGAAGCGTGCAAAGCAACAACGTCCATATATCCTTCGCATAAAATAAGATATTTTTCACAATGATTTTTCGCGAAATTCAAAGCAAAAAGGTTCTTACTTTTCTTAAATGCAGGTGTATCAGACGTATTCAAGTATTTAGGCTTTGAATCGTCAAGAACCCGCCCACCAAATGCAACCACATTGCCAACGGTATCAATTATAGGGAAAATTACTCTGTTTCTAAAATAGTCGTAAACTCCCTTTTCGTTTTTACCGCATAAAAAAGCTACTGTCATTTCTTCATCAGAATATCCAAGCTTTTTCAAGTGGTCATGAAGCATATAAAAGTTATTCGGCGCGTATCCAAGACCGAAATGATTTATAACAGCAGGCGAAAGCCCGCGCTCCTGTGATAAATACCTACGTCCTTCAATTCCTATTTTTTCATCAAGCAAGCAGCTATGAAAGAATTTCGCAGCTTCCCTGTTCATATCAAGAACTCTCTGTCTTCCAACCTCTTTTTTACTTGAGCCCTTTTCAACGCTTTCCGGAATATCTATTCCGCAACGTGAAGCTAAAAGCCTTAAAGCAGAGACATAATCAAGATTTTCCGTTCTCATAATAAACGTTATAGCATCTCCTCCGGCTCCGCAACCAAAGCAGTAAAAGGATTGTGTTGACGGAAACACTGTAAAAGAAGGTGTTTTTTCGCTATGAAACGGGCACAAGCCGTTATAATTAGAGCCTGCTCGTTTCAAATTAGTATATGACGATATAACGTCCTCAATGGGATTTCTGAATTTTATGTCGTCAATAATTTCAGGGGAAATAATCATAAGTTTCTCCTCCACATTGCCGGGACATAAAGTTCTCTGAATAAATCAATAGCATATCTGTCAGTCATACCGGAAACGAAATCGCAAACGCAACGTTCAACGCCTTCGCTTTCAAGATTTTTTTGATAAATCGGTGGCATTTCATTAGGATGCTTCACAAAATATTCATAAAGAATACTAAGCATTTCGATTGCTTTATTTTCCTCACCCTTTGCAATTTTGTTATGATATACGTTATCAAACAAAAACGCTCTCAGCTCTTTTGTAGCTTGTCCGATTTCATCAGTCATTTTTATGTAGTTTTTGTTTGTACTTTCAAAGATAACCGACGACACCATATTGTTTATTCTCTCACTGTGCCCTTTTCCTAAAGTTTTAACAAGTTCCTTTGGAATATCGTCTATTGATAAAACACCGCCTCTTATTGCATCATCAATATCATGATTTATATAAGCAATTCTGTCAGCTAAATTAACTATTTTGCCTTCAAGGGTTGAAGCCTCGTTATCACCTGAATGGTTAAGAATAGCATCTTTAACCTCATACGTCAAATTCAAGCCATTACCGTTATTTTCAAGCTTTTCAACAACACGTACACTCTGACTGTAATGAGTAAAGTTTGGAGAAAACAGCATTTGCATTGCTCTTTCTCCTGAATGACCGAATGGAGTATGACCTAAATCGTGTCCCAACGCACCTGCTTCACACAAATCCTCATTTAACCTTAATGCTCTTGCAATAATTCTTGCAATTTGTGTAACCTCAAGCGTGTGAGTCATTCTCGTTCTGAAATGTTCGTCCTGCGGGAACAAAAAAACCTGTGTCTTATGCATTAACCGTCTAAATGATTTCGAATGTAAAATGCGGTCTCTATCTCTTTGAAATTCAGTGCGGTTAGGACACGGCGCACACGGTATTTCTCTACCTTTTGTGTTAGCTGTTAAAAAAGCATATTCGGACAAAACGCTTTTTTCTCTATCACAAAACATATCCGCTACTGTCATATAATCCCTCCCATTTCGTATTAAAGTAAATATAAATACGCAAAAAAAGCATAAAAATACTTTTTTTGCGTATAATTTCGACATTATTTTGTATCTACCCTGTTTCCTTTAAAATCTGGAGCTACTCTACCTGCAAACAAATCAGTTATCCGACTGATAAAATCTTCTTTAAAATCTTCTTTAACGGCAAATTTTATCAAAACGTCATCGGAAAAATCAGTATTGTCTACAATAGCTTCGTAATTAGCAAGCTCAGTTGTGAATTTACCGTAATCTGAATAATTCAGCGATACCCAAAACTCACAATAATCCTCGTAAATTTTTATCCCACTTTCTTCAAGCGCGAGCGAGGCGGCAGTTGAATAAGCTCTCACCAGCCCTCCTGCGCCTAAAAGAATTCCACCGAAATAACGTGTAACAACAACTAACACATCAGTAATGCCTGACATTCTGATTGAGTTTAAAACAGGCATTCCCGCCGTTCCTTGTGGCTCGTTATCATCAGAATAACGTGCAATTGTATCACCAATTACGTAAGCATAAACGTTATGAGTAGCGTCAGAATATTCCTTTTTCTTCTGCTTAATTATTTCGAGAGCTTGTTCTTCATTTTCTACATTTGTAGAAAACCCGATGAATAACGATTTTTTCTCAACAAACTCTATTTTCGCAGTATTTCGTGGCCGTTTTATTTTGTTAGATGACATAATACACCTTAAAATTAAAAATGTTGTTTAAATAATATATTTCTCGAATCTGCCTATTGTTTTTTCATCTACCCAAGCCTCTACAACAGTACCCACGTCGTTATAATTCACGTTAAGCACCTCCGCAAAATTATAGAAAGAGCTTAACGCCCCTTGCTCGGTATAAGGAAACACAAAGGTTAATCTCTTTTTTCCGTTTCTGCATAAGGATTCAAGCTGTGTTATCAACTCTTCAAATCCAAATCCGTTTTTAGCAGATAACGTAACAACTCTACCGTTAGAGCTGTTTAGGAGTCTCAAATCATAAAGACGCTCATTTGTACAATTGTCTGCTTTATTAAATATATACAAGCGTGGCTTATCGCTTACATTAAAATATTCAAGTATTGAGTCAGTAACAGCCAAATGCTCAAGGCACTCATCGTCTGAAGCGTCCACAACAAGTATTAAAAAATCACAATACACTACCTCTTCAAGGGTAGAGTGAAACGCATGTACAAGGTGGTGAGGTAATTTTCTTATAAATCCAACAGTATCAGTTAAAAGCATTTCAAGCCCACTTGGCAACATAAATTTTCGCGTAGTGGGGTCTAACGTAGCAAAAAGCTTGTCCTCCGCAAGTATGCCGGCATTTGTCAAAAGATTGAGAAGCGTGGATTTTCCTGCATTTGTATATCCGACAATACACGCTTTAGGTATTGAGCTTCTATCACGCTGCGCACGCATTGTTTGTCTGTTTTTTTCAAGTTCTTTTAATTCATTTTGAAGAAGTGATATACGTGATGCTAATCTTCTTCTATCGATTTCAAGCTTGCTTTCTCCCGGTCCTCTTGTTCCGATTCCGCCAGCTAATCTTGACATATCCTTTCCCTTACCAATCAATCTTGGAGCGGTATATTTAAGCTGTGCAAGCTCAACTTGAATTTTTCCGTCTGCACTTGTGGCGTGCAGCGCAAAGATATCGAGTATAAGCATACTTCGATCAATTACCTCTGCCTCAACCTCGTTTTCAATATTTTTTATTTGTGCAGGTGAAAGCTCACAGTCAAAAATAACTACGTCAATAGAGTTGTTTTTACAAAGCTCGGCTAACTCTTGAAGCTTTCCTTTGCCAATACAGGTAGAAACATCAGGCGTTGCTTTTTGTTGCGTTAAAACCGCAAATACACTTGCTCCTGCCGTATATGCAAGTCTTTTCAATTCTTCAATAGAGCGAAGGCAGGCTTCCTCCCCACCTTGGGGAAAAATACCAACTAAAACAGCTTTATTCTCTTTCGTTTCCATTTTTGCTCCTTTAAAAATTAAAAGGGTAAGGAACTAAAAAGCTACTTACCCGTTTAAAGCATAAATTATTTGCCAGCCAATCTCTTCTTGAACTTATCAACGCGTCCGCCTGCGTCAACAAACTTCTGCTTACCTGTGAAGAAAGGATGACACTTTGCACAAATTTCAACTGAGATATCTCCCTTTGTTGACTTTGTTGCTACAGCGTTACCACAAGCACATTTAATTGTAGCTTCCTTATATTCTGGATGAATTCCTGCTTTCATTCTTTTCACCTCTTTCAACTGATGTAAAATAATTTCGATTTATTATACAACATATCATATTCAAAAGTCAAGTCTTTTTTTGATTATTTTTTAATTTTTGTTTCTATTTCTTTTTTTAAGCGTTTCATAATCTTTTTTTCAAGTCTTGATATGTAAGATTGCGAAATTCCAAGTAAATCAGCTACTTCTTTTTGAGTTAGTTCTTCTTCCCCGTTCAAACCAAATCTTAAATTGACAATGGTTTGCTCTCGTTCGCTTAATTTTTTCACTGCATCATAAATGATTTTACTTTCTTCAACTACTTCTATATTTTTGTAAACGGTATCATCTTCTGTACCTAAAACGTCAGACAACAATAGCTCGTTTCCATCCCAATCGGTATTTAAAGGTTCATCAATTGATATTTCCTTTAATCTGTTAGAACTTTTCCTTATGAACATCAATATTTCATTTTCAATGCATCTTGAAGCATACGTTGCCAATTTTATATTTTTATCTGCCTTATATGTATTTATAGCTTTTATTAAGCCTATAGTGCCGATAGACGTTAAATCATCTATCCCCACTCCTGTATTTTCAAATTTTTTTGCTATGTAAACGACTAATCTCAGGTTGTGCTCTATAAGCTTTGAGGCTGCCATCGGATCCTTACCGAGCTTTTCTATCGCCTCTGATTCCTCATTTTGAGTTAACGGTGGAGGCAATAAATCCGGACCGTTAACATAATACACACAATTTTTATACTTGTTAAATAAAATTCCAAGTAAAAATTTTTTCACTTTTAAAAAAATCATACAGTAAATCTCCTTCATATTAGGCTTGTTGGTACCAGCATCTCATATCCCGAAAAGGTTAAATTCTTAATTGGCGCCAAAATCGCACTTTTTTCAATATTATTTATCAATATTTTTTTCGGTACTATTCCTTTTAAAATTCCGCTATTTTCCACGCCATTAAACGGGACGTATCTTTTTTTAAATTCCGGTTCTAAATCAATTGCTTTTGCTAAATCAGTGGTATCACTTATCAAAATTACACTTCTTCCTGTTATTGGTTCTCTTAATAAATTTCCAGAGTCACAAAGCCCGTTCAGATTATAGATAATACCTTTAAATTCAATTTCCGCTTCTACTGTTTTTACATTTTTTTCTTTACTCCAAACCTTTAAAACCACCATAGATATAAGCATTGATAATGAAACGATGACAAAAAATCTTGCACCGTTATAAAGAGAATTATACGAATAATTTTTTATGTATTCACTTAAAATCTTGTTTAAAAAATTGTACAGTACGCTCATAATTCCGCTCAAAGAAGCAGAAACGCCAAAGAAAACCAATACTGTGCTAACAACATTTCCCAATTTATGCTTTTTAAATGCAATAAGACACATTAACAATGAAACAAGCACGCTTAAAAGAATACTTACCAAGGTTTTTTTTAGAAAAACAATATCAAAAACTCCATACATTCCACCAAATATTGCTGATAAAAGAATTCTTTCCTTAAAAATTTTTCTTCGAAGAATTATTGAAGTTAAAAACAAAGCAAAAAAATCCATACTAAAATTGATTGCAAATAATATATCCACATATAAAACCATGCTATCACCTCAAAAAAATTATACTTTTAGCTTGTCAAAAATTTTGTCACAAATTGAGAATAATAAATTTTTTCAAAATATTTCTCACGACAAATTTTTCACTTGCAATTGGGTAAATATTGTATTATAATAATGATATTAAAAGATAAGGAGAGATTTTATGTACGGACCCCCGCGTATTCGCCAAGAAAACAAAAGCGACATTGAAAAGCCAAAGTCTTTGAAGGAAGTACCAAAATACATAAAAGAATTGACTTCAACCTTTTTTTCGCGATATATATATATTTTTAAATTAGTTTGGGAAACAAATCCATTTTACTTATTTGCCATGGCTTTCGTGGCGTTGTGTTCCGGTTTATTGCCTATTTTAGGAGCGTACATTACAGCACAACTTCTGCAAAAAATAAGCGAAGCATACAATATTGCAATTGAGTATAAAGATGTTTTGACCTCTTCTGATTTAATTGATAAAATTATGGGAGAGGTTGACGTTTTTCTTTGGATTGGATTGCAACTTGCATATTCGGTTGGAAATTCTTTATTTTCTTCACTTAACTCAGCTGTTGTTTCTTTATCCGGTGAAAAGGTTGCTAACCACATTAAAGTTAAGATTATTACAAAATCAAAAACCATCGATATATCACAATTTGACTTACCTGAGTTTTATGAGAAATTAGAAAATGCTACTCGAGAGGCAACATTTAGACCTGTGCAAATTTTGAGTTCTACTTTCAATATGATAAGTAACCTTATAAGCATGGTATCGTTTATTATTGCCTTAATTGTGTTAAGCCCGTTTGCGCCGCTGATTATAATCGCATTCGCACTCCCTGCCGCAATAGTTAAATTTGTTTACGGCAGAAAAAACTTTATGTATATGAGACGTCACTCTAAGGACAGACGACAAATGGACTATTATTCTGTTCTTATGACCAACAAGGATATAGCAAAAGAAATCAGAGTATTCAATCTCTCAGATACCATTATTGGAAAATTTAAGCTCACCTTTGCAAAATATTTCAAAGGTCTTAAAAAACTGATTTTACGCGAAAATTTGTGGCACATTATCATTGCTATAACACACGCTTGTGTAAATGCAGGCCTTTTCGCGTTTGTTGCTATCCAAGTATTCCAAGGCAAAATGAATATAGGCGATTATTCGTTTTATTCAGGCTCATTAACTTCTGTTATCGGTTGTGTTTCTTCCCTTGTGGCAGCCACAGCAACGATTTATCAAGGAACTTTATTTATTGATAACTTAATTGAGTTTAACAAACTGGAACCAAAAATAGTACCAAACACAACTACTCCCATTCCTGTTGAACGGCATATTGCACACACCATTGAATTTAAAGACGTTTGTTTTTCTTATCCAGGCAGTGACAAACAAGTAATAAACAACGTAAGCTTCAAGCTGGATGGCGGTACTACAACCGTTTTAGTTGGTTTGAACGGAGCCGGCAAAACAACGCTTATTAAGCTTATGATGAGATTATATGATCCATCCAGCGGCATAATTTTATTAGACGGAAAGGATATAAGAAATTACGACCTTGATAAGCTATATGAAATATACGGAACTATTTTCCAAGATTTCGGTAAATACGCGTTAACAGTAGAAGAAAATATTGCGTTCGGTGATATCAACAGAGAAATTGTTGACGAAGAAATAAGGAAGGCTGCTTTTGAAAGCGGAGCCGCCGATTTTATCGAAAAGCTTCCTTTAAATTATAAGACGCCTCTTACGAAATTATTTGAATACAACGGTACCGAACTATCAATTGGTCAATGGCAAAAATTATCAGTTGCAAGAGCCTTTTATTCAGATTCGGATATAATGATTTTAGACGAGCCGACAGCTTCTCTCGATGCAATTGCGGAACAACAAATTTTCAATCAATTTGAAAAGCTCACTAAAGGTAAAACATCTATTTTCGTTTCACACCGCTTATCAAGTGCTACAACGGCAGATAAAATAATTGTGCTTGAATACGGCCGTGTAATCGAAGAAGGTTCCCATAAAGAGCTTATGGAAGCTCAAGGAAAATATTTTGAGTTGTTTACAACTCAAGCTAAGAGATATATCGAAAATTAAAAAAGGTATAGCGTTAAGCTATACCTTTTTTTATTTGAATTCTCTTTTTTGTAATATTTTCTTTTTAACGGCAATATTATTTAATACAAACTAAAATAAGAGAGGGATTATATGTTTATATATTCTGTTAAATCAACGACGTTAAAATTTTTTGGTATTGTTGGAGTTGCTATTGTAACGTTAATTGCGCTTGTTTTCCTGATTCCAAGCTATTCCGAAGCCACTACAAAGGAGATTACAGCTATGAATGAAAGTATCTCATTTGATAACATCAAAAACAGCGATGACGGAGCTGATTTTTTAAATCAATACGGTTGGGAGATCGAAAAAGAACCGATTGAAGAATGCGAAATAACTATTCCAAAGGAATTTGATAAGGTTCTGACTACTTATAATGAAATTCAAAAGCAACAAGGATTGGATATAACAAAATTTCAAAAGAAAACTGCGGTAAGATATACTTATAAGGTAACAAATTATCCTGAATACGATGGTACTGTTTATGCAAACATAATCGTATATCGTAACAGAGTTATTGCCGGAGATATTTGTTCTGCAGATTCAAGAGGATTTATTCATACGCTTTCAATGCCAAACTCATCAAAATAAAGCAAGGTTTTACTTGCTTTTTTGTTCTTTTTTAAAATGAGTATGCATAACATATATCAAATGGACAAGTTAAGGAGAAAATAAAAATTATGAAATGCGATATAAGCTATAAAATATCACTCAATGAAATGCTAAGGTACTGTTTAGACCGTCTTCCCCATCATATAAAAGTACGTTTACTTGACTATTTAGAAAAAAATCCATATAAGGATGTAAATGAAATTCGATTACATAAGAACTCATACATTATGCTTATTGCAGACTCAAAAAACATAAAAACCGATATATATTTGACGGACAAGGATATTGAACAGACCTATAATCAATTATGTGATATGTCATTATATGCGCATATTGACACAATAAAAGACGGTTATATAAGCGTTGGTAACGGAATCAGGGCGGGAATTTGCGGTAAGGCTCATTTAGAAAATAACCAGATTTGCGGCATAAGTGAGCTTTCCTCTATCAATTTAAGAATTCCTAATCACATTTATAATTCTTCAAGCTATTTATTTAATTTATTGAAAGAAAAGGATTTCGATACTTCTGTAATTTTATACTCACCTCCGGGCGTGGGAAAAACGACAATTTTAAGAGACTTAGTTTATAAAATTTCTAATAATACACATATAAGATATGCAATTATAGATTCTAAAAATGAAATAACATCTTGCCTTAACGATTTAGAAAACGCTGACGTTTACATATCATATCCAAAAGGTTTAGCCATTGAATTAGCCACCAAAAGTATGTCTTCTCAACTTATAATTTGCGATGAAATTTCTTCTTATGAAGAATCAGCAGAAATTTTAAAAGCAGTAAATTCGGGAGTGAATTTAATAGCTACAACGCACGCAAGCAGCTTTGAAGAGCTATGTACCAGAGTAATATTGAAGGATTTAATAACAAATAATGCTTTTGATTTTGCATTAGGCGTTGCTCGTGAATACGGAAAAAAGCAATATCAGTTTACGTTAAATAAGTTCAATGAAGATAATAGGTAGTCTTTTAATAATTTTTGGAGCGATAATTTCTTCATTTTTCTATGAAAAAAAGCTAAAACAAGAAATAAACTTTATGGAAAGTTTATACGATTTTGTCTTATTCACAAAAAGTAAAATCGAATATTTCGGTAAAACAAAAAAACAAATTATTTCTGAATATACAAGTAAAACAGGATTATTAAACAAAATTTTAATCGAAGGAAACAATTGCGAGCTTAATTTTATTGATGACAATACTAAAAATGATATTTTAAGTTTTTTTGATTCTATCGGTAAAGGATTTAAAAAAGAAGAAATTGATTTATGCAACTATACGTTGAAAATTATTGAAGCTTCAAAAGAAAAAATGAAATCGGAATATACAAAAAAAGCAAAGCTATTTCGTTCTCTATCACTATTTTTGTCTCTGGGGTGCGTTATTTTGCTTGTTTAGCAAAGAGAGACTCGCTTGAATTGCGTCAAAAGTGTTTATTTTTAGCATTTTTAACGGAGTCCATCCTTGCAATACTTAGCGTGACTACGTCAAGTCTCAGCCAAAATTATCTTAAAATAAGTGTTTATTGTACTTGCAATTTTAAACGAGTAAATCTTGGTTTAATCAAGGCACAAAAACGCAGACAATATAAAAAATTCAAGTTTTTTACACAGAGTAAGATGAGATTTACCCTGTAAAATCGCGGTTCAATCAAATCTCTCTGTTAGGAGAAAAATGGACGTTTCTGTTATTTTAAAAATCACCGGCATAGGTCTTTTAATTTCCGTCGCCTGTCAAGTTCTATCAAAAAGCGGTCGTGATGAACAGGCAACTATGTTATCAATTGCAGGAATTGTAATAGTAATGATTTTAGTCGTTTCGGAATTGGAAAATTTATTTGCTACACTTTCTAAAGTGTTCGGATTTCAATTATGAACGAATTAAAATTATGCGGAATTGCAATATGCGGAGTAATTCTCTGCTCTGTATTTAGAGAAATCAAAAGTGAATATTCTTTATTTATAAGACTTATTATTACTGTTTTAGTAACTGTTTTATCATTATCATTGTTCATTCCTATTCTTACTTACATAGACAACGTAACTAAAAGTACTGCCATTTATAAATATATACCTACTTTGATTAAAATTTTAGGAATCGCTGTTATTTCTGAGCTTACCTCCGATATATGCATTGATGCAAACGAAAAAAGTATCGCATCAAAAGTTTCTCTTTTTGCAAAAGCAGAAATACTTTTGCTTTCCTTACCGCTTATAAAAGCTCTTTTCGAAATGTGCCAAGGTATTTTAAAATGATACGGAAATTCATTTTGGTTTTGTTCGTTATTTTATTATTTGCTCTTCCTTGCTATGCAACTGACGTAGAGTATGACATAGAAAAAGAAATATATTTTAATATAGAAAATAATTTAAATGAATTTAAAAATTCTATACCGAAAGAAATATTAGAGTTGTTACCTGAGGATATATGGAACGGTAATTTTGACAGCTTGTTAGGGAAAGACTTTAGCGAAGCAAACATTTTAGAATTGTCTATTGACTTTTTGTTTGCAGGCATAAATAAAGGAATAGTTAACTTTGCATCAATACTTATAATAATTATTGTTTCCTCTATATTTAACACGTTAAGCGTTTCTTTTTCGTCTAACTTTGTAAAAACTGCCTTTTCTTATGCTTCAACACTATGTATTGCTCTTGCAGTTTTTAATTTATGTAATGAAATTTCTGTTTCCGTAAGCAACTATTTATATGCATTATGCGGGGTTATGGAGGGTTTTTCTCCTCTTATGTGTACTCTCTATATTATGACAGGAAACCTAACCGGAGGAGGTATATCAAGCGCTTCCTTTGTATTATTTATTGCGGTAATTGAGCGATTTTTAATAACCTTTATGCTTCCTATATCAAATATTTGTATCTGCTTTTCTATAATGAAGGCTTTTGGAAATCAATATGATTTTAGCGGAATATCCAAAGTTTTAAAAAACACGTTTACCGGAATCACCGTATTTATAATGTCCATATTTATGTTTGTACTTTCAAGTAAAAGTGTATTAACACAAGCTGCTGACAGCCTTTCTATAAAAACCGCAAGATTTGCAATCAGTAGCTTTATCCCAATAGTAAGTTCAACCGTAAACGACGCTTTAAGAACTATAAGTGCCAGTTTATCAGCCATTAAAAGTTCCTGTGGAATAATAGCTATTGTTATAATTGCTCTGATTATGCTTCCTGTAATTATTTCATTACTGATAAATAGATTGTTTTTTAATATAACAGCTTCAATTTCAAAGGCGCTTGGCTGCAACAGCGAATGCTCGGTTCTGGAAGAAGCAGGTTCAATATGCGGTTTTTTATTAGCCTTGGTTCTTTGTACCTGCATTTTGTTTATATTTGCTTTAAATATATTCATTAAAGCAACGGTGGTGATATAATGAACGACTACGTCTATTCTCTTTTAATAATTTCTTTAATCGGTGGACTTTTAACATCATTTCTGTCTTCATTTGGTACTGTAAAAAAATACGTTGAATATTTTATAGGTCTTCTTATTGTAATTTCTTTTCTTTTTCCGATTTTAGAGGTAGTTAAAAATACTCAAGAAACGAAAAACAACATAACTGATTTTTTCAATTCAATAATTCAAAACGAACAAGCAAACGGCACTACTGACTTGATTATAAACTCAGGGAAAGACGCTATTATAAAAGGAATAAAAAAAGAAATAATAAACGAGTTTCAATTAGAGGAACGTGATATTATTGTTGAAATAGAATTAGATGAAAATAACATAGAAGCAATTAAAATAACAAAAATCACGGTTACTTTAACCGGAAAAGCATCGTGGGCAGACGTTGATTCGGTTCAATATCATTTAAAGAAAATAATAGGAGGAAACATATACGTAACAAGAAAATAAAGCTATGTTAAAAAAATATAAAAACAAAATAATTATTTTATCACTGGTAATAATCGGAATTCTTTTGATCTTATTAAGCACATTTGATTTTAAAGAAAATGAAAAAAACAAATATAATTCTACTTTATATACTGATGAGCTTGAAAAGAAAATTGAACATTTTTTAAAGAGCGTTGACGGAATTTATGAGGTTAACGTAATATTGTCGCTTGATACCAAGGAAGAAACCGTTTACGCACAAAACAATACGGGACTTGATTATATTTTAACAAATGACGGAAGCCCGATAATAGTAACTGAAATTTATCCTACCGTAAGAGGCGTTGCAATTGCTTGCACAAACGGCGACAATGACAACGTAAAAATGAAAGTAACCGAATTGATTTGTGCATATTTAGGAATTTCAAGCAATCGAGTTAAAATTGTTTCTATTAGATAGGTATATTATTTCATTGTGAAAATATAATTATAATGTAATCAATTTATTAGGAGAAAACTTATGAACACAGAGAAAAAACAAAACAAATTTAAAAGCTTTTTTAAAAAAATCGGCTCAAAAAATTTAATTATAGTTTGCGCTGTTCTTTTAATCGGTACAGCGGTAGGTATGAATTACATACTCTATAATCAAGACAATGAGCCATCACAGGACGTAGATATCGACCTTGACGGAGTGGATATCAACAATTCATTAAATAACGATCCAAACACATCAAACTATTTTGCACAAACTATTCTTTCAAGAAAGCAAGCAAGGGATGAAGCCCTTGAGGTTTTACAATGCGTTGCCACAAGTGAAACAGCACTGCCCGAAGCTGTAGAATCCGCTCTTGCTGATATTGCTCAAATTGCTAAAGATATAGAAAGCGAATCAAACATTGAAACCTTGATAGAAGCTAAAGGCATTGAGGATTGTATAACCGTTATAAGTGACGGTAAAGCAACTGTAATCGTAAAAAGTGACGGATTACTGGCAAGTCAAGTAGCTCAAATAAACGAAATTGTATTTGAACAATCCGGAATTTTACCGGTTGATTTAAAAATAATTGAAAAAAATTAAATTATTATTCGCCTTGACAAAATGTAAAAAGTATAGTAATATATAATAGTAAATTTTAGAAAGGCGGAGCAATAATGGAATTAAATAAAAATGAGTACGTTATGTACAAGGGACTTCCTCTTGTTCGCGAGGGAGATACAATATGCTACGGCGACCTTAATGAAAAATATTTGCTTATGCTAAATATATTGGGCAAAAAGGCAAATGGCGAACCTGATATGATTATGGTTTCTATTTGTCACACAGATGATAAAACCAAACTGGTTAAAGGTAAACAGGCTTTCAAAAACGATCTATTTGAGGCACTTGATTTAGGCAGTATATGGTTGGAGCATCTCAATAAAGAAGGCGAATAAAAAATAACTGTTGCTGTGTTCGGTTTTACACCGAATACAACAACAGTATTTTTATTTTTTATTGAAAAATTCTCTGTCAGCTAAATTGCAAAAACGCTTAATCAGCTCTGTTTCTTTTGGATTGTATGGGCGAAGGCTGGGACGATATAGGTCATGAAACCATTTAGTAAAATCAATATTAGCATTTTTATCGTCATAATACCATTTCCAATGTGCTTCATAAGGCTCATAGGTTTGATATTTTCCTGCAACAAAACCCCAATTGTAGCAACCTATATTTTCAAGATAAAAAACAGGAAAATTATCAAAAACATTATTTCCTGTGCATCTTGCAAGCCATTCGGTATTTATCAAAGGACGTCCAAATTTTTTCAAATGCTTTACTATCCTAATATGCTCTTCAAAGGTGTTATAGTTATGATAGGTTATAATATCAGAATTTTCAAGTGCGTATTCGTTTAGCTTACTTGTGTGGAAATCGTTCAAATCAAACCACCACGCCGCAACGGTAAGAGGCTGGGAGGGATTGATAGCACGAACAGTTTCAAACATACGTACAAGATAAGGCATTGAAATTTCTTCACGATTACTATTTCCCGGTTCATTAAACAAATCCCACATAAGAATTCGTTTATCGTCCTTATATAGAGTAACAATTTCTTCTACCATTTTAAAGTAATCGTCTCTTGATTCCTCGTCATCAAAATAATAATGAGGCGCAGGACAATTGTGACCACCGTGTTGAGAATGCTTTCTTCCGCCGTGATAGCCCCAATCATAGCTTTGCTCACCTATATACGGCATCTTCCATAGTTCTGTTTTCGGAGGCATACAATCGTTAGCCAAAACAATCATACAGGATATTCCGTATTTATCGCAAAGTGAAACGTATCTTTCAAATCTTTCAAGAAAGCTGTCGTGTTCTTCCTTCCAAACAACGTACTCAAGAATAAGACGAACAGAATTAAAGCCAAGCTCGCTCATTACTTTAAGCTCTTCTTCGGTAGTCTGCATTCTCTCTTCAAAATGCAGCGCTTGCCATTGATCAACTCTATTTACACAGTCAGCGCTCATATAGTTGCAACCTCTTATCCAAGGACGAGAGTTATACCATTCCCACGCTTTTTCTTTACTCCATCTCATAAACAAATCCTTCTTACTTAAATTACGCCTTTTTGAAGCATAACGTTTGCATATATTGCTTTTTCACTTGTTGCAATAATTGCATAAGCTTTTTTCGCCTCATCATAGAAGCTAAAACGTTCAATTGTACCGACCGCCTCTGCTCCTCTATTATCATATTTTGCGATGATTTCCTTGTACGTATCCCATATAGGTGTCTTTGCATTATCACCCTTCATTACTTCCATAAGGGAAACAGGCTTTTCAACATAGGTATCGAGAGGAAACAGCTGTAATATAGCGTCTAAAATTTCAGGCACACCGTGTCCGTCACATCTTATTACAATTGCTTCCTTTCCCATAGATTCCGCAGGAAAATTTCCGTCTGCAATTACTATACGATCGCTATGCCCCATTTCGCATAAAACCTTAAGTAGCTGGGGTGAAATAATTGGTGGAATTCCTTTTAACATTTTATTCTTCTCCTTTAAATATATAATTATCTTTTGCATAAGTTACAGGTATTACTTCAGTTGCTCCCGCTGAATATAAAAGCCTTGAACAGTAAAGCAACGTAGAACCTGTTGTCATAATATCATCTACTAAAAAGTATCTCTTATGTTTATTTACGAAATCCTTTTTAAGAAAATATGATTCCTGTGCATTTCTGCGCCTTTCAAGTGAAGAAAGCTTCTTTTGTTCTGTATCTCCGTTATTTACGAAAGCTTCAACAAATTCAAGTCCTAAAAGCTCGGCTAAACGCTTTGCCAACTCTCTTGATTGGTCAAAAAAGTATTTTGTTTTGTTCCTTTTTCTTCTCGGAGAATAAGTTATCGCATAAGCTTTATAATCAATATTATGCTTTTTACAAGTTTTAACAAGTGAGGATTTCATCAAATCAGCACAAAAGTTTATGACTTCTCTGTAACGCCAATATTTCAGCATAAACACAAGAGAGTTAGCTGCCGAATCACTTCCCGGGGTATAAAAAACACTCCAAGAATAAATAGGAAAATTCTTTTTAATAAGAATAGGCGCACACATACAATCATGCCTTGTACCTCCGCAACGGTTACATCTTATCTCCAAAAAATCGTCCCATTCAACTTCACAAAGACTACATATTGGAATTTCGTTTTCATAACTTATAGAATTGCTACAAAGTAGGCACTGACGGGTTATGAAAATTCTTTTTAACAATTCAAGAGCTTTCATTGATTTTTTTCAGTAGCCTTTCCAAGTAAGTATTTCTTTTTTGTTGCATATTATTATCAATCATATTATAGAAGGTACCTTTATCTCCAACTAAAATCACAATTCTGGACGCTCTGGTAATTGCTGTATAGATCAAATTCCTTGTTTTCAGGACATTAGGACAGCTATAACTGATAGGCACAATTACAATTGGATATTCACTGCCTTGACTCTTATGAACAGTTATGGCATACGAATGGTCAATTTCTTCAATAGATGAAAAAAGATATGTTACACTTCTGTCTCCATAATCAACTACCAGTCTCTTTTCATCATTATCAATATTTTTTATAATGCCAACATCGCCATTGTATATTCCCATTCCGTTTTCTCCTGTTTTAGTGCACCATTCAGCTTCATAATTGTTTTTAATCTGCATAATTCTGTCACCAAGACGAATTTTTCTTTCTCTGGTTGCACTGCATTCCTGCTTTTGGGCGCCATTCGGATTTAAATTTTCCTGTAAAATCACATTTAAATTATAAGTTCCGTTAACACCCTTCTTTTGGGGAGAAATTACCTGTATTCCGTCAAAAACAGTTTCATTATACCTTTTCGGTAATCGGACTTTGCATAAATTAGCAATAAAATCAGGGATTTTATCTTCATCAACCTGTATAAAAAAGAAATCATCAAATTTTTGTGTAAGATCCGGATATTCTCCCTTGTAAATCTTATGGGCGTTTATTACAATTCCGCTATTTTTTGCCTGCCTGAATATTTCTGTAAGCTTAACAGTACAAAATACATTTGATTCAATTATATCATTTAGCACATTTCCTTCACCAACAGAGGGCAGCTGGTTTGTATCGCCTATCAAAATCAATCTTGCGCCAGGTTTGATCGCTAATAACAACGAATTCATAAGCGTGACGTCTATCATTGATGATTCATCAACTATAATTACGTCTTCTTCTAAATGATTTTTATCATCTCGCTGAAATCTTGGCTCTGAAGAATATTCATTAACAGTTACCTCAAGCAATCTATGTATAGTTTTTGCATCATTAGAGGTAGCCTCGCTCATTCTTTTGGATGCTCTTCCGGTTGGTGCGCACAAAGCGCATTTTAATCCAAAATGAGAAAAAATTTGCATAACTGCTTTAATTACAGTTGTTTTTCCCGTTCCCGGACCGCCTGTAAGAACAGTAACACCGTTGGCAACACATTCAAAAATAGCTTTCTTCTGCATTTTTGCATATTCTATACCATTTTCAAGTTCAATCCTATTTAATACGTGTTCTATATTGGCACCGTCCAAGTATATCGCTCTTCTATTTATTTCGGTAAGCTTTTTTGCAATATAACATTCTGCTTGATATAAGCTTCTTAATGAGATTTCTTTTTCATTTTTCTCTACGTGTATAAAATCAAGAACAGAGCCGTCGTAAAGCATTTGAAACACCTTGGTTTTATCAACTTCTAAAAGCTTGGAAACTCCATCACATAGCTTTTCTTCACTAACAAACGTATGTCCGTCTCTTGAAGCAAAAACATTCAGCGCATATCTGATTCCACTAATAATTCGCTCCCTGCTATCTGGGTTAAAGCCAAATCCCATTGCTATTTCATCAGCTCGCTTGAAGCCGATACCAAAATCGGTTTCACAAAGCATATAAGGATTTTCTCTTATTACGCCCAAAGCATTTCTTCCCCATTTTTTATACACCTTCACGGCAGTATTGGAAGAAATAGTACCGTTGCAAAAGGTCAATATTTCTCTTACGTCGGATTTTTCTTTAAAATCAATGCTGATTTCGTATGCCTTTTTACGAGAGATACCTTTTATATTTACTAGCCAATCAGGATGATTTGCAATTACGTCAAAGCTATCATCACCATAAAGTTCAACGATTTTTTGTGCAATTTTTGCACCTATACCTTTGACTGCACCAGATGCTAAATATCTTAAAATTTCATTCTTTTTTTGAGGAAGAATTTTTTTATATTCCTGAACCTTAAATTGCTGTCCGTATTCCTTACTGGTTATCCAAGAACCGTTAGCTTCTATTCCTTCTCCAACTGAAATATACGGCATAACTCCAACAGCGGTAACAAGCTTGCCCGTATCAGCCTCAACGTCGCAAACGCTATACCAATTATCTTCGTTTTGAAAAATCAGTTTAACAACAATTCCTTTTAGCTGCTCCATAGTGCTGATACCTCCTCTCGCAAGTTATATTTTATCATAATAATATAATTAAATCAAGTAAAAAAGCACGCAAATTGCGTGCTTTTAGTATGTCATAATAATTCCGATTTAATCTTTTCTACAAGATCAAGCTTTTCCCACGGAATGTCAAGATCCTCTCTGCCGATATGACCATAAGCGGCAAGCTGACGGTAAATAGGACGGCGAAGCTGGAACTTTTCAATAATAGCAGTTGGACGTAAATCAACGTTGTTATATACAAATTCAGAAATCTTATCTTCATCAATTTTTGCGGTTCCAAATGTATCAACAAGAACAGAAACAGGCTTTGCAACACCAATGGCATACGCAATCTGCACCTCGCATTTATCAGCTAAGCCTGCAGAAACGATATTTTTAGCAACGTATCTTGCTGCGTAGCAGGCGCTTCTGTCAACCTTTGTGGGGTCTTTTCCCGAAAAAGCTCCGCCACCGTGACGGGAATATCCACCGTATGTATCAACAATGATTTTTCTGCCTGTTAGACCTGTATCTCCGTGAGGACCACCAATAACAAAGCGTCCTGTTGGATTTACAAAAATCTTTGTATTTTCATCAATCATATTGCTCGGGATAACGGGTTTTATTACGTGCTTGATTACATCTTCTCTGATAGTTTCAAGCTCAACGCTATCGCTATGTTGAGATGATACAACTATCGCATCTATTCTTGATGGCTTACCGTCATTATATTCAACTGTCACTTGAGTTTTTCCGTCCGGACGAAGATAGCTCAACAGTCCGTTTTTTCTCACCTCTGTAAGCTTCTTTGCAAGCTTATGAGCAAGAGATATTGGCAATGGCATAAGCTCCTCGGTTTCGTTACAAGCATAACCGAACATTAAGCCCTGGTCGCCTGCACCGTTATCATTTTCGTCACCGTTTGACTTTGCCTCTTGAGATTTATCAACGCCTAATGCAATATCTGCTGATTGAGCGTGAACATTGATAATAACACCGCAAGAGTTGCAGTCAAAGCCATATTCGGCTTTATTGTATCCAATTTCATCAATAGTTTTTCTAACTATTTCAGTATAGTCAATTTTAGCATTTGTTGTTATTTCTCCCATTACGTTAACAAGTCCCGTTGTGCAGAAGCTTTCGCAAGCTACTCTTGAATATGGGTCCTGTTCAAGTAAGGCATCAAGTATTGCGTCGGAAATCTGGTCGCAAATTTTATCCGGATGTCCTTCAGTTACAGATTCTGATGTGAAAAATTTTCTCATAATTTGCTCCTTTTCTACGGAAGATAAATTTATCATTATGTTTAAAAACAAAAAATAAAAGCCCACGGAATTCCGTGGGCTGATACGCTTTCATAAGGTCTCATCTCTCGGAATTGGCACCTTGTCGCTCTCGATAGGTTGCCGTAACTTCTCAGGGCCTGTCCCTCCGTTACTCTTGATAAGAATTATTTGCGTTGCAATTATAGCACAATGTATTATAAATTGCAATAGGTATTTTTAAATTTTTTAAAAAATTGCTATTGCACTATACGAAATAATCATCATAATTATTCCGGAAATCATTACTCCAAACAAGCAAGATAAAAATGCCTTCCAAAATTTCATATCAATCATAGCAGAAACAAGAGAGCCTGTCCATGCACCCGTTATAGGCAAAGGGACAGCAACGTATAGGCAAACTCCCCAAAATGCATATTTTTCAATTCCCGCACGCTTTTTTTCAACCTTGCGTAGCAAAAAGCTTGCTACTTTATTGAAAAACTTGATTTTTGACAAAGACATCCATCTGATAACTTGCTTAATCAACAAAAGAATAAACGGTACAGGTACCATATTGCCAAGAACGCTTAACAGATAAGTTTGCCACATTGGCATACCGAATGCAGCGCCCATAGGAACAGCACCTCTTAACTCAATAATAGGTATCATTGAGCAAAAAAACACGCAAAGCTCTTTTCCAACCGTTTCCAGAAAAAAGTTTTCTATAATTTCAGTAAATTCTGACATTATAACTATGCAAGATATTTGAGTGCAAGCTCATACATAACCTTAATAAAGTCTTGTAGCTCGCCCTTCTTGCTCTCCTTTAAGTATAATTTAGAATACTCCTTAAGCCAAGCCTCAACATCACTTAAAATCACACCGCATTTTTCACCGCACTGTATTGAAACGAGCATAGATATCATATATTCAATACCCTGCGCAATTATTAAGAATGCTTCTCTTGCATCCTCATTTTCCCATTTAGCAGCCATCAAATAAGGAATAATTTCTTCACACTTATTAAAAGCTTCTTTTAGCGCATCAGTATCAGGGGTATTTGCACGCATTGCTTGATTATTGAATTTTGTATTCGAATAATGAACGCATAAATTGTACCAGAAATTAGCTATATGTAAATTTGCTAATTTATTAATAATCTCGCCTGCACCCTCATAGCCGTAATGTAAGAAATCAATAAGCTCATTGAAGTTGTCATATTTGCAGTTTACGTTCCATGCCTTTGCGCAAGCGTAAATTATACCGTACATACAGCTTTCAAGAGGTGAGGTATGGCCGTAATCTCCCCAGCAGGTAGTAAGCATACCGATAGCTTTAGCTTCATATCCGTATTCAGCCATTTTTGTAATATTTGGAATTGAACGCTGTGTTAGCTCCATAAGACTTGCCCAGTTGTTAAGTCCCGGACAAACGTATTGAGGCTTATTTGCGTTTTTAACCTTATTTATATTATTAGGTGACTCATTAGGGCTATATCCCCAGCTTAAGAAGGTTAAGTCATTGTCAAGTTCATCTATAAATTCAGCATGTTGAGAAATAACGTCGCCCCACATCATTGGCTTTTTACCCTTTGATTTTACATGAGCTACGATTTTGTTAACGAAATTGATATATTCTCTTGCCTTGTCCTTACCGCTGTTTCTGCCATTACACAAATCAAATGTTTCATCACAGCAAATATTAAACTTATCACTTGTGAATAAAGGTGAATATTGATCAATAAGGCTTTTAATAAGCTCAATGCTTTCAGGATTCGATACGTCAATAGTATGGTGACCCATTCTCTCAGCCCAATAAATCGCCTTAGGCTCATAGTCCTTGTATTCACATAAATCCTTGCGATTAAACTGTAAAAGCTCGTATAAATGTCCAAAGCAGGACAAAGAAGGAACCAACTCAATAAAGTTTTCTTTACAGTATTTATCCAGTTCAATAGTTTCTTCGGGAGTCATATAGCCTGTACGTTGATAAATTCCATC
The DNA here is from genome assembly GCA_045645405.1 of Eubacteriales bacterium. GTDB lineage: Bacteria > Bacillota > Clostridia > Oscillospirales > CAG-272 > RGIG2000. The sequence continues at coordinate 178,048 of JAZRIQ010000004.1, forward strand.
ATATTCCTTAAATGGAAATACGTGTTCTACGTACAACTGAAGCATATTATGCTTATAATAAGCCAATGAATCAACAAGATTTTTTAACGTTTCAAGAGTAGGTACTCTACCTCTCGTTATGTCAAAATAAAAGCCTCTTACCTCAAAGTCAGGACAGTCAACGATTTCCTCGGCATCATAATATCCGTTTTTGATAATTTGGCGTAAGGTTTGAATAGCGTAGAAAGCACCCTGATAGCTTGGTGACCAAATTGAAATTTCATCATTCTTAAACGTAATTCTGTAGTTTTCCCCCTTACTGCCATTTACTGCGATCTTTACTACCGTTTCTCCTTCAGGTACTTTTTTTGCTAAGTTAATTACTCTTTTATCGCAGTTTTCAGGAAAAACAAACGTACAACCTTTGATTTCAGTTCTTGTTCCTTTTTTAATCTCTTTTACAGCCGGTATTAGTTTCATAATAAGTCCTCACTTAATTATTATTTCACGTCCTGCGCCTATTAAACCGCTCGACGTGGATATTTGCATTAAATTATCAGTAATTTTATACTCTTTTGCAGAGTGAATATGACCGCACAGCACAGCAATAAAGCGGTGGCTATTCTCTTTTACAAGATTTACAAATTCCATTGTATTATCATCGTCATTTTTTGTTCCCATAAAGAAATATGAACCGATTTTTTCAAGCATTATTTCACCGAACTCACCAAGCAAAAGCGGTTTATGCTCAATTAAAAGCAATTTTTTGTCAGAAAGAATTTTTTCTTTTAACAAATTTAATTGACCATCAGTTATAGGAAGGTTGTTATCAACAGCAATTATTTCAAATTCTTCATAATCAAAGGCTTGAAAATAGGGGCTGGATGGGAATAAATCTTTTATTCTGTCATATTGATTTATATGCTCACCGTATTCATTCATACTGCAATGATTTCCGGGGCAATAAATTATTGGCAATGGAAACTTTTCAAAAAAGCGCTTTAAATAACGAATATTACTCTCCGTTACTCTGTCCATTATATCACCGCTTAAAATAAGTGCATCAGCATTAAAATCGCAAGCATAATTACATAGCGCCTCAAAAAGCACATTTGCTTCAACATCATAGCGTTCATCACAAAACTCGTCGTTTTGATTAGCAAACTCAAGCTTCAATTTTTTCCACCCCTCAGAAGAACGCTTATGCTCGTTAACGTCAACTAAGGAGCTTTCGCTATCACAAAAAGAAAGGTGCAAATCGCTTATTTGAAAAAAACGGTATTCTCGTTTAAGACCTAAATTCAATTCAGTTCTTTTAATTTGTAATAATCCCATAGTGTCCTCTAAACAAAAAAATACACAATAATTATACTATAAAACGATACGTATGTCAATATTTATCGCTTTAAGTCGATGAAAATAATGTTTTTATAGCTGTTTTTCGACTATTTTTTCAGTTTTTTAATATTAAAATTTAAAAAAAGGACGGTGAAAAAATGACAGGATGTGAAAGCGTAGAGCTAATTTATGAAAAGCACGTGCTAAAGGTAAAAATCAGAGGCGATATTGACCATCACAGTGCTAAAGGAATACGAGACAAAATTGACAACGCCATATTTACAAAAAAGCCGGCAATGATAGTGCTTGATTTAAGTGTTGTTGAATTTATGGATTCCTCGGGTCTTGGACTTATTATGGGCAGATATACTAATTCCTTGGAAATCGGTGCGAATTTTTTAATTTACAAACCTTGTGCTAAAGTTAAGAAGATACTTGAGCTTGCAGGAATTGAAAGAATTATGGAAATTAAGGGAGATGACGACTATGAAGCGTAGTGAAAATTATATGAAGCTATATTTACCCTCAATATCAGTTAACGAGGGGCTCGCAAGGCAGGCGGTTTCTTCATTTATTGCGCAGTTAAATCCAACAATTGAGGAAATATCGGACATTAAATGTGCTGTCTCTGAAGCTGTTACAAATGCAATAGTACACGGATATAAATTCAGTGAAGGCATTATTTACATAAACGTTAAGTATTACAAGGATAGGACGGTAACCATTGAAATCAAGGATAACGGATGCGGTATTGAAGACGTAAGACTTGCTATGACACCTCTTTATACAACCGATACAACAGGCGAGCGAAGCGGTATGGGGTTTGCAGTTATGCAAACCTTTATGGATAAGCTTGACGTACGCTCTATAAGCGGACAAGGTGTTCGCATTCTTATGAGTAAAAAACTAAGTTAAAATGGATTATAGTAATAAAAACAATGAGCTTTTAAGACTAGCCGTAAGCGGTAATGAAGCGGCAACTGCAGAATTGATGGAAATAAATTTTGGTCTGGTAAGATCAATCGCGCTTCGATTTCGTGATAGGGGTGTTGAATACGAGGATTTAATACAAATCGGTTCGATAGGAATGTTGAAAGCAATTCGTAGCTTTGACCTTGAAAAAGGAACAGTTTTTTCGACCTATGCTGTTCCTCTTATAATCGGTGAAATTAAACGGTTTATTCGTGACGACGGTCTTATAAAGGTTAGCCGAGTGTACAAACAGCAAGGCGCGATGCTTATGAGAGAAAGAGAAAAATTCACTAATGAAATGGGACGAGAGCCAAAAATTGAAGAGCTTGCTAAAAGATGCGGTTTAAGTGTTGAAGAAGCATCTGTTGCAATTGATGCTACGTCAACCGTAAATTCTCTGTCTGCATCTATAAACGGCGATGATGAAAGCTTTACACTTGAAAGCACTTTAAGTTCTCAAAAAAATGAAATAGATGCTAAAATTGAGCATATTGCTTTATCCCAGGCAATTTCTTCTCTTCCACCACTATGGCGACAGATTGTAACATTACGATATCTTAAGGAATATTCTCAACAAATTACGGCGGAGATACTTGGACTAACGCAAGTAAAGGTATCAAGAGAGGAAAAGAAAATTTTCGAGGCGTTGCGAAAGAAATTATCATAAACAAGAAGGAACTTTTGATTTTCAAAAGTTCCTTTTTTAGTTATGTTCTTTTTTACCTAATGTAATTTTTGATCGTTGTGAATAAACTATCGTTCCGTTATGAATTCCTTCATCAAATCCAAGACCACCAGTCAATTCTGTGCCATTTTCCAAAATTATGTACTTATGCCTATTACCTCTACAAACAGTAAACTCTCCATCATATATGAGATAATCTTTTATCACATAATCTGTCCATCCCGGAATTACATAAAAAAACGACGGGACTATAATGGCAAATAGTAAAAGACAACAAATAAAAATTTCTAACCATATATCTTTTTTATCAAATCTTTTTCGTTTCATCTTTTCAAATTTCTTTTTCGCATAAGGGTCGTTTTCTGCCTTGATTTTTAGCTTTTTATACACTTCTTTAGTTTTCTTATCTCTTTTATCAAAGAAAACAAAAAATCCCCAAACAGTAGCGGCTATGGCAATAGTTAGTATAAAAGTGAAACTTATGTTAGTAATCAGAAGATTTACTTCGTTTATTTCAATTCCACTATATGTCACAAATACTTCACCTCTTCGAGGGTATTATACCACACCTTAGCAAACAAATCAAGATGAAACATAGCTGACTATACTTTGACTCACTTCTTATTGAAATAAACGGATTTTGACTCACTTTTTGACTATCTAAAGAGTAGGCAAAGAGTATGCAAAAAGTGGGTACTTTCCTTGTGGCATAAGGAAAAAGACTACGTAAAGTACATACTCTTTGGGTACTCTTTACATAGTCTTTATGGTGCAGGCGATGAGATTTGAACTCACAAGGTCAGACCATTGGCTTCTGAGACCAACGCGTATGCCAATTCCGCCACGCCTGCGTATATGTAGCCCACTCTTGTAGGCTTTTATCTTATGAATACCTTTCGGTATGCATTTTTGCATTTAACAATAGTTGCAATTGCTTCTTCTCTACCGCAAATTTTATCTACTCTTGTTTCTTTATTTTCAAGGTATTTATAAATTTCAAAAAAGTGTTTAATTTCTTGAAACTGGTGCTGCGGCAATTCTGAAATATCGGTATAATTATTTAAAAACGGATCATTCAAAGGAACTGCTATTATCTTTTCATCCTCATCATTATCGTCAATCATTGTTATCATACCGATTGGATAGCATTCAAGTATAGAAAGAGGCGCTAACGTTTCTTGACAAAGGACTAAAACGTCAAGCGGGTCTCCATCTTCAGAAAGTGTACGTGGAATGAACCCGTAGTTAGCGGGATAATGTGTTGAGGTATATAAAATCCTATCTAAACGAAGCATTCCGCTTTCTTTGTCTAATTCGTATTTATTCTTACTCCCCTTTGGGATTTCAATCACTGAAATAAAATTGTCAATTTTGATTCTTTCATCAGCAAAATCGTGCCATGGATTCATAAAATCACTCCTACCACTCGATGTTTAATATTATATAACATTATTATTGTCGTGTCAATGAAAAAATTTGCAAAATAATAAAATTTATTTTTGTTTTTTTGGAAAGAATAATTTGCGAGGTGATAATATGGAATCAATTTGGCAAAATAACACAGATATACCGAAATTCAACTCGGTTTCTTCTGATTTTGACGTTGACGTTTTAATAATCGGCGGCGGACTTTGCGGCGTATTGTGCGCTTTTATGCTTAAAGAAGCGGGATTAAATTATGCTCTTGTTGAAAGTGATAAAATTTGCAATAAAACGACAGCGTACACAACTGCAAAAATAACCTCTCAGCATGGGTTTATTTATCACAAAATACTAAAAGCTCATGGAGTTGATTTTGCGAGATTGTATCTGGAATCAAATGAAAATGCAATTTCAAAATTCGAAAAGCTATCAAAAAGTTTCCAATGTGACTTTGAAAGAAAAGACAACTACGTTTATTCCCTAAATGACAGGAATAAAATCGAAAAAGAGCTTGCAGCTCTTAATAAAATCGGATTTAACGATGCAAAATTTCACGAAAATCTTGATTTACCCTTCAAAAACTGCGGTGGAATATCATTTAAAAATCAAGCTCAATTCAACCCATTAAAATTCATATCACATATTGCAAAAGGATTAAATATATACGAAAATAGCCACGTTGGAGAGATGATTGACAAAGTTGCGGTTATAAACGGTAAATATAAAATACGAGCAAAGAAAATCATAGTTACTACACACTTTCCGTTTATAAACAAGCATGGAGCTTTCTTTTTGAAAATGTTTCAGCACAGGTCATACGTTTTAGCCCTTAAAAATGCTCCTTTGGTTAATGGAATGTACGTAGATAACGATAAAAAAGGATTATCATTCAGAAACTACGATAAATATTTGCTTTTGGGCGGAGGGAGTCATAGAACGGGCAAGGACGGAGGCGGCTTTTTAGAATTAGAGGAATTTGCAAAAAAATATTTTCCAAAATCAACAGTAGAATATAAGTGGGCAACACAAGATTGTATAACACTTGACAACATGCCATATATTGGTAATTATTCAAAATCAACACCAAATCTATATGTTGCAACAGGCTTTAATAAATGGGGCATGACAAGCAGTATGGTGGCTTCTGAAATTTTATGTGATTTGGTATCAGAAAAAGAAAATAAATACTCAAAAGTATTTTCTCCCTCAAGAAGCATTCTACACGTTCAGCTTGCTGTCAATACCTTTGAGTCATTAAAAGGTTTTCTAACATTAACTAAAAAACGCTGTCCTCACTTGGGGTGCGGTTTAACATGGAATAAATATGAGCATAGCTGGGATTGTAGCTGTCACGGTTCTCGTTTTGATGAGAACGGAAACGTTCTTGATAATCCTGCAAATAAAAAATAGCCTAAACGGCTATTTTTTCTATTTAATTTTAACCGTTTTTTAAATTTTCAAGCAAATTATTTAAATAATTTTCTAAAACGAAAATAGCATCCTTTATTTCTTTTGGAGTTAAATTTTTCTTACCGATTTCATCAATTTGCTTTAAAATATCATTCCTTTTCTCACATAGATCTTTTCCCTTTTCGGTCAGATAAACTCTTATGCATCTCATATCGTAGCTATCGGTTATACGGCTTACAATTCCTTTTTCTTCAAGCTTTGCCAAAGTTACGCTAATTGTAGAGCCTTTCAAATGTGTAACTCTTACAAGCTCATTTTGTGTTTGACCGTCCTGTTTTACTAAAACCTCTAAAATAAATCTGGAAGCTTTTTGATTCAAAAATTCATCTTTAGAAATTTTAGCAATTTGTTCCTCATATACCTTGGATAATAAATTCGTAAGCGAAATTATCGGAGTGCTTGAAACGGCTTCTTTATCAACAAGTTCAAATTCATTCATTAAAATAACCTCTTATTTCAAAGTCAGTTATGACATTATATATTATTTTTCAAATCTTGTCAACCTAAATTATATTTAAAAATTTGGCATTTAATTTCATACTCCTATGAAATTGTCAAACATAAATTTATAGTAATAACACAAATTAAATATGAACAAAGTTGAAAGGACTAAATAAAATGAAATTTAATAAAAAAATTTTATGTCTTATCTCTTTTATTTTAGTTTTTCTTTGCTTCGCAAGTAGCGTTGGAGCAATAGACTACGTTTATAATAAAAAAGATAAGACAGAAACGGATTTATCAGATATTGAATTATACCCCGGCGGTATGCCCTTCGGCGTTAAAATTCAAATAAAAGGCTTGCAGGTGGTTAAATTCAATGAAGGAAATTCTCCGGCACGTTCAGCAGGTATAAAACCGGGTGACTTAATTACAAAAGTAAATAATATCGAGATTGAAAGTATTGAAAATTTTTCAAATTTAATAAACAAATCAAACGGCAAAGATATCACAATAACCGTAGTAAGAAATGATAAAGAAATAAATTTTAAAGTTAAGCCAATATATGATAGCGATGAGGGAAAATATAAAACAGGCGTTTGGATTAAAGATTCTACGTCTGGAATCGGAACTGTTACATTTATAAATCCCGAAAATAACGCTTTTGGCGGCTTAGGACACGGAATTTGCGACAGTTACACAGGAAAAGTAATAGAATTATCAAGAGGGACAGTTCTCGATGTTAAAATTAACGGAGTTTTAAAAGGACAAATAGGTAAGGCGGGGGAATTAAAAGGAACATTTAACACTAAAAAAATAGGTACTTTGAATAAAAATTCCGCCTGTGGCGTTTTTGGTTTTCTCTCTTCAATGCCAACCGCTCCCGAAAACAAGCTTAAGCTTTGCCCTAAAAACGAAGTAAAAGCATCAAATGCATATATTTGGTGTACCTTAAGTGACGAAGCCCCACAAAAATACTCCATTCAAATTTCTGATATTGACTTAAGTAACGGTGGATACAAAAATTTTAAAATTAAAATTACGGATAAAAGACTATTAGAGCGTTCGGGAGGAATTGTGCAGGGTATGAGCGGAAGTCCTATAATACAAGACGGCAGATTAGTCGGTGCAGTTACACACGTTTTAATAAACGACCCCACAGAGGGATATGGAATTTTTATTGAAAATATGCTGAACGCCGCACAAATGCCCTTGGCAAAGGCATCATAACGTGGTAAAACAGGAAAATATATGAAAAAAGTTGTCCCTTTTGTAACACACCAAACGAGTGTGATATAATAGGGACAACAGTTTTTTGTCATGAGTTATTCAATTTTGTGTGTTGTCTCTGTTATAACCCACTCACGGCAATGAACGATGCCGTTTTACGATTTGACTCGGAGGAATCCCCACCCGTTTTGTGAATTCTCTTGAGAAATGGCAGGGTTCGGCATAACCGCATAGTGTGGCAATTTCAGCAATCGAAAAATCGTCTGACTTCAATAAATTTTTGGCATAATCCATTCTCTTTTGTATCATATATTCCTTTGGCGACACACCAAAGGAATTCAAAAATATCTTTCTGAAATACACCTCGCTTATTCCGCAGAGCGAGGCAAGATAAGAAATGTTCAGAGAATTATCGGTAAACTGTTGATTAATCACATCAACGGCAGGATCGATGATCAAACGTTGAGTTTTGGGCACATACTGCCTGTGTATTTCTTTTTGAGCCTTGTAAACGGCATCATAAACAGCTCGCATAGCAAGAGCAACACGTAAGTTATCCTTAATTTTCCAAGAGTCAGCTGCCGCCTTGAAATTGTGTAATAGCTTTTCTGCATTTCTTAAGGATACGCAAAAGGGCTCGTCGGAAATATCCGCGGCAAAATTGATAGCATAACAACCGCCGTTTCGGATTTGTTCTACATGATAAGAAGAACCTTTTGGCAAATAAAACAAGCTATTCCCTTCGGTTCTCATAGCATATCCGTTGTCAAAGCAATAATCTCTGACAACCTCGGAATCGTTTAGTACAAATCCGTGAAACGGACGGTTTTTATGTATATGCCTTCCCGTGTTCGGTGCCACGTAAACGGCAACACTGATTTCGGTTATTACGGCGGACTCCCATAGCTTGTTCATTCTCATCACCTCGATTGAATTATACAATACAGTTTCGATTTCGTCAAGTGTTTTCTTTTATTCATTTACAATATCCAACAATATGATATAATGTAAGATAATAAACAAACCATTTACGGAGGTTATTCATGAAATATATCCGTCAAGTCGATTTCGAATATATCATCAACAAATACCACGACACATCAAAGCCCTTTGACGGTTATGCGCGTTTTATACGCCGAGACGAGCTGTTTACGCCCGAAACGGGATCGGCTCCCGACGATATCATTTCGGGGATATTGAAAAACGACAAATCGTATCAAAGCCTGCCTCATTGCATACGCAAGGCTCGCGCACTCGAATACGTTTTGAAAAACACAAGAATTTCTTGTGATAAACGTGACATATTCCCCGCAATCAACATGGTAGACCGTCCCCTTTCCAAAGCTCTTATTTCCCATTGGAATCACGAGGTAACATGCGGCACCGTTCCAGAAATTGAGAAGCGCCGCGCACAGCTTGAAAAGGACGGTGCCGTTACAATTTGGCTTGATTACGACCACAGCGTTCCCGTTTGGGACAGACTTTTTGAGCTTGGATTTATCGGAATTTTAGAGGAAAGCGAAACGGTACGCAAAAACAGACAGCTTACCGAAAAGGAAGATGCGTTTTTCGAGGGGATCAAAATAACGTATGAGGCTCTTCTTATATTTATAGAACGTCTTGAAAAAATGGCAACCACCGACAAAATGAGAAACGCCCTTCATGCTCTCCGCTATGGAGCACCTCGGAGCTTTTACGAGGCACTGCTTCTTTCCTACATTTATTTTATGATCAGCGAACATATCGACAATCTGCAGGTACGCTCGCTTTCGGGATTTGATACTTCTTTCTATCAATTTTATCGGAACGATATAAAAAATGGCATCTCCGCGGACGAGATCAAAAGCGACCTTGCATACTATCTTATGCAATTCACGGCAATCGGCAATTATTGGAATCAGCCCGTGTATCTCGGCGGTGAAAACGCCGACGGTTCGAGCGTCATAAATGAACTGTCTTATCTTTTCCTCGACGTTTACGACGAGATGAATATCTACAATCCAAAAATACAGATCAAGGTATGCGAGTCAACCCCGAAGGCTATTTTACTCAAGGCACTTGATATGATCCGCCGAGGCAGAAACAGTATAGTATTTGTCTCGGACGCTACAATTCGAAAGGCACTTGAAGGAGTAGGCTGTACTGCCGACGGGGCAAGAACCTGCAACATCACCGGCTGTTACGAATATTCGCCACAAGGATCCTACAACACGGGTATGAATTATCTGAATATGCTAAAGCCCCTGGAGTATACGCTTCACCGAGGGTGTGACGGCATAACAGGCGTGTTTTCAGGACTCGAAAGCCCCGATATTTCCCAATACACAACATTCGAGCATTTGTATGCAGAATACAAGAGACAATTACTTCGTATCATAGACGTCACTGTAGAAACTGCCAACGGACTTGAACGGTATCTCTCCGAAATCAACCCGTTGTCCCTGCTCTCGGCAACGTTTTCCTCTTGTCTTGATAAAGCCAAGGACGCGATCGGCGGCGGTAGCGGCAACAACGATTCGCTGCTCATGTTCGGCTTTCTCGGAGACATTACCGATTCGCTTATGATGATAAAAAAACACGTATATGAAAATAACGACCTGACGCTTGACGAGCTTGTGTCGACTTTGGATAAAAACTTTGAGGGCAGCGAAATTCTTCGCAGAAAGCTTCTATCCGACCGCGAAAAGTGGGGTAACAACAAGGAGCGCCCCGATGCGATCGCGGTGGATCTTGTGAATTTTATAACGTCAAATCTTTGCGGCAGACCGAACACCCGTGACGGCGCGTGGAACTGTGGCTTCCACGTAGCGCGTATGTCCTACACGCAGGGTAAAAAAACTGCCGCAAGTGCAAATGGGAGAGCTTTTGGAGAAGAGCTATCCAAGAATATTTCGGCATCCATGGGGCAAAACAGAGAGGGTGCTACCGCCGCAATCCTCTCGGCAACTAAAATTGATGCCACCTCATTTACCTGTGACGCCGCGCTCGACCTCGGCTTGCTTCCTTCCGCTGTTAAAGGCGACGATGGACTCGAGGCTATGTACGGTCTGATTATGACCTTCTGCAAGCGAGGCGGTCACGCGCTTCACATCAATGTATTTGATGCCGACACCCTTCGCGATGCGCAAGCTCATCCCGAAAAGTATCAAGATCTTCAGATTCGCGTCTGCGGCTGGAACGTGCTTTGGAACAATATCAATAAAGAAGAACAGGACGGCTTTATCCGTCAGGCAGAGGCCTTGATTTAAGAAAGGAAGGCTTTCGAAACGAAAGCCATGGTCATAATAATGGAAAAGAAAAAGGTTTTACTTATTGGCGATTCTATAAGAATGGGATACGATAAATACGTAAAAAATTATCTTGCCGATTCTTGCGAAGTTTATTATCCCAAGGACAACTGCCGTTTTGCACAGTACACCCTAAGACACTTGAGCGATTGGAAAATTTGCGAGATGCTTGACATAGAATACAGAGAATTTACGTTAGCCGATTATGAAAGCGTCAAAGAGGTTATAGGTCTGTAATGAAAGGCATCATTTTTGAAATCAAACGCTTTGCCGTTCACGACGGTGACGGTATCCGCACAACGGTATTCTTCAAGGGCTGTCCGCTGCGGTGTGTATGGTGTCACAACCCCGAGGGGCTTTCACGGAAGCCGCAGGAGGCGTTTTACAAGCATAAATGCATCGGTTGCGGAGAATGCAAAAAGGAAGGCTTCGCTCCCGAGGATTGCCTTGGCGAGGCGCGCATCCTTTACGGCAAGGCGGTCACCGTTGATGAATTATTACCTATGCTTTTGGAGGACAAGGATTTCTACGAGACTTCAGGCGGCGGTGTCACACTTTCGGGTGGCGAATGTCTGATGCAAGCCGACTTCTGCACGGAGCTTTTGATGCGATTGAAGGAAAACGGCATACACACCGCCGTTGACACGTGTGGATTTGTATCAAAAAACGCTTTGGATAATGTGATTCCATACACCGACGTATTTCTTTACGACGTGAAAGCATACGACGAGGACGTACATATCAAATGTACGGGGGTATCAAATAAGCAGATACTTGAAAATCTCATATATTTGGATTCCAAGGGGAAGGATATTGAAATCCGCATTCCCTACGTGCCCGATTATAACGACGGTCAGATTGAGAAAATTGCTTACTTCCTCGCACAGCTTAAAAGCATCGCAAAAATACGCGTGCTGCCGTATCACGATTATGCAGGCTCAAAATACGAGGCTCTTAGCATAAAAAACACCTTGCCAGGCCGGTTACCCACAGATGAAGAACTCGAAGCAGCAAGATATTTGATAAAAAATATCACAAAATTTGTTGTCCCTTCTTGACCACACTCGTGAGCGGAAGTCCTATAATACAAGACGGCAGATTAGTCGGTGCAGTTACACACGTTTTAATAAACGACCCCACAGAGGGATATGGAATTTTCATAGAAAATATGCTTAACGAAATGCCTGAAATTTTAAAACAAAGAAAATTTTGGAATTTAAAAACTTGTATAAATATGAGCATATTTTGTCAATAATCTTTTTAAAGATTAGGAGCAAAATATGCATTATAACAAGGTTGAAATTTGTGGAGTTAATACCTCCAATTTAAAGGTTTTAAAGGAAGAAGAAAAAAGACGTATGCTTGCTGAGGCAAAGTGCGGCAACTATAAATCACGTGAAGCTTTGATTGACGGAAATTTAAGGTTGGTGCTTTCAATAATTCAAAGATTTTCCTCAAGAAAAGAAAATATGGACGATTTATTTCAAGTTGGTTGCATCGGACTTATAAAAGCAATTGACAATTTTAATACAGAGCTGGACGTGAAGTTTTCCACTTATGCCGTCCCGATGATTATAGGCGAGGTAAGACGTTATTTGAGAGATAACAATTCTATAAGAGTTTCAAGATCGGTAAGAGATTTAGCATATAAAGCATTACAAGCACGAGAAGAATTAACAAGAGAAAGCTTTCAAGAGCCAACGGTTGAACAAATAGCAGAAAGATTAAACGAAAAAAAGGAAGCTATTGTTTCTGCACTGGAAGCAATTAGCGAGCCTGTTTCTCTCTATGAGCCTGTTTTTAATGACTCCGGTGACTCACTTTACATTATGGATCAATTAAAAGACGCAGGCTCAGATGATGAATTATGGATTGAGGATATTGCTCTTAAGGAAGCAATAAAAACTCTTAACGAGCGCGAGAAGAAAATTATAGATATGCGCTTTTATGCAGGTAAAACTCAAAGTGAAATTGCAAATGAAATAGGCATTTCTCAAGCTCAGGTATCAAGACTTGAAAAATGCGCATTAGAAAGATTAAAAAAGCAAATTTAAAAGCTGTTGCCACAAAGCAACAGCTTTTAATTATGCCATTTTTTCCGATAGCTTTTCGCCACCTAATACGTGATAATGAAGGTGTTTTACGCTTTGACAACCGTCTTCTCCGCAGTTGGTAATAACTCTGTACCCATTAGTTATGCCTGCCAATGAAGCGATTTGAGGGATTTTAACAAAAATATGAGCAATATCGCCGCAATTATCCTCATTTATTTCATCAGCGCAGGATATATGATTTTTAGGAATAACAAGAATATGTACCTTTGCCTGCGGATTTAAATCGTGAAACGCTAATATTTTGTCGTCCTCATACACCTTTTTAGATGGAATTTCTCCGTTTGCTATTTTACAAAAAATGCAATTCATAGTTTTTCTCCTTGACCTATAAAGTTGTTTATTGTATAATACAATTATACCAAATCTTTTAATAAAAATCAAGGAATGTTATGGGGATTTATAAAAATATAATTTTTGATAACTTTAATTGCGATATTTGGTCTTTTTTAAAAACTGTTGATAAACCGATTTTAATATACGGTATGGGCAACGGCGCAGATAAAATCATTTCGATTTTTGAAAAATACGGAATTGAATATAAAGACGTTTTTGCCAGTGATGGCTTTGTAAGAGGTCATTCCTATAGAGGAAAAACCGTTATTTCTTATTCTCAAGCTTGTGAAAAGTACGGAAATAACTTTATTATTATTGTTTCCTTCGGTTCTAAACTACCTGAGGTTATAGATAGAATTTTCGATTTAGAAAGTACTCATTTAGTTTTTTGTCCGGATGTGCCTGTTTGCGACGGCGAGATTTTTAATGAAGAGTTTTTTGACATTCACGAAAATGAGCTATACACCGCAAGAAATCTTTTATTTGATGAGATATCCAGACGCACTTATGATGATATAGTAAGATTTAAACTAACCGGTATGCCACGATACTTGAAGTCAACTGCTTTTTCTGAAAGCGAGGTTGATAGTATTTTAAAGTTGGATACATACAGTTCCTATGCAGATTTAGGTGCATATAACGGTGACACTATAAAAAAATATTCTGAAATTTGTCCAAACATAAGTACAATTTATGCTTTTGAGCCCGATACACGCAATTTTAAAAAGCTTTCTAAGTATTGTGAGGAACTACAAGGCATTGACACATATATCTTCAATTCTGCCGTGTGTGAGTGCGATAAAATGCTGGAGTTTGTTTCTTCAGGAAACAGAAACTCATCAGGAGCATCAAGCGGCTCTTTTAAGCATAAGACCGTACAAATTGAAGGGAAAGCAATTGACAACGTAATTGAGTCAGTTGATTTTGTAAAATACGACGTAGAAGGTCTTGAATATAAGGCTCTTTTAGGAAGCAAGGAGTTAATTAAGCGTTGTGAACCGGATTTACTGGTTTCTATGTATCATAAAAGCGAGGATATGTATGAATTACCAATTTTGGTAAACAAGCTAAGTCAGAATTACAAGCTGATTTTACGTAGATTGCCTTATATTCCTGCCTGGGATTTGAATTTATATGCGATAAAAAAATAGAGCAATTTTGAAGTGAACCCAAAAGTTTAGACACTTTTGGAGGTGCATATCATTTTGCTCTATTTTTATTTTCACGCGAATTTTATACTGCTTGAATTGTAAATTTCAGTTTCAATTGTATTGCATATAGTTAATACATCTTTCTCAATCAACTTGCATACGGGATTTTCTGTAAAAAAGTGACCTGCTTCCACAATATTTATGTTCATATCGTTAGCGTCAATTGTTACATTATAGCTTGCTCTGCCTGTAAGAATTGTATCTGCCTCAAATTCGATAGCGTTTTCTACCATATCTTTTCCATCGCCGCCAATAACGTACACCTTTTTAACAGGCCTTTTTCCGTTATAGAGTACAAAAGGCGATAATAATGCATTCTTTACATTTTCGGCAAATGTCGCAAGATCGGTTTCATTTTCCAGTTCACCGACTCTGCCCATTTTGTTGCTTTCATCTATTACTACATCTTTTAATTTTAACAATTCTACTAAAGCATCATTAACACCTGGATTTGACGCATCTAATCTTGTGTGAAACGACATAACTTGAACATTATTTTTAACTAATTTTATTAGTTTTTCTTGCGTATAGTTAAGGGGATTTAGGGATTTTTGCGAACGAAACACCAAAGGATGATGAGAAATTATTGTATCGTATCCGTTATCTATTGCATAATCAATAGTATCCATAGTAACATCAAGAGCTATGAGCACCCTATTAACTTGACGCTCCAAATCGTCAGCACACATAATTCCGTCATTGTCCCATTCGCATCTGTATTTTTCAGGATATGTATCTGATAACTTATTATACAGTTCAATAAACGTCATACTATTTTCCTACATAGCTGTTTAGTTCAGCTATTTCCTTTTCTATTTCTTTTGTATCGTATCCACCGGCTTTTAATCCCTTCAGCCTTTTCTCTTTTTTAGAAATAACGGAATTTAACAGCATTTTAAAGGATTCGTTGCCATTTTCAATGTTTCTTATGCCTAACTCAAGTTCTGCGTTTGTGTATTCTCTTGAAATTCCATCATACTCAACACATATAATCTGATAAATCTTATCATCTTCATAAACAATATCTTCGATAAACGTAAAAAATCCATTTTGAAGATATTTCCTAAGCTCAAATACGGAGGTCATAGGCTGTAAAATAAGTCTTATTCCCTGTTTTTTTACATATTCGGACTTTTCAATTATTTGCGATATCAATTCTCCGCCCATACCACAGATAGCTATATCGGTAGGCTGATATTTTTCAATTCCGCAAAGACCGTCTGCCACGCAGGTATCTATGACGCTATCAAGCTCATATCTGCTTATATTTTCTCTCGCTTTTGATATCGGACCTTCGTTTATGTCTGATGCGACAGCCCTTGAAATTTTGCCTTCCAAAGCAAGATAGATAGGCAGATATGCGTGATCTGTTCCTATATCTGCAACTACTGCACCGTTACGCACATACGAGGCAACGGTGCAGAGTCTTTTACTGATTTTAATCATATTACTTGTTTAAAAAAGCGTTAATTTTTGCAATCAATGCATCAGCATCTGTTCCGTGTGCACGGCAAGCATCCTCAATAGCTTCGCCTCTTGAGTGAGGACAGCCTAAACAATGCATACCGATTTCAAAGAAAAATTGAGCTGTTTCCGGATTGTAATCAAGTACATCACCAATTATAGTCTTTTTTGTTACTTCCATTTTATATTCTCCTTTTAATTGTTTAACAATTTTATTTTTCCACCGAGAGAGGATAGTTTTTCAACTAAATTTTCATAGCCTCTTACGATAAAATTAACGTTATTTATTTCACTTCTTCCCTCTGCTCCCAAAGAAGCAGCTACTAAAGATGCGCCCGCGCGTAAGTCTGTTGCATCAAGTGCTGTACCTTTCATTTCAGAGTTATTAACAAATGCAACATTTCCAATCAAGTCAATATTTGCGCCAAGCTTTTTTAGCTCATTTACGTAGGCGAAGCGAGTTGGGAAAATATCGTCCTTTACGCTGCCTCCGTTTTCACTATAACACAAAAGTGCCGAAAATTGAGGATGCATATCCGTAGGAAAAAGCGGGTACGGTGCGGTAACAACATCTGCTCCCTTCATATTTCCTATACGACTTACACATAAGCTTTTATCGTATACGGATAATTTTATGCCCATATTGTCAAATATGCTTATACAGTACTTTAAATGAGACGGCTCAATACTATGTAACGTAACACTTCCACCGGCTATTGCCGTAAAGCATACATAAGTTAATGCTTCAATCATATCCGGAAAAATTCTATATTCCGTACCGTTAAGCTTTTTTACTCCGCGAATACAAATAGTTCTTCCGCTACGAGCAATTTTTGCGCCGCATTTGTTTAAAAAACGGATTAGGTCATCAACGTGCGGCTCTATTGCACAATTTTCAATTAAAGTGATTCCGTCAAGAAAAACAGATGCAATCACCATATTTATTGTAGCACCTACAGAAATTTTGTCAAGAGTTAATTTATGGCTTTTTAATTTTTTTCTTGCTTTAATTTCGATTTTTCCTTCATTTTGAGTACATTTAGCGCCCATTGTTTCAAAGCCTTTTAAGTGTTGCTCAATAGGTCTTTCTCCAAAATTACATCCTCCGGGCAAATTTATATTTACATAACCGAAACGAGCCAAAAGCGCCCCCATAAGGTAATAAGATGCCCTCATTTTAGAGACTAAGTCCGGATGCTTAATGATATTGGTAGCGTACTTAGCATTTATTCTGACTGTATTTTTATCACAAAAAACAGCTTCTGCTCCTAACCCCCTCAATATTTCAAGAGTATTGATAATATCGCTAACTTCAGGTACATTTTTAATAATGCACTCGCCCTCTGTCAAAAGACAGGCATAAAGAACAGGTAATGCAGAATTTTTCATTCCGCCAATTGAAATTTCACCAAATAATTTATTTTTACCCTCGACTATGATTTTTTCCATAACGACCTCGAATAAAATAACATTCTAATTTCATTTTATTCGGTTATGAAAAAATTAGTTCGTTTCTTTGCTTTTTAAAAATGCGCAGGTAAGATCTACTATCATACCGTAGCTCTTTATTCCGTCCTTTTGTCCGTTTGCCTGCAAATAAGAATTATTTATATTCCCCGATACCTCTGAAGCAACAGAATCTCTATATTTATCAAAAAATTCAGAATAGCTCTTCAAATCTCCCTTGACTCTATCATCAAGTATGGAATAAACCTCGAAATAAAGGTCTTTATCTGCAGAATACAACGCATTCATAACGTCGCTATACACATTAAGATAAGCACTGTATTTTAAAAAGCTGTCATCAGATTCCGCTAAAACTACAAAAGCAACGAAATTAGCTTCATTCTCTCTTGCCACTCCACGCTGATGTGCCATTTCGTGTGCAGCAGATGAAGCAACAATAAAATCGGGATAATTTACATTCACGTTGCTTTCCCCTGTAAAAAAGGTATAAATTCCGGATATATGAGTATAAGTTAACGGCTCACTCAAAATAATCGGCTTGATTATTGATCTGAAGTTAATGATTGCTCCGTAATTTTTTTCGTAAAGGCTGTATGCCTCGTAGGTTTTAGCACTAAGCTTATAGTAGCCATAAGGCATAACTGATGCCCCCGTATTATCATACAGTACCTCGTCAGACAGTTCATTCAAGGTTTCAACAATTGTAACGGAAGCTTTGTATAAATCTTCTTTGCTTAATTTTTCTGTTTTAAGCCCAAGCTGCTTATCTATAGAAGAATTATGAAATCCGCTTGAATACGTCCAAACAAACGTAATGAATATAATTAAAACCAAGCTAAAAACCTTCAGAATAAACTTAACTGTATCCTTGCCGCTGATTTTAGCATTTTTTATGCCTCTTTTTACCAAAATAACCAAA
Organism: Eubacteriales bacterium; assembly: GCA_045645405.1. Classification (GTDB taxonomy): domain Bacteria; phylum Bacillota; class Clostridia; order Oscillospirales; family CAG-272; genus RGIG2000. The sequence goes on from JAZRIQ010000004.1 coordinate 196,380, forward strand.
CACAGCGGTGACGCAAATAATAAAGATTCAGATATTGAAAACGGCACAATGCTTGAAGCTTGTGCTAAAGCTTGTCTTATAGGAGCAGTCATATACATATTAAAGAAATCCGCGAATTTAACGGAATTTAAAACGCTAATATAAAGAATTAAGCTAATAAGAGAGATTAAGAAAATTACAATTGAAAACAACGAAACATATTCTCTAATTTTTCGGTATAAATTCATCATTTCCAAACTGCCTCCTTACCATTTCCTTAATATCCTCTGCTAAAGGTGCGTAAAAGCTTCCTATACCACTTATATTCATTCTTAAACAATGCAAAGCCTGCCTTTGAATCTCATTATTTCTTCCGCCATATAACGTATCTCCCGCTAAAGGATATCCCAAATAAGCAAAATGTACTCTTATTTGATGTGTTCTTCCGGTTTTTGGTGTAACTAAAACTACGCTACAATTTTCATTACAAACAAGAGACGTATATTCGGTAAGTGCATATTCTCCGTCGGTTCTTACCTCTCTTTTGATTATGCTTTCTCCTATTCTGCCAATTGGTGCTTCAATCTTACCGCTACCGCTAAGCTTTCCCTCAACCACAGCTATATATGCTTTTTCTATTAAGCCTTCTCTAATTTTGTTTGAAAGCAACGCCGAATAATATTTGTTGTTTGCGGTAATAACTATCCCGCTTGTATCCTTATCCAAACGATTTGTGGCTCTAAAAACATAAGGCTTATTCCTGTAACGGTATGCCAGTGCATTAGCAAGTGAATTTTTGCGATTGTTTATTGATTCGTGCGTTGGCATATTATAAGGTTTGTTTACAACTGTAATATCATCATTTTCAAAAACTATGTCTATCGGAATATCAACGGGCTCTAAAAACACGTTTTCATCCTCTTTAGTATCATCAAAATTGAGTTCTAATATGTCATTCTCCTTTAAAACGTATAGAACGTTTTGATGTAAACCGTTAACTAAAATTCCGTTAGAAAATTTTTTGAGCTGTTTTATCAAAGATACAGACATTTCTATTGACTTTAAAAAATCTTTGATTTTTTGTCCTGATTGTTCTTTTTCAATTAAGTATCTCATGGAGATATTTTATCATATCAACAGTAATTTTGCAACAATCATATTTCAACGTAAGATTTAAACTTACAAAAATTTCATTTTCCTATTGATAATTTGGAATATTTAGGATATAATATGAGAAATGAAATTTTTTAGGAGGTATTACTATGGATCCGATTGTAGGTATTTTATGTGCCGCCGGTTTTGGATTGGTTATATTTTTATCATGGAGATCTAATAAAAAGCAAGAGAGAGAAACTCAACTTATGCGCGATTCTCTCGAGGTAGGAGATGAAATTACAACCATTGGCGGTATTATCGGAGAAATCGTTAGAATCAAAGAAGAAACCGTTACTATTGAAACCGGTAAGGACAGAACCAAAATCAGAATTCTTCGCTCTGCTATCCGTTCAGTTGACGTATATGCTGCTGAAAAAAGAGGAGAAACTAAAAAAGTTGACGACTCTTCAAGCAGTAAAAAGCCAAAGCTTGAAAAGGCCGGCTTGAAACAAGACGATAAGGCTGATGCGGAAAATAAATAAATTTTCATAAAATAAAGTCCTCGCAAATATACTTTAGTACGAGTATGTTTGCGAGGTTTTAATATGATAAAAAGAAAAAATCGTTTAAAAAACAAAGAGTTATCCTATATGGATATTATAGTTCGTTCATTGAAATTTACCGTATTATTTTGTTTAATGGGAATTTTATTGTCGTTTGCAACATCTTTAATTTTGTATAGAACCGAAGATCCCTGCGCCTTTTTGGAAATTACAGGAATCAGCTTACTTTTCTTCACTGTATCTGTAACATCGTTTATACAATCAAAGGTCAACAAGCAACGTTATTTTTTTGCTAGCCTGCTTCTCGGTATATTTATATTTATTTTGACATTTTTAATAAGCATCATAACATCGAAATATGAATTTAATACGGTAAATTTCATTTGGAGACTTTTAATCCCCGTGTTTAGCGTATTAGGAGGAGCATTGGGAGTAAATAAAGAAAACAAAAAGCGAAAAAGGAACAGATAAAATAAAAATCTCCACAGTGTTGTGGAGATTTTTATTTGAATTAGTTAAGTTCTTTAACCTTTGATGCCTTGCCGACTCTGTCACGAAGATAGTAAAGTTTAGAACGTCTAACCTTACCTTTTCTAACAACCTCAACATTAGCAACTGATGGAGAGTGAATTGGGAATGTTTTTTCAACACCGCAACCGTAAGCAACTCTTCTTACAGTAAATGTTTCAGAAATTCCGCCGTTATGCTTTGCAATAACAGTTCCTTCGAAAATCTGAATTCTCTCTCTTGTACCCTCTTTAATAAGGTTGTGTACCTTTACAGTATCACCAATGTTGAACTGTGGTACCTCTTTCTTTAACTGCTCGTTTACAAAAGCTTGAATCTTGTCCATAATAAGCCTCCATTAAATTCAGACGTTCATGCAGAGCTACGCAGAGGACCGTCCGTTTTATTACGCACATTTTGCACGCGTTGGTATTATATCATATAGTTTTTGGTTTTGCAAGTGTTTTTTTTATTTTGTTAAAAATTTTTTATATGCCAATTTTTTATTGTTTATTTTAAAATTTTGTGTTATAATATATGTCGTAAAATTCTGGAGGTTCATTATGCAAGAGGAATATATTGATTATACCATTAACAGAGAGAAAACAAATAAGGCTTTTGCTAATTTTTTTGATATATTAGAATCGTTTGTGTATGCCATAGTTGCCGTTGTTTTGGTTTTCCTCTTTTTCGGTCGCCTTAGCATCGTAGATGGCCATTCTATGGACGACACACTTTCTCACGGTGAATATCTCGTTGTATCAAATCCGCTTTTTTTGTATAAACCCAATAACGGCGACATTGTAGTTATTGATGGTGGTGACGCTTTTGGAAGCTACAATAAACCGATAGTTAAAAGGATAATTGCAACAGAAGGTCAAACAATTACAATCAATTTTAAAGAAGAGACGGTTTATATAGATGGAAAATTGATTGACGAAGGCTATGCAAAATACGTTTATCCTTATGGTGATTCACCAAGTGATATTACTTACAGATATCACAATTCTCTTTTCTATAAAGGCGAGTTGTTTGGAGGGAAAGATTTCTATGATAACTCAACAGGTATTTTTACCGCAACAATTCCCGATAACCATGTTTTTGTAATGGGAGACAATCGACTTAATTCAGCAGACAGCCGTGCAAGCGATATCGGATTTGTTCACCAGGATTACATTGTCGGCAAAGCAATTTTCAGATTATTTCCATTCTCTTCCATAGGAGGACTTTACTAATGCAGTCAGAGATTATTCAATGGTTTCCCGGACACATGGCGAAAACTCGCCGACTGATTTCGGAAAATCTAAGGGAAGTTGACATAATTATTGAAATTTTAGACGCAAGAATTCCCTATAGCTCCAAAAATCCCGAAATTGCAAGACTTATCGGCGACAAGCCCTGCTTAACTATTTTAAACAAGGCTTCTTTAGCGGACAAAGCAACTACAAAAAAATGGGTGGAATATTATTCAAGCATTGGCAAACATGCTATTGCTATTGACTGTATAAGCGGTGACGGTCTTTCTCTATTGGCACCAACTATCAAAAAAATTCTATCCGATAAAATAGAACGCTATGAGTCAAAAGGAATGAGCGGAAGAAAGCTGCGCGCTATGTTTGTTGGAATTCCTAACGTGGGAAAATCCTCTCTTATCAATAAGCTCTGCGGCACAAAAAAAGCGAAGGTTGAAAACAGACCAGGCGTTACGTTAAACAAGCAATGGATTCCTACAACCATTGGTCTCGATTTAATGGATATGCCCGGTGTATTGTGGCCAAAATTTGAAGAAAAAGAGGTAGGAGAAAATCTTGCTATTACCGGTGCTATAAAAGATGCAATTTTAGATATCGAATATATCGCTGTAATTCTTTGTAAGCGCCTTAAGGAAATCGCTCCCGAGCAATTTATGGCAAGATACAAGATTACTAAAGACGAGCTTGATAAATGTGAAATGGACTATGAAATTTTTGAGCTTGTAGGCAGAAAAAGAGGTTTTTTAATCTCCGGTGGTGAGATAAATACAGAAAGAACCGCCGCTACCTTGCTCGAGGAATTCAGAAACTCTAAAATAGGTACTATTTCACTGGAAATTCCTAAAAATTGAGGGAGATTATGGTAGATTATACATTTGATTTATTACAAAAAAGCGAAAAAGTACAGATTGTTTGCGGAGTTGATGAGGCAGGCAGAGGTCCTCTTGCCGGTCCTGTAGTTGCTGCTGCATGTATTTTGCCTGACGGATTTGAAATAGAGGGCTTAAACGATTCAAAAAAGTTGAGTGAAAAAAAGAGAGAAAAACTTTTCGACATAATTATAAATAACGCCGTTTGTTATTCTATTGCCTCCGCTTCAGTTGAAGAAATCGAAGATTTAAACATACTTAACGCAGCAGTGCTTGCTATGAACAGAGCCGTTGACGGCTTGGAAATTAAACCTGATTTAGCTTTGATAGACGGAAATACTTCAAGAGGCTTTTCTATCGAAACAAAAACAGTAGTAGGGGGAGATGCAATTTCTCCATCTATTGCAGCAGCCTCTATTTTAGCGAAGGTTACAAGAGACCGTATGTGTTACGATTTCGACAAAACATATCCTCAATATGGCTTTGCAAAGCATAAAGGCTACGGAACCAAGATGCACATTGATGCGTTGAAGCAATATGGAGTTACTCCTATTCACCGCCCATCTTTTTTGAAATTTTTAAATAAGTAGTTATGAATGAATTCAGCACCCGTGACGTAGGCAAATTCGGTGAAAATGTTTGCGCAAAATACATAAAAAAAGTAAAAAAACTAAAAATTTTAGGTAGAAACGTTACTGTTGGTCATTTGGAAGCGGATATAGTCGCTTACGATAAAGACTATATAGTTATCATCGAAGTAAAAACACGTCGCGCAGACAAAAATAATATCTACCGTCCTGCCGATGCTGTTAACTATGAAAAAAGAACAAATCTTATAAAGTTTGCATATACTTTTTGTCAGACGCTACCTCTAAAGCATAGAAAAAAATCTTTAAGAATTGACGTGTGCGAGGTTATGTGTGTAGCAGAAAAAAAGCTAAAGGTTACTTCTCTTAATTATATAGAAGATGCTGTTTCGAGGTAATATGCTTCCTTTATTTGATTTACATTGTGATACTTTTTCCGAGCTTTACATTACTAAACAAAATTTCACTAACAATTCTCTCCACATATCATTAAAAAACGCTGCAAATTTTAACCCTTACGTACAAATATGCGCAATCTGGAGTGATTACCGTCTGGATAATGATGATGCTTTCTTAAAATGTTTAGATACTGTTAAATACGTTAAAGAACACAATATTTACACTAGCACAAGCCTTAACGAAGGCATAGACAAAAATTTTATTTTATCAGTTGAAGACGCTCGTATTTTAAACAATGATTTATCCAGACTGGATACTCTTTATTCTCTCGGTGTTAGAGTCATCACTTTAAATTGGAAGGATACCAGTTGCATTGGCGGAGGTTGGAATACTCATATCGGTCTTACAGACTTTGGCAAAAGCTTAATTAAACGCGCTCTTGAATTAAAGATGGTCATAGATTTATCCCACTCCTCTATTGAGGTGTTCAATGAGGCCTTAAATTTAACAAAAAACTCATATTATCCGCCTATTGCCTCACACTCTAACTCTTATGCTATTTGTAATAACAAACGCAATTTGAACGACGAACAATTTACAGAACTGTGTAAACGTAAGTCGATAGTAGGGATTTCTTTGGTTCCCGAGCATTTAGGTGAAAACGCAACCATATACAGTATTTTAAAGCACATATATCATTTTTTATCTATCGGCGGTGAAAACATTCTTTGTTTAGGCTGTGACTTTGACGGCACTCATTCCCTTCCTGTAGGTATATATAACATTTCAGATTTATCAACAGTTTTCTCAGCTCTGAATAAAGAGTTTGGAGAAAAAATTACTAAAAAAATATTTTTTGAAAATGCACATTCATATTTCAATAAAATTCTTTGAAAGGAGCTTTTATGTCTTTATTTTCAATGGCTGATTTGCACTTATCACTGTCGGTAGATAAGCCAATGGATATTTTTGGTGCAAGATGGACCGACCACATTGAAAAAATCAGAAAAAATTGGTGTGCTGTGGTTACAGACAATGATACGGTAATTGTTCCCGGTGATATTTCTTGGGCAATTGACTACAATGAAGCCATAAAAGATTTTGAGTTCATTGAATCTCTGCCCGGTAAAAAGCTTTTGGGTAAAGGCAATCATGACTACTGGTGGGGAACAATGGCAAAAAACAGAGCCTTTTGTAAAGATTTAGGCTTTCAGACTATTGATTTTTTGTTTAACAATGCATTTAAAGTGGAGGAATACATAATTTGCGGTACTCGCGGATGGTACGTAGATGAAAAGTTGCAAAACACCACTAATGACGTTGAATATCAAAAAATTGTCAATCGAGAATCGGCAAGATTAAAAATGAGCCTTGAAGAAGCAAAGAAACTTCAAGAAAATAATGAGCAAATTCTTGTTTTCTTTCATTTTCCACCGGTTTTCAATAATTTTGTTTGCGAAGAAATAGTTAATATTTTATTAGAATATGAAATAAAGCAATGTTATTTCGGACATATTCACGGTTCTTATTGCATTCCAAAAACTACTGAATACAAAGGGATATCTTTTTCCTTGGTTTCGGCAGATTATTTAAACTTTATACCAATGATACTTATGCCTTATGAGTATTAACGGAATAATTTCTTTATATTTTTTAAAATTTATATTGACTTTTTAAAATGTTTTATATATAATAGATGAGAATAAATTACCAAAGCATTTGGAGGAATATTAAAATGGCTTTAAAAAATACAACTAAGGTAGAAACAAATCTTTACGAAATTGAGTTTGACGCAGACAAAGCAACTTTTGATGCGGCTATTGAAAAGGTATACCGTAAGGAAGTTAAGAAAATTTCAATTCCAGGTTTCAGAAAAGGCAAAGCTCCTCGCTCAATTATCGAAAAAATGTACGGCAAGGGCGTTTTCTATGAAGATGCAGTTAATGAAATTATCCCTGATGCTTACGAAAGTGCAATAAAGGAATCCGGTCTTACTGTCGTTAGCCGTCCTGAATTTGACATTGTTACCATTGACGAAAACGGCGTTGTTCTCAAAGCTAAATTTTACGTAAAGCCTGAAGTTTCTTTAAAGGAATACAAAGGAATCAAGGCTACAAAAACAGTTGAAGCTGTAACAGAAGAAAATATAAACAGCGAAATCGAAATGGTTCGTGCTCGTAACGGCAGAATAGTTGAGATTACTGACAGAGCTGTTGAAGACGGTGACATAGCGGTTATTGACTATGAAGGTTTTTGCGACGGCGTAGCATTCGACGGTGGCAAGGGCGAAAAATACGAGCTTGCTATTGGCTCACACAGCTTTATTCCAGGCTTTGAAGAGCAAATTATCGGTCACAATATCGGCGAAAGCTTCGATATCAACGTTAAATTTCCTGAAGAGTACCACTCTAACGATTTAGCGGGCAAGGATGCAATCTTCAAGATTGTTCTTCACGGTATTAAGAAGAATGAGCTTCCAGAGCTTGATGATGAATTTGCAAAGGACGTAAGCGAATTTGATACATTTGATGAATACAAGGCTGATATAAAGGCAAAACTTGAAAAGAAAAATGAAAAAGCGGCTGAAAATGCAGTTGAAGAACAAATCATCAACGCTTTAATTGAAAACCTTGAGGCTGAAATTCCTGCTCCAATGTTTGAAAATGAGGCTGAAAACTTTGTTCGTGATTATGACTCCAGACTTCGTATGCAGGGACTTGACCTTCAAACATATTGCAAATACACAGGTCAAACTCTTGAAACACTCCGTGAGCAATTCAAGCCTATGGCTGAAAGACAAGTAAAAACACGTCTTGCCCTTGAAAAAATAGTAGAGCTTGAAGCTATCGCTGCATCTGATGAAGAGGTTGAAGCTGAATATGAAAACCTTGCTAATGCATACGGCATGAAGGCAGAAGAAGTAAAGAAATACGTTGAGGCTGATGCAGTAAGAGCTGACCTTTGCGTTAAAAAGGCTGTTGACTTTATCAAAGAGAATGCCGATATCACAAACGCTTAATTAAAGCGGCTATGTTAATTTGACAAATATTATCATCATTACCGCTACAAATATTGTGGCGGTAATTTTGACTAAACTTAAATTTTAGGAGGAATATTATGGCTTACATTCCAATGGTAGTTGAACAAACCAACAGAGGTGAACGTTCTTACGACATTTATTCAAGACTTTTAGAGGATAGAATTGTATTTTTATGCGACGAAGTAAATGATGCAACAGCTTCATTGGTTGTCGCACAGCTTCTTTTTCTTGAAGCTCAAGACCCCGACAAGGATATAAATTTATATATCAACAGCCCCGGTGGAAGCGTTAGCGCGGGTCTTGCTATTTATGACACAATGAATTTTATTAAATGTGACGTATCTACTACTTGTATCGGTATGGCAGCAAGTATGGGAGCATTTTTACTTTCAAGTGGTGCAAAAGGTAAGAGATATGCTCTTCCGAACAGTGAAATTATGATTCACCAGCCTTTAGGTGGTACTCGCGGTCAAGCTACTGATATAAAAATTCATGCAGATCACATTTTAAAAACAAGAAGCAGACTTAACGCTATTTTGTCCAAAAATACCGGCAAAACTCTTGAGGAAATCGAAAGAGATACAGAACGCGATAATTTCTTAAGTGCCGACGAAGCAGCTGAATACGGTCTTGTTGACAAAGTAATTGATAAGAGAGTATAATAAATGAACGAAATGAGAAAATGTTCTTTCTGCGGAAGGCAAGAAAGTGACGTTGAATTTATGATTCCTTCCCCTGACGGAAAAGCTAATATTTGCGATTTTTGCATTGAGTTATGCCAGCAAGTACTTGAAGAATACGATTCAAATCTTGAGCCGTCAAAGGAAGATATTAAGCTCGACCTCTCTACTCTTCCGACCCCAATGAAGATGAAAGAAAAGCTTGACGAATACGTTATCGGTCAAGATAAAGCAAAGATAGCTCTTTCTGTGGCGGTTTACAACCATTACAAAAGACTGATATACAACGAAAACAAGTCGTCTGATGAAGAAGAAAATTACGTTGATATTCAAAAAAGCAACGTGCTTTTAATAGGTCCTACCGGTGTTGGAAAAACCTATCTTGCTCAAACACTTGCGCGCACCTTAAACGTACCTTTTGCTATTGCTGATGCAACTACACTCACAGAAGCCGGCTACGTAGGCGAAGATGTAGAAAACATTCTGCTTCGTTTGATTCAAGCTGCAGATTTTGACATTGCAAAAGCCGAAAAAGGTATTATTTATATTGATGAAATTGATAAAATTTCCAGAAAAAGCGAAAATCGCTCAATTACACGCGACGTTTCGGGCGAAGGTGTACAGCAAGCCCTTTTAAAAATTCTTGAGGGAACGGTTGCTAACGTTCCACCACAAGGCGGCAGAAAGCATCCTAACCAAGAATTTTTAAAAATTGATACCAAAAATATACTGTTTATCTGTGGCGGTGCCTTTGATGGCTTACAAGCAATCATACAAGGCCGTAAAGGAAAACAGCTTATGGGCTTTGGCGGTGAAATTAAAAGTAAACAAACTGTTCTTGATACCAAAATTTACGAAGACGTCACCGCACACGACATTGTTAAATACGGCTTAATACCTGAGCTTGTTGGACGTTTACCGGTGATTGTAGGTCTTGAAGAATTAGATGACGATGCTTTAGTACAAATTCTTTCAAAACCTAAAAATTCCATAACAAAGCAATATATTAAATTGCTTGAAATTGATGGTGTTAAATTAGAATTTACCGATGATGCTCTTCTTGCAGTTGCCAAAAAAGCAATTGAAAGAAAAACCGGTGCAAGAGGCTTACGTTCAATTATGGAAGAAACAATGACGGAAATTATGTATGAAATCCCTTCCAAAAAGGATATCAAACATCTCGTAATAAACGCCGATTACATCAATAATAAATCTAAAGACTAATAAAAAACAGGAAAAGATTAAATTTCTTTTCCTGTTTTATTTTTTTAGTATTTAATGTTTTTCATATATTCAATGCTCATTTTTGCGCATTCCAAACGAGACTTGCCCATTGATGGCTCATCCTGTTCAGCTATAATCCACGATGCTCCTGCTTCTTTAGCGGCATCAACAATCTCCTGCACGTTTTGCTTGCCATAGCCTAACGGTCTATATTCAAACGTATTTTTCACTTCTTGTTCAGCACTGTCAATGCCTATAAGCTTATACATATTATCGTTTTTCGCGCCAACAAAGTCTTTTAAGTGAACAACCGGTGCTCTGCCGGTATATTTTAGCACGTATTGAGACGGATTTTCGCCTGCAACGTTTACCCAGCAGGTATCAATTTCTGTTTTTAACAAATCAGCTGAAACCTCGTTATAAAGAGCGTCTAAAGCATACTCGCCGTCTTCTGTCTTAACAAACTCAAAGTCGTGATTATGATACAATAAAGTAATCCCGTATTTGTTGCAAACCTCACCAATTTTTTTGATGTTAGAAACTACCTCGGAATATTTATCTGTGCCGTATCTTAATTCGTTAGGTAAATATGGAATAGCTATGTATTTGCAACCAATTTCGTTATATGTTTTTACAGTTGCTTCAATATCAACCATTAAATCCTGATATGCAACGTGCGCTGAAATTGGAATCAAGTTTGCCTCATCAAACATTTCCTTTACTTCTTTACCGCTTTTGCCGTAAAGACCTGCAAGCTCGCCACCCTCGTATCCCATTGCTTTTACTTCTTTAAGAGTTCCTAAAAAATCCTTTTCCAAATTTTCTCTTACCGAGTATAATTGTAATCCTAATTTCATTTTACACCTCATTATAAATTTTCACAAAATTTTTCACTATTTTAATTGATTGATTTGCCGCTTTTTCAGCAAACGTAGCATAATCCATTTCCGCTCCGTGTCCGTCTGAAATTGATCTTAATATACCAAACGGAATATTGTTAACGTAACAGGTGTGACCAACTGCTCCGCCTTCCATTTCACATGCAATAGCTCCAAAGTCTTTGTTTAAAGACTTTTTTTCTTCTGAATTTGACATGAACTTATCGCCTGTGGCAATAGTGCCACACAAGCTCTTGCAAAAAGCCATATCAGCCGATTTTACAAGTGTTTCCACAACGCCTTGGTTTGCCTCGAAGTATATGACGTTAATGCCAGAAATAAGCCCTTTGGGGTCTCCTAAGGGAGAGGTATCCATATCGTGTTGCACAACGTTATTAGCGATTGCAACGTTTAAAATTTCCAGATCTTCACACAAAGACCCTGCAACACCCGAATTTATAATAACGTCTGGGTGATACTCTAATATCATAGTTTGAGCGCATATAGCGGCAAAAACCTTTCCTATTCCGCATTTTGCAACTACGATTTCTTTATCGTATAAGCTTCCTCTATAAAATCTTATACCACTAATTGTTTTTTCAGTAACATTCTCCATTGAGGAAACAATACCGTTTACCTCTATATCCATAGCTCCGATAATTCCAATTATATTACTCATATTTGAACGTAACCTCCTTGGAGTTTAGAACCTTAAGATATCTTTGAGCTTCTATCTGAGCGGCTTCAAGATTTAAATTTCTGTAATTTCCGCATTCTTCTCTGGTGTTACCGAAAATTTCACCATTATGCTCTATGATTTTTAAAAGAACCGATTTAACAACATCTAAAACATTTTCATTAGACTCGTCTCTTACAAGCAAATAAAATCCGGTCTGACAACCCATTGGACCAAAATATATGATTTTGTTTCCGATTTCAGAGTTTCGTACATAGGTTGCAAACATGTGCTCTAAAGAGTGCATTGTCAAGTTATCAATATAATCACCCATATTAGGTTTTCTCATTCTCATATCATAAGTGGTTATATCTTTGTCTATTCTTGATACGTAGATGCCTTCTTGAATTTTATCGTGATTTACTGTAAAGCTAGCTATTTTATTCATAAAAACCTCTTACTTTTTATTTCCTAACAAAAAGCTCTTTATTGCATCATACTGTTCTTTTAATTCTTTTTGTTTTTCTTTGTTAACGCTACGTTTTTTTATAGCTCTTAACATAATATTTTTAGGAGTATCCTCCGGATCGATTAGTTCCAACGCATCAACGTGGTAGCCTTCGCCTTCTAACTTTAAAAGTCGTAACGAATCCGTTAACGCATCACACATTTTTTGTCGAAGCATTGAGTGCTTAGTAACGAATGATAATGCCTCGCAGTTTATCGTGTGATTGAGTTCGTGATGACAGCAAGGCGTTGACAAGATCACATCCGCTCCATTTTCACTCGCTTTATTCAAAACAATATCAGTTGCGATATCGCAAGCGTGCAAAGAAATAACAAGATGAGGCTTTAAAACCATATCGAATTTATTGATATCTCCGCAAACGAACTGCATTTCATCAAATCCAAGGCGAGAAGCTACGTTTGTGCAATACTCTATAACATCACTCTTTAAATCAACGCAAATCATTCGGATATTCATACCGAGAACGTATTTAAAGTAATGAAATACTGCAAAGCTCAAATAACTTTTTCCGCAACATAAATCATAAACGTTTATATCATTTTGTGGCAGTTTATCCTTTATCGCTTCGATATGTTCAACGAATTTATTGATTTGACGGAATTTAGCCTGCATTTTATCTCTGATTCTTCCAGATTCGTCACTGATACCGAGCTTCTTTAAAAAGTCCTCGTTTCCGCTAAGAATATAGTTTTTAGATTTATTATTTCCGTCTTCACAAACTTCTTCAAAAGCAGCATTTTTTAGTGTGGCTTTTACTTTTTTATCCCCTATCAACGTTTCCTTTCCGCTTTTTGAACGCATATATTGGCAATCACCTGCGGTGGAAATCACATTTAATTGAGCATAATTTTCAAATACCGCTCTTAATTCTTTTTCGAAATTTTCCCTTATATTTCTGTGGTACGCTTTGTTGTCCTTTGAGAAGGTTTCAATCTGTACTGCATAGTCACCTGAAATAAATTTAGGGGTTATAACACTTTTTATTTCATCTACGGAATCGGGCTTTGAAAGAATGATTTTCTTAAGCGCTCTGTTTTTTATTAAAAGTGATACAAGATTGCTTAAATCATCAAGTGCTTCACTTTTTACATTTATCATTATTCATCCTCATCCTTATAAGATTTTCTCTCTTTTTTCTTTTTTCCAAGATTAACCTTTGATTCAGTATGGTTATAAATACGTACAATGTTGCTTCTATGAAGAAAAATAATCAGCATTGACGTCATAGCTGCTAACAGAATGTGCGGACCGTACGGAATAGTTCTACCTGCCACGGAAAGCACCATCGGATAAGTTAAGCAAATCATAATAGATGCAAGGGAAACCATTTTATAGCCATAAAGGATAATTATGAAAATTACCAACATTATTAAAAAAACAAAGGGCTCGGTTAAAAGACACATTGTAGAAATTGCCACTACGCCTTTTCCGCCTTTAAACTTGAAAAATATCGGATAAGCATGTCCTACAACTCCAAATAAGCCGGTTAAGTAAGCCCCCCAATATCCCAACAAAGCATATCCAAGACATACAGCCAAAGCTGTTTTAAACATATCGCCTAAAAACGTCAGTACAGATGCCTTCTTGCCGTACGTTCTCATCATATTGGTAGCTCCTGCGTTTCCGCTACCCTTTGTTCTGATGTCAGCTCCATACATAAACTTTGAAATCATAACGCCAAAATTCAAGCTTCCAAGTAAATATGCACCAATGATACAAGCTAAAGCAACAAGAATAACCTTGCTTGTGTTATCATAAAACGTTTCATCCTTAAATGAAAAATAACCAGACATTAAGAATTTTTTGAAATCATCAAAGCTTTTTATCATAGTTTAGTTTCATCCTCCTCAGAACGTTGTCTTATAATCAATTTTATAGGAGTTCCTTTAAAGCCAAACGTATCTCTTAAACAATTTTCAATATATCTTTGATAAGAGAAATGAAATAGCGCTGCACTATTGCAGAAGAGAACGAAGGTTGGCGGCGCTACGCTTGTTTGAGTCATATAGTAAACCTTTAGCCTTCTTCCTTTATCTGACGGTGGCTGCACTCTTGTAATAGCTTCATTAAGTACGTCATTAAGCATACCTGTTGATATGCGCATTTTAGATTGATTATAAACATAGTTAATTTGTTCAAATAGCTTTACTATTCTTTGACCAGTTAGCGCAGATACGTAAATTACAGGAGCATACGTCATATAAGACAGCGCTTCTTGTACTTTTTTCGTGTATTTTACAGTATCTTTGTCCTCTGTTTCGGGTAAATCCCACTTATTAACTACGATGATTACTGCTTTTCCTGCCTCATGAGCAATACCTGCAATTTTTTCATCCTGTTCAGTAACGCCCTCGGTAGCATCAATAACGAGCAAGCAAACGTCTGCTCTTTCAACAGCCATGTGAGCTCTTAAAACACTGAATTTTTCAATTCTGTCATCTACCTTGCTTTGACGTCTTATTCCGGCGGTATCTATAAAATTATACTTGCCGTATTCATTTTCAAAACGCGTATCAATAGCGTCACGCGTTGTTCCCGCCATTGAGGACACTATCAAACGGTCAGTACCGAGAATTTTATTTATAATTGATGATTTACCTGCGTTTGGCTTCCCAATAACACAAACGTTGATTAAATCCTCTTCCTCTTCCTCATATTCACTTTCAGAAATGCAACTAAATACTGCATCAAGCAAATCTCCGCTTCCTGTTCCGTGAATCGAAGATACAGGTATAGGATCAATATCAAAACCCAATTCATAAAATTCATAGAAAGTAGGATCAACCTGACCTACTCTGTCCGATTTATTTACACATACAACAACAGGCTTTCCGCTTTTCTTAAGCATAATAGCTATATCTCTATCGTCTGCAACAAGTCCTGCGTTTATGTCACACATAAAAATTATGACATCGGCAGTATCAATAGCAATTTGAGCCTGCGCTCTCATTTTCTGTAAAATCATACTGTCTGTTTTAGGTTCTATACCGCCTGTATCGATAAGAACAAATTTACGTCCGCACCATTCGCTTTCTCCGTAAATTCTATCTCTTGTAACGCCCGGTGTGTCTTCAACGATAGAACGTCTTTCTCCAATAAGCTTATTGAACAAAGTACTCTTTCCAACATTAGGGCGTCCTACTATTGCAACTATGGGTTTAGCCATTTTTATACCTCCTTCAATTAGAGCCTCATTCTTTCAATAAAGATGCAACAAATTCGGCCCCATCCTGTTCATCAGGTATTATTCTTACGTTTAATTTAGTTTCGAGCTCTTGAACAGACATTCCACACAAAAACAAGTCCCCGTCCGCTCTTAACATACTTCTTGAAATATGTAGCTCCGTTCCAAGAGGATTGCCTGATAACTGATTTAACAAATCTTTACCTGTAATAAGTCCGGAAACAGTTACAGTATGACCGAAAAAGTCATTTATCACCTCATAAACCCTACATTCAAGATTCTTGCATTTCTTCTGTATTTTTTTGACAAGCCTGCATATAAAAGGATATGATGCAGTACCCGTAGCGATTGAAATACTCTTTTTAACAGATTTTTCTTCATTCGTTACGGTTTTAAGATAATGATAAGCTTCCTCTTCAAAGCAAGTTATCATTCCTACACCGTTATCAAGTTGACTATATCCCTCATAGTAGCTTTCAGTGTGCATCTTCTTTCCTGCAATCAAATAAAATTCATCAGAACAGAAAAACAAATTCTTGCCAAGTTTTTTAGCGAATGCAGCGTTAATTTTTTCAACCTGTCTGATAACTGCCTTACTCGAATTTTTATCAAATGACTTTAAAGGATAAAGTCCTTCTCTGAATTTAGTAAGCCCGGATGGCACTATTGCAACGCTTGAAATTCTTGGATATAGCTTGGCTAAATCCTCAAGCGATCTTTTTAACTCATCACCATCATTGATACCGCGACATAATACAATTTGTGCGCAGATATCAATACCGTTATTAGCAAGCATTTCCATATATTCAAGCACATCGCCTGCCCTTTTGTTATGCATCATTTTGCATCTCAAATCAGGATTTGTGGTGTGAACAGAAATGTTAATAGGAGAAATATGCATTTCTATAATACGCTCAATATCACGTTTTTCCAAATTTGTAAGAGTAATATAATTGCCGTGTAGGAAAGAAAGACGAGAGTCGTCATCCTTAAAATAAAGTGATTCACGAAGTCCTTTTGGAAGTTGATCAATAAAACAGAAAATACACTTATTTTCGCATCTGTGCTTTTTATCCATAAGGGGGGTTTCAAATTCAAGTCCAATATCCTCGTAGCATTCCTTGTTAATAGAAAAGCTAATCTCTTGTGAGTCCCTTTTAATTTTTAAATCTATATTTTCTTCAGCAAGATAAAATCTGTAATCTAAAACATCGTTGATTTCTTTGCCGTTTATACTAACTAATATATCCTTTTCTTTTATTCCACATAAATCCGCATGGGTTTGGGGAATAATTTTTTCAATTCTAACCATTTTTAACTCCATTGCAGTACTTGCCAATTATATATTATATACTATATCGACATAAAAATCAACTGTCACAGGTTAAATATTTATTTATTTTTTCAAGAATTGATTTCTCTATTCTCGAAACATAAGAACGTGAAATTTTTAATTTATCCGCCACCTCTCTTTGGGTATAGGCTTTAGTATTTCCAAGCCCGTATCTCATTACTATAATCTGCTTTTCGCGGTCATCTAAATTGTTTTTAATATAATCCAACGCTTTTGTAATTTTGATTTTTTTATCAAGATCCTCTGCAATAGTATCCTCAACACAAACGATATCAATATATGTAAGAGGATTTCCGTCTTTATCTATATCAATGGTATCATTTAGTGAAACCTCATAACCAAGTTTTTTCTGACTTCTGAAAAGCATCAATATTTCATTTTGTATACATTTAGCAGCATAGGTTGCAAATTTAGCACCGTTTGTTGTATTAAATGAATCTATAGCTTTAATTAAACCAATTGTTCCTACCGAAATTAAATCGTCTTGATTTTTATAAGAAACGTAGTATTTTCTGACAATATGCGCTACAAGTCTTAGATTATGCTCTATCAGTTTATTTCTCGCATTCATATCGCCGTTTCTTGTTCTTTTAAAAAATTCTTCCTCTTCTTCTTTTGATAAAGCCCGCGGAAACTTATGATTTGGTTCTACACCTAAAATCATAAATACCGCATTTAAAATCATTGAAAAAAATCCCATATTATCACCTCAACAAAACTATATTTAAAAAATTCTAAAATTTGCTTGTCAGACTAAAATTTGTTACCTTTTGTTTGCATATAACACTTTAAATTGTAAAGAATATCTATGAACAACAGTTCAAATAATGGAGGAAGCAATAATGATGATGATAATTGATAGAATTTCTTTAGCACTTTTGATTGTAGGCGGATTAAACTGGGGAAGTGTCGGTCTTTTTGATTTTGACATAGTTGCCTGGATTTTTGGAAGCTCTACCGCTATTGGTGCAAGAATAATCTACGTTGTAATCGCCCTATGTGCTTTGTGGTGTGTTTCTCTTTTATTCAGAGAAAACGTTACCACGGAAGAATATCAAAGACATTAACAAAAAAATGCTTCGGTTTTCCGAAGCATTTTTATTCAATATACGGTACTTTCTTATACGCCAAAGATGGTTGAGAGGGGGTTATCATTAACAAAGCATACATACTGTCAACTTTAAGCATTTTTTCATAAATTTCTAAATCCTGTTGATTTAACTTTTTTGCATCAGAATGCTTTGTTATAATGGTAATGCTTTCCTTTTTTCTGTTTTGGCTTATTATTTTTTTACCATTATTGTTAGCACCAAGCAACACAGTAAATCCTGGTGTTTTGTCAATTCTTGTAACATTAAAAAGCGAGTAAATAGTTGCTCTTTTTAATCTTGAAGTAGTATAATTTTTCGAAGATAGATTTTCGGTGAAGCTCTCCGGGGATTGACATTTTCTGGCACATTCTGCTATATAATTCCCCATACCGTTTGCAACGTCAAAAAGATTTTCAAGCTCATTTGAAGAGCACAAAATAACATTAGAAAGTAAAACTATATTGCTTAGATTAACGTTGTTGATATTTCCGTTTACAACTGCCAAATCAAGCACTTTTTTTGCCTTTTGAGGTATTGATAACAATTCTTTATTTTCATAAAAGTACTTTCTTATAGCACTTGCTGACATTACATTACAAATTTGATTATCTTTATATCTGGCACCAACACGCTTAATCGCCTTATATTGAATTCTCAGGTTATTTTCCTTTATTGCACGAACATACTCTATTGCTAAAATATCGTTTGAGCATTTTGACAAGCTTAAACCAAACGTTAATAAAGCTTTTTCTCTTGCTAGCGGATAGCTTATTTTTTCTTTAGAAAGAATCTTTGTTATTTCTTCATTAAATTCTGAAGAGTTAATTGTATCGGCAATTTTTTCGATATTTTGAATACTATCTTCTTCTATACCAAAATATAGATAATCAGCGCCTAGCTTATCAGCGATTTTTACACCTACTGTCGCAAAAATTTCAGCAGTTGAGCAGGCGTACGGAAACGGAAGTTCGAAAACCGCATCAACACCGCAATTTATTGCCATCTCTGCCCTTGTATATTTATCGGTAAACGCAAAATCCCCGCGTTGCACAACGTTTCCGGACATAATTGAAATTATAGTAGCATCAGGCATTTCCTGTCTTATTTTATCAATTTGATATTTATGTCCATTATGAAACGGATTATATTCCGTTATTATTGCAACAATTTTTGACATTTCGCGCTCCTCTCATAAAAAAATTACATTATTTCACTTTAGCACTTGAAAAAAGTAGATTTATCATATATAATATATACGAAAAAATTTTAATTGTCAAGATAATTGGAGGATTATTATGAAAGTACTTGTTGTAAACGCAGGAAGCTCATCTTTAAAGTATCAGCTTATGGACACCGCGACCAAGGATGTTCTTGGTAAGGGTATCTGTGAAAGAATCGGTATGGAAGGAAGCTTAATTACTCACAAGGTTGGCGACAAAAAGGTTGAAAAGGAAATTGCAATGCCTGACCACGCTGTTGCTACTGAAATTGTAGTTAGCTATCTTACAGATAAGGACTACGGTTGTATTTCCAGTATGGACGAAATCGAAGCTATCGGTCACAGAGTTGTTCACGGTGGATCATACTTCTTTGATAGCTGTCTTGTAACTGACGAGGTTTTTAACATTATTGATAAATGCAGTGAATTTGCACCTCTTCATAACCCTGCACACTTAATGGGCATTAAGGGCTGTACAAAGGTTATGCCAAATGTTCCACAGGTTGCAGTATTTGATACAGCTTTCCATCAGACAATGCCTGCTGAAGCATACACTTATGCTCTTCCTATGGAAATCATTGAAAAGGACGGCGTAAGAAGATACGGTGCTCACGGAACCTCACACAAATTTGTTTCTATCGAAATGAACAAAATTCTTGGAAGAAACGATACTAAAATCGTAACCTGCCACATAGGTAACGGTTCCTCTATTTCTGCTGTTAAAAACGGCAAGTGTGTTGATACGAGTATGGGATTTACACCACTTGCAGGTGTTGAGATGGGCACACGTTGCGGTTCAATTGACCCTGCTATTGTTCCTTACATTATGAAAAAACACAATATCAGTGTTGATGAAATATCCGATTTTATGAACAAAAAATGCGGTTTTCTTGGCGTTTCTGAATACTCATCTGATAGCCGTGATATTGAGGCTGCTATTCTTGGTAAGTTCAACAAGGATTTGAAGACTTGTCCTACTACAGAAGAAGGAAAAGCAAGAGTTTCCAAAAACTCAAAGCTTGCTGCTGAAATCCTTGCATATCAAATTAAGCAATATATCGGTTCTTACGCTGCTGCTATGAACGGACTTGACGCGGTTGTGTTTACTGCAGGTATGGGTGAAAACAACACAGAGCTTCGTGAAAGAGTATGTACCGATATGGAGTATTTTGGAATCAAGCTTGACAATGAAAAAAATGCAAAAACATTCCGTCAGTCTGATATTGTAGAAATATCAGCACCTGATTCAAAGGTTAAGGTTTACGTTCTTCCTACAAACGAAGAGCTTATGATTGCTATGGATACTGAAGCAGTTGTAAACAACAAATAATATTAAAAGAGGCTTTATTACAAAGCCTCTTTTGTTTTTTATCAATGATACCAAAAAACAGGAAAAGGCAATTTCTCTATTCCTGTTTTTTGTTTATAATTTTTGTTAATTTATTTGTTTAAGTTTTTATCATTTGTTTTTTATAGATAGTTTGGTAAAAAGTTTAACTAACTCAACGATTGGAATGACAGAAAAAGCAATTGCAATCGCTATTCCGTATTGAACAAACGTTAATGGAGTTAGTGAAAATACGCTTGAGATTGGTTCGACCGTAACTAACAACGTTGAAAGAATAAATGATACTGCGCCAGCCACCCAAAGTATTTTATTTTGATTTTTAATTGTGAAAATCGAGCGTCTGAGTGAACGCATATTAAATGCGTGAAAAACCTCAGCCATAGACAACGTCATAAATGCCATAGTGGTAGCCAGTAATGCGTTATTATTTGACAAAACGTAGTATCCAAGCGCGTAAGAGATTAAGGTAATAATTGCTACTAAAATCCCCTGGTATATCACATTTATTCCAAGACCACCAGCAAATATACTTTCCTTCGGGTTTCTCGGAGGACGCTTCATAATATCATTTTCAGGTTTTTCCATGCCCAAAGCAATAGCAGGTAAGCAGTCAGTAATTAAGTTGATAAATAATAGGTGTACTGCCTCGAAAACGCGTCCTGTTCCTATTGCAAACAGTGTTGCGATGAATATTGTAAACACCTCGGATAGATTTGATGCAAGAAGGAATTGAATTGCTTTTCTTATGTTATCATATATTCTTCTTCCTTCACCAACAGCTGAAACAATTGTCGCAAAGTTGTCATCTGCCAAAATCATATCAGCAACGTTCTTGGTTACGTCGGTGCCTGTAATTCCCATTCCTACGCCTATATCCGCATTTTTTATTGACGGAGCGTCGTTTACACCATCTCCTGTCATAGCAGTTATTTTACCCTTCTTTTGCCAAGCCTTAACAATTCTTGTTTTGTGTTCAGGCTGTACTCGTGCATATACGGAATATTTTTCTACAGCTAATTCAAATTCCTCGTCGGAAATCATATCAAGCTCGCTTCCTGTAATTGCTTGATCTGAACTTGAAATAATTCCTAACTGCATAGCAATAGCAACTGCTGTATCCTTATGGTCACCGGTTATCATAATTGGTCGAATTCCAGCGTTACGGCACTCGTCAATAGCAGGCTTAACCTCAGGTCTGACAGGATCTATCATACCGACTAAGCCAACAAAACATAATTCGTTTTCAAGCGATTCAGATGAATAATCACTTGGTACACTATTTAATACCTTAATACCAACAGCAAGAACTCGTAGTGCTCTATCTGCCATATTTTTATTCGTTTCAAGAGCTTCTTTACGCTTTTGTTCGGTTATTTCAATGATTTCACCGTTTTCATAGATTTTTGTACAACGCTTAATTATTTCATCAGGTGCGCCCTTAGTAAACTGTATAATTTCACCGTTTTCGTTCTTATGAACGGTAGTCATCATTTTTCGCATTGAGTCAAATGGCACTTCGCCAATTCGAACATAAATATTCTTTTGCTGATTTTTGGACACTCCTACTTTTTCGGCATAATTCACAAGCGCACACTCGGTTGGCTCTCCAATTGCTGTATTGGACTCTATATCAAACTCCGCATCAGAGCAAAGTGACATAGCGTTTGCAAGCATTTTTTCATCATTTGCAAAATGCTCAACAACAGTCATTTTATTTTGAGTAAGTGTTCCAGTTTTATCTGAACATATAATTTGCGCGCAACCTAAAGTTTCTACTGCTGTCAGCTTTCTTATAATTGCATTTCTATCTGACATTTTTGTAACTCCGATTGATAGCACAATTGTTACAACGGTTGCAAGCCCCTCAGGAATTGCAGCTACCGCTAACGAAACCGCAAGCATAAACGGATCAATTAACCCGGAGAACGTAATGCTATTCTCCATTTTTATAAGTTCGACAGCAAAAATCACTATCGAAATGCCTATAACGATATACGTCAAAATTTTACTTAATTGAGCAAGTTTTATCTGAAGAGGGGTTTTTCCTTCCTTGGCCTGAGATAGTGCATCGGCAATTTTTCCCATTTCTGTGTCCATACCAGTAGCAACAATTACCGCCTTACCTCTGCCATATACAACCGTACTGCCCATAAAAACCATATTTTTACGGTCACCGAGAGGAACATCTCCGTTTACACTTGGTGATAATGTATCAGTATGTTTATTGGAAGGAACACTTTCGCCGGTAAGAGCCGCTTCCTCAACCTGCATACTTGCGCACTCAATAATTCTTGCATCAGCCGGAACTGCGTCGCCTGCTTCTAAAATAATTATATCTCCTACGACAAGATCCTCACTTTTTACAGTAACTTGTTTTCCGTCACGAATTACTTTTGACATAGCAGAGGATATTTCTTGCAAAGCCTCAATAGCTTTTTCTGCTTTGCTTTCTTGAAGCACACCAAGCGTTGCATTTATAATAACAACTGCTAAAATAATTATAGCGTCAACCGGAAAAGCGCCTTCTGAAATTTCCAAAATTCCCGAAACTATCGATGCTATCAAAAGCACAATCGTCATAGGCTCGCTAAACTGTTTGAAAAATTTCACTATCAATGATTCTTTTTTGCCTTCTGTAAGCTTATTTTTTCCGTTTTGTTCAAGGCGTGAATATGCTTCTTTTTCCGAAAGACCGTTAAAAGAGGTTTTTTGTTTATTTAATACCTCTTCGGAACTAATTAAATATTCTTTCATTAAATTTCTCCTTTTGCTTATTAGAGTAATAAAAAACGACCTATCTGTATTAAACAGATAAGTCTCATCATTTAAAATAAAGCCAGGCAATGCCCTTATGTTGACTTTATTACGAAAACCGTTGATTACTCCCTTACAAAATCATATTATCACTTATCCGTTTATTTGTCAATAGTTTTGCCAAAAAATTCAAGCTTTATAAATAAAAACTACTTAGCAATTACTTGCTAAGTAGCTTTTATAAAGAGAGAGAATTTATATCAAAAGCCAATTTTATCACCCTATTGGGCAATTTGACTTTGATAGCATATTAGTAACACTTTACTTTAAATACCCCTTCAATAGCCATTACAGTTTTAACGGTATTTTCAGTAATTGGATCGTTCGTTTCAACGATAGTATAAGCAATTTCGCCCTTTGAAGCGTTTGCCATATTCTCAATATTGGTATTGATTGAAGCAAAAGCGCCTGTTATTCTTGAAAGAACATTTGGTATATTCTTGTGCATTACACAAATTCTATGTTCAGCAGACACCTCAAGCGCAACATTTGGGAAATTTACGCTATTATGAATATTACCGGTTGAAAGGTAAGCGTCAAGCTGTTTTGCAGCCATAATTGCGCAGTTATCTTCGCTTTCGTTAGTTGAAGCGCCAAGGTGAGGAATATTTATAATTCCTTCAAAACCTACAGTTTCTTCAGTTGGGAAATCTGTTACATATACTGAAACCTTTTTTTCTGCAATAGCATTTTTGATATCAGTTGCATTCACAAGATCCGCTCTTGCAAGATTTATAATCTTAACTCCATCCTTCATTAGCTGAATTGAGCTACGACAGATCATATTTTTAGTTTGCGGTGTAGCTGGTACGTGAATTGAAATGTAATCACAGGACTTAAAAATCTCATCATAGCTTGTTGCCTGCTTGATTGATGGATTTAAGCTCCAAGCAGCTTTAGGTGAAAGATATGGGTCATATCCCATTACATTCATTCCAAGTGCATTAGCAGCATTAGCTACCATACCGCCGATAGCACCTAAGCCTACTACACCAAGAGTTTTTCCTACCAATTCGTTACCGACATAAGCACCCTTGCCCTTTTCGACAAGCTTGGCAACGTTTTCTTCACCCTTAAGAGTTTCAGCCCATTTAATACCACCAACTACATTTCTCGCTGCTAAAACCAATGCACAAACCGCTAATTCCTTTACACCGTTTGCGTTTGCACCTGGAGTATTAAATACCACTATTCCTTTTTCAGTACATTTATCAACCGGAATATTATTTACACCTGCTCCGCATCTTGCAATTGCGGATACAGATTCTGCAAACTCTATATCGTGTAAAGCAGCGGAACGAACCATAATTGCATCTTCGTTAGTTACTTCGTCTGATACCTCATATTTGCTGCGGTCAAATACATCTGTTCCTACCGAAGCAATTTTATTCATCAACTTAATTTTTTTCATCATACGCCTCTTATGCTTTTGGATTATTTTTTGCGAATTCCTTCATAAATTCAACTAGCTTTTCAACGCCTTCATACGGCATAGCGTTATAAATTGAAGCTCTCATACCGCCAACTGAACGGTGACCCTTCAAATTCTTCAAGCCATTAGCGTCTGCTTCTTTTGCAAACTTTTTGTCAAGCTCTGCATCACCTGTTACGAAAGTAACGTTCATCATAGAACGGCTTTCCTTTTCAACAGGAGCAACATAGTAGCTTTGACTGTCAAGATAATTGTAAAGAAGATTAGCCTTCTTTTCATTCATCTTCTTCATTTCCTCAAGTCCACCAAGACCTAAAATCCACTCATAAACCAATTTTGCTACGTAAATACAATAGCATGGTGGAGTATTGTACATTGAATCATTATCTGCCATCAATTTATAATCAAGCATTGAAGGAGTGTTTTCTCTCGCGTTACCTATAAGATCTTCTCTTACAATAACAACGGTAAGACCGGCTGGGGCCATATTTTTCTGCGCACCCGCATAAATCATTCCGAACTTTGAAACATCAACAGGCTCACTAATTATGCAAGATGACATATCCGCTACTAACGGAATATCACCTGTATCCGGAATGTATGGGAATTTTGTTCCATAGATTGTATTATTAAAGCAAATATGAACATAGTCTGCATCAGCGCTAAAAGATGATTTATCTGTTTTTGGAACAAAAGAGAAATTAGCGTCTTTACTTGAAGCAACGATTTTTGCTTCACCATATTTCATAGCTTCCTTCTGTGCTTTGCCGGAAAACTGACCTGATACAATATAGTCAGCCTTTCCTGTTTTCATTAAATTCAACGGAACTGCAGCAAACTGAGTTGAAGCACCGCCTTGAAGAAAAAGCACCTTATAATTTTCAGGAATATTCATAAGCTTACGAAGTAACGCTTCTGCTTCCTTAATAATTTCTTCGTAAACAGGGGAACGGTGGCTCATTTCCATAACCGACATACCACTTCCCTTGTAATTAAGCATTTCGCTAGCAGCTGTCTCTAAAACTTGTAAAGGCAACATTGATGGACCAGCTGAAAAATTGTAAACTCTTTCCATTTTAAATTTCTCCTTATTAAGCAATTTCTAATATTTTTCAGAGTTTTATTTAAAGTCAAATTATACTCCAAAAAATAAATATGCACCTATTATACTACTATGATTTTCAAATTTCAAGTGTTTTTTCATATTTTTTGAATAAAATTCAATTATATTTATTTTTATTCATCATGCAATGACAAATATGAATATTTGTACGCAATTCGCGAACACATGTATTTGTATTTTGGATTTTAGCAGTGCAAAATTTAATAAATCTCCTGCTGCTTGCAGGAGATTTATGTAGTGATTATTTAAAGAATTTCACAGCGGATTTGAACATCTTGATGTCGTATTCGCCATAAACGTTCTTATAGAGTCCACCGTCAATACGTTCGGAGTGACCCATCTTACCAAACACACGACCATCAGGAGACGTAATACCCTCAATAGCAAGAGTAGAGCCGTTTGGATTGTATTGGATATCGTAGGTAGCTTCTCCGTTTTCATCAACGTATTGAGTTGCAATTTGTCCATTTTCAATAAGCATTCTTATTGTTTCATCATTTGCCAGGAATTTTCCTTCTCCGTGCGAAATTGGAACGTTGATAATATCGCCAACGTTACATTCATAGAGCCATGGAGACATATTAGAAGCAATTCTTGTTCTAACTATCTTGGATTGGTGTCTTGAAATATTATTAAAGGTAAGTGTTGGACAATTTTCATCAGTATCAATAATCTTGCCAAAAGGTACAAGTCCTAATTTAACAAGTGCTTGGAATCCGTTACAAATACCGCACATTAAGCCACCGCGATTATCAAGAAGGTCTGTAACTGCATCTTTAACCTGCGCGCCACGGAAGAATGCCGTAATAAATTTACCGGAACCGTCCGGCTCATCTCCGCCGCTAAATCCGCCCGGAATAAATACCATTTGTGATTCCTTAAGCTTTCTCGTAAACTCCTCTGCACTTCTCTTAATACCTTCAGCACTTAAATTATTGATAACAAAGATTTCACTATCTGCACCCGCATCGTTTACTGCCTTTGCGGAGTCAAACTCACAGTTAGTACCGGGGAATACAGGAATCAATACCTTTGGCTTTGCTACCTTGATATTTGCACCGAAGCGCTTTTCCGTGTTATAAGAAATCGTCTTTGGCTTTTCATTGTTGTAAGCAATATTGCATGAAAATACGCTTTCAAGCTTATTTTCATAAGCATCATTAACCTTACAAGCACAAACCGTTTTATTGCCGTATACAAACTCAGTTTTATCAGTTGTATAACCAAGAGTTGTACCGATATCACAGGTGCAATCAAGCTCGATGATAAATGAGCCATAATTGTAGCCGAATATATCGTTAAGTGACAATTCTTCATTAAACTCAAAGCCGTAGCCGTTACCCATAGCCATTTTGCAAATTGCTTCTGCAACGCCACCTATCGTAGGTGTATAGATAGCAAGCGCCTTGCCTTTTCTTACAATACCTGCAACCTTGTCAAACACCTCAAGAAGCGACTCGATTTTGGGAAGATTATTCTCATCATATTCAGGCTTTAGAAGAACAACCTTACTTCCTGCTTTCTTAAATTCAGGTGAAGTAATAACATCTATTTTTTCTGTTGTAACTGCAAATGAGATAAGTGTTGGCGGGACATCAAGTTTTTCGAAAGAACCACTCATTGAGTCCTTACCACCGATTGAACCGATACCCAAATCCTTTTGAGCCTTGAATGCACCAAGTAAAGCAGACATTGGCTTACCCCAACGAGTTGCATCCTTTGTAGGCTTTTCAAAATACTCTTGGAAAGTTAAATAAACATCTTCAAATTTTGCACCGGTTGCAATCAATTTTGATACAGATTCAATTACTGCTAAATATGCGCCATGGAATGGACTCTTTTCAGAGATAAATGGATTGTATCCCCACGACATGAGTGAACAATCATTAGTGTGACCTTTCTCGCAAGAAATTTTATGAACCATCGCTTGAATTGGTGTTCTTTGGTTTTTACCACCAAATGGCATAAGAACTGTTCCTGCTCCGATTGTAGAGTCAAAACGTTCGCTAAGACCTCTCTTTGAACACACGTTCAAATCACCCATCAACTCAACCAAACCGCTTTCGAAATCGCAAGGAATTTCTTTAGAGTAATCTTTAACAGGATTACATTCAATGTTGATATGCTTTTCAGCACCGTTTGAATTTAAAAATTCACGACTTAAATCAACGATAGTTTTACCGTTCCAAGTCATTCTTAATCTTGGTTCTGCAGTAATTTTTGCCACAACTGTTGCTTCAAGATTTTCTTCGTTGGCAAGTTCCATAAAGCGCTTAACGTTTTCTTTTTCAATTACAACAGCCATTCTTTCTTGAGATTCACTGATAGCAAGTTCTGTTCCGTCAAGACCGTCGTATTTTTTAGGAACAGCATTCAAATCAATTAAAAGACCGTCAGCAAGCTCTCCGATAGCAACTGAAACACCACCTGCGCCAAAATCATTACAACGCTTAATCATGCGGCAGGCTTCATAATTTCTGAATAATCTTTGGAGCTTTCTTTCTTCAGGAGCATTACCCTTTTGAACCTCTGCACCACAGCTTTCAAGAGATTCAACTGTGTGAGATTTTGATGAACCTGTTGCACCGCCACAGCCATCACGTCCTGTTCTACCGCCAAGTAAAACAACGATGTCGCCATCAGCAGGAACTTCTCTTCTTACGTTCTTAGCAGGAGCGGCAGCAATAACAGCACCAACCTCCATGTGCTTTGCAGCATAGCCATCGTGATATATTTCATCTACAATTCCGGTTGCAAGTCCTATTTGGTTACCGTAAGAGGAATAACCGGCAGCGGCTGTAGTAACGATTTTTCTCTGTGGAAGCTTGCCCTCAATAGTTTCGTTGATAGGCTTAAGAGGATCTGCCGCACCTGTTAAACGCATAGCTCCATATACATAAGAACGTCCGGACAATGGGTCTCGTATAGCACCGCCAATACAAGTTGCCGCACCGCCAAAAGGTTCAATTTCAGTTGGATGGTTATGTGTTTCATTTTTAAAGAGTAATAACCATGGCTCCTTTACTCCATCAACCTCAACATCTATTTTTACTGTACATGCATTGATTTCCTCGGACTCGTCAAGTTTATCAAGCTTTCCTTCTTTTTTAAGATATCTTACTGCCAAAGTAGCGATATCCATTAAGTTAATTGGTTTTGTTCTACCTAATTCTTTTCTTGTATCTAAATAGTCCTGATACGTTTTTTCAAGAATTTCGTCATGGAATTTTACACTGTCTACCGTGGTCAAGAAAGTAGTATGACGGCAATGGTCAGACCAGTATGTATCAATCATCTTAATTTCTGTGATAGTTGGATCCTTATCTTCTGATTTGAAATAATCCTGACAGAACTTAATATCATCTTCATCCATAGCAAGACCGTTTTCTTTAATAAAATTGCTAAGACCTGCCTTATCAAGATTATTAAAGCCGTCCAATGTTTTAACCTCGGTAGGGATATTGTATTCTTGCTTTAAAGTTTCCTTTACATCCAAGGACGCTTCTCTGGCTTCAACCGGGTTGATAACATGCTTTTTAATTCTTGCAAGCTCATCGTTTGAAACGTTACCATAAATCACATAAACTCTCGCACTATTAACCGTCGGTTTTTCACCTTGTGATATAAGTTGAATACATTGAGCAGCAGAATCAGCTCTTTGATCAAATTGTCCCGGAAGATATTCTGTTGCAAATACAATTCCACCTTTTGCATCAAGCTCTGTTGAAGCTTCATCTAATTGAGGCTCTGAAAACACCGTCTTAACGGCATAATTAAAAAGCTCTTTAGTAATATTTTCCGCATCATAACGATTTAAAATTCTAACATTCTCAACACTGTCAATACCTAAAAAGGTTTTGATTTCCGAGGCCAAAGAATTTGCTTCGTTTTGAAGTCCTGCTTTTTTTTCTACATAAACGCGATATACCATTATTTTTCCTCCGTTGCCATAAGCGCTTTCAAGCCGATATCATGACGATAAAATGCGTTATCAAATTTTATTTCACTTACTTTTGCATACGCTCCGTCGATGGCTTCCTTTAGCGTTGGCTTAACATCAACAACCCCCAAAACTCGTCCACCTGCGGATAATAGCTTTTCATTTTCGTATTTTGCTCCTGCTACATATACAAGATCTTCAATCGGTTTAGGAATTTCCATTTCAAAACCGCTCTGGTACTTTTCAGGATAGCCCTTAGATGCCATAATTACACAACAAGCACACTCGTTGGAAAATTTCACATCACAATCAGCAAGAGTACCATCTGTTGTTGCTTTCATTATAGTAAACAAATCACTTTCAAGCAAAGGTAATACTACTTGAGTTTCAGGATCGCCAAAACGACAGTTATACTCAATAACCTTCGGTCCATCAGCAGTTATCATCAGTCCAAAATACAAGCATCCTTTAAACGTTCTTCCTTCCTTATTCATCGCATCAATAGTCGGAAGAAAAATTGTCTTCATACATTCATCAGCAATTTCCTTTGTATAATAAGGGTTAGGAGCAATTGTTCCCATTCCACCGGTATTAAGTCCTTTATCTCCATCAAGAGCCCTTTTATGGTCCATAGAAGAAATCATTGGTTTTACTGTTTTTCCGTCAGTAAATGCAAGCACTGATACCTCGGGGCCCTCTAAAAATTCTTCTATTACTATATTGTCGCCACTCGAACCGAATTTTTTATCATTCATAATCGAGCTTATTGCCTCCGTTGCCTCTTCTCTTGTAAACGCAATAATTACGCCCTTACCAAGAGCAAGACCGTCCGCTTTAATTACAATTGGTAGTTTAGAATTTTTAACATATTCCATAGCTGATAAGGCATCAGAAAACACCTCATAAGTAGCCGTTGGAATGCCGTATTTTTTCATAAGATTCTTTGAAAAAACCTTACTTCCTTCAATTATTGCCGCATTAGCCTTAGGTCCAAATGCAGGAATTCCTACTTTTTCAAGTGCATCAACGCAGCCTAGCACAAGCGGATCATCCGGAGCTACAACTGCATAATCAATTTTATTATCTAAAGCATACTTTACAATCGCATCAATATCCTTTGCACCGATGTTAACGGTAATAGCATCGTTATGCATACCGCCATTTCCGGGTAGTGCGTGAATTTCTGCAATTTCCTTGTTTTCTTTAAGCTTTCTTATAATGGCGTGTTCTCTTCCGCCACCGCCAACAACTAAAATTTTCATTTGTTACCTCATTCTGTCAAATTAGTGGTGGAAAAGTCTCATTTTAGTAAATGCCATAACTATACCATACTTATCACAACATTCGATAACAAGATCATCTCTTATAGATCCACCGGGCTCCGCAATAAATGATACTCCGCTACGCTTTGCTCGTTCAATATTATCGCTGAATGGGAAGAACGCATCAGAACCTACGCTAACCCCTGTAATTGTATCAAGATATGCTCTCATTTCCTCGTTGGTTAAAGGCTCAGGCTGGTGAGTGAAGTATTTCTGCCAAACACCGTCTGCACAAACGTCCTCTTCATTCTTGTTTATATAACCGTCGATTACATTATCTCTGTCGGGTCTTGCAATCGTTGGAAGGAAAGGAAGATTTAATACCTTCTCATGTTGACGTAAGTGCCACGTATCAGCCTTAGTTCCTGCTAATCTTGTGCAGTGAATTCTTGATTGCTGTCCTGCACCAACACCGATAGCCTGTCCGTCGTAAGCGTAACAAACAGAATTAGATTGAGTATATTTAAGAGTAATCAAGGATATAATGAGGTCTATGATAGCGTCCTCTGTAAATTCCTTATTTTTTGTAACAACATCAGCAAGAAGTTCTCTGTCAATTTTAAAATTGTTTCGACCTTGCTCAAATGTGATTCCAAAAACCTGCTTTTTCTCTTGAACTTCAGGAACATAATTCGGGTCAATTTTTACAATATTGTAGTTGCCTTTTCTCTTAGACTTAAGAATCTCAAGAGCCTCGTCTGTATATCCGGGAGCAATAACGCCGTCAGAAATCTCTCTTTTAATAAGAGTAGCTGTTGTAGCATCACATACATCTGAAAGTGCAATCCAGTCACCAAATGATGACATTCTGTCAGTTCCTCTCGCTCTTGCGTATGCACAAGCAAGTGGGCTTTCATCGAGTCCCTCTATATCATCAACAAAGCAAGCCTTTTTAAGCTTATCCGAAAGCTTTTTGCCTACTGCAGCTGAAGTTGGACTAACGTGTTTAAAGGATGTTGCACAAGGCATACCTGTTGCTTCCTTCAACTCCTTTACCAATTGCCATGAATTAAAGGCGTCAAGAAAGTTTATGTAACCAGGTCTTCCGCAAAGAATTTCGATAGGAAGCTCACTTCCGTTTTCCATATATATTTTTGAAGGCTTTTGATTAGGATTACAACCATATTTTAATTCAAATTCGTTCATTTACTTGCACCTCGATTACTTTACATTTTTATTTATCATTCTGTTTTCTACGTTTCCACTTGTTAAGTCAACGTAGCGAACATAAAGAGAAATTTTGTTCTGCTCATTAAGGTTATCCCAAATCATTTTTGTAAATTCATCAATGTCATTTGGTATTCTTACTCTTTCAGGCTCTCCTTGGAATGTAGGAATTGGATTGCCATCACAAACATAGGTATGAATAAAATGACCCAAGCCGTTTATTGGAGCGTACTCATAGAAGTATCTGTTGCAAGCAGTTCCCTTTTCATCAGCGCTTTTTAATATGCTCATTTGATATTTGAAATCGTTGTCTTTAAATGTGAGCATACCGCTTATTCTCGGGGTGAAGTTTGGTGCGTCTGGCTCAAACTCTCTGGTCTTTAGAGCTTTTTTAAAGCAACCGCAATCACTTACAAAGTCATAAATTGTATCTGTTTGGTCGCCGTTTGTAACGATGAGCTTATTTTCAAATTTACGAATTGCTGAATAAATAATAAGTGATGGATCTTCTACCTTTGAAAAATCGAACGGTTCAGTTACAACGCTATCTCCATTCTCTTTGAAAACTCTATTACGGCTGTTTTCGCTTCTTCCCATTATGAAATAAGCTACAGCTGCCTTTTCGCCGCTTTCTGTTTTACCTATAACTATTCCTCTACCGGGATATGTGTTTCCGCTAAGAAGCTCGGATAGCTCGTTAATTTTATAAATGTTCATTTTATTTCTCCTTAATAATCTCAAAGCATACTTTTTCGCAGGATAGGGGCAGTATTTTCCATTCAGCCTCCTCCATTATTCGTTTTTGAAGGGTTTCAGGGGTATCTCCTTCCAAAATATCAACTGCTTTTTGCATAATGATTTTTCCACCGTCAGGAATCTCATTTACAAAATGAACAGTCGCTCCACTTACCTTTACTCCATAAGCAAGCGCTGCTTCATGAACTTTAAGTCCATAAAAGCCCTTGCCGCAAAAAGAAGGGATAAGTGACGGATGAACGTTTATTATTTTGTCCTTGTAGTGGTTTATAAAATCTGCACTTAAAATGCTCATAAATCCTGCCAAAACAATAATATCTGTTTTAGCAGCATCAAGAATTTCAATCAATCTTTTTTCAAAAGCTTCCTGGGAACCTAGTTCCTTTTTAAGAACCACTTCAGTATCAATGCCTGCATTTTTTGCTCTTTCAAGAGCATAGGCACTTGAATTGTTTGAAATTACCAAGGATATTTTGCCGCTTTTAATAATTCCGCATTTTTGCGCATCAATCAATGCTTGAAGATTTGTTCCACCACCTGAAACAAGAACTGCAATATTAGCTTTTAGCATAGAATTACGCCCTCATCAGACTTAATAATTTCACCGATAACATAAGCGTCCTCTCCATTGGCTCTCAAAATTTCAAGAGACTTTTCCACCTCGGAAGCAGGAACAACAATGCTCATTCCAACGCCCATGTTATAAGTGTTGTACATATCTCTTTCAGGAATATTTCCTGTTTTTTGAATAAGATCAAAGATTGGAAGAACCTTAACATCGCTCTTGTTTACCTTTGCCGCAAGTCCCTTAGGAATGCTTCTTGGAATATTCTCGTAGAAGCCTCCGCCTGTAATATGTGAAATTCCTTTAACATTTACATTTTCAAGCAAAGCAAGGACCGACTTAACATAAATTTTAGTTGGCGTAAGCAAGGTTTCAGCGATTGAAGCTCCGCCTAATGCTTCACAAGGGACGTAAAGTGAATCCGGGTTATTATCAATATCAAAAACCTTTCTTACAAGTGAGAAACCATTTGAATGAACACCGCTTGATGCAAGAGCAATAACAATATCACCCTCTGCCATTTTTGTGTTATCGAGAATTTTCTTTTTATCAACAATGCCAACAGCAAAGCCTGCAAGGTCGTAATCTTCAACAGGCATCATACCCGGATGTTCAGCGGTTTCACCGCCAATAAGAGCCGCTCCAGATTGAACACAACCCTCGGCAACACCGCCAACAATATCAGCAATCTTTTCCGGAATGTTTTTTCCGCAAGCAATATAGTCAAGGAAAAACAAAGGCTTTGCGCCACAACAGATAATGTCATTTACACACATAGCAACAGCATCAATGCCAATTGTATCGTGCTTGTCCATAAGTATTGCCATTTTCACCTTTGTACCGCATCCATCAGTTCCTGACACAAGAACAGGCTCCTCCATTCCTGCAATTGGCAAGCCGAAGCAACCACCGAAGCCGCCAACATCATCAACACAGCCTTCATTCTTTGTGCGCGCAATATGCTTTTTCATAAGTTCAACAGCTTTATAGCCTGCTGTAATATCAACGCCTGCAGCAGCATAGCTTTCTGATTTGGAATTTTTCATATTCTATTTCTCACTTTCTGAAATTTTGTGTTCAAATTTATTTATAATTTTTTCGGGAATTTCCGTTGGGTAATTGCCATCAAAGCAAGCCGAGCAATAACCTGTACATTTACCGCTCTCTCCAATTTTTGATACATCCTCAAGTCTTAAATAACCGAGTGAATCAACACCAACTATTTTTGCAATTTCTTCAATTGTGTGATTATTTGCAATCAATGCTTCTTTAGAGTCAATATCCGTTCCGTAGTAGCAAGGATTCACAAATGGAGGTGCTGAAGAACGAAGATGAACCTCGGTTGCTCCGGCGTTTCTCAAAAGCTTTACTATTCTTGCGCAGGTTGTTCCTCTAACAATAGAATCGTCAACAAGCACTATTCTTTTACCTTTAACCGTGGCTGCGATAGGATTCAATTTGATTTTTACTTTATCTTCTCTTACCTCTTGACCGGGGGCAATAAACGTTCTTCCAATGTATTTGTTCTTGATTAAACCGATACCGTAAGGAATGCCGGATTCCTCCGCATAACCAATTGCAGCATCAAGTCCGGAATCAGGTACTCCGACAACAACGTCCGCTTCAACAGGATGAGACTTAGCCAAGAACGCACCTGCTTTTTTTCTTGCTTCGTGAACATAGCAATCAGAAATTTTAGAGTCCGGACGCGCGGTATAAACATATTCAAAAACGCAAAGTGCTTCCGGCTTTTTATTACAGTGAACCTTGATAGATTTTATGCCTTCCTTTGAAAATACAAGTATTTCTCCAGGAGATACATCTCTTATGTAAGTTGCTCCGACAGAATCAAGAGCACAGCTCTCACTTGCTATTACATACTGTCCGTTGTCACGTTTGCCATAACAAAGAGGATGTAAGCCGTGCATATCTCTTGCACAAATAAATTTTTGCGGTGACATTAACGCAAAACAAAATCCGCCTTCGAATTTGTCCATTGCTTTTGTAACAGCTTCCTCTATTGAATCAGAAGAAAGTCTCTCTTTTGTTATTATGTAAGAAATAACCTCAGCATCACTGTTGGTATGGAAAATCATACCTTGCAGTTCAAGTTCGCGCTTTAAAGCCTGTGCATTTACAAGTCTTCCCGACGTAGCAATTGCCATTCTTCCCTTACAGTGATTTACGACTATCGGTTCAGCATTCACTCTTTCTTTCGTGCCAAGAGTTCCATAACGTACATGTCCCAGCGCCATCGTACCTAGCCCTAAATGTCTTATTGCTTGCGGAGTAAACACATCGTTTACTAATCCGGAATCCTTATGAGTACGAAATACGCCATCATCATTTACCACTATACCAGCGCTTTCCTGTCCTCTGTGCTGAAGAGCATATAAACCATAATATACGCTTGACGCTACATTGGTTTTTTCCTCACCTACTATACCAAAAAAACTCATACGCGTTTTCCTCCAAATTATTTGTTAAATTGTTCCTCGATTGCTTTATTCTTCTCAAGCACCTTTTCTTCTCCTGCTTTTCTGGCCTTAACAAGCTTATCAGCGAGCTCGGGTTCGGAAAGAGCAAGAATTTGAACAGCTAATAATGCTGCATTCGCTGCTCCATCTATAGCAACAGTAGCAACGGGCATTCCTGTTGGCATTTGAACGGTCGCTAAAAGTGCATCCATACCACCTGTGTTTTTGCAAGAAACAGGTATTCCAATTACAGGAAGAGTTGTATTTGCAGCAACTGCACCTGCCAAATGAGCTGCCATACCTGCAGCAGCTATCATAACGCCAAAATTGTTATCCTTTGCACTCTTCACAAATTCTGCTGCCTGCACAGGAGTTCTGTGAGCTGAATAAACATGAACCTCAAAAGGAACACCGTACTCCTTAAGAACGTTAATGCCTTTTTCAACAATTGGAAGATCACTGTCACTTCCCATAAGCACTGCTACTTTTTTCATAAATATCTCCTTTTCAAAATGAAAAATTTTACAAAACAAAAAGAGCAAACTACCCCTTATACACAAAGGTAGAATTGCCCAGACGGTCGACATTTATTTGTTTTTGCTCCCTTGTGGTAATCCACATTCCGTCAGTTACAAAAACCTTTACGAAAATTATTTTAGCACAATCAAATAGGAATGTCAATATATTTAAAGTTTAATATTTAATAAAATTTAATAAGCTCCCTTAAAATATTTGTTTATTTTAAACAAAAAGTAAAACTGAATAAAATTTGTTGAATTTCTTTCTCAATTTGTGTATAATAAACACAGATAAAAACGAGGTGCAAGTTATGAAAATTGCTTTTTTTGACACAAAATCATACGATAAATCATCTTTTGAAGAGTTAGGCTCCGTAAACGGAATAACTTTTAAATTTTTCGATACAAAATTGAATGAAGATACAGTACGATTGGCAAGTGGTTTTGACGGTGTTTGTATTTTTGTGAATGACACTGCAAACAAAGATGTGATTGACGCTTTATATGAATACGGAGTTAAAATTATTGTTTTACGATGTGCGGGATTCAACAACGTTGATTTAAAAGCAGCAGAAGGAAAGATTGCGGTTGTAAGAGTTCCTGCTTATTCTCCGTATGCGGTTGCAGAGCATACGATGGCTTTGCTTTTAACATCCGTAAGACGAATTCATAAAGCATTTGTCAGAACAAAAAGCTTTAATTTCAGTCTTAGTGATTTAACAGGATTTGATTTGCATGGCAAAACAGTCGGGGTTATTGGAACGGGTAAAATCGGAAGAATTTTTATAAATATTTGTCGCGGCTTTGGAATGAATGTTTTAGCTTATGACAAGTTTCCTGACAAGAGCTCTGATATTAACTATGTAGACTTGAAGGAAATATTTGAGAAAAGTGATATAATTTCGCTCCACTGTCCTTTAACCGATGAAACCTACCATATAGTTGATAAGAATTCCATTGAAAAAATGAAAAGAGGCGTGATAATCATAAACACGTCAAGAGGAGCGCTTATAGATGCAGATGCATTACTAAACGGAATTAAATCAAGAAAAATCGGCGGTGCGTGCTTGGACGTATATGAAGAAGAATCCGATTTCTTCTTTGAGGATTATTCAAGTCATATTGTCGAGGACGATGTTTTAGCAAGACTTATTTCTATGCCTAACGTTTTAGTTACATCCCACCAAGCATTTTTAACTGAAGAAGCATTAGCAAACATTGCTCAAACAAGTGTTGAAAATATTTTGGAATATTTTAAAACCGGCGATTGTAAAAATTCAGTAAAATCTCATGAATAAAGATAACAGACCTTTGGTGTAAGCCAAAGGTCTGATTTTTTTATAAAATTTCCTGTGCATAACGAACAGCATCCATAGCATCCTTTGCGTACTTATCTGCTCCTATCTTTTCTGCATATTCCTCATTTAACACTGCCCCTCCCACCATTATTTTAGTTTTGGGGTATTTATTTTTAATTATTTTAATCGTTCTTTCCATAGCAGGAACGGTAGTTGTCATAAGCGCAGATAAACCTACAAGTGTACATCCTGTTTTATCCACACACTCAAGCACCTTTTCCGGCAAAACATCTTTACCTAAATCATGCACCTTGTATCCGTAATTCTGCAAAATTACCTTCACAATATTTTTGCCTATATCATGAATGTCACCTTTTACGGTAGCTATAATTATTTCACCCTTTACCGCGCTTTCTTCCGAGGCAACGCTTTCTTTTACTACGTTAAATGCAACCGTTGCAGTTTCAGCGCTCATCAAAAGCTGAGGTAAATACGACACGCCTTTTTCATAGTCCTTTCCAACTTTGTTTAAAGCAGGAATGATATAATTGTTTACAATTTCAAGCGGGGGAGTGTTTATAATTAAGTTTTTTGTAAGTTCGCCAGCTTCTCTTTTAAGTCCTTTTATTATGGCTTTCTCCAACGTCATATTACTGTCTTGAACAGTAGATTTAACATCCTCGGTGTTTGATGCAAAGCCAATATATTCACCGCACGCATCATCAAGTCCCTTTAAAGCGTTATAGGTAAAATACGCTTTCATCATTTCCTCAGAATAAGGATTCATTATAACTCCATCAAGACCATTTGCAAGAGCTAAAGTGAAAAACGTTGCATTTATATAATCCCTCTTTGGGAGTCCGAACGACACATTAGAAATACCAAGAGAGGTCTTTACTCCCAGCTTTTCCTTTATCATCCTCATCGCCTCCAAAGTTGTAGTGGGAGCGTTAGAATCAGAGCTAACCGTTAAACATAAAGTATCTACTATTATATCTTTCTTATCTATGCCATATTTCACTGCTTCATTTACTATGCGCTCTGCTATTTTGTATCTACCTTCAGCTGTGGTTGGAATTCCATTTTCATCAAGAGTTAATGCAATTACAACTCCACCATATTTTTTAACAAGCGGAAACACAGCATCCATACTTGATTTTTCACCATTGACAGAATTTACAAGAGGCTTTCCGTTATATACGCGCATAGCGCTTTCAAGTGCTTCTTTGTTTGATGTGTCTATTTGTAGCGGTAATGTTGACACCGCTTGAATTTCCTTGATTGCTCTTATGAGAACATCCTTTTCGTTAATTTCAGGAAGTCCTACATTTACATCAAGCATATCTGCGCCTTTTTCTTCTTGTCCTATTGCCTCGGAAATAATATAATCCATATTATTTTCACGAAGAGCTGTCTTTAGCTTTGGTTTACCTGTTGGATTTATTCTTTCGCCTATTAAAACTACCTTTTTGTCAAAAACAACAGCTTTGGCATAGGAAGAGGCAATAGTTATTGCTTTTTTTACTATGGGTAAAGGAGCCTTGTTCTTCAATGATTGTGTCAATAACTGTATATGGTTTGGCGTTGTTCCGCAACATCCACCTAAAATTCGCACACCCATATCAGCAATTTCTTCCATATCCGCTGCAAACTCACATGGCGTACTGTCATAGCAGGTTTTCCCATCATGAACGCAAGGCATTCCTGCATTGGGACTTACTATAATCGGTAATGAGCTATTCTCTATTATTTGTGGAATAAATTTTTTTAACTGTTTTGCTCCCAAAGAACAGTTTACGCCTAACGCATCAACCCCCAAGCCTTCCAAAAGTGCTACCATAGCAGGTATGTCGCACCCGGTGATTGTCTTACCTTTTTCATCAAGAACAAAGGTTGCAAATATAGGCAAATTAGAATTTTCCTTTGCAGCTAAAACCGCAGCCTTCAATTCATAAGGATCATTCATAGTTTCTATAATTATCAAATCACAATCAGCCTTGACACCAGCTCTTACGACCCTTGAAAACGCATCTATTGCGTCATCATAATCAAGATCTCCAAGAGGTTTTAAAAGCTTTCCTGTTGGTCCTATATCTAAAGCAACAAACTGATTATCATTGCTCCTTGCTCTTTTTGCATTTGCTACTGCAGCTAAAATATATTCCTCGAATTTTGGCGTTTTTATCGGATTAGCACCAAAAGTGTTTGCTGTTGCTATATTGGCACCAGCTTCAAAATACGCTCTATGTATTCCTTCTATCACTTCGGACTTGATCAAATTCCATTCTTCCGGTATTTCTCCGGCTTTAAGTCCTTTTTCTTGGAGTTGTGTTCCCATTCCGCCATCAATGAAAACAAAACCGCTATCAATCAATTTCTGTATATTCATTATTTATGCCTTCTCGTTTTATGCCAACTATCGCAGTTACTGATTTTGTGGGTACCATCATTAGACTGTCAGTTAATGATATGCCTATTTTTTTATGTGCATCTAAAAAATTAAGTATATGAGGCTGATACTGCAAATCAAAATCACCGTATCCGGGTGAAAATCTCATAGCTGCATCCTTACCGTCAACTATAAAATCATTAACGTAATCACAAAAGCTCTCAATAAGAGCTGATGCCGTAGCGTCACATACTGCTGCTTTTGTTTGAAAAATTTTATTATATTTTTCATAAAGGCGATCTGTCCCAACACCTAACGTAGCCGCCATAATATACGCCTCATCACAGTCTGCCAAATGAACAGCTAAGCTTTCACTTTTTACCTTGATAAAGCCAAAATCTACAATTTTATTTTTGATATTTACGTTTACCTTTGCATATACCGCCTTTGGGACAGCAGCCTCATAAACAATATTACTACATTCTTCAAGTAAGCGTCGCATTGTTGCGTCACTTTCTCTTACCCTCAAGTAACGCATCACATCTCTAACTCTTATTTTGAGATCGTAGTTATTCATCATATACATAGTACGAAGCTCATTCATATTTTATTATCTCCGATATGTTCGATTGTATTGTTCTTGCTACATCATCTTTATTCATAGAATAAACGTGTACGGCATTTATGCCGTTAGCAAACAGGTCTATAATCTGCTCTGTTGCATAAGCAATTCCTGCCTGCTTCATAGCGTTGGGATTATCAGAATATCTATCAACTATCGTTTTAAATCGTTGAGGTAAGTATGTACCTGAAAGTTGACAGCTACGTGCGATTTGTTTTGCATTAGTTACAGGCATAATTCCCGCTACAATTGGCACGGTAATTCCTGCTTCTCTTATTTTATACATAAAATTATAGAGAATATTGTTATCAAAAAACATCTGAGTTGTAAGGAATGAACAGCCCGCGTCAACTTTTCTTTTAAGATTTAAAATATCTTCCTTTTGGCAATTACTTTCTATATGTCCCTCGGGATAGCAAGCGCCGCCTATACAAAAATCTCCAAACTCTTTAATTTCCTCAACAAGCTCGTTCGCGTGCTTATAATCCCAATTATTCCTGTTTTCATTACCGGGCACAATATCACCGCGTAATGCAAGAATATTCTCAATTCCACTGTTTTTAAGCGCTAAAAGCCTTGCACGAACCTCTTCCTTTGTTGAATTAACACAGGTAAGATGTGCTAAAGCTGTCACTCCATAATTATTTTGAATATTTTCTGCTATGGAAACGGTAAATTCGCTTGTTCCTCCACCGGCTCCGTAGGTAACACTCATAAAAGAGGGCTTTAATTTTGCGATTTTTTCGCTGGCTTCCTTTACGCTTTCAAAATTTGCTGAGTTTTTTGGAGGAAAAACCTCAAAGGATAATGAAGGCTTGTCCTTATTTATAATATCTATAATTTTCATTTTATCCCCTTTAATCTATATCCCCTTGAAAAATCCAAGGGGATTCTACATTTTTCATATTCTACTACATTTATCCATCTGTTAAGAAGCTCTTTTTCATCTTCATTATTCTCAACAGTTTGAGATGCGACTACAATAGGTACATAATTATAAAACATCTATTATACTTCTTCTGACGTTCCATAATATGCATTTAGATATATTCTTTTTATTTCGGAAATCAAAGGATATCGAGGATTTGCACCTGTACATTGGTCATCAAATGCCTGTTCTGAGATTTTATCAAGATTTTCCAAAAATTCACGTTCGTCGACGCCATATTCCTTGATTGTTCTCTTAATACCTATATTTTCTTTTAAAATATTCAAGGCTGAAATTAAATTGTTTAATTTTTCTATATCCGTATCACCTTTAATGCCCAAAGAATCGGCAACTTCAGCATAGCGATTCAATGCCTTTGGGTAAGCATATTGAGAAAACGTTCCCATTTTTGCAGGTGCTTCATTGGCATTAAAACGCATAACCTCACTTATTAAAAGTGCGTTTGCAACACCGTGAGGCAAATGGTAATAAGCACCCAGCTTATGCGCCATCGAATGACATAAGCCTAAAAAAGCGTTGGCAAAAGCCATTCCTGACATTGTTGCAGCGTTAGCCATCTTTTCTCGAGCTAACACATCAAGCTCACCATTTTCATAAGCCCTTGGTAGATACTCAAATATGATTTTTATAGCTTGCAGCGCTAAGCTGTCCGTATAATCAGTAGCCATAATGGAAGCATAGGCTTCAAGAGCGTGCGTCATAGCATCGATTCCCGATGCAGCTGTTAATGATTTAGGAGAGCTTATA
The DNA here is from genome assembly GCA_045645405.1 of Eubacteriales bacterium. Taxonomy (GTDB): domain Bacteria; phylum Bacillota; class Clostridia; order Oscillospirales; family CAG-272; genus RGIG2000. The sequence goes on from JAZRIQ010000004.1 coordinate 238,974, forward strand.
TGAAAGCTTATATCAATTATTGCCATATTTGGTAAAAGCTCATAATCGGCAAGAGGATATTTAATTCCCGTTTTCTCATCTGTAATAACAGCAAAGGGAGTTACCTCACTTCCTGTACCGGCAGAAGTTGGAATAGCAATAAAGTATGCTTTTTTACCCATTTTAGGAAACGTATAAATTCTCTTTCTTATATCACTAAAGCGCATAGACATATCCATAAAATCCGTTTCAGGATGTTCATACAGCAACCACATAATCTTTGCGGCATCCATAGCAGAGCCTCCACCAAATGCAATAACAACATCAGGATTAAAGGATTTCATTTGTAACGCACCCGCTTTTGCGCAAGCTAAAGTTGGATCAGGTTCAACATCGCTAAAGCACGAATATGAAATATCCATTTTTGTTAGTTTATCAGTAATTGATTTTACAAATCCGTTTTTATATAAAAATTTATCAGTAACAATAAAGGCTCTCTTTTTAACGTTAATTGATTTTAATTCGTCAAGCGCTGTATCAATACAGCCTTTTTTGATATATATTTTTTCAGGAACTCTAAACCAAAGCATATTTTCTCTCCTTTTTGCTATGGTTTTGATATTCAAAAGATGTTTTACGCCTACGTTTTCAGAAATGGAGTTACCTCCCCACGTTCCACAACCAAGCGTCAATGACGGTTCTAACCGAAAATTATAAAGATCGCCTATTCCACCGTGTGATGATGGAGTATTTACAATGATACGGCAGGTCTTCATAAGATTTTTAAATTTATCAAGCTTTTCCTTTTCGGTAAGCTCATTGATATATATTGATGAAGTATGACCAAGACCGCCGTCCTCAACAAGATTATAGGCTATTTCAAGAGCGTTGTCAAAATTTTCAGCCTTGTACATAGCAAGAATTGGGGATAGCTTTTCGTAAGCAAATTCCTCGCTCAAATCCGATTTTTCAACTTCACCTATTAAAATTTTTGTTTTAGGATCTACCGATATATCTGCAAGCTGCGCGATTTTAAAGGCACTTTGACCAACAATGTTAGCATTTAACGTGCCGTTAATAATCATTATTTTCCTTAATTTTTCAGTTTCCGCATCATTAAGAAAATAGCAACCGCGTTTTATAAATTCGTCTTTTACACGAGAATATATGCTTTTAGGAACAATTACAGACTGTTCAGATGAACAAATTACGCCGTTATCAAACGTTTTTGAATGAACAATTGAATTTACTGCAAGTAAAACGTCTGCACTTTCATCAATTATAGCAGGAACATTGCCTGCGCCAACTCCTAAAGCAGGCTTTCCGCTTGCATAAGCGGATTTTACCATGCTCGGTCCACCAGTTGCAAGAATAATATCGGCAGTCGACATAAGTAAATTCGTCAATTCAAGGCTTGGCGTATCAATCCAAGATATTATATCTTCCGGCGCGCCTGCATTTACAGCCGCCTCCAAAATAATTTTAGTTGCCGCTATGGTAGATTTTTTTGCTTTGGGATGAGGACTAATTATAATACCGTTTCTTGTTTTTAGTGCAATTAAGCACTTAAATATTGCGGTTGAAGTAGGGTTTGTTGTTGGTATAACAGCCGCAACAACACCTATGGGACAAGCAATTTTTTCTATTCCCGCATCTTCATCACATTCTATCACGCCGCAGGTTTTTGTTTCCTTGTATTTATTATATATATATTCGGAAGCAAAATGATTTTTAATCACCTTATCCTCCAGAATGCCCATTCCTGTTTCTTCAACAGCTTGCTTGGCAAGGAATATTCTTGCTTTATTTGCAGCCGTAGCTGCCGCCTTGAAAATTTCATCAACCTGTTTTTGAGAGAACAGGGCAAATTTTTCTTGGGCTTGTTTAACCCTTAAAAATACTTCATTAAAGCTTTCTACACTATTTACAGCTATATATTCTTTCATATCATTCTCCCATAATATTTTAACATTTATTCTGTTAAATATTAAGTTTCTAAATACTACAATTTTCAGTATATATTTATGATATGCAATTTTTATGATTTATACAAAAATCAACGCAATATTTTAGTGTATTCTATTTTACCTGTCAGACTATATTTTTATGTTGATATTTTTACTTTAAGAATCCGTTTACTATTTGTTCTTCTGCTTCTTGTTCGGTAAGACCTAACGTCATTAGCTTAATTAACTGTTCGCCTGCAATTTTGCCTATTGCCGCCTCATGAATAAGGCTGGCATCTATATGATTTGCAGTAATTTCGGGAATTGCTGAAACTGTTGCTTCATCCATAATTATAGCATCGCATTCCGTATGTCCTGCACATTTGTTATTACCCTTAATATTCGAAAGGAAAATCTGGTGTGACTTGTCCTTAGCTACAGAACGAGAAATTACGTTTGCACTTGAATTTTCACCGTTCAATTCAACGGTAAAGTCAGTTTTTGCATATTGTTTTCCGTGAGTCATAATTTTTTCTCGAATAACCAATTTTGCATCGTTTGCTAATTTCGCATTCGTTACTCTAACCGTTGAATCTATTCCCTTTATTTGAGTGGTTTCCATTTCAAGATAACCGCCCTCATCAATTTCTATAACGGTGGTGGGATTCATTACGTTTTCACCGTTTCCATCTCCATCGCCATAGTGCTTTTCCACATAAAGAACCTTAGCGTTTTTGCCAACGTGGAAAGAGTGTATTCCGTCATGCTCGGATTTGCTATCTCCTGAATTATGAATACCGCATCCTGCAACAATGATTACATCGGAATTCTCACCGATATAAAAATCGTTATAAACTACATCTTCAACGCCTGTTTTACTGATAACGACAGGAATATGAACGCTTTCGTTTACTGTACCCGGTTTAATTATAATGTCAATACCCGGTTTATCCTGCTTTGTTACTATATCTATATTTGCAGTTGTATTTCGTCCGCCTAGCTCTCCATTTGCTCTTATGTTATAAGCTCCCTCGGGAACAGAGTGTAGGTCTGCAACCTGCTTTAAAAGATTTTTTTGAATTTTATCCATAGTATTTCCTTTTCTCTAATATAAAATCAGTTAGTTGCTTTGCTGCAAACACTCGAGGTTTCTCCTCTTAAAAGTGACGGTAAAATTTCTTCCTTATCACCGTACTTTGTAACCTCACCATTAGCTACTACTAAAATTTTATCAGCGATATTCAAAATTCTTTCTTGGTGCGATATAATGAGAATAGAGCCGTTAATTTGCTCGTGCATTTTTTCAAAGACTCTTATGAGGTTATTGAAGCTCCAAAGGTCTATACCAGCCTCCGGTTCGTCAAAAACAGACAATTTTGTACCTCTTGCCATAATCATAGCAATTTCAATTCTTTTAAGCTCGCCGCCAGACAATGACGCATTGACTTCTCTATCAATATAATCTCTTGCACAAAGACCAACCTCGCTAAGATAAGTACAAGCCTCTGAAACGCTGATTTCCTTACCTGATGCAAGAGTAATAAGGTCTCTTACAGTAAGTCCTTTAAAGCGCACGGGCTGTTGGAATGCAAAGCTGATGCCTAAATTTGCTCTTTCTGTTATATTTTTGTCTGTAATATCGACACCGTCAAAAATAATTTTTCCGCTTGTTGGAGTGTAAATGCCTGCTATGATTTTAGCAAGTGTAGATTTACCGCCTCCGTTTGGTCCTGTAATAGCAACAAAGCGCTCGTCAATTTTAACGCTAATATCCTTTAAAATTGTTTTTTGTCCACCATCTTCGGTAGGAACTATAAATGAAATATTTTGAAGCTCTAACATAATTAACCTCTAATTTTTTTATTCATAGTATTATATCATATTTTTATTTATATGTGAAGAGCTTACGTTGATTTTTTACAAAAAAACAAAAAACACACGATTGCTCGTGTGTTTTATGTTAGTTTAAATTATTTCGCAATAACGTTAACTCTCTTCTTGCCTTTTGCAAGATAGTCAAACTTAACTACACCGTCGCTAAGAGCGAAAAGTGTATCGTCCTTACCAAGACCAACGTTGGTACCTGGATGAATCTTTGTTCCTCTCTGTCTTACGATGATGTTACCGGCGATTACGTTTGCACCATCTGCCTTTTTAACACCAAGACGCTTAGACTCACTATCACGGCCGTTCTTTGTAGAACCAACACCTTTTTTGTGTGCGAAGAACTGTAAGCTAATTCTTAACATTTTATGTTCCTCCGTATAAAATTTACAATTATTTGTTACCATAAAAGATTTTATTCAAAATCCTTTTCTACTACTTCTACATCTAAATAGTCATAGTATTCTTCTACCAAATCGTTTAACTGATAGAAATAAGCCTTGATGATGCCTGAAATTGCATAGCACTTCTTCTCATCCTTCTCATAGCTTGGTAACGCGCTACGAGCTTTAACGGAAATGTTTGTTGTTTCTTCGTCGATTATATAATCAACCTCTGAATCATAGGAAATTTCAATAGCATTGATAACAAGCATTGTCATAGCAGAAATCGCTGAGCATAAAATATCCTCACCACTACTTGCAAATCCTGAATGTCCTTGCTCCTCAAATCCCCAATAGATATCGTTGGATTTGTAAAATACGACCTTAGTCATACAATTTCTCCGAATTAACCAACAATTTTTTCGATCTGAACCTTTGTATATGGTTGTCTATGACCGATTTTCTTCTTCTCGTTCTTCTTTGGCTTGTACTTCATAACGTAAATTTTCTTTGCTTTGCCGTTACGAACAACCTTTGCTGTTACGGAAGCACCGGAAACATACGGAGCACCAGCTACGAAGCCATTATCATTTGATACAGCAAGAACCTGATCAAAAGTAACTTCAGCGCCTTCCTCTACGTTAAGTTTTTCAACGAAGATTACGTCTCCCTCGTTTACTTTGTACTGCTTTCCGCCTGTTTGGATAATAGCAAACATGAAAAGCACCTCTCTTTCAACAAAACTCGCTAAGCCGGGTAGGAATTCAATCCGTTTGAGACCACAACATTACGCGGCGTGACTATTTTATCATATTAGTATATAAATGTCAAGTAGATTTTCACTTTAATTGTGAATTTTTTGTAAATACTGGTATTTTTGTTGATTTACAATCATTACTGTGTTATTATATAAAATACTGAATATAAAAACGGAGGAATTTATGAGTGTTCCGGAACTGATTATTACATCCATTGCACTTTCAATGGATGCGTTTGCGGTTGCAATTTGCAAGGGGCTTGCTATGAAAAAGGCTACCTACAAGGAAATGTTAATAGTGGGCTTATGGTTTGGCGGATTCCAAGCTCTTATGCCCTTAATTGGATATTTACTTGGAAGCGCTTTTGAAAAATACACTGTTGCGGCAGACCATTGGATTGCCTTTGTATTACTTGCCTTAATAGGAGCGCTTATGATAAAGGAAAGCTGCGAAAAGGATGAAGAATCCGATGGCTCAATATGCTTTAAAATAATGCTTATAATGGCAATTGCTACAAGCATAGATGCTTTGGCGGTAGGTATTTCCTACGGAATTTTACCTAACGTTAACATTTGGATAGCTATTTCCTCAATCGGTATTATTACGTTCTTGCTTTCTATGATTGGAGTTAAAATCGGTAATATATTCGGTTCAAAATACAAATCAAAGGCAGAGTTTACAGGCGGAATTGTTTTGATTTTGATAGGTGCTAAAATATTACTCGAGCATTTAAACGTGCTTTAAACCGACACAACATTCCATGTCAATTTTATAATAGAAAAATGCATTGTCTTGCGACAATGCATTTTTGTTTTTATGAATTAAGATTATTTACCAAAGTTTGGATTTGTTACGTAAATTTCAATTTCAGTAAGCTTATGAGTATATGCGCTTCCCCACTTGAGTGAAGTAATCTCTATAACGAGAGTTTTAACCATAACAGGCTCTCCATTATATAATTCTACCCAAATATTAGCACTTGGAGCACCAAGACTTGCATCTAAAGACATATTTCCTTCTTCATCATATCCTTTGAAGCTAGAGAATGTGTAGTTACCAGTAGCATAAACCTTAATTTGTTCAATAGAAATTGCTTCCGCAAATGTAATTGTAAGCTTATCTCCTACAACACCATACCATGCTGTTTCACCAGCACTGTACAAGCTTTCTTCAGCAATTACGCCGTCAAAAAGATTCATTGTATAGTCAGCTCTTGTATTGCCTTCGTTAGCAACAGCGCTTGAAATCTTTGATGGGTCAAGAAGCATGATTGGGTCTTTGTTAGCATCAAACCATCTTGCATAAAGAGTGATATCGCCTGTTAAGTCCTTTGTTGACTTGCACTCAACAGTAAGAGCCTCGTCTGAATACCAGCCTAAGAACTGAATACCGTTGTTAGTTGGAGTTGCAAAATTAACAACATTTTCAACAGTATAGGTAGCAGGGTTAGTTTCAGCGTTTGTACCGCCGTTCATAACGTAAGTAATGTTATAAACGTTTACTTCCCATTTTGCAAAGAGGCTAACGTCGCTAAGTGTGCTTACAGGAATTGCTGTAACTGCTTCGCCTTCGCCGTCTTTGTTATTGAACCAGCCCAAGAATGTGTAACCGTTACGTGTTGGGTTTACAAGTGTAATATCGCTATCATTTACTGTGTATGAAGCAGGGTTTTCATCTGAATTTGTACCGTTTGCAAGATCATAAGAAATGTTATAAACAACAATTTCAATCTTTGCATAGAGCTTTGGTTGATTTAAAACAATACCGTCAAATGCAGTAACCTTTTCCTTAAAGTCAGGACTAGTGTACCAGCCATGGAACTTGTAACCTGTTTTAACATTTACAGGATCCTTGAGGTCTTTGTTGTCTTCAACAGTATATTCAGAAGGGTTATCAGGGTTTGCTTCACCTAAGCCTTCAGGAACTACATAAGAAACCTCGTATGTATTAAGAGTCCATTTAGCAAAAACGGATACATTCTTTTCTGTTCCCTTTTCAACACCCTCAATAACTGTGGTGAAATCTCTATCGCTATACCAACCAGCGAAGGTATAACCAAACTTTGTTGGGTCCTTAAATGTGAATGACTTAGTTTCCTTATCAAAGGAAGCTACGTTATCCTTGTGGTTAACACCACCGTTTAAGTTGTAGTTAACCTCGAACTTTTCAAGCTCGAAATTAGCGTAAAGCTTAAGGTCGCCTGTTGTTCCTGCAGCAATAGAATCGATCTTGTTTTCACCGCCGATATCTAAAGACCAGCCAGCGAAATCATAACCATCAAGAGTAGCACCCTTTAATGGAATATTGCTTTCGGAGATGGTGTAAGTTGTTGGGTTACCAACAGCATTGTTACCGCCGTTTAAAACATACTCGATCTTGTACTCGATAGCTGTTTTTACAGCGTTTACTGTCATGTCAGAAGTAACCTTTGAAAGATCAACGTTCTCCCAAGCAACTGTGTAACCAGCAACCTGCTTTGCTGCAGGAGCGGTTGCGGATGAGCCGGACTTAACAGTTACCTTTTCTTCGGAACCGTCAGCGTGTTTGAATGTTACAGTACAATCTACTGCATTTGGGTCTGTGTCAGTTGAATCACCGCCGCCGCATGAAACAAGAGCGAAGGACATAACTACAACAAGTAGTAATGATACGAGTGTCAACCATTTGATTGAATTTTTCATGTTTTCCTCCATATTTTTAAGCGTTTCCGCTTTTTTAACAATATTATTTTATGTTTACGTCAAATGCAAAGGATATTTTCTTTTCATTTAACGTATATTGAGGCTCGGTATCAGGTCCGCAAGACGATGAGCCCACTCCGGAATTTTTATAGTCAACTCTTACGTGAGTTGCATAAGACTCGCCTATTTCATCAGTATGCTTAGCTTTATAAAGTTGTTCAATACTATAATTTGACACATTTATATCAAAGCATTTGTCAGAGGTGAAAATAAGCTTATCTTCAACGTTAAGAACGCGCACCTGTCTGTGAGTACCGTGTTCCTGAGGCATTACGTAATTTACGTATTCATCAGAAGCGGTGCTTTCAAACCAGGCTTGTTTTACGTGATGGGACATATCCATATAATTTTCATAAGGTCCCATACCGAAATATTCAAAGCGTTGATTTTCTTTATTCAGCTTAAATTCAAAGCCTAAACGAGGTAGCCATACGGTATCTTCTCTTACATTACCGTTTAGCGAGTAAGAAATTTGACCGTTTGTATAAACCGTAAGCTTCAATTTATATTTAAAGAACGGAAGACGGGAAATACCGCCAATACTTGCATCAAATACGACTGAATTATCAACTATTTTTGCATTGTAAACGTTAGTAAATTGGAAATCAAGATTTTCACCTTGCCATTCATCACGTTTTGCCCAACGGAAAATCATTCGTTTATCGTTGTCGGTAGCAGCTCTGAATGCGCTCAATTTAACCGGCTCACAAAGGAGTTCTTCACCATTTACTACCATACTGTCAAGATTTCCAAGCTGTTTATTAAAGCGATACACAAAGTTTTCGCCTTTAGCATAAATGTAAATCTTCTCTTCTGTTAGCTTCAACGGTAAAAGTTCTTCCTTTTTACCAACCTGCTTACAAGGAATTATCTGAGAAAGCTCACCTAAAAGGTCACCCTTCGGTGAATACATAGCCACATCAATGCTTGCACCAAGACAACATTCGGTTGGAATAACCTCTGTTGTAACATAAGCGCTCTTTTTAGGAGCTAACGACAGACAAAATTCTTTTTCTTCAACTAAATTATCGTCTACTCTGATTTTATAAATGAACTTATGATTTTCGAGATTAGTAAAATCGTAATGGTTTGTAATTTTGATTTTCCCGTTTTTGTACTCAAAGCGGAAAGGAGCAAACGCGGCTTTAACCTCGTAAGTGCCTGCCTTAAAGGTTCTATCGGCAAAAACAAGACCGTCACAACAGAAATTACCGTCGTGAGTAAGCTCACCCTCAAAATCTCCGCCATATTTTTGAACACCGTTGTCAACAACAACGTGGTCTGCCCACTCCCAAATGTTTCCACCAATGAAATTCGGGTATTTGTAGAACATATCTACATACTGCCAAACGTCACCGGGGCCATTACCCATTGCATGAGAAAACTCACACAGATAGAAGGGTTTTCCTTTGTTTTTATAAACAAGCTCATCCATCATTCTTTGTCTGCTTGGATACATTACAGAGAAAACGTCGGTCTTTCTGATTCCCTCTTCTTTCGAGCAAGCACTCTCAAAATGAACAAGGCGTTGTTCATCACGTTCTCTTAAATAATTTATCATTGGGTCATTGGAAATTGAATGGTATCCTGCCTCATTACCTAAAGACCACATAATGATAGACGGATGGTTCTTATCTCTTTCGTAAGTACGAGCCATTCTTTCCTCGTGTTCCTTTGCCCAATCGGGATGGCTACAAGGCCATTCGTTTATCCTTGAATCGTAATCATAGTTTACATTAGGTAAACGACGAATAAATCCATGAGCCTCATTGTCACACTCTAACACAACGTATAAGCCCATTTCATCACACATCTCAACAAACTTTGGATGTGGAGGATAATGTGATGTTCTTACACAGTTAATATTTAATTCTTGCATCAATTCAAGGTCGCGACGCATATCCTCATCAGACATACAGTAGCCCTTACCTATCATTGTATCGTGATGGTTTATACCTTTAATTTTAATAGGCTTACCGTTGACAAGCAATTCTTGCTTATCTGAAACCTTAATTGTACGGAAACCAACCTTTTGTTCTATAACCTCGCCCTTATATTCTATAACAAGATTGTAAAGATACGGGTCCTCCGCAGTCCACAAATGAGGCTTTTTAACAAAAAGCTCACACTCCGTGCCTTTGCCGGATGCAATAAGGCTTTCGCCATCGTATAGCTTATATGATGCTGATTTATCGGACTTAATGAGAACTTTTTTATTATCAATAGTTCTTATATCAACATCCTTTAAATGTCCTTTCGGACGAGATAACATATAAACGTCTCTAAATATTCCGTTAAATCGGAACATATCCTGGTCTTCTATGTACGTTCCGGCACACCATTTATAAACATTAACGCGAATGGTGTTAATTCCTTCTTTTACATATTTAGAAACCTTGAACTCTGCCTGAAGGTGACTTCCTTGAGTGAATCCTACGTAATTTCCGTTCACATAAAGTACAGCACAAGAGCATACGCCTTCAAATACTATATAAATTTCTTTAGTTACGTCTTTTACCTCAAATTTTCTCTCATAAACTCCCATAGGGTTTATATTAGGAACATAAGGCATATCGCATAAATGCGGGAAATTTATGTTAGTATAATTGGGATATTCATATCCTTTGATTTGCCAACAAGAAGGAACTTCTATTTCATCCCATTTTTGGGGTTCATCAGCAATATCGCTATTTTCAAAAAAAGCAAATTTCCAAATTCCGTTCAAGGAAGTATATTCAGCATTTCCCTTTGGAATATAATAGGCTCTTTGCGGTTCTCTATTTTCGCTTGTTTTTAATGGATTTTCGTAAAAACGCATAAAGACCTCGCAATTCTCAAAAATTCTATTGTTATTTTAGCACATAAAACAAATTTAGTCAACTACATATTTACAAATATTTTAATTTATGTTACAATATATTAAAATATTTCATCGAGGTGCTTATGAACAAAACCGTTTTTATAACCGGTGGAAGCCGCGGAATTGGAAGTCGTGCAGTTGAAGCATTCAAAAACGCCGGCTATAACGTTGCATTTACTTATTTAAAATCAGAAGAGGAAGCCAAGACGCTTGCTTCAAAATACAATGCATTTGCAATTCAAGCTGACGTTAGCAAAAGTGAAGACGTGCAAAATGCAATAAATTTAGCTATTGACCGCTTTGGAAAAATTGACGTTTTGGTAAATAATGCAGGAATAAGCGAATTTTGTCTTTTTTCAGATATAACTGATGACAAGTGGCACAAAATGATTGACACAAATCTTTCAGGCGCATTTTACTCCTCAAGAGCGGTTATAAAGGATATGATTAACCGCAAAAGCGGCATAATAATCAATATATCTTCAATGTGGGGAGAGGTAGGAGCTTCCTGTGAGGTACACTACTCCGCCGCAAAAGCAGGCTTAATAGGACTCACAAAGGCTCTTGCAAAAGAAGTTGGTCCGTCAGGAATACGAGTTAACTGCATTTGCCCCGGCGTTATCGAAACAGAAATGAATGCCCATTTATCGAAAGAGGATATGGAACAATTGATATATGACACTCCGTTGGGTAAAATAGGCAATTGCGATGATGTTTGCAACACAATGCTTTTTTTAGCAAGCGATAGCGCTTCGTTCATAACAGGGCAGATTTTAGGCGTTAATGGCGGATATATCATATAACCATAAAAAACAAAATCTCAATCGCAGATATAATCTTACGATTGAGATCTGGTCTGAGTAGCGGGATTTGAACCCACGGCCTCTACCACCCCAAGGTAGCGCGCTACCATCTGCGCTATACCCAGATAAGCTTTTAACAAGCCTGTTTATTATATCACAAATAAATTTAATAGTCAACATTTATTTTAAGTTTTTGAATATTTTTTTGGTTTCTGGGAATTATAATTTTGAAATCATTAGATTTCAAATTCTTTTTCGGAGTGTTTTATGAATAAGCAACCAAACCATTGTATTAAATGTACTGTTGTTTCATGCGCTAACCATGCAAAAGACACAAACTACTGTGTTTTAGATACTGTTAGCATTGGTACTCATGAATGTAATCCCACCGTCTCTCAGTGTGTTGACTGTGAATCATTTGTTTTGAGTCGCAACTGTTCAGGCAATAGCTGTAAATAAGCTATCTATTCAACTGAGGTTTCATGAATTTGTTTATTCATGAATATCCCGTAAAAAAAATCACCATTTACTGCACGGTAAATGGTGATTTTATTTTTTTGCTTGATACGTTAATAAAATTTGTCTTTTACATTCTTTTATCGGTTGTTTCTTTATTTTTTTCTTCATAGACTTCTTGTTTTTCTTAGCCGTAGCAATCTTTTTTATTCTCTTTAAAACGTAGAAAAACGGGAATTTGATAAAATAAAGAAGGTAAACAAGTATCACTCTCAAAGCAAATACGATATACTCATATATTTTACAAAACAGTTTTCCTATTGTAGCTTGGTATATCGCAAATCCAATAAGTGCGCCAAAAATGACATACCACCTGACTATTCCAAAAGTCATAGCATACAAAAATATTTGAAAAGTCGGTGTTATGGCAATAAAAAACAAAAAATCCCAAATAAAATACAGTACGAATCTTTTTTTAGTATTTATATTTCTTTGATTTTTTACGTTTCCGATGAGAGGAAAAACACACGATTCTGTTTTTTTGTTTATGTTTTTGGGAAATTCAAGTCCCGATAACATTCTTAAAATTTTAAAAACTTCGTATATAAAGCCAACAAGCAATCCCAGTACAATTGATAAAAGAAACGTCAGAAGCTGATTTTTAATTGAAATTTCCATCTTCCCTCTTATTTAAAAAAATTTGTTATTGACCTTTTCTTTTTTGATGTATCATTTACGAAATAACAGATATCACTTACCAATCCGTTAACTATAAGTTCTCCGTTTTCCGCATCAAATTTTTCTATTTTAAGCCCTTCTCCAACAATTGAAATTCCGGTCGAGTCCGTTTGTACAACGATTTCCTTTTCATCATAGCTTAAAACGTCATTTATACCACTCATTTCAAGCTTTTTTCTTGACCTTAATACAACATCGTGTTTAATTTCCTTCGATGCTTCAACCATATAATCCTCCTTATTTTGCAATACCAAAATAAGGATATGAAAAAGTGACCGAAAATATTACTCGGTCACTACCTCATATAAGTCGGAAGCGTCACTTTTTCTAACTATGTCACGAACATCCAACACTTTGATTTTTAGCTTTTTCTCTCCAAATGTTATCTCCACAACGTCGCCTTCTTTTACATCATAAGAAGCCTTAACGGTTCTTCCGTTTACCGTTACGTGCGATGCATCACAGGCTTCATTAGCAACTGTTCGTCTTTTTATTATTCTGGAAACTTTCAAAAATTTATCTATTCTCATATTCACCAAAAATACCAAAACCTGCGTATCGTAAAGATACGCAGGTCTGCAAGCATTTACGCATTAACTTTGTTCTTAAGAGTTTTACCAGCGGTAAATCTAACCTGCTTTGATGCCTCAATCTTAATTGTTTCACCTGTTGCAGGATTACGACCTTCTCTTGCTGCCTTTTCTTTAACATCGAACGTACCGAATCCGATTAACTGAATTTTATCGCCTTCAACAAGAGCCTTTTCAAAAGCTGCAAAAACTGCATTTACTGCTGCCTCGGCGTCCTTCTTTTTAAGATTTGTTTCATTAGAAACTACTTCAATCAATTCTGTCTTGTTCATTGGTTTTTTCTCCTTAATTTTATTCCGAAATTAGATTCGGTCCTTATGAGATGATTATATCATTAAATGCTATACATTTCAAGTGTTTATTGAAAAAAATTACAATTTTTTTGTAAAAAAAGAGGTTTTTTTATATATTTTGTACTATTTTACACTGACAAACCAAGTTTTTTAAAAATTTTTATAATTTTTTCGTTTCTAAATAACATTTGAAAATCCTCTTTTGTTATGCTTCCTAACTTAGCAGAGACAAAAAAGTACATATAAGTTGCAAGGGCTATGGCAATTACAGTAGCAATTTTTATCGGTAAGAATAAAGAAAGCAGTAAATAGATTGCTGCAGACAAGCCTACTGATAATATTGATGACAGCATTGGCAATAAGAATATTTTTTTAATATTCGGAAGTTTTCCTACGTGTCTTATAGTAAAATACACGTTAAACGTAGCGGCAAGCAAGTAACAAATCACCGTGCTTATAGGCGCACCGTATATACCTATTTGTCCAAGTAAGAAATAGTTAGATATGAGCTTTGCGCATCCGCCTATCAGCATAGATATAATCGGTAGTCTTTGTTTTCCGGCAGTATTCAAAAAAGCATTGGTTGCGGCTATTATACCTAAAAAAACGACCGAAACTGCAGCTATAGAAAGCCATGGAGCCGCCCTTATTACCGAAGCCTCATTGAACATAAGCAAATTTAAAATAGGAAACGAAAAAACGCCCAAACCAACTGCGCACGGAACGGATATTAAAGTAATTATTCTCAAGCTAAGCGTTCTTATAGCTTCACTTTTTTCTTCATCTCCGTTTTCTTGCGTTGCTGAAATCAACGGAACCAATGCATTTACTATGGGATAAAACAGTATTGTTGGCATATTAAACATCGATATAACAAGAGACGTATAATCGCCGTAATATATTCTAACCGACAATTCACTCATTCCGTAAGCAAGTAGCCTGTTTTGTACCATTAACGTATCAATAACCGTTGTTAAAGAAAGAACCGATGAGCTAAGCGTAATTGGTATAGCTATTTTAAATAGCTCCTTTAAAATTTGCTTCGTAGATTTAGTTTCATCAGTTTCGCATATAATATATTCACAATTGTAGTTTTTTTCGTTAAAAAACAGTTTTTTTATATAAAGGTAAAGCATTCCTAACAGCACGCCAACAGTCACGCCTAAAATCGTAAATGCTGCCACGTTATAGTCTGAATATCCTTTTGATTTTGCCCATAAAGCAAAAAGAACGCCTACACCGACCTTTACTGTCGCTTCAATTATTTGTGAAATCGCTGTTGGCTTCATAAGCTGATAGCCTTGAAAATAACCTCTTATACAGCTTGACAAACAAATAAAAAGCATTGTTGGCGCTACGGATATAATACAAAGTGTCGTTTTATCTGCCCCTATAAAACCAGCAATATTACTTGCGAATAATATCATTAGCATTGAAAAAACAGTCCCAATGATCAATAGAACCACAAGTGCAACGTCAAATATTTTTTTAGTTTCCTTTAAACGTCCCTTTACACGACTTTTTGAAACCATTATTGAAAGCGCCACGGGCAATCCTGACGTAGATATAACATACAGGTATGCATATATCTCATACGCCGAGCTATAATATCCTGCCCCAGCGCTTCCAACAACTCTATTCAAAACAATTTTAGACACTAAGCCAACCGCTTTTACAAGTATGTTTGCAAAGGTTAACACAAACACTCCTGAAAAAAACATAACGATGGCACTTTTTCGTGGTGCTTTTTGATTGTTTATATCCAATATGCTTCCTCGCGTTATTTTTTGCCTAAAAATTCCGTATATAACGACATTTTAGGTATATAATCATAATCTATTTCATCTAAATGATTAAATTTTTTCAAAAGCTTAGTTGCATTCTCGTAATAATTGCTCTCTTCTTTTATTTCAGAAAGAACTTCCACAAGATACCTTTTTATTAAAAACAGTTCATAGCACATAAAGGAATCAATTTGAATTTCGCAAATATCTTTATTTGGGAATATGCTTTTTTCTTCATTTTCTCGAACAGATTCCCATAGATAAAATGTAAAATCGGGAAGAGCTCCTCTAAACTTATAATCTCTAACCAATCGACGAACTAATCTAATTTCATTCTTTGTAAAATACTCACCGTTTATACATACATCATCACACACATTGATAAATATACCCTTATACTCCGTATCAAACATAGATGTAATTTCCGGATAAACAGCTTGTATTCCCTCAAATATAATCACTTTATTTTTATCAATTTCATATTCTCTGTATCCCTGTCTTTTTTGGGAAACAAAATCAAAAATAGGAACTTGTATTTTATTTCCCGATTTTATGTGACTGATACAATTGAAAAGAAGATTCAAATCAAGAACATCAACAGAATCATAATCAATTTTTTTAGTTTCATCTATTCGTCTTGCGTCATCTCTCTCCTTAAAAAAATCATCCAAAGAGATAACTATTACCTCTTTTCCGCACTCGTTAAAATCATGTATGATTTTATTTGCAGCGGTTGTTTTTCCAGCACAGGTAGGACCGGACAAAAGCAACGTATTAACATTGCTATGAATTACTTTCTTACTGACCTCGTCCAATCTTAACTCAAAGTCATTTTCACACTCGTCCACAAATTTTTGTTTTTCTTGCTCATTTTCAAAGCTGATATTTATATTTTTCAACCTATGCCTCCTTTCGCAGAATTATTTCTTATCCTGTAAATATTCATACGGATATTTATGAGAAAATATTCTGCTTATTTCTATTTTTCCGTTAATATTTTTTACAATTTTTGTCGTTGCGCCGGCTCCTACTCCAAAAACAGTATGACAATCAGACATCATCAATACATTATAAATTCCAAACGTGCCTTTTTTTGCATATCCTACGTTTTCAAGATCACAAACCGTATTTTTTTGCCGATACATATAATACGGTTCATATCCATTTTCGGTTAGTGCTTTATATGCATATTCCACACTTTTAACTGCGTAATCAAACTCATCATCGTAAATTTTGGAATTATCCTTTAATATTTGAGCTGATTTCTTTACAGAAAACGAATGTACGGTTACATTATCGGGCGATAGCTCAATAATTTTATCTACCGTTTCCTTAAAGCTTTCAAAGCTATCGTTTTCCAATCCTGCAATCAAATCAGTATTTACGAATTCTATTTTGCTATTCTCTACACGTTTATAAGCTTCAAAAAAATCCTTTACGGTATGGTTTCTGCCAATTGCCTTCAACACGCTGTCATTTAAAGTTTGCGGATTTACACTTATACGATTCACACCGTATTTTTTTGCGATTTGAAGCTTACCGTCCGTTATTGTATCGGGTCTGCCACCTTCCAAGGTAAATTCCTTGAGTACTTTAACATCAATGGCACGATTTATGGCAATCAATAGTTCTTCCAGTTGATTTTCTGTTAAAACTGTAGGTGTACCGCCACCAATGTATATAGATAGTAGCTTTAGTTCCTGCTGTTTAATACTTTTTAAAGTTTCTGTCAATTCATCAATGAGTTTCTTTAAATATCTTGGAATGAGTTCAAAAAGTTTTGGCGTAGCATAAGAAATGAATGAGCAATAGTTGCATCTAGACGGACAAAACGGTATAGATACATACAAGCTACAAGTATTATCTTCGTTGTTTTTTAAAATTTCGCCCTCGTTTTTAGCAACCCTTAACGCAAGCTCTGCCTTATTTTCACTAAGAAAATATCTGTTTATTAGTATTTGCTTGGCGTGTTCATCTGAATATTTGCCAAGAAGCTCGTTTGCAACTTTTGAGGGTCTTATACCTGTCAAAATCCCCCAAGGAATAGTTTTGCCTGTCAATCGACTACCCGCCTCATATACAGCCATTCCTACAGACGACTTAGATGTGCGTTCGTATTGCTCTCCATCAATGAAATCGGCATAACCGTAGCCGTACGATACTTTTCCGTACGCTTCAAGCTTGCATACACACTCTATCCCGTTTTCTTTATCTATTGCAGTTAAGGTTAAAACTTTATCGGGAAAAGTTTCCGCTTCGGGAAATTTTTCGCCATGAAAGAACATCATACAAAGCGTTTGCACATATGTTCTGTTAATTTTACCGTCTAATATGAGCTTCACTCTGTATAACTCCTTTGCTTATTTAGATGCGCTAACTACTCTTGTAACTCTTATAACGTCTTTTATGTTTCTTATTCTTGAGATAATAGCATTAAAATGTCCTATATCTCTGCAGGAAATAGTCATATTCATAAGAGTAGTATCCTCTATATTTTTGGTACTAATCGATACGATGTCTACCTTCATTTCAGAAAGTGCAGCTGTAATTTCAGCAAGAAGCGACATTCTGTTATTAACGAGAATTTGTATAGCAGAATCGTATGAAGATTTGTATGAGCCATTAGCAGGAACATCCCACTCCGCCTTTACAAATCTGTTTGCATTTTCTTCATGTGAATATGCATTTCTTATATTTGGACAGTCTGCTTTATGAATGGATATACCGTATCCTTTTGTTATAAATCCGATAATATTTTCTCCCGGAAGCGGATTGCAACATCGTGCAAATTTAACTACGCATCCGTCCTCTCCGTCGATTAGCACACCGCCCGTTGACTTTCTTTTACGATTTTGAGTGTTAATCACCGGCTCGATAACAACCGGCGTATCATCCTTATGCTTCTCGGCATACAGTTTTTCGAATTCAGTTTTAAGTTTAGGCTCAACCTTAGATAGAGGAATTCCGCCATAACCGATTGCGTTATATAAATCATCAGCATTCGAAAGTCCAAAGCGCTTGGCAATTGCAAGCAAAATTTCCATTCGTTCATCTTCGGTAAAGGAGCCTTTAAATCTTGAAGTTTCTCTGTCTATCATTGTTTTTCCAACGACAATATTTTCAGATTTCTTCTCCTTTTTAAACCATTGCCTTATCTTGTTTCTGGCTTCACTTGTTTTAACAATATTTAGCCAATCCCTGCTCGGTCCTTTAGAAATATTTGACGTAATGATTTCAACAATGTCTCCGTTTTTAGGTACAGAATCAATGGGGGCAATTCTTCCGTTTATCTTCGCACCCACCATTTTGTTTCCTACACCCGTATGAATCGTATATGCAAAATCAATAAGTGTTGCACCAAGCGGCAAAGCAATAACGTCTCCTTTTGGTGTAAAAACAAAGGTTTCATCGTGAAAAATATCGATTTTAAAAGCATGTAAGAAATCCTCGTGATCAATTACATCACTTTCAGTATCAATGAGCTTGGATATCCAATCAAGCTTTTTATCAATATCGGCAGAGGATTTTTCCCCACTTTTATATTTCCAGTGGGCAGCAATACCATATTCTGCAACCTGGTTCATTTCTTTTGTTCTGATTTGCACCTCAAAAGGAATACCTTCTCTTCCAATAACTGTGGTATGAAGAGATTGATACATATTGGGCTTTGGTGTGGAAATATAGTCCTTAAATCTGCCGGGAATTGATTTAAACATTTCATGTATAAGACCTAAAACTGTATAGCATTCCAATTCTGTATCAACTATTATACGCATAGCATAAAAGTCATAAATTTCATCAAAAGATTTATTTTGATTGTACATTTTACGATAAACGCTATATACTGTCTTAACTCTTCCCTTTAGCTTAAATTTAATGTTCGTACTTTCGAGCTTTTCGGTAACATACGCTTTAAGCTTTTCAATAAAATTAACGTTTTCCCCATACTTATTATCTATGTGGGATTTAACCTCATCATATCCGATAGGATCCAAATATTGTAAAGCATAATTTTCAAGCTCCTGCTTTACTTTCTGCATACCGAGACGATGTGCCAAGGGCGCATAAATATGCATAGTTTCAAGAGCAGTTTTTCTTCTCTTTGCATCCTTTTTGACAAACAAAGTACGCATATTATGAACTCTGTCGCAAAGCTTTATAAATATTACTCTAATATCCTTGGACATAGCAAGAAGCATTCTTCTTACGTTTTCAATATGTTCCTCTTCTTTATCCTCAATATTTATGGATTTTATTTTTGTAACCCCGTCAACCAAAAGTGCAACGTCTCCACCAAACAATCTGGTTATTTCATCCAGATTGGTTTTATCAGGGCAGTCCTCTACGGTATCGTGCAAAAAAGCTGCGCAAATAGAATCGGTATCCAACCCAAGCTTTGCAACGATTTCTGCTACGGAAATAGGATGAGAAATATATGGCTCGCCGCTAAGACGCATCTGTCCTTCGTGCATTTCCTTAGCGTAAGAAAATGCAAACTTTATTTTTTCTATATCATAACTTCTTGTACTTTTCGAAATTATATGTAATAACGTAGAAATTTCTGCATATCTATCGTTGGTCATACATTCCTCCTTATTTTTTTGTTTGATACATACTCTTAAGCTTTTTTAGAATGTTGGATTTATCCAAGCTTGTTTTGTTTTTTGTGAAAGATAGCTTAAAAATAAAACAAGTATTATCAATTTCGTTAATCGAAATTATGTTCAATTCTCTAAAAACCTTTATTATAAACTTTATTTTAACATAGTTTAATTTACTATTAGCTTTAGTTCGTGCTAAATCAACTGTCAATCTTGAAAACGAATAGCTTTCAACCCCGCACCTAGCACATCCTAAAAGATGATTATATACTATTGCAAAATCATCTCTATCCGGAATGATATATTCACTATCTAATTCGCTCTTTCCTTCTTTTGCTTCAAGATAAAGCGCCTCGTTTTGCTCTTCAAGCAATCTTGCACGCTCACTTATGCATATATCCTTGATGCTGATTTGAAGATTTACATTTCCTGCAAACTCGTTTGCTTCTATGTTGAATGCAATATCAACCTCATCAGAAATATTGAGCCAAAATTCATCCGGCGAAACGGAAAAAAGCATAACATTAAATATTTTTCCGTCCTTTGACAAGGTTAAACGCAAGTGCCTATTCATTCCAACAGGAACAATATCCTCGATAACCATATTTTTGCAAGCAAATATAGGTGCAGGATTTGCAACTCCATAGGGCTCAAGCGTAGAAATCTCATTTGCCAATGAGAGTGATATTTTATTTGTATCAAGCTCACTATCTATCTCTAACAGTCTTTCAGGCTCACTATCCTTAAAGCAGTTTTTTGCATATTCCTCCAGCCTTTGCTTTAACATAGATAAATTTTTACGTTTTACAGTTAATCCCGCAGCCAACTCGTGTCCGCCTGCCTTTTCCAGCAAATCTGCGCAAGAGGACAAAGCATCCACCAGGTTCATTCCGGGAACGCTTCTGCCTGAGCCCTTTCCTATTGCTTCAGGATCGTTAGGATCATCATTTCCCTCAAAAGAAATCAAAATTGACGGAACACCATATTTATCCGATATTTTCGATGAAACAATTCCTATAACTCCATGATGCCACGTTGAATTATCTAAAATAATCATACTGTTCATAAAATAGCCGTTTTCTTCAATTATCTCATAAGCTTCCTCAGCAATTTTATTTTCAGTAAACTGTCGTTCTCTATTTATTTCACAAAGCTCAAATGCATATTTTTCCGCAACTTGTTCATCCTTTGATAAGAATAGCTCGACTGCCGTAGATGCAGAGCTTATTCTTCCCGCAGCGTTTATTCTTGGAGCTATTGTAAATCCAACAAAGCCGGATGTTAGTTTCTTTTTGCTCTTTGTTTTAACCACCTTACCGTCGCCGCTTCTACACATCCTTATAAGAACATCCAAACCGATTTTATCGGATTTTTCAGCACATTGTAAACCGTATGCTGTAATTATTCTGTTTTCGTCAATAACAGGCATTACATCGGCAATAGTACCTATAGCAGTTAAATCTGAATAAGATAAAGCAATTTTCTTAGTGGCTTCTAAAATGCTAATGTTACTATATTCTTTTTCCAAAGCGCATAAAAGCTTAAAAACCACTCCTACGCCTGCCAAATTAGAAAACGGATATGTAGTATCACGCCTTTTAGGGTTTATAACGGCTATCGCACTCGGCAAAACATCTGTGCATTCGTGATGATCAGTAACAACCATATCTATTCCGTTTTCTTTTGCAAAAATAGCCTCATTTATAGCAGTTACTCCTGTGTCAACCGTTATAACAAGTTTAGTTCCGTTATCTTTCAGTCTTGCTAACGCTTCGATTGACACACCGTATCCCTCACCCTTTCGGCAAGGAATATAATAGTCAATCAATGCGCCTATTTTTTCTAAATATAAATATAAAATACTTACAGACGTTACTCCATCGACGTCGTAATCTCCATATATTGTTATTTTTTCTTTGTTTTTAATGGCAGATAAAATTCTATTTACGGCTTTATCCATATCATTAAGCAAAAATGGATTATGTAAAACCTCTTGGCTTTTAGTAATGAATAATTTGGCGCTATCTTTATCTTTGTATCCTCTGTTTACCAACAAAGATGCCAATATTTCAGAGCAACCAAGAGCCTCAGATAAATCAAGGATAATGTCATTATCCTCAATTTGTCGCTTTATGTGCCATTTTCTGTTTATTCTCTCACTCATCAAATTTCCCTTATTTCCGTATTATTGCCAAAGCAACATTTATTCCGTCAACTGCTGCGCTCATAATTCCACCGGCATATCCTGCGCCCTCGCCGCAGGGATATACGTCATTGCTTCCCAAAAGCGTATATTTTTCATTTCTCAAAATGCGAACCGGTGCTGACGTTCTTGTTTCTACTCCTGTTATCGGAATATCGCTTGCATTGAATCCTTTAATTTTTTTACCAAAATTTTCTATGCCTATCTTTAAATAGTTGCACACAAATTTAGGCAAAATTCTGTTAATATCACATACCTGTACATAACCGTTCATATAAGTTGGCATAACTCTATTTGGCTCACATATTGCTTTTTCTTGATAAAAATCGCCTAAAGTTTGTACCGGAGCCTTATAGCATGAGCCTGCTACTAAAAATGCTTGTTTTTCTAAATTTCTCTGAAATTCTATTGCTTTACGCGGTGTTGCACCATAATCTTCTCTATCAACCTGTACTGCAATTGCCGCATTGGCGTTTCTTCCGTTTCTTGCATAAGAGCTCATACCATTCACAACAACAGAGTTCTCCTCGCTTTGAGCCGCTACAACCTCTCCGCCCGGACACATACAAAAGGAATAAACTCCTTTATTATTTTCTCTGTATGAGACATTATAGCTTGCTGCACCAAGTCTTTCATCTTCAGCATACTTACCGTACAAAGCCTCGTTTATGTCACTCTGAAGATGCTCTATTCGCACTCCTACAGAAAAAGGCTTCGGTTCAATTGCCACTCCTTTATTTAACAGATAGTCATAAGTATCCCTTGCGCTATGTCCTATTGCTAAAACAATAGATGAATATTTAAACATGGCATTATTAGTTACAGCAATTTGATTATCAAAGCTTTCCAAGCGTGTATTATAGTAAATTTTTCCGCCAAGTCTTTCAATTTCAAACGCTATATTTTTAACAACACCTCTAAGCAAATCCGTACCGATATGAGGCTTAGCCTTATACATAATATCCTCGGGTGCGCCAAATTCGCAAAGTGTTTTTAAGACATAGGCGCATTTTGGGTCGTTTATACCTGTCGTTAGTTTTCCATCAGAAAACGTTCCCGCTCCGCCTGCACCAAACTGGATATTCGTATTGACGTCTAAAATTTTGTTTTTATAGAAGCTATTCACCGACGCAACACGGGTGTCAACGTCTGCTCCTCTTTCTATAACTATTGGATTAAACCCGGCTCTTGCAAGTAGTAATGCGCAAAACATTCCCGCAGGACCAAAACCAACAACCAATGGAGGATTGTCCGGTTTTTCTTTTACCGCATCAATTGTTACATCGTCATTTGCCAAATATTTAATTCCAAATTTTACAAGCTCTTCTGAGCTTGGCTTTTTATTTTTCACCTCAACGTTTACGCAAACCGATGAAACAAATTTTATATCATTATTTCTTCTTGCGTCAATAGAACGCTTGTAGATATAAAAGTCCTCTGAAAACATAAAGGCACGTGATTTTTTTATACGTGCCTTTGCAATTTCAAATATTTCATTGTCTGTAGCATCTACAGAGGTTTTTATCTGCTCAACAATAATTCTCATGGCGCTTTATTTATAGTTAACGTTATATCAACGAACTTACTTTTAACAGATTCACCCGCACCGTCAGACAGTTGTACCGTCACGGGATACGCTTTCTCTTTACCAATTTCAATGCTATCTTTTATCGCACCGAAATCAAGCTTCACACTGATATCATCTTTGTTGATATCAGCAAGTTCTCTGTTAATGCCCGTTAACGTTACGTCAACATTTAAATCACCTAATATTGTGTAACCAGCATTACCTATTGGTTCAACTGAAATATCATTATACTCTCTTTCTTGTATGGTCGTATCAATTTCCATTACAAAAAGCCATATAATCATTGCAAGGATAAGACAGCATATCATCGCTATTATTTTACCGGTACTGCTTTTTTGAGGAGTTTCGTCCTCCATTTCGGTCATAGCGGAAATATCTATCTCGGTAGTTTTAGTAAACTTATCCATAATATCTCCTTAATTTCTTGACTTCACCTTGATTTTTGAATTATGTTTTTTCTTTTGGTCAGCGGTATTACTTATTAAGAATTCCTCAAGACGCTTCTTCATAGTAGCTCTTGTAAAGTTTCTGTAAATATGTCCTTCGTGTGCTATCGAAACAATTCCGGTTTCCTCTGACACCACAACAGCAACACAGTCACTATTTTCGCTCACACCAATTGCAGCTCTGTGTCTTGTTCCCAAATCCTTAATGATATCCGGATTTACAGACAAAGGAAGTAAGCAGCCAGCAGAATAAAGTCTGTTATCCCTCACAATAACCGCTCCGTCGTGCAAAGGTGCTTTATTGAAAAAGATGTTTTTTATTAAAAATGAACTTACCTGGGCATTGATTACTGTTCCTGTTAAAATCAAATCTCCAAGTTTTGTATTTCTTTCAAAAACTATTATTGCACCGGTTTTCGATTTAGCCAAATCAAAAATAGCATTAGAAACCTCATCAATCATAGCTACAGTTTGAGTATTATTTTTTCTTTCACCGATGCTCTTTACGCCCTTAATGGAATTATCACCCATCTTCTCAAGAGCCGCTCTTAATTCGGGTTGGAATACAATTACTATTAAAACAATTCCAACCTCAAAAATACTTGTCAGAATAAATTGCATTGCTTTGAGCGATAAAAGTTGACACACAAACAAAAACACAGTTAAAAACAATATACCGAGGACAAGCTTTCCTGCACGTCTTTCCTTTACAAAGCGATATGCTATATATAAAACTATTGCTAAACAAATTACATCTATTACATCGATGATGCTAACCATTGTAAAATATGTCACAAAGTGGTTAAAACGATCTCTTATCCATTCCATATATTGCTCCTCCCATATTTTTATATTATAATAAGTATAACACACTTTTTTTTCTTTGCCAAGTACATTTGAAAAATTTTTTTAAAAAACCACCAAACATATCATTATTTGATGGCTTTTTTATATTTCAAAATTATTTTCTATGAAAAAACAGCTTTACCCCGCCAAAATCGCACACATCCTCGGGGATAATTTCAAAAATTGAAAGTTGATTTTTTTCAGCAAAGAGCTTTATGTTATCAAAATCAAAAAGTTGCTTTATACTTCCGAAAAAGTATATTTTATCATCCACCACTACTCCGCAACCGCCAATAAAACCGCAATTATATCCCTCGAGCTTAATACCGTCATTACTCGATATGAATAAAACTTCTATTCCTTCCTTTTCGAGTGCATTTCTCATCCCAATATCTGCAGTAACCGCTGTTTTTTCATTCAAAACAAGCGTTGAGCATGCAGAATAGCCTTGTCTTACGTTAATTATGTCATACCCTTTTTCTTTTGCATATTTTTTTATCTCAACAGCAGTATTTTTCTCGTTACAAAACAGCTTTTTTCCAATTATTAAAACATTTAATGAAATATCGTTCGGATATTTATTGCCACATTCATTTGATACAAATCTAACATTGTATCCCAAAGACTTAATTGCTTCAAACAAACTGATATTTTGTGAATAGTAGTCATAATAACAAAATACTTCTCCATCAATTACACATAAAAGCATATCAGCGTGAGAAGACACAGGGTTGTCAAGCTTTTTGTAAGAATTAAGCGGATATGATTTAATTTTAGTTGCTTTTTCAAATTCATTACTGATTAAATGACTTAATACTGCTATCATAAAAACTCCAAATATGAAAAAAACACCGTATAAACGGTGTTTAATTTTCGTAATAATTAGGCACGTGCTACCTTGCCTGAACGAAGACAACGTGAGCAAACGCTAACTGTCTTGTTTGAACCATCAACAACAGCTTTTACTTTTCTGATGTTTGGTTTCCAGGTTCTGTTTGTTTTACGGTTTGAGTGGGAAACATTGTGTCCGAATGAAACGCCCTTTCCGCATACTGAACATTTTGCCATTTTAACACCTCCGTTTAAGTAGAAAAGTTAACTACTAAAATTCACGCCTTGTATTATAGCACAGTATTTTTTTAATTGCAATAGGAAAATTAAAAAATTATTTATTTTTTTTAATTTTTTTCATAATATTGTCAAGAGAAATTCCATATTTGCTTGCAATATCTCGCGCATAGCTTCTTCCGTCAGGCTTTTTGCGGGTAATTTTGAAGCTTCTTTCTCCTTCCTCCATCCCAGCAACAAGAGTATCTATTTTTGCTCCGCCGTCTTGAATGCATTTTTCGTTAATTTCATCAAGCATAGACGTTAACTCGTGCAAATGAGTTGAAAAAATTCCTCTGCATCCAACCATCGAAAATCCACATAACACCTCAGAAGCAATATAAGCCGCTTCAAACGAGCCTGTAGAGGATAGAGTTTCATCAAGAATAACAAGACTGTTTTCTGTTATACTATCAAAGATTTCATCAAGTCGTGCGCACTCCTCGCCCAGACGTCCCTTATCTATTACATCCTCGCTTCCTGTTGGAAAATGAGTAAAAATAGCATCAACAGGGCTGATTTGAGCCTCTTTAGCAGGTACAACTACTCCAAGTTGAGCCAATGCAAAGGTCAATCCTACTGCGCAAGAAACGACCGATTTTCCGCCTCTGTTAGGTCCCGATAAAACATAAAAAATTCCATCATTATCAAATACAAAATCATTTTCTACCATTTTATCATTCAGTTTTATAGCAACAACAGGATTATATATTCCTTTCACATCAAACGTTTTATGTTGCATAGGCAAAATTCGAGGAAAGCACAAGCTATTTCCTGACAATTTAAGATTATTTACAAGCTCGGTAGCCTTAACTATAAACTCAATTTCAGGAAGCAGCTTTAGTAGAAAGTCTGCATTTTCAAGAATGTACGCCTGAACTACTTTTTTCCAAGAACGCATAGATGATTTAAAAACGGTATTCAATGCATTGTTGAAAGCGTAGCTTAGTGCATTTTGCTGGTTTTCGTTATTATTTTTATTAAATGGCTGCAAGGCAGCTATACAGGTATATTCGTTTGTTTTAAAATCAAGACGAAGTATTTTTTGAAGTAAATCTCCGGATTTAAATTTTTCGTTATTAACGCTTAAAACGCCTGCATTTTCCGGACGCAATCTTGCATCAAGGTTAACACCAATCGTAACGCTCTTCACTTCTCTTACACGAGCTGTCAGTTCTTTTAAGCGGTTATTTAAATCTAAATAATATTCGCTTTCTGTAAGTTCCTTCACTCTATCAGCAAGCGTTATAAACGCTTTGCTTTGCAGCTTCTCTTTTAAAGGAGACAGCTCATTTGATAAAAGCTCCATACAAGATATATACAATTCTATCTCGGTTATACTATATAGATACGAATCGCCCTCATCGGCTTCATTTGACATTCTTCTTAACTCAGCTATATCAGATAATAAAGGCGTAATCTTAACCAGCACCTCGCTAAGTTCAACATTACTAAGCATATCCTTGAATACGCTTTGCCTATATTCGATAACATCTTTATCGCTTGTAAAAAAATCACAAAGGCGACTAGATTGCAAATCTATTACCGAGTTTAAACCAAGCTCATCCAGTGTTTCGTTAGATATATTTGGATTATCCTTTCCCTCAACGTGCTTCAAATAATGATCATACGAGGGATAAATTAAACTAAATTCCATTTAGTTTCTCCTTGCAGAATTACGTTATAGTACTATAATATCATACTTTTCATGTTTTGAAAAGGCTTTTTATATTGATTTATGACAAATGTTGTGTTAAAATTTCTATGAGGTGGTTATGTGAATAAAATATACTGTTCAACTGGAGTTATGGTTGGTAAAATTAACAATAATGATTATACTCTCATAAAAAAGCATTTCCCGTCGCTTATTAAAAAAGGGCTTATTTGCGGTGGAGAATTTATGTTTTCAAATTCTTTTTATGATAAAATTGACATCGTCTTGCAGGAAATATTAAAATATGATATTCCATTTGACATTATGCATTTTGATAAAGAAATAGGAATATTACTTTCCGAATGCAATAAAGATAAATCAAAAGTAGCAATGGAGCTTTTGGAAATAAACTGTCGTTTTGCGCAATCGTTGGGAGCTAAAAAAGGTGTGTTCCACCTTTGGGGCGGTCAAAAAAGCGACCGTAATATCGAATATAACATTTCTTACCTTGAGCAAATTATTGGCATATTCAAAAAATATGAAATTGAGTTATTGATTGAAAACATTCCCTGCACTACTAATTCAGGCCTTTCTGTTTGGCGTATGCTCTACAAATTTTTGCCTGATATCGGCTTTATTTTCGATACGAGATTCGGAGCATTTCACGACGAAATATACGCTACTTTAGAAGAACCTATTTGGGAACATATCAAGCATATACACATAAGTGATTATTCATCACACCCGAGAGATTTTTCTAAAATAAGGCCTATTTTGCATCCTTCTGAAGGTGTAATTGATTTTGATTTTCTATTTAGCAAATTGAAGGAGCTTAAATATAGCGGTTCATTCACTCTTGAATCTCCTGTTTTTGGTATGGACGGACCAAATATAAAAAAGCTGGAAAATACGCTTTTATATTTATACGATAAAATAAATTTCTAAATTTAAATATGCACTCTATAAAAGTCGAGTGCATATTATTTTTTTGGTTTTTTTAGAGTAATGATTTTCCGTTTTGATTCTCTGTTTTTTTTGTTATCCTTACTAAAATATTTTTCTTTTATTAAACGGTTTAGAGCGGAAAGGAATACCTTCTTTGTTTTACCGTCCGTTTTAAAAAATCCTAAAAGAAATCTAAATTTATCAGATGTTATATCAGTTACGGTTGCACTATCGTTTACAGTCAAAAGTCTATATAATGCTTCAACAAATTCAACTCTTTCTTCCTTTGACATAGAAAGAGTCCACTTATTTAACAAATCATGAACCTCTAAAGAAGACTTATCAACGCTTTCAGCCAAGTCAAAGCTTTTGTTTAAAACCTGCCATCTGAAAGCGTCGTGCTGATACATACCTTTACCTGTACTTTTCACAGGAATATATGTACTTACCGAATCATAAATCATACCAACTATTGAAGATTGTGGCAAATATTTAGTTATTTTACTCTTAATTTCATCATCATTTAAGTTTTTAAGGAAATCGCTTCTAAAACCCGGTCCGTCAAAATCATAAACGGACGCTATTTTAATTTTTGTCTCAGGATAAGAAGTTAACGATGCATACGTTGCCAAATTTCCACCTTTGGAATGGCCGCATACATATATTTTTTTTGCGTTAGAGCTAATTCTGTTTATATATCGAGTAGCTTCTATCTGTGCAGGAATAGGAGCGTTAAAAGACATATTAAAATCTTCCTTCCATCCTATTAAGCTATCGTCAGTTCCGCGATAAGCCACACAAACTGTATTTTCACTAATTTCAAAGCACATTCCGCAAAACTGCTTTTCTTCTTCTTTGGATAAAATAGCTATATAGTCTTTAAGCTTAACATATTTATATCTTTGTGTTTCAATAATAAGTCTTAAAATTTCTCTGATTTCCTTTTCGGGAATCAAATAACCTATTTTTATTTCGCCCTCAGGTTTGGAAAAGATTTTTTTTGCAAGCTCCGGTAAAAATTCACCATTTCCACCATCTTCTATTACATATTCGAAAGGAAAATATGAAAGTTCGGCAAAAATCAAGCTATCAATCTCATTAAAAGGATCCATATCAAACGTTATGTCCCCACGCCATTTAATGTAATCAATGATATTAGACATATTTATTCATCTCCTTTTTTTGTATTTTAACATATTTTTTGCCATAATTCAATAATTCCGTATTTATTAAGTAAAAAACTACCGCAAACGCGGTAGTTTAATGTTTATTGTTCACGCTTAACGTAAGGTCTCCAACCAATTGCGGGACGTTTCCCCAAAATCACATCAAGAACCTGGTCATTTCCTGTTTCGATGACAATACCGTTTTTCCAATCATTAACCTCGCTCTCATTAGTGGTATCAAGTTTTGCCACTTGAATCTTTAAATCATCACAATCCTTAAATGCGTTGGCGCCTATTCTTGTTATTGTTTGGGGAATTATAAACGTTGTAAATCCACTTGAATTGCTTGAAGCATTTTCGAGTTCCTTACCGTATCCATTAAATGCATCGTTCCCTATTGCGACAACCTTATATCCCAAATATTCTTCAGGAATGGTTAAATTAACGCCAGCCTTTCCTGTATATCCTACCACAGTAGCAACACCGTTTTTGATAGAATAAACAAGATTGTTTGTTGCTATTGGGTTATACCAATGCGCAACATATAAGCGATCTCCCGTGCTTCCTTTCGGTAATACATTGTCGTTTAAAATTTGTCCGTTATCCAAAGACCATCCAAGAAATTCGTATCCTTCTCTTGTTGGTGTTGGCAGTTTTATATCGTCGGAAGCAATTGTGTATTCATATACAACGTTTTCTGCGGTAACTCCTTCATTAAAATCATATTGAATTTTATAGGTTTCAATACTCCAATGAGCTACAAGAGAAACGTCTTTTTCAACATTCCAATCTCCTGTAATCTGAAACAACTCTTCACCGTTGTACCATCCGTCAAACTTATAGCCAAGC
Organism: Eubacteriales bacterium; assembly: GCA_045645405.1. Classification (GTDB taxonomy): domain Bacteria; phylum Bacillota; class Clostridia; order Oscillospirales; family CAG-272; genus RGIG2000. The sequence continues at coordinate 269,594 of JAZRIQ010000004.1, forward strand.
TTTACAGGAGTAATCAATGAATATTTGCTACCCAGCACAACAGTCTGACTGTTTTGAGTGATTATTCCTCCATCAGCGTTAAAAGAAACCGTATAAGTAATTTCTTCCCATTTAGCATATAGGAAGATATCTCTATACGTACCTTCAGGAATTTCCTCTATCCTTGTTTCATAATTTTCATCCTCATACCAGCCTACAAAGGTAGAATAAGCCTTGGTCGGATTGTACAAAGTAACTTTATCTGTAATATAAAACGCTTCAACATTATCTTTACTGTTAGTTCCACCATTCAAAAAATAAGTAATTGAATATGCCTTTTTTGTCCAATTGGGCACAAGTGTCATTGATTCATTCTCGTGCATCCAAGTTCCGGATGACTGAAGCTGAATTTTTCCGTCTTCAGTTTGCCAACCTGCAAAAATATATCCATTCTTTTCAATCTTAGGAAAAACGTATTCTTGACCGACAACAACCTCTTGAGTTTGACCGTTATAATTAAAGCCAGGTGCATTAAAGGTTATAATTGTTTCTTTTTTCACCGTTGGCAAATTTGAAACAATCCACTTAGCATATAAATCTATGCTTCCTGTCGTGCCTTTTTCAATTTTTTCAATTTTTTCCTTAAAATCAGCATCTTTAAACCAACCTGCAAACTCATAAGCAATGTCGTCTTCCTCGCCGACCTCCCAAATCAAAGGTTTAAGAAAAATCTCATCCTCTACAGTGTACATTAGCGGGTTCAAGTTAGTTCCACCTATTGTTACATAGTTAATTGTGTATTTCTGTGCTTCATAAACAGCCGTCAACGTAATATCTTTGTCAATATAATAGGGCTTTGTTGAATCAAAATAAGCGCCGTTATATTGCCATCCGACAAATTTATATCCTGCTTTTTCCTCTGCTATCAAATCGGGTATTTGATTAAACACAACATCTAACGACTTATCAGTACCGTCAATTGAAATTTTATACGTGTTTGGTATCCATTCTGCATTGATTGTTATATCTTTAGTGATAGGATTATTAAAATCGTAGTCCCAATTTAAGTTATATCCTGGCTTCAAAGAAACAGGTGTTTCCAAAACGCTGCCGTATTCACAGGAAATTTGACCTAATTCAGTTCCTCCGTTTGTGTTAAAGATAACTGTACAAAGCTTATTTTTAACAATTACAAACTGATATACCTTTGAATTCCCGTTTTTATCTGATACCTTAATATAAAACTTGTTTTCTCCATCGGAAAGTGATACCTCTCTATATATTTCTTCATCAAATCTTTCTGTTTTGGAAATTATAAAGGTTGCGTTTTTCGAAACAGTAAACAAAGATGACAAATCAAATTTAGTAATTTCTGAAGATACCGTTATTGTATAAGCACCCTCCTTGTATTGAAGACCCGGGGTTTCAATTGAAGTGAAATCCTCTTTTTCTCCACACGAAATTACCAAGGCCGTGACCAAAGATATACATATTGCAAGCAGTATAATTTTTATGGCTTTTTTCATACTCTACTCCTTTTGATTTAATACATTATTCATTGTATCACAACACAGGAGTAAAATCAAGCGTCATTTACTATGAAATCAAATCTATAATTTTTTCATAAATTCTTTTGTTTGCATTTTTTACTGAAAATTTGGTTATTTTGTTTTCCATATTTTTTCTTTTTTGGTCATTATCAACAAGATCTTTTATTTCATCAGTAAGCTTGTTTATTTCTTCCTCTTTGATAAGAGATGCCGCGCCCTTATCATATAAAGCTTTGGCATTTTTGTATTGATGATTGTTAGTTACGTTTGGAGACGGTATCAATACAGCACATTTTTGACAAAGTGCAAGCTCTGAAAGCGTCATTGCACCTGCTCTGCATATAACTATATCCGAAGCAGAAAGATAGCTTGGCATATCATAAATATAGTCGGAAACAATAACGTTTTTGATTTTATCCAAGCCTTTATATTTTAAGACATCTATCACCCTTGCAAAATCCTTTTTTCCGGTAGCCCATAAAAACAAAGTATCATTTCTTTGTTTTATAAAATCTTCAACCAAACATATTGCTGCATTATTTATTTTTTCTGCTCCTAAAGAGCCTCCGAAACACAAAATAACGTTTTTGTGTTTAATCTCCAATTTGTTTCTCGACAGTTGCTTTTCTATTGAATAATACCCTTGACGCAATGGGTTGCCAACGTGAAATATTTTTTCCTTATTTTTAAAGTATTCTATGCTTTCCTTAAAATTAACAAAAATAATATCCGCCTTTTTTTCGAGTTGCTTTATCGCCCTTCCCGGAACCAGATTTGACTCATGCAATACTGTTTTTATCCCTAATTTATGACCTGCATATATTACAGGAAAGGTAGCGTATCCTCCGGTTCCTATTATTACATCAGGAGAAAAGCTTTTAATTATTTTTTCACTTTGCTTTATGCTTTCTATCAAGCGGTAAAAAAATTTAAAATTTTCTATCGTAATTTTTCTTTTTAAGCCTACCGCATTTATTTGATATTTTTTGAAAGGAACCAGCTCATTTTCAATTCCATTTAACGTTGCCACATAAGCAAGCTCAACATTTGAATTGTTTTTTTTAAATGCTTCTGCTATGGCAATATTTGGATAAACATGCCCCGCTGTTCCTCCTCCACAAAACAAAATTCTCATACACACCTCATATTTGATTAGAATATCTTGATATTGATAACAGTATTCCCATTTCCATCATCAAAATAACAAGAGAGCTTCCTCCATACGAAAAAAAAGGAAGTGAAATTCCCGTGTTCGGTATCAAGTCAGTTACAACCGCCATATTTAAAAGTGCCTGTATTGCTATTTGACCTGATATTCCAAAAGCGACCAACGACGAAAAAGTATCTTTGGCATTTAAAGCAATTTTAAAGCCACGCCTTATCAAAAGCACAAACAAGGTAATTAGCACAACTGCTCCTATAAATCCCATTTCCTCGCACCATATTGTAAAAATAAAGTCATTTTGCGGCTCCGATACATAGCTGTATTTTTGCCTACTGTTGGTAAAGCCCAAGCCAAACAGCCCACCTGAACCTATTGCATAAAGTCCTTGTGTTGTCTGCCATTTATCACTTAAAACATCTGCATTTGGATCAAAAAAAGATTCTATTCGTTTCATGGCATAGCTGTTAGTTAATAAAAACACAATCGCTCCCAGTATAGCTGTCGTACCGTATGACAGTCCCATTTTTTTAATTGATGCGCCGGAAACAAACATAACGCTAAGTCCAATTAAAGCGATTATTACCGTACCTGACAAATGCTTTTCCAAAAGGACAAGCCCACAGGCTCCAAATAAAATAATTCCAGGAAATACAATTTCATTAGTAAAGTTCTTTTCGTTTTTTTGCTTTTCTGAAATGTATCTGCTCAGCATTAAAATAACTCCAAGCTTCATAAGCTCCGACGGCTGAAACGAAAGAGGTGTACCAGGTATTCCCAACCACCGTTTCGCTACGCCCTCAGAAAATCCCCCGAATAGAACTATGATCAATAAAAAACAACACACAACATAAAAAGTAATTGTTGCTTTTTTATAAGTTTTTATTGAAATCTTCGAAAATATTATCATAGAAACTATACCGATTAACAAAAATACAAATTGTCTTTTTATGTAGTATGCACTATCGTTATAGTGTGATTGTGCATAAGGATAACTGGCACTGAATATCATTAACGTTCCTAAGGCAAGAATTATTGACAGCAAAATCAAATATTCCAAATCAATAGGCGGTAATTTTCTTTTATTTTCATTAACTTTTTCGGACGAAAGTTTAGTTTTCATATATTACCTAATCCAAAATATGCAATAAAGCAAAACAAAGCATTAACTAACGTGAAAATTGATACTATTTTCATTTCACTATACCCACATTTTTCAAAATGATGATGCAACGGTGCCATTTTGAAAATTCTCTTTCCTTTAGTAAGTTTGAAATAAGCGACCTGCAAAATGTCCGACATTGCTTCAACAACAAAAACGAAGCCGTAAATAATAACGAGCAACGGATTATTTATAAAAAAAGAAAATCCAACCGTTGTAGCTCCTAAAAACAAAGATCCTGTATCACCCATAAATATTTTTGCAGGATGCAAATTAAATAATAAAAATCCAATTGATATGCCTGTAAGTGTAGCACCAATCAAAATAAAATCAGGACTCTTTATAGCAACAAGAGATGAGATTGAAATAAACATACCGACTGTAAGCATTACAGAACCAGCTAAACCGTCTACACCGTCTGTTAAATTTACACTATTCACTATTCCGCAAAGAAGTAAAAATGCAAAAATGTAATAAAGCCATCCCAAATCAATAGCTACATTAAAAAACGGTATATGCAACTCTGTGCTTAGGTTTACGGTTAACTTTAATGATATCAAAAACAAAACAGCTGCGATTGATTGAAGCAAAAATTTCATTTTAGGAGTCAATCCTTCATTTTTTGACTTTTTCATTTTTGCCACATCGTCTATCAATCCTATAAGTCCATTCAGAATACTATATGAAAAGAGATTTAAAATTATCATTTTGTTTCTTGCATCGAAATCTTCTTTAAATATAAAAACCGTAATTAAGGCGGTCATAACACTTGCGAAAATAAAAGCAATTCCTCCCATTGTTGGGGTTCCTTCCTTGCTTTTATGCCATCTCGGCCCTATTTCCAGTATTTTTTGTCCTATTTTTTTGGTTTTCAAGAACGGTATCAGCTTAACAAGTAAAGTTACCGTAATCACAAGTGAGGATATAAAGGCAACTATAAAAATAAACAAGCTATTCATTACTTAACTCTTTCATTTTTTCTATTATTTTCTCCAGCTCAATTGCTCGACTGGCTTTTACCAAAATGGTATCGTTTGTATTTAATTCATTTAAAATATTTTTTGCGGCTTCCTCGTTGTCGCTACATATAATTCCGCCCAAAAATCCATCCATAATATTTTTGGCATATTTTCCTTTTGCATACAATCTTTTTATACCTAAATCCTTAGCAAGTTCTCCAATTCTATAATGGTATTCATTTGCATTTTCTCCTATTTCAAGCATATCACCTAGTAATAGATTTGGAACAAGCCTGTTTATCTCCGCATATTTTACAAGAGAAAAAATAGCTCCCTTCATACTTTCATAAGAAGCGTTATAGCAATCCTTAATTACTGTTATCCCCTTTATTTGAGTTATTTCCTCACGCATATTTTCTCCCTTGTATTCTTTTAAAGCACTTCTTATTTCGTTATTTGGAACACCGCATAATTTCCCTATGCTTATAGCAAACAATGCATTTTTTGCATTATTGATATTAAACGTTGACAATTCTATATTTTCTATTATCTCTTTTTCATATACAACTGAAAACCTTATTCCTTTTTCGTTGTAGCATATATCAAAAAAATTTACTGTTTTACCTCCGATGAATATTGGAACTGCGCGGTCATATTTATAGTCTGAAAACCTTTTTTCATCCGGTACCAAACAATATTTTTTTGTAAACGGAATTATTTCTGTCTTGGCTTTGAATATATTTTCTTCACTTCCTAAAAGCTCTAAATGCGCTGTTCCGCAATTGGTTATTGCTGAAATTTCCGGATTAGTAAGATAAGATAGCCACCTTATTTCTCCAATCCTTCTCATTCCCATTTCAACAACACAATAATCATCATTTTCTCCTATTGACAGTAATGTTTTAGCTACTCCTATCTCGTTGTTTTCATTTTTGAGCGTGCTCTTGACATTGAATTTCCTTTTTAAAATCAAATAGGTCATATCCTTTACAGTGGTTTTACCCACGCTGCCTGTAATTCCTATTACTTTAGCCTTATTGGATAGAGCCTTAGCAATTTCACAAAATGCAAATTTAGTATCCTTTACTAATATATAATTTGCCTCAAAATCTAATATTTCATCCGTTATAATGAGATTAGCTCTTGCGTTTTTTACATAATCATTGCCGTTGAATTTTTTCCCTTTTAGTGCTATGAAGCAGGTGTTAAACGGATATTCTTCTCTTGTATCGGTAGAAATATACTGTACAATACAATTTTCTCCATATAATTTGCCTTCGGTTATATGCTCGAGCTCTTTTGCATAAACAGATTTTATTTTATACATCTTCTAAAGCTTCCTCGATAATTGCTCTCTCATCAAAATAATGTTTTCCGTTTTCATCTATTTCGTATTTTTCATGTCCTTTACCAAGCAATAAAAGAATCTCATCTTTTTTTAATTTTCTCACTGCAAATTTTATCGCCTCCTGTCTGTCTGGTATTACATAATGTATAGAATCTTTGTTAATACCTAAAAGGATTTCGCTAATTATGCGGTATTTATCCTCGCCTCTTGAATTATCAGAGGTTATTATTGCCTCACTTGCGTATAACGATACAATTTTGGCCATTGCTGCCCTTTTGCTTTTGTCCCTATCACCTCCGCAGCCAAATAAAGCTATTATTTTTTTATCCTTATAAATATCCTTTAATGACAAAATTGCTTTTTCAACCGCTTCCGGAGTATGAGCATAATCAATGTATATATTTTCATTTATTCTTTCCATTCGTCCGTTAATACGACTGCACTCTAACACACCGTTTTTTATACTTTTTTCATCTATTCCAAGCAAATTAGCGCAAGCAACTGCCGTTATGACATTATATGGCGTATATTTACCAATCAGTCTTGATTCAATTTCCGTTTTAATGTTATTGTTTTTTATATAAAAGTTACATCCTGTATCTGTGTAACGTATATTTTCAGTAGAAAATTCCGCACAAGACTCTAACGATATCGTATGTGAATCAGTAAATTCTTTTTTCAACCTCTTACCAAACTCATCGTCTATATTTACAACCTTTATTTTACTTATTTCAAATAGTTTTCTTTTACTCTGAAAATAGTTTTCCACTGTTTTATGATAATCTAAATGCTCATTACTTAAATTGGTAAATACTCCTATATGTATATTCGCCCCTGCCAGTTTAAATTGACTCAAGGAATGAGATGAAGCTTCCATTATTACATATTCAACTCCTCTTTCCTTCATCTCGTAAAATAGCTTATAAAGAATCTTTGGGTCAGGTGTTGTCATAGCCGATGGGATATCGCTGGTTTCGCTTCCACCATTTATATCGTATTTTTCTCCATTTATCAAGCATTCTACAGTAGATATAATACCGCAACTTTTTTGTGATGATTTGATTATTGAATAAAGTATATATGCACTTGATGTTTTTCCGTTAGTTCCCGTAATTGCAATAACCTTCATTTCATTGGTGGGGCTGCTATAATAGTTATTCCACATTTTTGCCAACGCTCTTCTTGTGTTTTCTACCACTATTTTCGGTACGTTGTCATAACACTCTTGTGTATCCGTAACTATAGCAATAGCGCCGTTACTTAACGCTTCGCCTATATAATCATTTCCGTTTCTTTTTTCGCCTTTTATAGCAACGAATACGTCATTTTCTCTTATCAATCTCGAATCTGATTCTATGCTATTAAATTCTTTATTCAAATCTAAATTAGCACATTTGATTCGTTCATCCTTAAATAATTCATATAGCCTCATTTTAATCCTTCTCGTCAGTATACAATATAGTTATAGTAACAACCTCTCCTTTTTCGTAAAACGTGTTTGCTACCGGATATTGAGATACAACCTTTGCTCCTTTCCCGCAAGAAAAATTTAGCGCGCCCTCTATTTTTATATTAAATCCGCAATTTATCAATATCTTATTTGCTTCCTCAGGAGTTTTACCAATCACACTCGGTACTTTATTATGAGTTACATCTGCGTTATTTGTATAGAGTATCACCTTTCCTGATTGCTTATATACAATACTGTTTGCACAAGGTGTTTGCTTTTCCACAAAATCTCCATCTCCAAATATCTCATACATAATTCCAAGCGCTTTTAATTCTTTGATAGCATCGTCTAATTTAAGATTGTTAAAATCAGGTACTTTGATTTGCTCATGCTCTTTATCTTTCTCACTATATTCAGCATTTATCCCCATATAAGGCAATATCTGTTCCATTAGTGCTGAAACATAAGGGGCAGCCACTACGCTTCCGTATTTACTTCCTATGGTTGGTTCATCTACTATGATTATTACCGCTATCTGTGCGTTTTCTGATGGAGCGTACGCCACACACGACGATACTCTGTACGATGTGTTACCGTTCTCATCATATTTATCCTTTTTTTCTGACGTACCTGTTTTTGCAGCTATACTGTATCCTGCAACGTAGGCGTTTTTTGCGCCTCCTTCTCCGTCTACACCTTCTTTTAATATTTTTGATATGGTGCTACTTACCTGACTGCTTATTATTTGCTTTTTCTCCTCTTCCTTGTACTTATAAATAGTATTTCCTTCGTTATCTACTATTTCCTTAAGCAAATGAGGAGTAACCAAATATCCACCGTTAGCGACTGCACTAACCGCTCTTAATTGTTGAATGGGAGTGGTTTTAAAGGTTTGACCAAAAGAATATACCGCAAGAGAAACATTGGAAAAATCTTTGAAGCTATGGTAATATCCGCTTGATTCTGACGGTAAATCTATTCCTGTTTTTCCGGTATATCCAAATCTTTTAAAATAATCATAAAACCGCTCTCTTCCGATTCTTGATGCCAGCGACATCATTGAGGGATTACAAGATTGCTGAAGAGCTTCGGCAAAGGTCAGCGTGCCGTGACCTGTACGTTTATGACAGCTTATAGCTCTGTAAAAGCCGTCAATTTTCAATGCACCACTACAATGAAAAGAATTATTTAATGACGCTACCCCCTCCTGTAATGCCACAGAGGTTGTAACAAGCTTAAAGGTTGAGCCGGGTTCATATAATTCTGTAACTGCTTTGTTATTCCACATAGTAAATAACAAATTAAGATATTCATTTTTATATTCCTTTGTTTCTTTTTCATATACCTCGAGCTTTTTCTGTGAAAGCTCATCAAGAGTATACGGTTCGTTCAAATCAAAATCCGGGTATACAGCCATAGCGTAAATCTCTCCTGTATTTGGATTCATTACGATTCCTGCAGCTCTGTTTTGCGCCCCGGACTCTATTGCTGCCATCTCTAATTGTGCTTCGAGCTGATATTGAATATATAAATCTATGGTAGTAACCATATTATAGCCATCATCCGTTTCTATATACTCCTCATACTGAAACGGCATATCTCCGCTTTGGGCGTTTTGCGCAGTTATATATCTCCCACTTGTTCCTTCCAATATATTGTTATACACCTTTTCAAGCCCATAAACACCCACACCGTCAGCGTTTACAAAACCAATTGTATGTGAGGCTAAATTCGAGTACGGATAGCAACGCTTGGCGCTTGCGTTTAACTGAATTTGATTTGCTAAACCGTATTTATCTATAAGTTCCCTTATTTTTTCAGTAGTTTCTTTATCCAAAGCGTTATGAATTATTTGATATTTATATCCTTTTTTCTTACATTTTTCTAATACTGTTTCATATTTTTCTCCTGTTATCTCTGATATTTTTTCAGCTATGAATTCCGAATCTTCTATATTCCTCGGTAGCACATAAAGTATCCACACTGTTTTATTCGTAGCCAAAAGCTGTCCGTTTCTATCATAGATTTTTCCTCTTAACGGATTAACGTTTGTTTCCACTGTTAGCTGATTTAATACCTCACTCTGATATTTGTCATATCCTAAAATCTGTAATTTAAACAGTGAAGCTATAATTAAAACGGAAGCCAGTAAAAAGAATACAAAAAGAATAATACCTCTTTTCATCATTTTTGTTGAAATCTTACTTATACTCATCACGCTTTCCTTTCATATTTTTACATACTAATATATATTAAGATGAAATTTTTATATAACAAAAAAAGACTCGCTTTTTGCGAGTCTTTAAAGCTTTTATTCAATTATCCTAAAACACCTGTCGTTAACAAAAGCAATACCATAGTTGCTATTGCTGTGAAAATTACAGACGCGATTGGAAACTCCTTTTTAGAAAAACTATCCTTTATCGAATCATAAGATGCAGTTTGTTCCTTTTTAGGCTCTATTCTTCTCTCTGTTATTTTCATATATCTTGTTTTAGGTGCTTCTTCTCTGCGTACTTTAGAGGCTTTTTTGGTATATAAGCTCTTTTTTTCTTCCTTAACTGATTTGGAAGAACTGTAATTTTTCATAGTCGTACCGTACATATTAAAGCTCCTTTCAGATTTTTTCTGCTATTCTTAGCTTTGCACACTTTGAACGAGAATTTATATTAAGCTCGGCCTCTGTGGCAACAATGGGTTTTTTGTTAATGATTTTTATTTTTGGTTTGTTTCCGCAAACACATATTGGAAAATCCTTGGGACAGGTACAGCCCTGCGAAAACTCATTGAAGGCTGATTTTACTATTCTATCCTCTAACGAATGGAAGGTTAATATAACTACTCTTCCTCCTTCGTTCATTTTTGCTACTGCGGAATCGATTGCAGGTCTTATAACATCAAGCTCTTTATTAACTTCAATTCTTATTGCCTGAAACGTTCTTTTTGCAGGGTGCTGAGCCTCTTTTTTGGCAGCAGCCACCGGAATTGCATTTTTTATAATATTTGCTAACTGAAACGTAGTCGTAATCGGGTCTTTTTCTCTTGCACTAATTATTTTACGAGCAATTTGAGGCGCAAATTTTTCTTCCCCGAAATCTCTTATTACTCTCTTCAAATCAAACTCGGAATATGTGTTAACCAACTCGAATGCTGAGAAAGGGGAGCGTGGGTTCATACGCATATCAAGTCTTGCGTCACTATTATACGAGAACCCACGCGCAGGTGTGTCTAATTGGTGAGAGGAGACGCCCAAGTCTAATAACACACCGTCGATATGGTCAATATTTAAGTCTTCAAGTATGCGTCCAAGCTCTGAAAAATTACTCTTTACTAAAATTGAACGCTCTTTGTAGTTTTCAAATCTTTTTGTACATGCTTCTATCGCATCATCATCTTGGTCAATTGAAATAAGCTTTCCGGTAGTAAGCTTTTTTAAAATTGCCTCTGAATGATTACCGCCACCGGCAGTTCCATCTACATATATTCCATCAGGCTTAATATTTAAGCCCTCAATACACTCATTTAGCATTACAGGAAAATGTGAAAATTCCATTTTTTACTCCTTAGAAGCCAATTTCCATCATAAGTCTTGTTAATTCCTCAACGTCAACCTCTTTATCCTTTTCCTCAAGAACCTCAGGTGACCATATTTCAAGATGGTTACCAACGCCTAAAAATAATGCATTTTTCTCGAGTCCTGCTCTTTCTTTTAAAAACTGAGGCAGAACAATTCTTCCTTGAGAATCCAGTTGAACGTCAACTGTATTTGAGCATATTTCTCTAATAAAGTACTGATATTGTAAAGTGGGGAGAGATGCAACCTTTTTCTGCAATTCAGCCCATTCATCCTCTGAATACACTAATATACATTTATTCATTATTTTGTTGTAGGTAATTTTAAAGCTGTTTCCGAGAGCTTCTTTATACTTTGCAGGTATGAAAACTCTATTTTTAGCATCTATGGTATGTTCATAACGGCCGTAAAGCATACTTCAAACTCCTTTCAACTCCACTTTAATGATGCAATTAACCACAATTCACCACTTTTATGACTACATTATATAACATAGATTTTGAAAAATCAATAGTTTTCATAAATTTTTTGAAAAAAATTGTTATATTTTCATTTTTGTAAAGAATATAATTTTATTTTCGATACAAAAAAGCCGTCCACTTTATAAAAAGCAGACGGCTTTTATGAATTTTTTGTTAAATGTTTTTTTGACGGTACATTTTCAGTATTGTGTCGAGTGCGTTGGGGTGAACAAGGGTCTCTATGCTCTTTCCCTCTTTTAAGCGTTCTCTCACCAAGGTTGAGCTAACATGACTGTACCTATCATCACACGGTAAAATAACAGTCTCAAATGAAGCGTCGTATTCTTTCATTTTTGCAGCAAGATTGTTTTCGTATTCTTTTTCTTGCTCGTTTCTTATACCGCGAATGATTTTTGTAATATTATTTTTGTGCATATAATCCACAGTTAAACCGCTATATTCATCAGCTATAACGTTATCGAAATCATCAACTGTAAGTTCAATTATTTTCTTTCTTTGCTCTAAGGTGAACAAATGATTTTTTTCTGCATTAACAAGAGCAACCACATAAACCTCATTAAATTTTTCGGCAGCCAATTTAATAAGCTCATAGTGACCTATCGTTATTGGATCAAAGCTTCCTGTTACTATTGCTTTCATCTTTACATCTCCCAATTCGGTCGTAATACGGTAACGTAAGAAATTGAATATTTAGCGATTTTTTGAACGTTAAATTTAGATTTCAATTGCTCGTTACCTTCAAAAATGTCCTCTTTTCCGCTTTCACACACTATAAAAGCATTTACATTTATTGAGTCAGATTTATAAAGTCTGTCAAGAGCGTCTTGAATTACGTTATTTTTGTATGGAGGGTCAATAAAAATTATATCATATTTTTCTTTCCCTGCTATACCTTGTATCATTTGCTTATAATCACAGGTGGAGATTCTGCACTTATCAAAAAGCCTTGCTTTTTTTGCGTTTTTTATTATTACATCCGTTGCATCTCTTGAAAGGTCAGAAAAGGTTGCTTTTTTCGCACCTCTGCTTAAAGCCTCCAGCCCCAATTGTCCGCTTCCTGCAAACAAATCAAGAACCAAAGCACCCTCAATATCAAATTGAAGCATTGAAAATATTGCTTCCTTTACTCTTTGAGAGGTTGGTCTTGTTGCCTCGCCCTCAATAGTTTCCAAATTCATTCCTTTGGCACTTCCTGTTATTATTTTCATTTTAGTTTTCCTTTAAGTAACTTAATATTTTCTCAGCATCAGTCTTACTTATGCCTTTTACTGTTGATATTTCATCTACTGTTGCTTCTCTTAATGCGCTAATTGTTTTAAAACGGTTCAGTAAAGCTCTTGCTTTTACTGCACCTATACCTTTTATATTTTCAAGAGAGTACCGTTTTAAGGTTTTGCGCTTTGCTTTATCCATTTTAGATACTGAAAAGCGGTGTACCTCCTCTTGTAGCTTATAAATAAATACAAAAACCGACTGTTCTTTAGCTATACTTATTTCATCGCGTTCAGTAACTATCGTTCTCGTTTTATGATGCTCGTCCTTTACCATTCCAAAAACAGGAATACAAACATTCAACTCATTAAAAAGCTCTTTTATTGCCCCTACGTGCGTCATTCCACCGTCAAGCAAAATTAAATCCGGAACCTTAGCAAAGCTACCTGTTGTATCCGATAAATGCTCAATTCTTCTCTTAAGCACCTGTTTCATTGCCGAATAATCATCTGCTACCTCTTGGTTTTTGATTTTAAACACTCGATAATCGCTTTTTAAAAGCTTCCCCTCATCATAGACTATCATTCCTGCCGTAATATGCTCATTACCTAAATTTGATATATCGTAAGCTTCTATTCTGCCGGGTATGCAATCCAGGCATAGCATCGAGGACAGCTTTATCAAAATTTTATTATCCTGCTCCAGCCTATTTTTATACTGTCTTGCTTGCTCCTGTGCATTTTTAGCTACCATATCACAAAGCTTTTTCATATCTCCTTTTTGAGGTATTCTTATTTTGATAGCTCTTTTCGAAACGGATCTTAAGTATTCTTGCACTAAAACAAGTTCGTTATTATCAAAGTTGAAGCCTAAAAGTATTTCGCCCGGAATATATTCTCTTTTTAAATACAAATCGGTTATAAAATGAGACATATATTCAAATCCTTCATCAATAGTAAGCTCTGATGCACCATAAAGATACGTGTCGCTATCGGAAATAACGCCTGAACGAACATAAAATACAGAAATGCAGGTAGCAAGATTGTCTGAATAGACGGCTATAACATCATATTCATCATCAGGTGAGCCGACAACCTTCTGCCCATCTCTTAATTTTTTCAGAGCCTGTATGCTGTCTCGGCATCTTGCTGCATCCTCAAATTTTTCATTTTCAGCATAGAAAAGCATTTGTTTAGATAAATTATCGGTAGCTTCCTTTATGTTTCCACGCAATACGTTTGCAGCACATTGCATTATTTTGTAATAATCATCTTGAGAAACCGAATTATCGCAAGGAGAAACACATCTGCCAAGTTGTTTATATATGCAGGGTCTTTCCTTGCCTATATCTTTTGGAAAGTTTCTTTTACACATAGGTATGCCAAGAGCACGCTCAAGCGTGCCTATTACACCGTTAACCACACTTACCCCTGAATAGGGTCCGAAATATTTTGCACCGTCTCCTATTCTTTTTCTTGTCATACTTATTCTGGGATAAGCTTCATTCATAGTAAGCTTGATATAAGGGTATGACTTGGAATCTTTTAAAAGAATGTTATATTTTGGTGTGTATTGTTTGATTTTTACATTTTCTAAAGTTAGTGCTTCTATTTCAGTATCGCAAATTATCGTTTCAAAATCTTCAATCTGAGATACCATTCTTTTTGTTTTTATATTCGTATCTGAAGACAGATGAAAATATTGGGATACTCTATCCTTAAGTGAACGCGATTTTCCGACGTATATAATTTTTTCATTTCTATCCTTCATCATATAGACGCCCGGAGTCTTTGGAAGCTGTGCTGATTTTTTTCTTAAATATTCAAGCTTTTCATCTGTCATCACGTTCCTCCTAATTATAATTAAATAGGCGACAGTCTATGAGACCATCGCCACAACATGTTAATTTAATCGTTTAGCTCATAGGTAATAAGCTTTTCAAGACCATCTAATGCCTCAGCCTCGTCATCTCCTGCAGCTATAACAGTAACCACAGTTCCCTTAACAATTCCCATAGAAAGAACGCCAAGCAAGCTTTTTGCATTTACTCTTCTATCTTCCTTTTCAATCCAAATAGATGCCTTATAGGAATTTGCTTTTTGAATAAAGAAGGTAGCAGGTCTTGCGTGCAAGCCAACATCATTTACAATTGTAATATCGCGTGATAACATAAAACTCTCCTCTTTTAGTTGGTTCTGCTTAAAAAACAAATATCGAAGGTTATTATAACAAACATTTGTAAAAAAATCAATAGTTTTTTTTAATTTTATATATAATATTTTGTTTTCAGTTTTCCTTGCAAAAACTTATTAACATTGGTAATCTATAAGATACAATCAATTTATTTTGAGTTTATATCACAATATATAATTATTATATGCCAAATTTACTTGTTGTTCATATTTTTTAAAGAGTTTTTATTGACTTAAAAAAGGCAAAGTGATAAAATATATAATATATGTTTTCACGGAAGGATGATTTAATGTTAAAAAATATTAAACAGCTTGCCACATACGTAGGTAAGTATAAAATTTATGCAATTTTAACACCTATTATAGTTTCCCTTGAGGTTGTTATGGAGTGTCTTATTCCATTCTTTACTGCAGACCTAATAACTTATGTGCAACAGGGATATACAATTGATGGTGCTATACTAACCAAATGGTTTATAGGATTTGTTGAATCCCTTATTCCGGGAAGTCCTTTGGCTGTTGTTGGAGGATATTGTGTCTTACTTATTATAATGGCACTTGCTTCTCTTTCTTTTGGCTCTATCGCAGGAATCACCTGTGCAAAAGCGTCTTGCGGTTTTGCTAAAAACTTGAGGACCGCACTATTTGACAAATCTCAAGACTTTTCTTTTGAAAACATTGATAAGTTTTCAACCTCAAGCCTTGTGACCAGATTAACGACTGACGTAACCAACGTTCAACAATCCTTTATGATGATTATAAGAACTGCTATTCGTTCTCCTCTTATGTTTTTCTTCTCCATTATCATGGCATTCATACGTGGCGGAAAAATGGCGCTTATCTTTGTTGTAGTAATCCCTGTACTTCTTTTTGGTCTTATTTTCATTGCAAGAAGTGCTATGCCTATTTTCAAAAGAGTATTTAAGAAATATGACAGATTAAACGCGTCTATACAAGAAAACGTACATGGAATGAGAGTTGTAAAATCCTTTGTAAGAGAGGACTATGAAAAAGAAAAATTCCATGGTGCATCAGACGAGGTTTCAAAGGACTTTTTAAAGGCTGACAAAATTCTTGCGTTTAATAATCCGTTAATGTTGCTTTGCATGTACACAGTAATGACCTGCGTTTGCTTATTCGGTTCACAGGCTATTATTCGCGGAGAAATTATCATAGGCGAGTTCTCTGCGCTTCTTACATACGGAATGCAGATTTTAATGAGCCTTATGATGGTATCAATGATATTTGTTATGATGACAATGTCCGCTGAATGTGCTAAGCGTATTTGCGAGGTATTAAATGAACAGACTACCATTAAAAACCCTCAAAATCCTGTTTATGAGGTTAAAAACGGAGATATTGATTTTAATAACGTAAAATTCAAATATGCACAAAGAGCTGAAAAGTTCGCATTATGCGATATTGACCTACATATTAAATCCGGTCAAACCATTGGTATCATTGGTGGTACCGGTAGTTCAAAATCCTCACTTATACAGTTGATTCCGCGTCTTTACGACGTTAATAGTGGCTCTGTTTTAGTCGGTGGCGTTGACGTAAGAAGCTACGATATTGTTTCACTACGTGATGCGGTAAGTGTTGTTTTACAAAAAAACGTTCTTTTTTCAGGAACTATAAAGGAAAATCTTCGTTGGGGAAACGAAAATGCAACTGATGAGGAAATGGAAAGAGTTTGTAAGTTAGCTTGCGCTGACGAATTTATAAAAACATTTCCCGATAAATACGACACCTACATTGAACAAGGCGGTACTAACGTTTCGGGAGGACAGAAGCAAAGACTTTGCATAGCGAGAGCCCTCCTTAAAAAACCGAAAATTCTTATTTTAGATGACTCTACAAGTGCAGTTGACACAAGAACCGATGCTCTTATACGAAAGGCAATGAAAGAAGAAATACCCAATACCACAAAAATTATTATTGCTCAAAGAATATCAAGCGTGGAGGACGCTGACGTAATAGTAATTCTTGACGACGGAAAAATCAACGGAATCGGAAATCATACCTCCTTGCTTGAAAATAACGAAATATACAAAGAAATATACGAATCACAGACGAAGGGAGGCAAAATGCAATGAGTAAACCGATCGGCAATCCTCGTCAACCAAATATGGGAAGGCCAATAAAAAAAGCGCGTAAAGGTACTTTTGGCCGTCTTATAGGTTACGTTACCAAATACTATAAGAAACAGTTTATTTTAGTTCTTTTCTGCATTTTCTTCAGTGCATTAGCCACTGCTTTGCCCGGAATTTTTCAACAAAATGTTTTAACCTCAGCACAAGACGGATATTATTTAGCAAATCCCGAAAAAATTGAGGTTTCCAATGAAACAAAAAATCAATATTCAAATCTTTCTTATGAAGAACAGCTAAAAATGGAAAAGGAAGCTCTGCTTGATAAGTGGGGATTTGATAAAACAGCCTTAGATAACGGCGGGCTTGACACAGAAGCGGTATTGGATACTGTTTTGCCATCTATTTTAAAGACCGTTTTACTGTTGATTGTAGTTTATATATTAGGGTTGATTGCAGCTTTTTCACAAACCAGAACTATGGCAGTTGTAACGCAAGGATTCCTGCATAAAATGCGTATTCTTATGTTTGGTAAAATGCAATCCTTACCTATAAAATACTTTGACACTCACAAGCATGGCGATATAATGTCACATTATACAAACGACATTGATACTCTTCGCCAGTTGATTTCCCAATCAATTCCACAGCTTATAACATCTTCCATAATCATTTGCGTAGTTTCATTCATTATGCTCTACTTTAGCGTGTGGCTAACGCTTGTAGTCATTTTTGGTGTCATCCTTATGCTTATCGCTTCAAAATGGATTGGCGGCAGCGGTGCTAAATATTTTATCCGTCAACAAAAGTCCCTTGGAATGAGCGAGGGTTACATTGAAGAAATGATTAACGGTCAAAAAGTAGTAAAGGTATTTAATCACGAGTCTAAAACAAAAGAGGAATTTGAAAAGCTTAATTTACAGCTTTGCGAGGACGCTACAAAAGCTAACAAGTTCGCAAACACCCTTATGCCTATTATCAATAATTTAGGACATATTCTCTACGTTCTTCTTGTTTTTGTGGGTTCAATGCTTATTTTCTTTGACGTACCAAATCTTTCTCTTTCAGGAAACGAGCTTGACGTAACAATTTTAATTCCTTTCCTTGGAATGTCTAAACAATTCACAAACAATATCTCGCAACTATCTCAGCAGGCTAACGCTATTATTATGGGTCTTGCGGGTGCGGACAGAATTTTCGAATTATTGGACGAAGAAAGCGAATCCGATAACGGATACGTTACTCTTGTTTATGCTAAGCAAGACAAAGACGGAAACTTAGTGGAGAGTGAAAAGCGCACAGGTATATGGGCGTGGAAGCATCCTCACAGCGATGGAACTGTAACTTATACAAAGCTTGAAGGCGACGTAAGATTAACCGAGGTTGATTTTGGATATAATGAAGACAAGATAGTTTTACACGATATTTCAATATATGCAGAGCCAGGTCAAAAAATTGCTTTCGTAGGCGCAACTGGTGCAGGTAAAACCACTATTACAAATCTTATAAATAGATTCTATGATATTGCAGACGGCAAAATAAGATATGACGGAATAAATATCAATAAAATTAAAAAAAGCGATTTAAGACGTTCTCTTGGTGTAGTTTTACAGGACGTAAATCTATTTACAGGAACAGTTATGGACAACATAAGATACGGTAAGCTTGACGCTACAGATGAAGAATGCATTGAGGCTGCAAAGCGCGCTAATGCTCATTCATTTATATCTATGCTTCCCGATGGATACAATACCGTTTTAACAGGAAACGGAAGTGGTTTATCTCAAGGACAAAGACAGCTGATTTCCATTGCTCGAGCAGCGGTTGCTGACCCACCTGTTATGATTCTTGACGAAGCCACATCTTCTATTGACACAAGAACAGAATCAATAGTTTCCAAAGGTATGGACGCTCTTATGCAAGGAAGAACTGTATTTGTTATTGCTCATAGATTATCTACTATCAAAAATTCGGACGTTATTATGGTGCTTGACCATGGCAGAATCATCGAACGCGGCTCGCACGAGGATTTAATTAAACAAAAGGGTAAATATTATCAGCTTTACACCGGTGCTTTTGAGCTTGAATAATTTATTTTTACAGGAGGTCCTTTTATGATAGATACAAAAGAAAGAAAACAGGAAAGATTTAAATCTTACGAAAATCTTACCGCAAAAACCTACAATCTTGTTATTGGTGCATGCTTGCTTTACGGTTTTATTGTAAATGCGTTAATGGTTAAATTTTTAAGCCCTTTGTTTTTAGGAATGAATCCTATCGCTTTTTTGATTGGATATTTAGTACTTTGCTTTGCGGGAATTTTCATTTCGAGGTCATCAAGTCCTGCTCTTAGCTTTTTGGGATACAATTTAGTAGTCATTCCAATTGGTGCAGTTTTGGCAATTTGCTTACCAAGTTACAGTATGACACATATTTTTACCGCAATTGTAATAACAGGTATTGTAGTTGCTGTAATGATGATTCTTGCAACGGCATTTCCTAATTTATTTTCAAGAATGGGAACTGCGCTGTTTGTATCACTTGCCATTTCATTTTTTGCAGAAATAATTTGTTTGTTATTTGGATTTGGCGGTGATTTATTCAACTGGGTATTCGTTGTTATATTCTCTCTTTATATAGGCTATGACTGGTACAGAGCGCAACAATTTCCCAAAAGTCTTGATAACGCAATAGATTGCGTACTGGATTTATATCTTGACATTATCAATTTATTTATACGAATACTTGATATAATATCTAACAGAGATTAACCCTTGTCTTGCGGAAATGAGCCATATTTAGTACGAAAAAGCATCTGCACATTAAGTGCAGATGCTTTTTATTATATTATGAACTTCCTCTTATACGAACTGCATCGCAATCATCACACATATCGTAGAATTTACCTTCTATTTCTACCGGAATATTAAAATTGTGCATATCATAATAGTCGGTTTTGTACGTATTATGACAATATGTACATTCAAGCTCTCTATATCCATGTGTTGTGCAAGTAGATTTAACTATTGTTTCATCATATTTATGAGCATAACAACCGTTAGCCACTGTCTTGTTACCGCTAAAGAATAACTGTATTTCAGAACCGTCAGTAGGAATATCGTTTAATCTTACTACTCTTCTTCTCTGACCCAATTTTTCAATTTCAACATCATATTCAACGCCATTGATTAAATAATATGCAGACGTAGCATAGCTGGGAATATCAACTGTTGCAGACATTGGAATATTAAATATACTTTTATCAAGACTCGGGTCTGTTGTCAATTTAAAGGTCATAGAGTTCTTATCGCAAGCTACGTATTCAAAGGTTGAATTTTCATACTGATATACGTAAAGGGAAACCTCTTCAAATGAACCGAACCAAACCTTACCGTTATATTTATCATAAAGATATTCACAATGCTTTTCAAAGGTTGCCTTGTCTATGTCTGTACTGTGACGATTTCCGTCTATGACACCGTGCATAAGCTCAACAAGCCAGTCTCCGCTTTTAACTGAAATATCAGCCTGTGAATTTATAAAGCTTAAGGTTTTGCTCACATTAAATGAAACAGAGCTAATCCTGTACATATTGTAATTTTTACCGTACTCTACAAGGTTTCCGGATTGTTCAAGACGGTTTGAAATAACAAGTTCCCTTAAAGCCGCCTCGTATTCATCAGTAATATTAGCAAGCGGAGTAGCAAAGGTAAGAACCTTTTGAGTTGGGAAGTTTTTTCTTAAAAATTCAACTGCCTCTTTTGTTTCTCTTGTTAGCGTTTCCTTATCATTTATACTTGTAGGACCTACATGATAATAGCCGTGGCAGCCTACATCAAGATATCCCTTTGATAAAATTTCATTCCATTCCTCGATGTCGTTTTTAACGCTATCAGCGCCTAACATAAGTGTACCTTTAAAGCCATATTTTGCAAACAATTCGTTAAGAATATGACCTGTGTTCACATCATCGCCATCGTCAAATGTCATAGAAATCGCTGCTTCATAATTATTATAATACTTTGACAGTACAGGCGCTATCAATGACTCTTTTCCGTAATTTATCTTTGTTTTTGCCGCGTTATAGGTTGCTACATATTTTGTTCTATCCTCTGTTACATTCGGCTTGTATTCAGGCTTTTCTTGCGAACCGCTGTCCGAAATGGTATCTGAACCGGTATCTGTGTTGGGCATATTATTGCAGGATACAGACATAAAAAGCATAAGTAACAACAGGATAAATGCAACTAATTTTTTCATATATCCTCCGTTATGATAACTTTTTCTCAAGACGCGCTTTAATTTCCTTTATAAAAGTAATTGTATTTACTGCTGTTGCGTTTGTTCCGGATTCGACAAGTCCCACTAAATCCTTGGTCATTATACCGTCATTCAAGGTATCAATGCAGGCTTCCTCTAATTTGTCAGCAAAAGCCATAAGATCATTAAGATTGTCCATCTCGCCTCTTTTGCGTAATGCTCCACTCCATGCATAAATAGTTGCCATAGGGTTAGTTGAGGTATCTTCGCCTTTTAGATAACGATAATAGTGTCTTGTAACTGTGCCATGAGCTGCCTCATATTCATATTGTCCGTTAGGAGAAACAAGAACAGAGGTCATCATAGCAAGTGAGCCAAAAGCAGTAGATACCATATCAGACATAACGTCGCCGTCATAATTTTTACAAGCCCAAATATATCCGCCTTCTGAACGAATAACTCTCGCTACAGCGTCATCAATAAGAGTGTAAAAATATTCGATACCAAGACTTTCGAATTTTTCCTTATAATCTTTTTCAAATATTTCCTGGAAAATAAGCTTAAAGGTTTGGTCGTACTGCTTTGAAATAGTATCTTTAGTAGCAAACCACAAATCCTGCTTTGTGTTTATAGCATAATTAAAGCAAGAATGAGCGAAGGAGTGAATTGAACTGTCTTTATTATACTGTCCCTGTAATACGCCTGCACATTCAAAATCATAAATTGTTTTTCTAAACGCTTCATTACCGTTTTTGTCAGTAAAAACAAGCTCTGCTTTACCTTCGCCCGGAACACGGTATTCAGTTGACTTATAAACGTCACCGTACGCATGACGTGCTATTGTGATTGGCTTTTTCCAATTACGTACAGCAGGCTTAATTGAGTCGATAAGAATAGGGGCTCTAAACACAGTTCCGTCCAAAATGGCACGAATTGTACCGTTAGGGCTTTTCCACATTTCGGTTAAATTATATTCCTCTACTCTTTGCTTGTTAGGGGTAATTGTAGCACACTTAACAGCTACTCCGTACTTTTGTGTTGCATAAGCAGAGTCAAAAGTTACCTGGTCTTTGGTCTTCTCTCTTTCAGGCAAGCCAAGGTCGTAGTATTCCGTTTTAAGGTCAATGAAGGGATAGAGCAATTCATCCTTAATCATTTTCCATATAATTCGTGTCATTTCATCTCCGTCCATTTCTACCAGGGGAGTTGTCATTTTAATTTTTTCCATTTAATTACACCTCTTCATTTTTATACAGATACATTATATACCATAAAGAGGCTTTTTGCAATATTAAAATCCGTAAATTTTTAGGTGTTGATACATAGTTTGATAGCTTCCACTATACAAATACCAACTAATTTCATCATCCTCTGCCATTCTTGTTAAAGCGGTTTTTTCAAAAACGGTTTTTTCATTGTCAATATATCCCATTGCGTCAAAATCAACTAACATAAACCCGCCAAAAATTTGTTTATCCCTCTCCTTTATAAGTGCCATTGATAAAACACACGCCTCTGCTTTATGAAATTTTATAAAGTTTTTTAAATCAATATTGCACAAATAGTCTCCGTATGTTAAAAAGAACGGTTTATTTGAATCCAAAAGGTTAGCTATTTTCAAAAGCTGTCCTCCTGTTTTGTTTTTTCTATCCAGTTTAACGTAAATAACGGAATAACTGCTGTTTTCGATTTCTTCTATCATTTCAATATTTGACGTACGACAAACAATAAATTTATTTACACCTTGGTTTCTGTAGATATTTATAATTTGTTCCACCGTATCATTGGAATACTTATCTGCTAAAATTACCGCTTGCATTTTCTTTTCCTCTTTTTGCGTTTTTTAGTAGTATTTGAAGAAAAGTGAAAAATATAAGTAATCAATAAAAAAATCCGCAAAAAGCGGATTTTTTTATTCTCTTTTTAGCTTTTTGATTATTATGACGGCGCCAACGATACCTATAAGCGCTACAATCAACGAAAAAGCCCCTACTGCTATTATAACTATGTGCTCTTTGTTAATAAAATCTCCTGACTTATCAGAATCCACATTTGAATCTGTGTCGGTATTTAGATCCGTGCTTGTATCAACAACACCCGTATCAGTATCCTCCGGATTTGAAGGATATACCGGATTGAAGGTAGGTGCAACAGGAAGCTGTAGGGTTTCGTCAATTACTCCATCTGTTGAAATAGCAGGTACATTATTTTCGTCGTACGCCCACTCGCTTTTTAACCAATTTGCACGTTTAACTATGTACGTATTGAGATAGCCTATTACGGTTGATTCATCGTTATCTATACCGTTAGAATATTCTCCATCAATAAACTGGAACACCTGACCGTTTTGCCACGTATCCGCATGAACTCCCGGAAATACATAATCACTATACATAGGCCATTGGGAGTAGTCATCTCTATCCCAACGTTCAATATCCATAACTATAGACGAACCGATATCATCCACAAGCTGCGATACATACCCTCCGCTTTCTGTCAATTTTATCAGCTCCGGATATATTCTTTCAAAGTTTTTTGATACTAAGTAATTAAAATAATCGTGTTGAACAAGTCCCTTCCACAGTTGACTTCCTCTTGACCAGTAGGTTTCGGGATTATTGCCGGGATCTCCGTTTCTTAGCTTAACCATATTACCAAGCGTGTTGTCACAATCCCATAGCGGACCTTTAACGATTTTCGTATACTTGCCGTTTATATCTCTGTCCTTATAGAAATAGAGGCTTGACGAGCCTGAATCCCAATTTCGTCCATATTCTTGCAAAATATAACCGTAAGCTAAGCTTTCAACGTCAATATATTGGCTATAATGAATGCCCTTACTGTTTTTGCCTGTTGGTGAATAGATAGCCTCTTCCATATCGGCAAAAACTCTGGCAATATACTCTACCTGTTCCTGCGAAGCATATTCAGGAGATTTAACTACATAGGCATTGCCGTTTTCTGTTTTAAAATAACATTTTTCATCTTGGTAGTAGTTATTGTCAAGCTCAATCAGGTAACCGCCTGATATATTGGCAGGATTGACAACATTGCGAATGTAACTATATTCTGTGATTATAGTCTCATTTATAAGAGTGCCACTTGTTTTCTTTCTCACTGAACCGGTAGTTTTAGGATTTAAAAGCTCATTCTCTTTTTCCAAATCAAAAATATCTATTCTTTCTGACTGAATTTGAACCTTTTCACAAAGCAAATACACACCATAATATTCACCGTTCACATAAAGGTCAACACTACGGTTTTCGCAGGTTTTAATGCCTAAAATTTCACCGATCTTATACATAACGCTGTTTCTGATAATCGACTGATCAGTATAATTGGCAAGTAAAATCCACGTTTTGGCTGCTCCCATTCCAAACAAATCATGCTTTTTGTTTAGCTTTATTTGAAACGGTGGCTTTTTATTGTTAGCGGTTGCGTTACCTCTCATCTTAATTTCACTTGTAGTATCAGAGGTATCATAGTAGTAGTTGTTGCCATCCTTATCAGTAATATACATTTTGGCATCTTTGTCTCTTACTTTTTTGTCGCTTAAAATACTTTCAATAGACTTATATGTGGTTACGTATACACTTGGAAGGTTGGAAGCAAAATAAACAGGATATTTTCTACCGTTTGAGGTGTAATAATACACCTCGTTGCCTTTATCATCCTTTGTTTTTGTAGAGGTGAGGTCAATTTGTTTTTTTGTACCGTTTTCTTCTACAGTCACCTTACTTGGATTTATATGTGAAGGGAGAAAAAAAGCACTTTCAACAAATGTATATTTATTACCGTTTTCATCATAAATACTTGTTGCGGATGTAACGACAGTTAAAATGGCTAAAAGCATTACTGTAAATACGGTTATGAATAATAGTTTTTTCATTATTTTTTCCTTTATCTTTCGTATCTTTCCGAAAAATAGTCCCTATCTATGGTTAACACCAAATTGAATAATGGATTTATTTTCTTAACTTGGCTTGTGATTTCGTCGCAAAGTTGTTTGTTTGTTAGCTTAAATTCTGCACTTACGTTAACGTCGAAAATAATATTGGTATGAGTAACTCCCTTTACTATTCTGAAATCATGAATCGAAATAGGTGCTGAATGCTCTGCTGACAAGTGTGATGCTATATCCATACATTTTAATCTTATATCGTTAGTATAAGGATCAGATATGGATATTGGATCCATATGAATAACAAGATTGACGTTTTCTTTAAGGAAATCAGCCTCTATGTTATCAATTACGTCGTGACTTTGCATAATGTCTCCATCGGCATCAACCTCAACGTGAACGGTAACGAAGGTTTTGTTTTCTCCATAAGAATGTACAACTAAATCATGAATGCCCAAAACACCGTCGTAGCCTTTGATTTTAGACACAATATCGCTTATAAAGTCAGCATCCGGAGCCTTGCCCAAAAGTGTGTTTGAAGACTCAATTATAAGCTTAACACCCATAAAGATAATATAAACAGCTATCACTATACCTATCACACCATCAGTATTAGGTCCGGTAATAGGAGTTAAAAGCATACCGACAACAACTGCGCTTGTAGCAATTACATCGCTTATACTATCCACCATTGATGCTTTTAAGGTATCGGATTTTATATGATTACCTAATTTTCTGAAAATAAGCGCACAAAGAATTTTAACAACAATGGTTGATGCAATTACTATTATAGCAACTGTATCATATTTTTCTGTGGTTGGATTTCCCGTTATCTTGTCAATAGATGAGGTCAGCATTTCAAAGCCCAAAAACGCAACTATAACAGATATAAACAAGCTACATAAGTATTCCATTCTTGCGTGTCCGTAAGGATGATCTTTATCTGCAGGCTTACCCGTTAACGTATATCCTACGACTGTAAGAACATTTGCTCCTGAATCGGATAAGTTATTCAGGGAGTCGGCGATAACGGATACACTCCCCGTTATGATACCTACTATAAGCTTAATGGCAAAGAGGAGTACATTGGCTATTATTCCTATAATACCCGCAAAACGTCCTACCCTCACTCTTGTTTCGGTGCTTTCCGGCTTATCATAATCCTTAATAATCTTATTCAGCATCATCTTTAATCGCTATCAAATCCTTAGCATAAGGTAATGACATTATCCAATCGCACATAACGTGCCACTCTTGAAGCTTATGTGATTTTCTTGCGTAGTAAATGTTAATAAGAGTTTCATAATTAAACGTACAGGTTCTCATTTGGTTATAGCTTGAAGGAAGAAGCTGTATCATATCATGCCAATATTGCTTATCATTTGTTGCAATAAAATTGAGTCTTGCTTCTTCAAGATATTCAATACAATTATCGAGAACACAAAGAGCCTTTTCACTCATTCTGTCGCAGCTAAAATCGCTTCTTTCAAATTTTTTAGAGTGAATTTTGTGCATTGTTGAGGTAGAATTAGCTACTGTTGCTACCTTGTAAGTATCATACTCTTTCCACCAATAAAGTGGCGCAGTAATATCAACTGAAACGAAAATTTGACGTAAATATTTTCTATGGTCACTTCCTGCCTTAGCAAGTCTCTTTGCTAAACCTAAATCGTTTTCGCCTAAAATATAGTCACCGTTTTCATCGTAATAGCTATCGCTTTTCGCCCAAGAATTAAGAGGATTTCTTGCTCCTCTTATAGCGTTTTCAAAATTCATTACGTTATATCTTTCAATAAGTATCATAACTCCTCCAAGTAACTTAACATATTTATAATAGTTTATCATAATCTTGGCTTATTGTCAACAGAGGTAAAAATGAATTTTTGTGCATAATTATATTTTTCAAGGTAAATAATAGCTTTACAACAAAATTGAAAGGATTTATTTAATAATGGAAGAAAACAACAAAAAAAACGTAAGAGTCTTTTACGTAACTATGGCTATTGTTTTAGCGGTTGTGACAATACTTATCATTGCAACCGTAGCAGCAAGAAGAAGCGTGCCTTCGCCTGATGCTCCATCTACCGACACAGACTCAAATAGTTCAAACACAGATACACCTACAATTGATGAGGAAAAAAACACTTTACCTACGTTTATTTTACCTGTATCAGGCGAC
The DNA here is from genome assembly GCA_045645405.1 of Eubacteriales bacterium. GTDB lineage: Bacteria > Bacillota > Clostridia > Oscillospirales > CAG-272 > RGIG2000. The sequence continues at coordinate 297,094 of JAZRIQ010000004.1, forward strand.
ATAAGCATTGATTTTAGTGATTCTATTCCTGTATTTTCACAAACTATGAACGATTACAGAACGCACTTAGGCATTGATATAAAAGCAAGCTTAGGTAGTAACGTTGTAGCCGTTGCAGACGGTGTTATAACAAACGTATGGGACGATCCGTTTATGGGAACGTGTATATCAATTGAGCATTCGGGAAACGCAGTAAGTATTTACAAAAATCTTGATCCAACTCTTAAAGATGGAATAGTAATCGGTGCTTCCGTTAAGAGTGGCGATACGATAGGTGCTGTTGGCGAAAGTGCCATGAATGAAATTGCCGAAGAGCCTCATTTGCACTATGAATTAAAGGTAAACAACAATCATATTGATCCAAAATTGCATTTGAATTTTTTCAAGTCTGAAGAAAAGCCCAACGAAGATAACACCAACACAGAAAACCAGCAATAAATACAAAAACGGACACAGAGGTGTCCGTTTTTGTGTGTTATTAAATTATGCCCAACGCATTCCTGTTGGCTTTGTTTCCTTAATCATAACCTTGTCAAGAAATTCTACAGCCTTCTTTAAGCCCTCGTCAATAGTCATTAAGCTATCCTCATGCTCAATAGAAAGAACCTTATCATATCCAACAAGACGGAGATTTGATACAAAATCTCGCCAGAAGGTTTCGCCGTTACCGTATCCAACTGTACGGAAAATCCAAGAACGGTGAATTTCGTCTCCATAGTGTTTTGTATCAAGAACACCGTTTACGGACGTATTAGCGTCATCAACCTTAGTGTCCTTAGCGTGAACGTGATAGATAGCTCCTTCTAATGCACGTATTGCCATTACAGGATCAATGCCTTGCCATATCAAGTGAGATGGGTCAAGGTTTGCACCGATAACATCTCCTACTGCATTTCTTAATTTCAAAAGTGTTTCAGGATTATATACGCAGAAGCCCGGATGCATTTCAAGCGCAATCTTTGTCACGCCGTGAGACTTGGCAAATTCTGTTGCTTCCTTCCAATATGGAATAAGCACGTCATTCCATTGATAATTAAGAGTTTCAAGAAAATCGTCAGGCCATGGGCAGGTTACCCAGCTTGGTAATTTTGCACTTGGGTCTGAGCCGGGACATCCAGAGAAGGTAATGATAGTATCAATTCCAAGCTTTTCCGCTAAAAGAATTGTGTTTCTCATATCAGTATCAAATTGCTTCGCAATTTCCTTATTTGGATGAACAGGGTTTCCGTGTGTTGCAAGAGCGCAAATTTCAACATCGTATTTCTTAAATGTAGCTTTAAATTCCTCAAGAGCCTTTTCATCAGCTAAAAGCTTAGCAGGATCACAATGGTCTTTTCCCGGATAACCGCCTGCACCGATTTCAACAGAATGAACACCTAAAGAGGAAATGATTTTTAATGCCTCATCAAGAGGCTTGCTACCGTAAAGATTTGCAAGTACGCTTAATTTCATAATTATTCTCCTTTTAAAAGCAAGGGCGATAATATCGCCCCTGTTATATTTTAGTTAAAGTAATATGGCTTACCTGTCTTTGCAGACTCGTAAATACCCTCAAGAATTTGAGTTACGCAGTATGCTTGTTCAGGTAATACTGTTGGCTGTGTACCGTTGATAACGGCAGCAATCCACTGCTTTGCCTCTTCTTCACCTGCGTTATATCCGCCTGCATCATAGAATGCAACGCCCTTACCGTCAAGATTAGGTCTTGTTTCGTACATATTGTTGTGCTTAACTCCGTTGATTTCAAGAACACCTTGGTCAATCATCTTAGCGCCTGCTTTAGTACCGCAGATAGTTGTGCAAGCTTCTTTTGTTTCTGTCATATTGATAGCCCAAGAGGACTCGAGAACTATTGTAGCACCGTTTTCCATTACGATAAATCCAAATGCGCTGTCCTCAACTGTAAATTCTTCAGGCTTCCACTGACCGAAAACGTTTGCAGATTCCTTCTGGTCGTTGAGCTTGTGGTATGTAGTACCAACACAATACTTTGGCTTATAGTTGTTCATTGTCCAAAGAGTCAAGTCAAGAGCGTGTGTACCGATGTCGATAAGTGGACCGCCGCCCTGCTCGTATTCATTGATAAATACGCCCCAGGTTGGAACTGCTCTTCTACGAAGTGCTGTTGCCTTCGCATAGTAGATGTCACCAAAAACACCCTCATCAGCTTCTTTCTTAAGGTATATTGCATCCTTTCTCTGTCTGTTCTGATAACCGATAGTGAGCATTTTGCCTGTTTCTTTAGCAGCGTCAACCATCTTCTTTGCTTCTTCAGCATTTATTGCCATCGGCTTTTCACACATAACGTGCTTATCAGCATGTAATGCATCAACTGTGATAAAGCTATGGCTTCTATTTGGCGTGCATACGTGAACAACATCGATTGATTTGTCCTTTAAAAGCTCCTTATAATCAGCGTAAACCTTTGCACCCTCTACACCGAACTTTTTAGCTGCTTGCTCTGCTCTTTCAACGATAATATCACAGAATGCAACCATTTCTACTTCCGGCACTTTCTTAAGTGAAGGCATGTGCTTTCCATTAGCAATTCCTCCACAACCAATAATACCAACTCTTACTTTCTTTTCCATTTAATTATTCCTCCGAATAAATTTATTTAACAAATCTATATTATCATAAATTAAAGATATTTGCAATATCAACCGTTAATATTTTAATAAATTTTAGCGATATTTGTAATTAAAATTCCATTACTGATATTTATAACACCGTAGGTGGACGTACTTGCCACGCTTCCGGGATTGAAAAGGCAAATTTTTTTGTCTTGCACATATTCAATCTCATCGCATGGGACGTGAGTGTGACCGAATAATACTGCATCTACCTCTTGCTCTGTTGCATAATTTATAATTCCGCCATAACCGTATTTCACGCCGTGTTTGTGTCCGTGAGTTACAAGAATCTTTATGCCATCGAAATCCAAAACCGTTTCGGTAAGAATAGTATCTGAAGCGAAAATATCACAATTTCCTTGAACTTTAATTATAGGTATTTGCGGATATTTTTCACTTACCAAATCAAGATCGCGCAAGCCATCACCTAAAAATATAATAAGATCGCATTTCCCGTGGTGCGCATTTACCGCCTTTAAAAGCCTGTTAGGACAGGAATGTGAATCAGAAAAAACAAGTATTTTCATTTTGTCTCCTTGTGACATAAATTATTTTTTTGAATATGCTGATAGTAACAAATTTTTGGGGGATTGATTATGAAAATTGATAAAAAAGCAATTGATAAGATTCTAAAATTAAACGACGACGGTCTTTGGACTGTAATCCAAATGATAATTGCAAAATCCGGTGTAAAAAGTCTCAAAAATATAGAAAGACCAAAGGATATGACTAAAATCAGACAAACTCTTGAAAAATTGACAGATGAGGATATCGAAAGAGCTATACAAATTTTAAAAAGGGAGAAATAATATGGACGTTAGCATTGACAGTATTCTTTCCTCGGTAATGGGAAACGAGGAGCTTATGAACAAAATACGGGATACAGTTAAAGGAAACAACGGTGATACGTCAGCTTCTCTTGAGGACGTTATTTCATTGATTTCTCCAACCCTAAAGGAAGATAAATCTTATGAAAATGATACAGTCAATAACGAAATTAAAGATACAATTATCAACAAAGAGTCAAGTAAAGACTTTTCAGACAGCATAATAAGCTCGCTTAGTAACACCATCTCAAAAAATGCAAGTCTTTTAATTGCCTTAAAGCCATATTTATGCAAAGAACGTTGTCAAATGATAGATGGTATTATAAAAATTTCTAAGCTGGCAAACACACTAAAGCTTATATAAGGAGGGAAAATGTTTACAAGATATACAGGCGTTGATATACCGCAAAATTACAGCGGAAACCGTTTTCGCAAGGATTTATATGAGGATACCGAAATGAAGGTTCATTCAAGTTCAACAGAGGGGGCTGTAAAAAGCTCTGTTTCTCCTTCCTTTGAACAAAGGCTGAATTATCAATCAAACGTAATGAAAAAAGATGAAACTATCGAAAATGCAACTGAAAATGATATTTTCTATCAAGATGAAGAAGAAAATAATAAAGAGCAGCCTCACAATGATAGTGAACAAGAAAAGAATGATAATATTCAACATAGCAAAAGCATTTTAAAGGAGCTTTCGCCGTTTAGCGAATATTTAAAAAATATAAAAAGTGACGATCTACTTTTAATTGCTTTGATAATTTTTTTAGCAAGTGAGAAGAATGGGTCAAATGGGGACGTTATAATCCTTCTTGCTCTGCTGTTGATATATCACGCATAGGCCTTGGTGAAAGAAGATTTGGCAATTCGTCCCATTGAGCTTCGAAAAGATTTGATGAAAGCTCCGCTTTTTTGTTTTTAAGCTTCGTTACTTTGAAGGTTATTTTCAAGCTCTTTTCTATTATATTTGCTGTATATAAAATTTCATTTTTCTCGCATATATTATCAATCAACGTTAATCTTAAGCCAATCCAAGGACAAATTTCTTCTATTTCCTGTATACCTCTTGCTTCACTATTTTCAGTAACGCGAACAATAATTTTCATTTCTAAATCATCTCCACGCTTCTTTAGGTAAAAATCAATAGGTCGTGATGAATTTATTTCATTTAACATACCTATACTGCATAATGCAAGAGATTGCAAAACTGATTTATTATAATAAAAGCTATCGTCATCGTAAAACAAGTTTAAAAAGATATGACTTTCAGATGCATTTTCCTTTATACCTTGAGCAAAATTTTTTAATGAAATTTCACACTTTGATGAATAAAGCTTTATGTTGTTTATTACGGATAAGATGTCGTTTTCTTTTCTTATATCCGCATTAGTTTTATCATATCCTTTATTAAACGTTAATCTTAACGTTTTACTCACGACATTATCAAACACGGTTACAGTTGCTTCCTTATATGTTGGATGATGAGTTTGTAAAACGTCAACAAAATCTGAATACATCGACATTTTCTTAATATGATTCATATCAATTATGCTTGATATAAAATCGCCAGTCTTTATATTAAAGGCTTGCTTGGCATTTTCATTTACATATACTGCTCTGCCCGTTACGTCAACTATTATTTCGGGCTTGGTTGCATTGTTCAAATCATTTATTTTCATAAATTTCACCTTTATATTGCATTTTTAACGTCTATATGATACAATGATTTTAGTAATTTGACTTAACAAGGAGAATACAGATGAATAACAAAAGTGACAATTCTGTTGAGCTTACTAAAATTATTGATGAATTTAACCTTGAAGGCATATTTTTGCCGGAGAATATTAAAAGCATAAAAGTCACAAGGTCTGAAATAAACAGACCAGGGCTTCCTCTTACGGGATTTTTTGACTATTTTACTCCTGAACGCATTCAAATTATCGGTAGAGTTGAAAGCATTTATCTTTCTCAGTTATCTGACAAGGAAAGATATGACAGCTTGTACAATTTTTTTGAAAAGAAGCCTGTCTGCATTATCATTGCAAGAGGTATTGAGCCTCCCGCTGAGATGGTTGAGGTGGCAAAAAAATTTGACGTTCCTCTTTTAAGAACAGCTACTGCTACAACAAACTTTGTTGCCGCTCTTATTGCTTCCCTTAACCTTCATTTAGCGCCGACAATTACACGTCACGGCGTTCTTGTAGAGGTTTACGGCGAAGGTATTTTAATTTTAGGTGACAGCGGTATCGGAAAAAGTGAAACGGCTATTGAGCTTATAAAAAGAGGTCACCGATTGATTGCGGACGATGCAGTAGAAATAAGCAAGGTTTCAGAAAAAACGCTTGTAGGTAAGGCTCCAAGCATTATAAGACACTATATGGAGCTTCGTGGCATCGGCATTATTGATGTACGCCGTATTTTCGGTACAGGTGCTGTTAAAGAAACTGAAAAAATTCAACTCATTATTAAATTTGAGCCTTGGGTTGAAGGAAAGCTTTATGACAGAATGGGGCTTGAAAACGAGACTGTAGAAATTCTCGGAATACAAATTCCCGCTATTACTGTTCCTGTTCGCCCCGGAAGAAATCTGGCGGCGATTCTCGAAATTGCGGCTATGAATCAACGTCTTAAAAAGATGGGCTATAATACAGCAGAAGAATTCAACAAAAAGCTTGAGGAAGAATTTTTAAATAATAGCAAATAATATAAACGGACTGTTGCTAAAAAAAGCAACAGTCCTGTTTTTATGCTAATGTCAAATGGTAAAGTCTTGCAGGATATGCAAAGAAATCATACTCCATTTTAAGTCCGTGTTGCATAAGGGCAGCGCCTAAATATAGCTGTTCGCCACCGTTGATTTTATAATATCTATCGGGAATTAAGCCCTTTATCTTAACTATTTCGTGAACGAAGGCGGCTTCGTTTTTGTTGCGAACAGAAGCAACTATCGCTTCGCTTCCGTCTTCCTTGGCAACCTCCCAAACTGTATAATATTTATCTGCATCAAGAGGGCCTTGAAGTCTGTAATATTCACCGTACTGAATAAGCTCGTAGTGTTTTTTAAACTCAACTATCTGACGTTTGATTTCTGTTTTTTCATCCTCCGTCATTTTAGTGATATCAAGCTCTACTCCATAAGTGCCGAAATATGCTACGATACCTCTGGTTTCAAGAGGTGTTACCCTTGCATTGCCGTGATTAGGAACGGTAGAAACGTGTGCGCCCATTGTAGAAATAGGATATGCAAATGACGTTCCATACTGTATTTCAAGACGGTCAATAGCATCACTGTTATCACTTGTCCAAACCTGTGGCATATAGTGAAGCATACCCATATCAAAGCGTCCGCCTCCGCCTGAACAGCTTTCGAAAAGAATATCGGGAAAATTGGTTGTAATTCTTTCAAGCAACTCATACAATCCTAAAATATATCTATGGAATACCTCTCCTTGCCTTTCCTTTGGCATAGCTAAGCTGTACAAGTCGGAAATATGTCTGTTGAAATCCCATTTTACATAAGAAATATTAGCGCTCTTTAAAACCTTTTCAAGCTGATTATAAATATTGTCCCTTACCTCTTTGCGAGACATATCAAGAACAAGCTGATTACGGCTCTCTGATGGCTTTCTGCCCGGCATTTTAAATGCATAGTCGGGATGAGCTCTATACAAATCACTATCCTCGGATATACATTCCGGCTCAAACCAAATACCGAACTTCATTCCCGTAGCGTTTATTCTGTCAGCCAGTTCACTAAGTGTGCCTTGCAGCTTCTTTTCATTTGGAGTCCAGTCACCCAAGCCTGAACGGTCATCATCGCGCTTGCCAAACCAACCGTCATCCATTACAAAAAGCTCAATGCCGATTTTTGAAGCGTCATTTGCCATAGCCACAAGCTTGTCTGCATTAAAATTAAAATAAGTACCTTCCCAGTTATTGATAAGAACGGGACGTCTTGACGTTTTGAATTTGCCGCGACATAAATTATTTCTTATTGCCTTATGATAGCTTCTTGACATTTTACCAAAACCGCTATCACTATACACCATTGCAAGCTCGGGAGTTTCAAAGCTATCCCCCGGTTCAAGTAAAAAGTTGAAGTTTTCAGGATTTATACCTACGTTTACTCTTGTAGATTTAGTTTGAGATTTAGATGCAGAAATTAAAAAGTTACCGCTATACACAAGACCAAAGCCATAAACGTTTCCGTATTCTTCATTGGCGTTTTTATCACATAAAATTGCAAAGGGATTTTCCATGTGGCTTGATGCCCCTCTTGTGCTTCCTACACTTGAGGTGCCATAGAAAACCTCGTTTCTCTGAAGCATTCTCTCTCTCATGTGCTTGCCGTGGAACGTAACAAAATCATAGTCGCCATTCATAAAATCAAGGCTTATCATAGCTTTTTCGAGATTTATATCATCGTTTGTCTTATTTTCAATTTTTATAGCTCTTGTAATTAAATCATATTCTTCAAATACACCGTAATAAAGGTGAACGTATATGTCGTATATCTTATCCTTTAAGGTTACAACCAACGTTTCCGCATCATCGCCATAAAACGAGGGTAATCCGCTTAATGAATACTTACCCTTTGAAACGCTTACAGAATAAAATCTTAATTCAAGGCCGCAAGAACCGTCAGCCTGTCTAACATTTATTGCGCTATCTCTAAAATCGCCGTTTCCAAAGGTTGAAATTTCCTGAGGTAGAATATCAACGGAATGAGGATTCCAAGGCATATCCATTTCATCATAGGGTGAAAATGACAAATAGTAACCGTTTGTAAAATTATACGACATATCGCAAACGGGTATTTTTTTGCCATAATACGTGTGAATCAATAAGCCATGGTTATTGACCTTCATTTGATAGCTAGTATTAGATGTTTCCAACGTGAAAAGATTTTTTTCTTCATTTATTATAATAGACATATTTATTCTCCTTTTTAATGTTAGCAATAGTATATCATTTAAAGAGATAATTTTCAATATAATTTAAAAAAATAAAAGAAAAATCTATCCCGTAGGATAGATTTTTCTATATAAGGTAAAGACTATTAGTCTTCCTCTTCATAATCAATATATGCTGCATTCCAGCCTGCAAGAACGTCTTCAGCATCAAGTCTAGCTTCATCCAATTTAATTTGGAACTTATTTTCGCCACCTTCAATTGAACCGCCCTGTACAGAACCTGTAATCAAGCCGTCGTATGTGTACATATAACCTAAGTCATACATCATGTTAGGGAATACTTGCTCCTTAACAACCTTAAGAGCAGGTGAATCCTCATCTTCGTTTTCAGACTCGCCATCATCGCCAACATAAAGCTTTTCAGCAAGAGTATCTACGTAAGCAGGGAAAATGTACTCGCCAGCTGTCTTGCAAAGAATTTCAACCATACATTCAGAAAGCACCTTGTTAGTTGTAGCTCTTGGGATACAAATAACAGTAGACTGAGATGCAGATGGAACGTAATATCTTTCTTGAGCATCATTTAACTTAGGGAATGGAAGAATACCAAACTTCATATCGCTGAAGTTAAATGCCTTTTGAAGAACTTCATGATAGAACAAGAGTCTGCCCTGTTCGAATGCTAACTGCATTGTACTCCAGCCGCCAGTCCACTCAGTTCTGATTGAATCCTTTTGGTTTTTAGCGTCTAACATTTTTTGAACGATAGTTTGAATGTTTCCTGTTTTGTCGATAGTAAGAACATATCCCTCAGTACCGCTTGGAAGAGTTCCTTTACCTACCTGGTAAACACCGAAATACTGATAGAAAGCGCTAAGCTGTGTTGTTCCTAAGCCGTATGTATCGTCGTCTGTATATTCATCCTTACCGTCTGTGTTCTTACTTACAGATGCGGAAAGATTGTAAAGAACGTCAATTGTCCAGTCACCGCTAAGAACAAGCTCGTACAAGTCAGGGAAATTTTTTCCGTATTCCTTAACCATTTCGTTGTTATAGTAAAGAATGAACGCTGTATGCTCATCAAGGAAGCTGATGTCACCGCCGGCAAAGAAAGTATTACCTGCAAGTGTGTAGTTTTCAACGCATTCCTGGTTGAAATAGTCAGCATCAAAGTTAATGTAATCTTGACCCATAGCGTAGAGATAATCTCCAACTACGAGGTTCATTGCGTTATGAACGTTTGCAATAGCAACTTGATATGGGTCTTCAACGCCTTCTTGACCCTTATTCATTGTTGAAGCAGAAAGTCTTGCTTCCATTGCAGTATTATAGCAGTCAACCCAATCAAGCTTTACCTTGTAGGTGTTTTCTACATACAAGTTTCTGTCCATTACTGCATCATTGATAAGCAAGCCGTAGTTAGAACCGTCGCCATAATCCTTTACGCAAAGCTCAGGCTGTGTCCATCCACCAGGTGTTGTTGACCAGTTGGAAGTTAAAATCTTAACAGTCTCGCCTTCAAAGTTCTTCATTGCCTCAGCAACGTCCTTCTTGTTTGAAGGTGGCTTTTGTTGGTTGCCAGAATCTGAACCGGTATCAGTATCAGTATCAGTATCAGTATCTGTGCTTGTGTCAGTTGCACTGCTTGTATCAGTATTAGTATCTGTGTCAGTATTAGGCTGTTTACATGACGCAATAAATGGAACAAGCATTAACACAACTAATAAAAGTGCGAAAATCTTTTTCATTATTTACCTCCTATGAATTTTACTCATATTTCGCTATTGTCATTGTACCATAAACTTACATAAAAATCAACAATAAATATCAAATTTTTAATTAAAATTTATATAATATTATACTTCGATATAAAAAACTGACTGAAATTGCCAATTTAATGAAAATTTCAGTCAGTTTTTCATTTATAAATTAAACCACACCTTGTGCAAGCATAGCATCAGCAACCTTGATAAAGCCAGCAATATTAGCTCCGGCTACAAGGTCATCGCCAAGACCGTACTGATTAGCAGCTTTGATAGAGTTAGTGAAGATGTTCTTCATAATACCCTTAAGCTTTTCATCAACCTCTTCAGCAGACCAGCTGTATCTCATTGAGTTCTGTGACATTTCAAGACCAGAAACAGCAACGCCACCTGCATTAACAGCCTTTGACGGAGCAATAATAACACCGTTTTCCTTCAAATAAGCAATAGCTTCGTTTGTAGTAGGCATATTGGAAACTTCAACGTAATATTTTACGCCGTTAGCAACTATTTGCTCTGCTTCCTTCATACCAACCTCATTTTGAGTTGCGCATGGCATTAAGATATCTGCCTTAACGCCCCAAGGCTTTTGTCCTGCAAAGAAAGGAACGCCGAACTTGTCTGCATAATCCTGTACTCTGTTACGGCAGGACGCACGCATTTCAAGCATAAAGTTGATTTTTTCTTCAGTTGTAATTCCGTCTTCATCGTAGATATATCCGTCAGGACCTGAAATTGTAACAACCTTACCGCCAAGCTCTGTTACCTTCTTTACAGTTCCCCATGCTACGTTACCGAAGCCGGAAATTGCAAAGGTTTTACCTTTGATTGTATCCTTGAAGTAGTCAAGCATATTTACTGTATAGTAAACTGCACCAAAGCCTGTTGCTTCAGGACGGATAAGAGACCCGCCATAAGAAATGCCCTTACCTGTTAAAACGCCTGTAAATTCGTTACGAAGTCTCTTATATTGACCAAACATATAGCCAACCTCTCTTGCTCCAACGCCGATATCACCAGCAGGAACGTCAAGATCTGCACCGATGTGTCTTGAAAGCTCTGTCATAAAGCTTTGGCAGAAGCGCATAACCTCAGCATCACTTTTGCCTTGTGGGTCAAAGTCAGAGCCACCCTTACCGCCGCCCATCGGAAGTGATGTTAAGCTGTTTTTGAAGGTTTGTTCAAAGCCAAGGAACTTGATTATGCCTTCGTAAACTGATGGATGGAAACGAAGTCCTCCCTTGTATGGACCGATAGCACTGTTGAACTGAATTCTAAAGCCACGGTTAACCTGTACGTTGCCATTATCGTCAACCCACGGAACTCTAAACTTGATAATTCTTTCAGGCTCAACCATTCTTTCAAGAACACCGCTCTTTATGTATTCCGGACGTGCTTCAACAACCGGCTCAATTGATTCGAGAACCTCTTTGACGGTCTGATGAAATTCAGGCTCATTAGCGTTTCTTTTCACTACTCTTTCCATTAATTCATTTAAATATTGATTTTTGAAACTCATTTTATTTCCCTCCGCGTTTCTAAAAATAACTAATTTTAATATGCTTTTCCCCAATAAACCATTTTATCGGTTGGTTTACCGCAGCAAATACATTTACCCTCTGTGTCTTGCTCGCCAAACGGCATACAGCGTGAGCTTACGTCAGCAAGCTCTTTTAATTTAAGCTCACATTCCAAATCACCGCACCAATGCGATCTTATATAACCTGATTTTTCGTTAGCTGTCTTTATGAAGCTATCAAGTTCAGTTTCTGTATATGTACGATTTCTTCTGTTTTCTAAAGCCTTATTGAATAGTGATTTTGTAATATCCGCAAGTAATTCAGGTATTTTTGTTTCAAGCTCATCAAGAGACACGAAAATCTTTTCTCTTGTATCTCTGCGAACCAATACGCACTGATTTGCTTCAATATCTCTCGGTCCGATTTCCAAACGAAGAGGAACACCCTTCATCTCGTATTCGGCATATTTCCAGCCCGGAGAGTTATCGGAGACGTCAATTTTTGCTCTTGCAAAGCCATTAACCTTTTCCATTACCTCAGTAGCCTTTTCAATAACACCGGGCTTGTGTTGAGCGCATGGAATAACAATTACTTGAATAGGAGCAACAGGCGGTGGTAAAACAAGACCGTTATCATCACCGTGTGTCATAATGATTGCACCGATTATTCTTGTAGATACGCCCCAAGAGGTTTGGTGACCGTATTTTAAGGTGTTGTCTTTGTCAAGATATTGGATATTAAAGGCTTTTGCAAAGCCGTCACCAAAATTGTGTGAAGTTCCGCCTTGAAGCGCCTTACCGTCGTGCATAAGAGCTTCTACCGTATAGGTTGCTTCCGCACCTGCAAATTTCTCCTTATCAGTCTTTCTTCCCTTTAACACAGGAATACCTAAATCCTTTTCAAAGAAATCCGCATAAACGTTGAGCATTTGCAAGGTTTCTGCTTCTGCTTCCTCCGCAGTTGCATGAATTGTGTGTCCCTCTTGCCATAAAAATTCACGGCTGCGAAGGAATGGTCTGGTTGTCTTTTCCCATCTTACTACACTACACCATTGATTATACATTTTTGGTAAATCTCTGTATGAACGTATGATATTCGCATAATGCTCGCAGAAAAGAGTTTCAGAGGTAGGTCTTACACAAAGCTTTTCGGTAAGTGGCTCGCTGCCGCCGTGTGTCACCCACGCTACCTCAGGAGCAAATCCCTCGACGTGATCTTTTTCCTTGTTTAAAAGACTTTCGGGAATAAACATCGGCATATATACGTTTTCTACACCTGTTTTCTTAAATCTTGCATTCAAAAGCGATTGAATATTTTCCCAAATTGCATATCCGTAAGGACGGATAATCATACAACCCTTTACACTTGAATAGTCAATAAGGTCCGCCTTTTTAACTATATCTGTGTACCATTTAGCAAAATCCTCCTCCATTGAGGTAATTTGCTCTACCATTTTCTTATCGTTTGCCATTTCTAACCTCTTTACCGTTTTTAGAAAATCATTCGCCTTGGATACCGTTCTCCGAGGCTACGTTATTTTCCTTGTTATTTTCTTTCTTTTTTGATTTTTTTATCGTAAATACCACAAGCATCAACGCAATAACTACCGCTACCGCAATTGGTAATAAAAAAACCATTTTGAAGCCATTATCGTTTGTGCAGTCCTGCGGTTCTTCGTTTGGTTGTTGCGGTTGGGATTCTTCCACTTTAGGTTCGATTCCTGCAAACATAGAAAGCACTTCGCTCGAATAAACCTCAAGCTCCTTAACGTTAGGAATAGCTCCGTTACCTTCTTTAATGACAACTCTTATATCAGTTGTTTCTACCTCGTCAAACGTATATTCCGTTTCGTAGTCGCCGTCATAGGAGCGTCCTTCTGCTATCTTCACATATTCACCGTCCACAAGAGCCTGAATCTCAAACTTCATAATTTCTGTGCCCTGTATGGTACCGGGTCTTACGGATAATGCAACTTTGTTTATTTTTTGCGGGTAATCAAATACAAGTCCGCAATATTCCGGCGTATCTACTGTTCCTGTAAACCAAACCTTTGAGCTTTCGGTTTTCAAGCCGTCATTTATGTAACTGTTATCAGAATAAGGAACATAGCTTGTGCTTGAATATGGCTTACCTATTATTGCTATATTGTTAGATGCCACAGAATCCAACTGTGCAACTGAAAAACGATTTTCAAAAGAATACGTTTTTGAATCCTTCAAATGTACCTCTAACGTACTTAATTTCAAAGACTCACAAGCTCTTTTGAACTTAATTCTTATTCCGGACGCAGGCGTTGCTGCAAATTTATATTCGAGACCGTAATAGCCTTCATTAGCACTTCTCAACAAAGCATTTGAGTTTTCCATAACCTGCCATGCTCCGTCAAAATAATATTCAAGAGTTGTGGATTGTATTTTTTTATCGTTTTGGTTTCCAAGAACCATTTTTACGGAACCAATTTCATACTCCTTATCAAACATAAGCGTGAAATATTCTCCGCCCTCATAATTTTCGAGTTCCCAATAAGTATCGTCATTTTCATCAATCGCTAAAAATGGATACGTACCGTTTGAACCCGGTTTTGCTTCCGGATACGCATACCAAGCTATATTTGTTGTAATTGAAGCACCCTCGGGCAAAATTATTTCCGGTGCAATTCCTTTTTTGCCGAAAAGCTCAAGCTCATAGACAAACGGGAAAATAAGAACGTCGCCACCCTCGTAATTCTTTGCGTAGTCAGAAATAACTACTCTTACGTTATTTGTTCCTATTGGCGTTTCAAGAACGTGATGAATCGTTGCATTCACACGATGTGATGCCTCAGGATCGCTCATTACCGCGTTATAGTCTGCATACTTCGTATCAGTCGGAACAGCCTGGTCATCTTTTAAAACAACTATCTGCTCCCATTTACCGTCAACCAATGCTTGAACAGTGTAAGTAGCATTTTGTCCTCCTGCAAGCGTATGTATACCGATGTTCATTTTTATTTCATAAATATCATAGTAGTTATCTTCAAACTTAACACCAAAGAATTCGCCGCTAAAGCCATTAGACGTATCTTGACCCGGTTGAACCTCGGGATATGCGCATTCCCAGCCTTGCCATTCTCCGTCAACTCCACCGTACTTTCCATTTATAGCAGACTCAACAGGTGTCCAAAGACTGTTCTTCTCGCTTGATGAATACGCAATTCCGTTAGGGGCTACGTTTGATATTTGAGCATCAACCTCATCAGCATATACCAAATTAGACACAGAGATTAAGAGGAAAACTATTGATAGGATTACAGAAAAAAACCTTTTCATAAATTCTACACGCTCCTTTTACAAATATATTATTATATTATCACACACAAGAGAATAATGCAAGTTTTTTTGAACAAAAAAATAAAGAAAAAACGGCAAAATTTGCCGTTTTTTCACATAGCATGAATATTTTTGTGAATATATTCAAAATCAAATACAGGTAAGCTCGATTTCGCCATTTTTTACGTCAACTGAAGCTGCTGCCAGTGGACCCTTAACTTCAAAAATCATAGCATTAGCAAGCTTATCTTCTATCTTGGTTTGAATGAATCTGCGCATATTTCTTGCACCGAATTTTTTACTAAACGATTGCTCTGCTACAAAATCACACACCTCATCAGTGTAAACAAACTTAATTCCTCTTTCGCTAAGAGCTTCCTTCAAATCATTAAGCATAATGCGAGATATTCTTACAAAATCATCCTTTTCAAGAGAACGGAACGTAATTATTTCGTCAATTCTGTTAATAAATTCCGGACGTAGGAAGTTAAACAGCGCCTTTTCGGTTTTTTCCTTTTCAACCTCGTGTGCTGTGCTACCAAAGCCTGCAGGAGACGCAGTTCCGCTTGAGCCTGCATTCGTTGTCATAACTATAACAGTATTTTCAAAATTCACTACTCTACCTTGAGAATCGGTAATTCTGCCATCGTCTAAAATTTGCAATAGAATATTAAGAACATCAGGATGTGCCTTTTCAATTTCATCAAAAAGAATTACGGAATAAGGAGAGCGTCTGATTTTTTCCGTTAGCTGTCCTGCCTCATCGTAACCAACATAACCCGGAGGCGCTCCTATAAGCTTTGATACGGAGTGCTTTTCCATATATTCGGTCATATCAAGGCGTATGAGGTTTTCCACAGAATTAAAAAGCTCCTTGGCAAGAGTTTTAACAAGCTCGGTCTTACCAACACCTGTCGGTCCTGCAAAAATAAAGGATGCAGGTCTTTTTTTAACACTGACGCCTGCACGGCTTCTTCTGATTGCAGAGCAAAGAGAATTTACAGCATCGTCCTGACCTATAATTCTTTCCTTTATATTTATGTCAAGCTTTGCAAGCTTTTCAAATTCCTCCTCGGAAATATTGCTCGCAGGGATACCTGTCCAAATTTCTATAACCTTAGCCAAGTCCTGCTTAGTCATAAAGGTATTATCACATTCTCTGTCAAGCTTTTCCTTTTCAAGAAGCATCTGTGACTTTTCCGCCTTATATTCGGCAAGCATTTTATATTCGGCTTCAGTTGGTTCCTTTCCTCCCTCAGCAATTTTGGCATTCAAATCATCTGTTTTTTTATCAATTACAGCTAAACTATCAATAAGCTTGTGTCTTTCATTTATATGAGGAGAGTGTAAAACGATGTGCGATGAAGCCTCATCAATTAAGTCTATAGCCTTATCGGGTAAAAACCTATCAGTGATATAGCGTTCACTCATTATGACTGCGCTTTTTGCTATTTCATCAGGAATAATAACTCCATGATAAATTTCATAGTAGTGCTTAATTCCATTTATCATTTCTACGCACTCATCAATAGACGGTTCATCAACCTTAACAGGCTGAAAACGTCTTTCTAAAGCTTTGTCCTTTTCGATAAACTTACGGTATTCCGCAAGAGTAGTTGCTCCTATAACCTGAATTTCTCCTCTTGACAACGCGGGCTTCAGTATATTAGCTGCATTCATACTACCTTCGGAGTTACCCGTACCTACAATATTATGAATTTCATCGATAACCAAAATTATGTTTCCTGCAGCCTTTACCTCATTCAAAAGTCCATTTATTCTCGCTTCAAACTGACCTCTAAACTGAGTTCCTGCAACAAGCGAGGTTAAATCCACTAAAAACACCTCGCAATTTTTCAGCTTATAAGGAACTTCTCCCTTTACTATTTTTTGAGCTAATGCTTCTGCTATTGCAGTTTTACCTACTCCTGGCTCACCTATCAAGCAAGGATTGTTCTTTTGACGGCGACTTAATATTTGGATAACTCTTTCAAGCTCACGTTCTCTGCCGATAATTTTATCGAGCTTGCCGTTTAAAGCATCTGCGGTAAGATTGTGACAGTAGGTTGTCAGATGCTTTCTTGCATCTTTCTTTTTAGAGCCTTTATCTTTTTTATCATCTTTTTGTCCGCCCAAGCCTGTTTGACGCATCAGCTTTGAAAAATCAATCGTCGGTGAATCATCTTCTCCGCCCTCTTCATTTTCCATAAGAGTTGGAAGCATATCGGAAAACATTTTTTCCATATTTTCAAGCTCTTCCTCGCTGATACCCATTTTGCTCATTATATCGTTAACGGGCTTTATGCCGAGTTCCTTTGCACAAACTAAGCAAAGCCCCTCCTGCTTTTGCACGTTATTTTCCATTTTCATTATATAAACCGTTGCCGGTCTTTTTTTGCATCTTGCACACATTTCCATGGTATAGTTTCCTTTTTTGCCTATTGCTCCTTCACATTAAACAGAGCCGGTAATCTGAGACGTGAATCCCTCCAAAATATTTAAAAGCCCAAGCTCTCTTAACAGGCTTATTATCATTGAATTTTCAATTAAACTTTCATTAAACACATCCGGAACCATAGGACCGATAGCATTAACCATAACTTGAAGAATAATACTAATTCCCCAAACGATAATTACTGCCAATATAACGCCCAGTGCAACTCCCAGTATTCTGTTTATGATATTTATGCCCTTGATTTTAGTGATTTTGTTTATTCCCTTTGCAACAAAGTAAAGAATAACCATTGAAACGATAAATATTACCAGTACGGCTAACAAAACCGAGAACATATTAGCCAAAGGATCAGAGATGGTTCTTGATACGTTAGCAGCCGTTTCTGCTGAAAGGTTATTCATTTGTTCCTCTAACAAATAAAAATCCAAACCGAAAGCAGAAAGAACCTTACTGTAAAACTCGGGATTGTTTTCGTATATGCTTACAAAATTTATTTTCCCGTCTATTCCCTCAATATATTTAGATACGGAGCCGTATACCCAATTATAAACAGTATTAGACATAAACAAATCATTAAGCAGCCTTGCAACAACGCCTCTGAACATTATAGCAAGAAGCACGGATAAGCCCAATCTCGCTATATCCAAAACGGTTTTTAAAAAGCCCTTTGCGGTGTATTTAATTATAACGAACAAGCAAACGATAGCCAATACAATATCGACTATAAGGCTCGGTGACATAGTCATTTTTTCTTTCCTCCTAAAAGTCTAAAAACAGAACTGCAAGACAAATATGTCCTTACAACCCCTTTATGTAATCTACGCAAATAAATTCTTTATCCACGTCCAAGGATCGTTTTCTATAAAGAATTTCATAATCGACGAGCTTTCTATGATATCGCTGGTGAAAATCTCCGGATAGTAATTTGCGCCAAAGGAAACCGTCCAGCTAACGCACATAGAAATGAGCCACGCTACAACAGCGGATACCAAAGCACCAATGGAAGCGCCAAGCAAAATATTAAGCAAACGCAGCATTGGAATTTTACCAACCTTGTTTAGAATAGCGCCTATAATTGTAACAACTATTTCCGCAACAATAAAAATGATAATGAATGATACAATTGTAGAAATCAAGCCTGCAAGAGCGTCTCCCAAGCTATTTGACATTTGAGTAAGCGCCCACATAGGAGCAGGTGTTTCTTTTGCAAAATATTCCTCTATCATCCAATCCTCAACGCCCGAACTTACGGTTAATTTTGTAAACCAACCCGGAATACCGTCAAAGAGTTGATAGAGAGCATATTGATCTTCTCCGATTTTTGTGGAACAAAAAGCATCGTAAATCCAGCCTCTTGCACAACCGACAAAAATTTTTTCTCCAAGCAACCTAGCAAGAGGAGCATTAAATATATATGCAACTAAAACAGCTAAAACAGTTCTTGCAAAAATAATGAATGATTTTATGAAACCGCGAAATGCATCTTTAATAATAATTACAGCACAAATAACTGCGATAATGATATCAAAAATTAAACTTACCGTCATTTATTATTCCTCCTTTTCGCCTCATTAAACTGTATCACATAATATTATATACTTTTTTTAGACATTTGTCAACTATCATATTCCACTTTTTTTAAATATAATCCACACGGCTTTGCGGTAAATCCTGCCAAATTTCGATTTTTAGAACCAATAATTGCAGGTATTTCCTCGGGTTGAATTTTTTTCATTTCAACCTTAAGTAGCGTTCCGACCATAATTCTAACCATATTGTAAAGAAATCCATCGGCACAAACGTGAAATTCAACCAAATCACCGTTTCTCTTAACGTAAGATGAAAAAACGGTTCTTCTTGTATCCTCTATTTTGGAGCCTACCGACATAAAAGCATCAAACTCATGGCTTCCCAAAAAATGCTTTGCCGCCTCGTTCATTCGCTCGATACCTTCATCTGTAATAGCTTTACCGTATTCAAACGCGTAGTTTCGATAAAATGGGTTTGGAATTTGACTATCGTGAATTTTATAAACGTACTCCTTACTTACAACATCGTATCTCGGATGAAAGTCTGATGATACCTCTTTTGCATTTAATACAGAAATATCGTCAGGCAATTTTATATTCATAGCGATAGGAATTTTAGACACAGGTACGGTTATTTTATCGTTTTCGTTTTTCGGTTCAACAACTACACAAAAGCCAAGCGCATGCACTCCGCTATCCGTTCTGCTACACCCGGTAATTTTACATTCGAAGCCAAATGCCTGTCTTGATGCTTGATTGAGCATAAGGGCTACTGTAGGCTTGTCATTTTGTAGCTGATATCCGTTATAATTTGAGCCATCGTAGGCAACTGTTAATAAAAATCTACTCATTATAAACTATATCCGCCTGCATAAATATTTAAGAGAACAACCCCTGCCACCATTATTAAGGAAACAAAAAGCATAACGTAATCTCTGCATTTCATTTTCAAGATTTTCATTCTTGTTCTTCCGTTTCCGCCGTGATAACAACGGCATTCCATAGCCGTCGCAAGCTCGTCTGCACGTCTGAATGCAGATACAAAAAGCGGTATTATGATAGGGATCAACGCTTTTGCGCGCTTTATTAGTCCTCCGCTTGAAAAATCGGCTCCTCTTGCCTTTTGAGCGTTCATAATCTTTGCGGTTTCATCAATAAGTGTCGGGATAAAACGCAAAGCAATAGTCATCATCATTGCAAATTCGTGAACAGGAACCTTAATTTTTTTAAGCGGTGCAAGACCAACCTCGATACCGTCAGTCAACTCAATCGGTGTAGTGGTATATGAGAAAAACAGGCTTGTTCCTATAAGGAGAGTGATAATTCTAACCACTAAAATTCCTGCGTTAAAAATCCCCTCCTTAAATATGTCCATTTGCCATAATCCCGGAATTATTTCAATTCCCAAAAGTCTATTCTCTTCCGTTCCTTTTGTAAAAAACACGTTAAGAACGGCTGTGAATACAATTATCACAATAATAGGCTTAAGCCCCTTCAAAATAACTCTGAACGGCACTTTACTAAATATGACGAACAGCATAATAAGTGCAACAAGAAATGCAAACGCATATATACTTTTAGCCACGAAGGTAGCAACGAGAAAAAACACAACAAAAAGTAGCTTCATTCTAGGGTCTAATTTATGAACGAAGGAATCCGCCTCATAATACTGACCGAGTGAAACATCAAATCCCATCACAATCACCTCGCAAATATTCCTTGATGGCTTCTACCGCACCGTCAACTGTGTATATGCTTTTAGAAATATTTATTCCTTTTTCACATAAAGCATAAACCGTATTTGTGATTTCCGGCACGTCAAGCCCTGCCTCTGCAAGCATTTCTTTTTTAGAAAAGACATCCTTACAGCTTCCGTGCATAATCATTTTGCCGTGTGACATTACAGCTATTGTATCGCAATACATAGCCATATCCTCCATACTGTGACTAACAATAACGACGCTCTTGCCGCTTTTTTCACGGTACTCCTTGATTCCGCTTAAAATTTCACGTCTGCCGCGAGGGTCTAATCCCGCTGCCGGCTCGTCAAGAACCAAAACGTCCGGGTCCATAGCCATAACGCCAGCAAGTGCAACTCTGCGCTTTTGTCCGCCCGACAGATCAAAGGGAGATTTTTCAAGTGCTTCTTTGGAAATTCCGCAAAAATATGCACTTCTTTCCACTCTTTCCTTTACCTCTTCCTCACTAAGCTTCATATTTCTCGGACCGTAGGCAATATCTTCCCAAACCGTATCTGCAAAAAGCTGATATTCGGGATACTGCATTACCATGCCGACAGTATATCTCACTCTGCTTATTTCCTTTGGCTTTTCCCATATATTTTTACCGTTAACAAGCACCGTTCCGAAATCAGGCTTTATCAGTCCGTTAAACATTTGAACAAGAGTAGATTTACCCGAGCCTGTATGTCCTATAATTCCCGTTATGCAGCCGTCTTCAATTTTTAAATTTATATTTTCAAGAGCGTGAATTTCGTAAGGAGATTTCTTTCCGTACACGAAGCTGACGTCCTTTAATTCGATAACTGACATATTATTTATTTTGTTTACGCTTTTCTATTTCCCCTTTTATGAGTTCTGCACATTTATCTATGTTATATATCTCTAAAGGAATATTAAAGCCAAGCTCCTTGTTTAATCTATGCATAAGCTCTATCGACTGTGGCACCTCAAGTCCAACGCCGGTTAGTGACTCCGGTCGGGTGAACACATCGTTCGGTGAGCCTTGTGTGTATATTTCACCATTTTTCATAACTATAACTCTGTCAGCCAAAATAGCTTCATTCATATAATGAGTTATTAGAATTACCGTTATATTTTCTTCTCGGTTAAGACGCAGTATCGTATTCATAACCTCCTTGCGTCCTATCGGATCAAGCATAGCAGTTGATTCATCGAAAACTATACATTTAGGCTTCATAGCGATAATTCCCGCTATTGCTACTCTTTGCTTTTGTCCGCCCGATAATTTATGCGGTGCATGACGGGCATACTCCGTCATACCAACGATACTGAGTGCCTCATCAACTCTTTTACGGATTTCTCCCGGCTCGACACCTAAGTTTTCAGGTCCGAATGCAACGTCCTCTTCAACGATTGTAGCAACGATTTGATTGTCTGGGTTTTGAAAAACCATTCCTATTTTTTTTCTAACCTCAAAAACCTCTTCGTCAGTAATATTTTCGTTGGTAATTTCCTTACCTTCTATAAAAATTCTACCTCGATTTGGAGAAAGCACCATATTTATAAGTTTAGCGGTAGTAGATTTACCTGAACCGTTGTGACCCAATATGGCAACAAACTCTCCCTCATTTATTTCGAGTGAAACGTCGTTTACTGCAAACAAATCGCCTTCATTTTCATAGACGGGATATTTAAAAGAGACGTTTTCAAGCTTAATTAAAGGTTCTTTCATTGATTCCTCTTTTACTTTCAAACCGTAATACCGATTTGATAAATTGATTTTATTTTATTCTGCTGTCCATCTTGCGCTTGCACCGCAGGGTAGATAGCTTTTCGTTTGTGTAACGGGTAATGCAAGCTCACCTGTTTCTGCTCTTCCACCGTGTTTTTTTACAATTTCCACGTTTAAAACATATCCCATAGTAAGAGGGCTTAATCCCGTTGTATATGAATTTATGAGCATAAATAGCGGATTATCGGACAACACCTTTTCGCAAAGTGTAACAAAATCACAAACGGCATCCTCTAATTTCCAAATCTCACCGTTTGGACCTTTGCCATAAGACGGCGGGTCCATAATTATGCCGTCATATTTATTTCCGCGTCGAATTTCTCTTTCAACAAACTTTCTGCAATCATCAACAATATAGCGTACAGGTGCATCGCCAAGACCGCTTGACTGAAGATTTTCCTTTGCACACGCAACCATTCCCTTTGAGGCATCAACGTGAACCACCTCTGCACCTGCCAAAGCCGCAGCAGCAGTTGCACCGCCTGTATATGCAAAAAGATTTAACACCTTGACTTTTTTTCCTTGTTTTTTCCTTTCTGAAATAAGATTCGAAAACCAGTCCCAATTAGCTGCCTGTTCAGGAAAAAGTCCTGTGTGCTTAAAGCCCATAGGCTTCAAATTAAACGTAAGCGAACCGTAATTTATCGTCCATTTTTCGGGAACGTCATTTTTCACCCAAGCGCCACCGCCTTTATTGGAACGGCGGTAAACTCCGTTTGCATTATTCCAAAGCTTATGTTCTCTTTTTCCCTTCCAAATCACTTGAGGATCCGGTCTTATTAAAATGTATTTTCCCCATCTTTCAAGCCTTTCGCCATCAGATGTATCAAGAAGCTCATAATCTTTCCAATTGTCTGCTACGTACATATTTACCTCACATTTTTATAAATTTACTTAAAACGTTAGAGCCTGCGTGGCCATGACATATAGCAAGTGCCAATGCATCGGCAGTATCATCCGGCTTGGGTGGCTTTGGTAAATTCAAAAGAGTTGTAACCATCGTTATAACCTGCTTTTTTTCAGCTCTTCCATAGCCAACAACCGCTTGCTTTACCTGCAAAGGAGTGTATTCAAAAATTTTAATATGCTTGCGGTAAGCGGAAAGAAGAATCGTTCCTCTCGCCTCTGCTACGCAAATACCCGTCTTTTGATTAGTATTCCAAAACAGCTCCTCTATCGCCATAACGTCAGGCTTATATTTATCTATTATCGTGTTCATTCCCTCGTAAATTTGATTAAGCCTGTCCTCTATCGGAGTTTTGGCCGGCGTTGTAATTGAGCCATAGCCTAAAACGCGAAATTTTCCGTTAACGCACTCAAGCGCTCCCCAGCCTACTATGGCAAATCCCGGATCTATACCTAATATAACCACAGCCATCCTCCTTGTTCAAAATCATATACAGAGTTATTCTATCACATTTTTACCGCTATGTCAAATGTTATATTATAAAATAAATAAAATAATTTTGTGTTGATTTTATACAAAGTGTGTGATAAAATAAATATAATGGCTGTTTTTGGCTAAATTTTACAAAGAGGCTTTGTTATGGCGAATATACCTGTTTTTCATAGCGGCGATGTGGTTGAATTAAAAAAGCCTCATCCCTGCGGAAATAAAACCTTTAAGATTGTACGGGCAGGCTCTGATATTAAGATTCGTTGCTGTCAATGCGGTCGCACTTTAACTTTAGAACGTATTAAAGCAGAAAAAATGATAAAAAACATTATTTCAAGTGAGGAATACAATGGATAACGTTATTACGAACGAAAAGTCGAGGTTTTTAGAAAATTTAAACTCTCCTTTTGTGCAAAAAATCGGCAACAAGTTAATTGAGAAAAAATACTTATATCCGTCGTTTTTGTTACCAATGGGAATAATGCTGCTTGTTTTTTCTTGCCTTGGTATTTTTCCTGTGGGCGACAGAGCAATTCTTATCCTTGATATGAGCGGACAGTACGTTTATTTTTTCGAGCAACTACGAGACGTTTTACTCGGCAACAGCTCTATCATATATACCTTTGAAAGAGCTCTGGGTGGTGAATTTTTTGGCATATTCACTTATTATCTGGCATCTCCTCTATCCATACTAATAGTTCTTTTCCCAAAAGAAGCTATAACTGAGGGAATTATGATTATAATGCTCATCAAATGCGGTCTTTGTGGTCTTTCCTTCTCCTATTATCTTGATAAAACGAGAGAAAAAAACACGTTTGGCTTTACAATGTTTTCCACTATGTATGCTTTATGTGCTTATGCAACCACATTCCAATCAAACACTATGTGGATTGACGCTCTTATTTGGCTTCCTCTTTTAGCTTTAGGCATAGAAAGAGTTATCAAAAGCGGTCATTTCAAACTATTTGTGGTTGCGCTTGCTATTACTGTATGGAGCAACTATTACGTAGGTTATATGTGCTGCATCTTCGTTTTGCTTTATTTCTTCTGCTATCTGTTTTCACATAACACAAACGATATAAACGAATTGAATGAAAGTCATCACAGATTAAAATCACTTGTGCGAATTGCAATATATTCATTCGTAGCACTTCTAATTGCATCTCTTATTATACTGGTTGCTTATTATTCTCTGTCGTTCGGAAAAAGCGATTTTCAAGACAGTGATTTTGCGCCTACGTTAAGATTTGATATCATTGACATATTAGTAAAGCTTTTCCCAGGCACTTATGATACCGTCAGATTTGAAGGACATCCGAATATTTACTCGGGGCTTTTAATGTTAATTATGCTTCCTGCATATTTCTTTGCAAAAAACGTTTCAGCAAGAGAAAAGATTTTTTACTCTCTCCTTTGCGCTATATTTTTGGTAAGCTTCTCTATAAATACCGTTGACCTTGTATGGCACGGATTTCAATTGCCTATATGGTTGAATTACAGGTATAGCTTTATGCTTTCGTTTATTATGTTGATTATGGCTTACCGCGGATTTGAGCATTATAAGGATATGGACTATAAATTCTTTTTCAAGGTATGCGTTGCCTTGATTGCCGCTCTTATTGTAATTCAAAAAACCACTACGTTTTTTAGATACGTTGACGGTAATCTTACAGAGGTTATGCCAGATTACGAGGTTATTTGGTTATCTATCGGCTTTATTGCTATCTATATGGTTGTGCTTTATTTTTACAAGCACTCAAACATCCCCCAAACACTATCGGTTATTTTACTTATTTGCGTAAGCTTGGAGGCATTTTCTGCTACGCTTATAAACTGGGGTGAGCAAATTTCAGACGTAGGCTGGTCCTCAAGAACTAATTACAGAAGCTTCGTGGACAGGCTTACGATTGCAACCGATATGATACAGAAGCAGGATAACTGTCTTTACAGAACCGAGAAAACACTTTTCAGAAAGCCAAATGATGCTTTTGCTTTAAATATGAAAGGTGCTTCAGAATTCAATTCCACCTTTAATCAAGGGGTCGTTTCTTTCTTAAAAAAATCCGGATTCGTTTCCAGGTCGCAATCCTCAAAATATTTCTCGGGAAATGAAGTTATAGACTCTATTTTAGGCATTAAATACGTAATTGGAGACGGTCCTAACGAGGACGGTGTTGTAACAAATCACGTAAGCGGTCTTTACGATAAGGCTTACGTAGAAAACGGTAATATGTACGTTTACAGAAACCCCTACGCATTACCTATTGCTTATGCCGTAAACGACAAAATAAAGGACGCTACCGTTAACAACGATATTATATCGCCGTTTGAATATATGGAGGTTCTTGTTGGCAATATGCTTGGAAAAGAAATCGTTGGCTTGTTTGACAGCTGTGATTACGACGTTTCTTCAAGAAGCAATTGCGAAAAGCCAAAGGTCGGAACAATCGCTACGGAATTTAAGCGTATTGACTCTTCAAAAAGCGCTTCCTTTGCCTATACTGTAACCGCTACGCACGACGGCAGTATTTATATGTTTTTACCGACACCGTACTCCACTACTGCTGACGTTTACGTTGACGGGAACCATATAGGTAAATTATTCTCTGATGATTCATACAGAATTTATAACATCGGTAATTACAAGATCGGTGAAACGGCTACTGTTCGTTTTGAATTTAACCATTACAGAATGTACTTTTACAACGATTATTCCTACTTTGTACAGGTTGACGAAAGCAGCATAAAAACCGCTACCGATACACTTAAAGCCGGCGGACTTAACGTAACCGATTACAGCGACACAAAAATCAAAGGTAATTTAAAAGCAGAGGCAAATCAAGAGGTACTGACAACAATTCCTTACGACAGCGGTTGGAAGGTTTACGTTGACGGAAAAAGAGTTGAAACATACAAATCGGTAGAGACCTTTATCGGTTTTGATATTGAGGCAGGCGAGCATACAATAGTTATGAAATACAGCCCTACCGTTTTATACATTGGAATTTGTACAAGCTTATTGGGCGTTGCGCTTTTCATTCTGCTGATTATAATTGACAAAAGAATGCGCGAGCTGTCTTTACGCTCTAATGAGAATGAAAACGATAACATTAAATCGGTTGTTAAATGCAAAAATCAGAAAAATATTTTCTTGACAAAGCTATACTGTCAAGAAAATACAATTACATTGAAGCCAGTTGAAATAAACGAAAACGAGGAAAACGAATGATTTATCACTTAAACGGAATAATAGAGCTTTGTGAGCCTGCTTTCTGTGTAATTGACTGCGCAGGTGTTGGATACAAGCTATCTATAAGCGAAAGCACTTACACTTCAATAGTTGGTCATACGGGAGAAAAAATGAAGCTTCTCACTTATTTGCAGGTACGAGAAGATGACGTTGAGCTTTACGGCTTTAAGACGAATGACGAGCTTTCGGCATTCAAGCTTCTTATAACAGTTTCAGGCGTTGGCCCTAAAGCGGCTATTTCCATATTATCTCTTATGACGCCTGACAGATTAGCTTCAGCTATATGCACAGAAGATGCGAAAGCGATTTCAAAGGCTAACGGTATTGGTCCAAAAACGGCGGCAAGAGTTGTTTTGGAGCTAAAAGACAAAATGGCAAAACAGGTATTTGCGGCAAGCGTCGCCTCTTCTCCTGCCTCATCAACGCCCACGGCAAATATTGGAAGCGGCTCAAATCTTAGCGAGGCTCTTGATGCTTTGATGGTCCTTGGATACAATAGAAGTGATGCTCAAAGGGCACTTGTCGGAATTGACCCTAATTTAGACGTAACGAAAATAATCCCGCTTGCACTTAATAAGCTTATGAGGTAACAACATGATTGAAGAAACACAATTTGATTACGAAAGCAGAATAATGTCAACCGAGGTAAGCTCAGAGGATACCGAAGCGGAAATAAGCTTAAGACCTAAAGCCTTTGATGAGTATATTGGACAAGAAAAGGTTAAAGAAATGTTAAAGGTTTACATTGAAGCGGCTAAAGGCCGTGGCGACTCCCTTGACCACACGCTTCTTTACGGTCCTCCTGGTCTTGGTAAAACTACACTTTCCGGAATTATTGCTTCTGAAATGGGAGTTAATTTCAGAGTGACCTCCGGTCCCGCAATTGAAAAGCAAGGAGATTTAGCAGCTATTTTAACAAATTTAGCCCCGGGTGACGTTTTATTTATTGATGAAATTCATCGCTTATCCCGTTCAATTGAAGAAATTTTGTATCCCGCTATGGAGGATTTCGTTCTTGATATTATTATCGGAAAAGGTCCTGCCGCAAGAAGCATTCGTGTTCCTTTACCAAAGTTTACTTTAGTCGGTGCAACTACGCGAGCAGGTCAATTAAGTACTCCTTTGCGCGACAGATTCGGTGTTCTTTTAAGGCTGGAATTATATACTCCCGATGAGCTTGCTACAATCGTAAGACGCAGCGCTTCTCTGCTTGACGTCGGTATTACAGATGATGGTTCTTATGAAATAGCTTCACGTTCAAGAGGTACTCCCCGTATTGCAAACAGACTTTTAAAAAGAGTTAGAGATTATGCACAGGTTAAGGGAAACGGAGAAATCACTCTTGAAATTGCAAAAAGCGCTTTAGCTGCACTTGAAATTGACGAGCTTGGCCTTGACAATATAGACAGAAAAATGCTTGAAACCATTATTAAATTCTACGATGGCGGTCCTGTCGGTCTTGAAACGTTGGCAGCTACCATCGGTGAGGAGGCAATTACTATCGAGGACGTTTACGAGCCATATCTTATGCAAATAGGATTTCTGAGCCGCACACCGAGAGGTAGATGCGTTACCCGCCTTGCTTATGAGCATTTAGGCATAGAATTTAAAGGTAGTGCAGGAACACAAATGAAAATAAATTAAAATAAATCGGCAGGAGCTAACTCCTGCCGATATTTTATTTTGTTTTTGTGCAGATTAGGGCTACTGCATAGTGGGGTTTGAAATTTGCAAGTGAAATTTCATCTTTATGTATTCCCAAATCAATATTGTTCAAGTGGTCATAAACGTTATATTCCCCATCTATTGCAATTTTTACATCTTTTGGTGCATCATCAAAATTGAATACGTAAATTACTGTCTTATTTTCGTCTATTTTAGCTCTTCCTACCGTGTAGCTTTCGTCATCAAAGACAGCAGCAACGTCTGTTGGCGGAGTTAATTTTCTTAAAATTTCAACGTTTCTTTCTGTTAATTCGGATACATCGTCTCCTGAAAGCACCATACCACCGCAAGCCATTGTATATACGGCGTTGAATGCAAATTCGTCATTGGAAATTTTGTCCTCACGATACGTTTCCTTACCGTCAGGTCCTACAACCTTGATTTTTTGATTTTGCAAAAGAACCGTATCAGGATCGTTTATCCAAAGTCTTTGATGTTGCCAATTTCTCGGGAAGCATTCTCTTGCAAGCTGCTTGTATTGGAACCAGCTTCTTACGTTATCATTGGTAACACGCATACCGTTAATATAGCCGATTGACGGCCACATTGGTGAGTTTCCGCCCAAAATAAAGCTTTCCTCGCCCACGGAATCCATAATTGCTTGCATACCCATTTTATAAGCTTCTACGCACGTCTTTGTGTCGTCATAGCGGTGTCCGAACGGAAGTGCCTCCCACGTTATAGCATCAAGCTTAAAATACGTAATTTGCCATTCATTACGCATAGTTGTAAAAACTTCCTTAATATAATTCAGGGCTTCGGGATGAGTTGCATCGAGAATGTACCATGGAGCGCAACGCCATCCGCCGAAAGTAACGGTATCTGAAGATAATGGGCTACCGTTATCATCCTTTACAAACCAATCGGGATGATTTTTAAATAGCTTTGAATCCTTTTCCGCAACGAAAGGAGCTACCCAAATAGCAGGCTCAAAGCCCTTTTCCTTAATGTCAAGGCAAACCTTCTTAACGCCCCCCTCAAACTTGTCTGTAAAATCAAACCAGTCACCCCAATATGCTTGGAATCCGTCGTCAATTTGGATATATTTTAGGTCGAGATTGTATTTTTTTATAGCGTCAAGGTTGTCATAAATGTTTTGGGCGGTTACGTTTGGTCCATAAACGAGCCACGAACACCAACCTGTCGGAATTTCGGGAAACTTACGTTTTGGATGATTCTTCTCTATTGCTTTTGCAAAGTTTTCGATTATCTCATTGTAGTCGCCTTGCTCAATATAAATTTGCTCAAGCTTGATTGTTTCATTTGGCTTTATTTTTATGTTTTCACCGTTAATTGCAATTTGAATAGTCTGTTCATTAAAGCGCAACCAACCGCTGAAGCGATTGCAGGAAGCAAAGCCGATAAGAAGCGGCTTTTGTCCTGTGGGGTAAAAAATCAGCATATTATATACTTGATTTATTCCCTCCGGTTTGTAAAGCTTGTAATGGTCATAATCACTAAAGGAAGCGAAAAGCTTTGACTCTTTAACCGTACCGTCATATTGAGAAAGCATATTATATCCCTCACCGTATATTTTCGTATCCGAGGAGAAAATCATATCAGCAGTAAAAAGTGTAAGATCGCCTATCATTTGTTCCGTATTACTGTTGTTAACTAACGTTAAGTCGCAAAGGTTTCCGGCCCAATTTGCGTAGAGTCTCATTCCGTTATTCAAGTTATTTAATTTAAAAATATTTTTCATTTTAACCGCCTTAAACGTTGGATTTTCTTAATTTTAGCATATTATGTCATCGGTGTCAATAAACAAAGCAAAACAGACGATAAAAATCGGCTGCTATATTCTATTCATCTTCTTTAGAAATTACTTTTTTATTCCAAGATTTTTCGTTACACTTTGGGCATCTCATATATCTTGTTCTGCCCATATGAGGTGCCATATTTACCGACTTGTACGTTGGAATATACCT
The DNA here is from genome assembly GCA_045645405.1 of Eubacteriales bacterium. Classification (GTDB taxonomy): domain Bacteria; phylum Bacillota; class Clostridia; order Oscillospirales; family CAG-272; genus RGIG2000. The sequence goes on from JAZRIQ010000004.1 coordinate 327,836, forward strand.
ATGCTTACATTTTTTACATTCATAATATCCTGCCATCTGTTCAATTCGTAATGCGTAGAAGCAGCCTGATAAAAACATAATAAATCCAAGCGCTATAAGGGAAATTCTCAACCATACCTGCATCTCAACAAAAACCGCTACGAATAAGAACACAAAAAGAAACACCGTTGCCGATATACCGATAAATATTTCGAGATTTAATAGTCTTCTATCCGCTTGTTCCTTTTCTTTCGCCATTTCAAGCAATTTATTTTCTACTTCCTTATTGTAATTTTCCATAGAAATTACCTCCCCACTCAATAAATCATTTACGCTTATTTTAAGTTCCTTGCAGAGTGCGAGCATTATTGATGAATCAGGCATTGATTTGCCGTTTTCCCATTTTGAAATTGCTCTGTCGGAAATAAACAATTTTTCTGCTAACTGTGCTTGAGTTAAATTGTTCTTCTTTCTGCACTCGGCGATAAATTTGCCAATTTTAATTTGGTCCATAATTGCCTCCTTTCAAGTTAAGTGTAAGGTATTTACGGCTCAAAATCAACAAACCATTGGTTGAGTCGGATATTTTAATAAGAATATCAGTAGAATTTTATTGCTTTTCAACTTCTTTATCGTTTGCAAAAAATCCGTAAAACATTGATGCGCCTCCCGGATATGGGGCTATTTCTGTTAAAGCAGGTAAATGATTAACGTAAAAGTCGTTATTTTCAAGAGTAATCAGAGTTCCGCCAAATTGACCGGGAATATGGTAATCGTACTGCCCTGTTTTAAGTCCAAAAACCCATTTTATATTTTCATATTCGATACAGGTATTATTTTTATGGTAGTGACCGCAAAATACGCCGTCAACGTTACATTCCTTAGCAATTTTTAAAAAGTCGCATTTATTTTCAGGCTCTACTAAGCCTTCCATTTTACAGCCGAAATCGTCACCTACTTGCTTTACGTCAACGCCTATTACAAAAAGTGCTTTTCCGTCGGTACTATAGCCCTTTGAAATTTCAGCCAGCTCAAACTCCTTTGGCGGAATATGAAAAGCCATAAAGGCCGGAATTTTTCTTTTCTGGGTGTCCAAAATAAGCTTGGTATTCTCTTTTACCATTTCCATTTGGTCAGGATAAATACCGCTTTGGCGCACTACGCTTTCATCATCAGAATAGCATCCGTTAGAGTCTAACAGATGTAATACTCTTACAAGCTCATTTTCTATTGCTATACCCACAGTGTAATTTCCGTTACCCGTAACATTGTTTCTCTTAAACAAGCAATATCTGCTGTTTTCAAACAAGTCACACTGATATTTCACGCCCATTTTCGATTCGTTATCGTGATTTCCAAACACAGGCGCCCACGGAATTTCAAATTTATCCATAAATTCGCAAAACCACTTCATTACAGTTCCGTTATCATCGAATGAACCGTAAATTATATCTCCGGTAATAAAAATCATATCCGGCTTTGATTGAGCAACGAGTGATTTAATTTGGTTTCCGCCTTGAATATTAAAATTATCAGGATGCCACGCGTTTATTTCATCAATACGCAACCTGTCAGGTCTTCTTCTTTGCAAGCTATCTATGAATTGCATATCTGTAATTTGCAAAATTTTAATTTTTGTTCCTTTGCGTGATTTATCCAGTCTAACAACAAAATCGCAGCCTTTAAAGAATTCATTAGCTTTTAAAATTTCCATATTTACACCACCTTTATTATTTGAATTATACCATAGTTATTATTTTCAGTCAACTACAAAGATTATGTAATTGGAGGGATCGTTCTATTTGCTAAAAACGGCGTCGCTAATGCGACGCCACTTCTGTTTTTATTTTTTCTTTGTTCTGAAAAGTAAGGTTTTTAATTTTTGCCAATCGAACGGTAAAAGAGGATAAAGATAACTTTTTGTGCCAAGGACGGTTTCATTCGTTGCCACAAGTGTAATCAGAATCAAAGTGCCGATAATGAGCCCCCAATAATTAAACACAGCTATCAGTACAAGGTACATAATTCGCATAAATTTAAAGGCATAGCCAAGCTCATAATTTGATTGGGTAAAGCCCGCTATAGATTCGACCGCCATATAGAAAACAACATCGGGAGAAAACCAACCTATTTGAACTGCAAAATCTCCAAGCAAAAGTCCGCCTACTACACTAAACGAGTTAGACATTACGCTTGGTGTATTTAAAGAAGCTAATTTCAATCCCGAAATTACAATTTCAATTATTAAAAGCTGAATAAATATAGGAACATTTCCAAAATTATCCGGAACAATAAAAGCTATCCAATCGGGCAAGCTGCTTGCGTTAATTACAAGAAGATACCATACCGGAGTTAAAAATATAGAGCCTAAAAAAATAAGCTGACGAACCAGACGCATATAAGTACCCGTAAACGGCGGAAAGTAAAAATCGTCTGTCTCCTGTAAAAAATCAAATATAGATGTAGGTAATATTAAAGCCTCGGGAGACGTGTCACAAATTATAATAACGCTTCCCTCTAAAACGGAGGCAGATGCCGCATCGGGACGCTCTGTGCATCTAACCTTTGGGAAAGGATTATACCATTTTTTCTTAATTAAGCATTCAATTAAGCTTTGGTGTCCCAGCGGTAAAGCATCTGTTTTTATACTGTCGAGCTTTTCCGATAACCGTTTTACGTACACAGGATCTGCTTTTCCTTTAATATAGATAAGAGAAACGTCTGTTTTGGATTGCGCTCCTACACAATGATATTCAACTACAAGGTCGGGATTTCTTATTCTTCGTCTTATCATAGCTATATTGAACAAGAGCGTTTCCACGAAACCGTCTCTTGCTCCACGCATAACTTTGTCATTTTCAGGCTCTTCTGTTACTCTAGCCGGATAGGTACGTGCGTCAATTATTATAGCACCGTTACCGAAACCGTCGGCAATCATAGCGGCGCAACCGCTTAAAACCATTGTAATCAGCTTATCAAGAGAATAACATGAATCTACCTCGACAGCAGGTACGCTTGTTTTTATAAATTTTTCAAGGTCGCCCTCTCTGTTTTCGCCAAAATTCTTTACTGTTGTTAAATGCATCATCAATTTTTGCATAATTGGAGCGGTTATAAAGCCGTCTATATAGTAAATAACCGCCTTTTTAGAGTTAATTTCCATTTCACGCTTAATTATATCGAAACTCTGCCCTATATTCAGGGCTTTATCGATTATAGCGATATTTTCGTCAATGGAAAATGACAAATCTGACATAAAAAACCTCCGCAAATACTACTATATTTTAGTATTTACGGAGATTTTTATTTTAAACTATTTGTTTTTAAAAAACTGGTAAAAATAGCAAGGAATCATACCGTTGTAAAGCTTTCTGACCTTATCGGGCTTTCTGTCAAAAAGCTTTGCAAATCCTTCGTGACTGGTTATGATATACTGTTGCCATTTATCAAGGGTTTTAAAATGCTTGCCCATTTTTCTGTAAAGCTCTTCTGTTTCCTTCATAGAAAACAGTCTTTCTCCATAAGGAGGATTGCACACTATTGTGCCTCGCCTGCCCTCTGTCTCAATTTCAAGTGCATCCTTTTCGAAAATCTTAATATTGTTATAAACGCCTGCGCGCTTGGCGTTTTCCGTGGCTATTTTAACACACTCGGGATTTATGTCCGAAGCATAAGCTTTAAATTCAGAATCGGTTATTATGGCACTTTTAGCCTCATCTCTTGCGTTTTCCCATATTGACTTATTAAATTGCGGAAATGATTGGCCTGCAAAATCCCTCTCAAGTCCGGGTGCTTTATTTATCATAAGCATTGTAGCCTCAATAGCTATTGTACCTGATCCGCAAAATGGATCCCAAAGCAAAACATCCTCACGAGGTCTTGAAATTTTAGCAAGAGCGCATGCCAACGTTTCTCTTATTGGGGCTTCGTTTGATATGGGACGGTATCCCCTTTTGTGCAAGGGAGTTCCTGACGTATCAATCATAAGAGTGACTCTGTTTTTGAAAATGAAGAAATCTATTTGATATTTAATCCCATTTTCTTCAAACCAAGTAATTCCGTACGTTTTGGAAAGACGTGATACAACTGCCTTTTTAATTATTTTTTGGCAATCGGGTACTGAAAACAATGCACTTTTAATACTATGTCCTCTTACAGGAAATTCATCGTTTTTACCTATCCATCGCTCCCATTCAAGTGCTTTTACACCCTCAAATAATTCGTCAAAGGTAAGCGCTTCAAATTCCCCGACTTTTATATAAACTCTTTCAGCAAAGCGGAGTCCTATATTACATTTGGCAATAGCATTTTCATCACCCAAAAAGCTTATTCTGCCATCCATTGTTTCCGTACGCTTATAGCCTAATTTCTCTATTTCCTCGCCTAAAAGACTTTCCAAGCCGAAAAGGCAGGTTGCCACGTATTCTAACATCATTACTGTCCTTTCTTTAAGGTGAATGAAAATTCGCAATATTTACCATATTCACTATCTACCTTTATTTCTTCTCCATGGGCTTCCACTATTGTTTTGGTAATAAACAAGCCTAGTCCTGCGCCTGTTTTATCAAGTCCTCTGCTCTTATCGCTCTTAAAGAATCGGTCAAACACAAATGGAATTTCCTCTTTAGCTATACCAACTCCCTCATTGTACATTGTAAAGCGAACCTTATCGTTTTCATTCTTTATGCTCACCTTATATTTTCCGTTCTGATTGGAGAATTTAATAGCGTTATGACACAGATTATATACGACCTGATTTATAGCATCCTTATCGCCTATTACATTGACGTCAAAGTCATCAAAGTCGAATTCTACGTCTAATTTCTTTTCTTCAAGCTGATTTTCAAAGGAAATAACTGTCTGTCGAGCAAGCTCGCAAATGTTAAACTCCTTCATTTCAAATTTGCGTTCTCCCGATTGGAGGCGGGAGATATCAAGTAAGGACGATACCAAACGGCTAAGGCGTTTTATTTCGCTTTTAATAATTCTTAAGTAGTATTCCTGCTTTTCCGGTGGAATAGCTCCGTCTAAAATGCCGTCGATAAACCCTGCTATTGTGGTCATTGGCGTTCTTAAGTCGTGAGAGGCATTGCTCAAGAAGGTGTTTTGCATTTCGTCTCTTGCTTGTACTACCGTTGCAAGGTTGTTAAAGGATATGGCAAGCTCGGCAATTTCATCATCGCCACGCACCTTTACTCTCGTGTCATATTTTCCGTGGGAAAAGTCTTTTGTAGCGTCGCTTATATCACGGAGCGGCTTCATTATAGAATAACTGAATCCGTAAATAGCAACCAATGCACATAGTGAAATCCAAATAACTGATACCACTATTGAGCGCATCATATCATCCGCTATATCGGTTTGTCCTTGCGCTCCTGCAAAGGTGATAATTACGCCAAGCTCTCCCTCGCCTAAAATTTTCTCGGGCTCTTCATTTTCAGATTCATCATCTGCATTAGTATTGATTTTTACATTCGTATCAATATCATCATTTTCTTCTTTAATGGGTTGAGAAGATATTGCGGCAGCGTATAAATCTACGCTTTTTGAAAAGAAATCACCAAGATCGCTATCGCGATATATGCTTCTGTAATTATATATGTCAAGCATTATATCCTTGCTTATTTGACTTTTAGAAATCAAGTTATTGTTTGAAATATCGCTGCCGTAAAGTATAACGGGTTCTCCGCTTTGGGTGTCACGAAAAGCGAAAAAAGCAATATGTCCTTGATTATCGGTTATAACCACACCGCAGTCTGACATAGCAAAAAATGCAACAGACAGATTTTCCCTTAACGGTTTTTCGTATTCTCTTAATTTTTCTTCAAGAGTTTCATATTCTCCGTTCATACCCAGAACGGTAGTTCTAAAAAGAAGATTGGTATCAGAAAGCTCTTTTTTCTTCGTTTCCGTTGCATAATTGCCTACTATCGTTGTTACAAGAATACCAAGAATAGCAACCGTAAAGAACATAATAGCCATAAAAATCAGCATATATCTCGTATATACGCTTTTTAGCTTCAATTTTTTCAGACTTAGCCTTTTCACAACAATCCTCCTTTTGTCTTATTTACTACATTATAATTTAAAATCGTGGCGAAGTCAATAAAAAATAGCCTTTTAACAAGGCTATTTTATGTTTTATTCAGCTTGTGAAAAAACCTCAAACTTGTATCCAACGCCCCAAACGGTCTTTAATTCCCACTTATCTGAAACGCCGCTAAGCTTTTCTCTTAAACGCTTAACGTGAACGTCAACTGTACGAGAGTCACCAAGATAATCAAAGCTCCACACTTTATTTAAGAGCTGGTCTCTTGTGTACACTCTGTTGAAATTCTTCGCAAGGAAGTATAAAAGCATAAGCTCCTTATGAGGAATGTCAACGTTTTCGCCTTTTATCTTCAATTCGTGATTAGCAAGGCTAATCTCCATATTATCAAAGCGCAAGATGTCTTTGTCAACATGAGTTTCCATTGTGCTATAACGTCTTAAAACCGCCTTAACTCTTGCCAAAAGCTCCTTCATATCAAACGGCTTTACAACAAAATCATCCGCCCCGAGTTCTAAACCTAAAACCTTATCGAAAACGTCGCCCTTGGCGGTAATCATAATCATTGGCTTATTTGACGTTGCTCTAATCTCACGACAAATATCTGTTCCGTCTTTTTTTGGAAGCATAAGATCAAGAAGTACAATATCAGGATCATAGCTTTTAAACAAGTTCATTCCCTCAACTCCGTCATTGGCGACAGTAACCTCATATCCTTCATTTTGGAAATAAACCTTAATGAGCTCACAGATATTAACATCATCGTCAATTACAAGCATTTTTGTGCCTAACATAAAATTGTACCTCCGAAATTTCAATATTCTACTAATATTTTAACATATTTTTTTGCAAATGTAAACTGTTTGTTAAAAACATTTTTTTGCATAAATTTACACATTATGAATTTTACACTATATTTGTGACGACTTTGTGAACATTTGGTGTTATAAAGAAAAAAATACCGATAATTTTGCTATTTTTTTGTTTTTATCTTGCAGAATCACGAAAAATAATGTATAATTGTCGTGTTATTTTAAAACGCAAACAAGTTACGAGGTATAACAATGAAATTAGGTATAGTAGGCTTGCCTAACGTAGGCAAAAGCACACTTTTTAACGCATTAACCAATGCGGGCGCTCAAAGCGCGAATTATCCATTCTGTACAATTGAACCAAACGTAGGTGTCGTTGCTGTTCCGGATAGCCGTCTTGACGCTCTTGCGAAAATGTATAATCCCGAATTATACACTCCTGCCGTTATTGAATTTGTTGATATTGCAGGTCTTGTAAAGGGAGCTTCAAAGGGCGAGGGTCTTGGAAATAAGTTCCTTTCTCATATAAGAGAGGTTGACGCAATCATTCACGTTGTGCGTTGCTTTGAAAATTCCGATATTATTCACGTAGACGGTAACATAAATCCCGCAAGAGACCTTGAAACTATAAATCTTGAGCTTATTTTCTCCGACATGGAAATTCTTGAAAGAAAAATTGACAACGTAAGGAAGGCAATGAAGGGAGATAAGACGCTTGCACCTAAGGTTGAGCTTTACGAAAGAGTTATGAAGGCTCTCGAGGACGGAAAAACAGCAAGAAGCCTTGACTACACCGAGGAGGAGCTTGAATTTTTATCCGAGGTTGCACTTCTTACAACCAAGCCTGTTATTTATGCAGCCAACATAAGTGAAAACGACATTGCTTCCGATATAAATGACAACGAGTTTTACAAGAGCGTTTGCGAGATAGCTATTGCAGAAAAGAGTGAGGTTATTCCTGTTTGCGCAGGAATTGAGGCCGAAATTGCAGAGCTTGACGACGAGGAAAAGGAAATGTTCTTATCAGAGCTTGGAATCGCTGAAAGCGGTCTTGACAGGCTTATCAAAGCAAGCTATTCTCTGCTTGGTCTTATCAGCTATCTTACCGCAGGTCCTAAAGAGGTAAGGGCCTGGACTATTACGAAAGGAACCAAAGCTCCACAGGCGGCAGGTAAAATCCACTCCGATTTTGAAAGAGGCTTTATACGCGCCGAAATCGTTTCCTTTGACGATTTAATGGCATGCGGCTCAATGAATGCCGCGAAGGAAAAAGGTCTTGTCCGCTCCGAAGGCAAAGAGTACGTTATTCAAGACGGAGACATTGTTCTGTTTAGGTTTAACGTTTAGCTGAAAGCAATTTACTTATTTTTAATTTTTGTTGAAAATAAATAGTTTTTTGCGGTAACCGCCCATATTTTGGACGGTTATTTTTGTAACATTTCACAAAAGTGACAATTATCGAACGCTTTTTCTTATTGGTATTGACTTTCGAGTTAATATATGTTATACTTTATATATAAAAATATAAATTTTTCGCAAGGAGCAAAAAATGAAGAAGAAATTTTTACTTATAATTTCAGTTATGGCTGTTTTAGCTTGTCTTTTTGCAATCACTTCAAGTGCTGCAGTAACAGGCTCAACATCCGATGAGTTCGGTGAGGTTACCGAGATTGCAAGTATCACACCGCCAAAAAAATACGGCACATATGAAGTTGACACCACTGCTAAAGTCGTTTTGAAAAATGCTGACGGTACTTTCTCTACATACTATACTTACTATATTTATCCCTCATTAGACGGTACCAGGGGCATGTCAAGTCCTAATTTCACCAACTTAAAAACAGCAGTTGGTGAAAATTATACAGCAGCTTCTATTGTAAGACTTGAGCTTCTTTCCGGTATGGGCAAATTAGCTCTTCCTTCTGCTTGTGCATCAACATTGAAGGAGCTTATCATTCCTGATGACACAACAATAACTACTTTCGTTGCTATTAAGAACTTAACCGCACTCGAAAAGATTCACATTGGTTCAAGCGTTTCATCTCTTCCGGCAAGTATGCTCGAGGGTGCCACTTCACTTAAAGAGGTAACATTTGGAAAAGACTTCGCTCTTACCGAAATACCTAACTATATGTTCAGTGGATGCACTTCTCTTGAAGAAATCAGATTTCCTGATAGCGTAACAACCTTTGGAAGTGGCGTTTTACGATACTGTACCAGCATCAAGAAGGTTTACTTTGGTAAAAATGCAGATACAATAGGTACTAACTTTTTCACTATGAAAGCTGCTTCACCTTTAAAAAATCACCTCCAAATTTATGCTTCCAGTTCAATTTTTGTATCAAGCGTTCCAACATCATTTGGTACTAATACTGCTATTACTAACGTTACGGTTTACTACGTAGGAACTTATGATGAGGCTTTAGCTCTTACACAAAGATCTACCGCCACAGGCACTTTTCCCAAGGCAATCAAAAAAGCCGAATTAGTTAAATACGACGACAGTAAGTCAGATGAGGCTTACATAAATCCCGACCAAACCGCTTGGACTATCGTTTACGATTATAGCAAATGTTTAGCATTCTATGGCGGACACGATATTTCAGATACACCTGTATTGAAGTGCGACGACTTTACAAGTAATTTGAAGCTTATCAAGCAATGTGCAAGAGAATGTGGTTCAAACCAAGTTCTTGAAATATATGATCCTATTTTCAGCGGAGTTAAATATTCAGTTAAGGAAGACGGATCTGCTATCTGTGCAAAATTCTCTATCAATACAACTTCTATTGGCGTTTACAACTCTTACAATGTTGACGCTCAAATTTCATACGGTTTTGTAATTTCTTCAGCTATGGATGCGCCTTTATACATTGGTGAAAATAACACCCTTGCGAAAAAGGACGGCGTTGCTTTAGTTGATTCAAGCAAGCTTGCAGGCAACTATTCAGGTTTTGATTTTATAATTCGCGGTTTTGCAGATCCTAGCACATCAGTTATAATCAGCTTATATACTTTCGATGGCAAGAATATTTACTACGTTGGTTCAAGCACAACAAAAGATCCTGTTTCAGTAAGTATAAGTCAGTTAAATGGTAATTAAAATTTATATACCGCTCACAAAAGAGCGGTATATTTTTTAGTTTTGGGGTTAAGCAACAATAGCCTTTATTGAACCACACAACTATTGCACTGTTTCCAACGCTCAAAAAAAAGACAACTATTTCATATTGAAACAGTTGTCTTTTTTTATTTAACGTTTTATTTCAGTAAAGCCAATCTTGCGTTTCACCTTTGACATTGTGCGTCTTGCATTTTTAAAGGCATTTTCAGCTCCTTGAGCCATTACCTGTTCAAGATATGCTTTATCTTTCATAAGACGCTCAAATTCGCTCCTTACGGGCGCTAATGCATCAGCACAGGCTTCACCTACTGCAAGCTTGAAGTCGCCATAACCTTTTCCTGCAAATTCCTTTTCGGCATCCTCAATAGATTTACCCGTAAAGCAAGAATAAATTGTAAGAAGATTTGCAATCCCCTCCTTGCCTTCTCCGCGGAGAATTTCACAACCGGAGTCAGTAACTGCTCTTTTAAATTTTCTTATAATATCATCCTTTGAATCTAAAATTCTAACGACTGCATTTTCGTTCACATCAGATTTACTCATTTTTTTAAGAGGGTCTTGTAAGGACATAATCTTTGCACCGTCCTTAGGAATATAACCGTCAGGAACAACAAAGGTTTCCCCATACACTTGATTAAAACGGTTAGCTATATCCCTTGCAAGCTCAAGGTGCTGCTTTTGGTCAACACCTACCGGAACAAGCTCGGTTTGATATAAAAGAATATCGGCAGCCATAAGAGCAGGATAGGTAAACAAGCCTGCGTTTATATTATCGGCATTTTTTGCGCTTTTATCTTTAAATTGAGTCATACGTGACAATTCGCCAAACATAGTGTAGCAATCAAGTATCCATCCCAGTTCAGCGTGCTGTGGAACATGGCTTTGAACGAACAGCGTATTTTTTTCGGGGTCAAGACCGCAAGCCATATATAAAGCCAAGGTTTCATAGGTTCTGCGGCGAAGCTCGGCAGGGTTTTGACGAACGGTAATTGCATGCATATCAACAACGCAATAATAGCAGTGATAATCCTCGGAAAAGGCGCTAAAATTACGAATTGCACCGAGGTAATTTCCTATTGTTAAGTTTCCTGACGGCTGAACGCCCGAAAACACAACCTTTTTATCATTGAACATAATATTATACTCCTAAAAACATAAAGTTTTAACATATTTTATATAATATCACAGTTCTTCTCTATTTTCAACATTTTTTTCTTTTTTAACGGTATTATATACAGTTTTTATAACGAAAGCTAAAAACGGAGCTATAATCAAGCCTCCAATGCCTAAAATTTTAAGTCCTGCATACATCGCAAATAGCGTAATTAAGGGATGTACATTCATTTGCTTACTTAAAATTTTCGGTTCTGCTATTTGACGAATAATATATACTATCAAAAACAGGACTATAAGTCCAATACCAACAAAGGTTTTTCCGCTTACTATTTCTATTATTGCCCAAGGAAGAAGAACGGTTCCAACCCCCAATATAGGGAGCATATCCACAAATGAAATAATAACCGATAAAAGAAAGCTATTTTTTATACCGAGAATCAAAAAGCCCGAAAAAAGCTGAACCAAAGTAATAAGCAAAAGCATTGAATAGGCTTTTATATACTTCAACACCATTCCAACTATCTCTCTTTTTATAAGAGGTAATTTTTTTGCGATTTTTTCAGGAAAAGAACGTTCTATTTTTTTCGCAATCAAATCGTAATCCTTAGAAAAATAGAAAAGGGAAAGTAAAACAGCTATAAGCATTATTATAATTGTTGGCAAAGAGGAGATAAAATTCGCCATAGCTGAGGTCATTTTTCCACTTAATGCTTTTAATCCGTTTCCAACGGTTTCCAAAAGCATTGTATAAAGACTTTCATCCATTCCCGGCAAAATGCTATTAAGAAAAGGAAATCTCTCTTTAAAGTCCTCTATTGCCTCGAAAGCGTTTGAAATAAAATTATTTTCCTTTGACAAATTGTCAAGAATGCCGTTTGTCAAATTGCCGAGCTGTCTTATACCATAGGAGGCACATACGACAGTAAGATATACTATTATAAACAGTATTATTGAAATCACAAGAATGCTGGCAAAAGGTTTTGGAATTTTTCTTTTTTGGCACATCTTATTTATTACAGGGCGTGCCAACGCCACTATAAGGTACGAAAAGGCAAACGGTAAAATAATGCCCAATGCGTGCTTTAAAAAAACATAAGACAGTATCAGTACTGATATGGTTGAAATACTTATATATGCAATTTTTCTGTATTTTTCCATTTTAATCCCCGTATCGCTTAAAATAGTTTTAAAATTATTATATTTATATTTGATTTTTTTATGCTTTTATGTTAAAATAAGTAAAACTTAATTTACGAGGTACATATTATGATAAGAATTGAAATGGAAACAGGCGGAATTATTGATATTGAGCTATACGAGGATAAAGCCCCTATAACTTGCGCCAATTTCAAGAAATTGGTTGGCGATGGCTTTTATGACGGTCTTATTTTCCACAGAGTAATAGCAGGCTTTATGATACAGGGCGGTGACCCAACAGGCACAGGCTGTGGCGGCTCTGCAAGCAATATTAAGGGTGAATTTTTAGTTAACGGTGTAAAAAATGATATTTCACACGCAAGAGGCGTTATTTCTATGGCAAGAAGCCAAAATTACAACTCTGCATCCTCACAGTTCTTTATTTGCCATGCAGATGCAAAATTCCTTGACGGTCAATATGCTGCATTTGGTAAGGTTGTAAACGGAATGGACGTGGTTGATGAAATTGCTTCCGTTAAAACAGATGGCAGAGACAGACCTTTTATTGATATGAGAATGAAAAAGGTAACGATTGTTTAATATGAAGCGTAGCTTTTTACGTGACTTGATTGTTTTCACGATGCTTGGAAGTATTATGTTCATTTCCAAGTTGATTATGGAATTTTTACCCAACGTACACGCTGTCGGTTTGCTTATTGCTGTATTTACTTTGGTTTACAGATGGCGGGCGCTTATTCCAATCTACGTTTACGTATTTTTAACAGGACTTTATAACGGCTTTTCAATGTGGTGGTATCCGTACCTATATATTTGGACCGTTTTGTGGGCTTTGGTTATGCTCGTGCCTAAAAGATTGTCAATAAGAAAAAAGTCCATTATTTCGGCTGTTTTCTGCGGAATACACGGTCTTTTATATGGGACGTTATACGCACCGTTTCAAGCGCTTGCGTTTGGGCTTAATTACGAGGGAATGATTGCCTGGATTATTGCAGGGTTCTTCCCTTGGGATATTGTGCATGCGTGTGGCAATCTTGCTATGTCGGTGCTGATTTTACCGCTATATAAAACTATAATTAAATTAGAAAATCGCACAAGTTAATTTAATTCATAACAACAATAAATATCCACCCGTAAAACGGGTGGTATTTCATTTTCGGGTATAACCCTAAACACTACTGGCGACGCACAAGTGCGTTAAGAATTGGCCTGCCAGCCATGCAATTGTTACTTACTACCCATAAATGGGTCCTGTGGGTCAAACATTGCTAACTGATCACTTTCTTTATCGCTTTTCAATTGTTCTGATATGTATTCTTTTATCGCCTTTGTATTTTTCCCCACAGTATCAACGTAATATCCCTTACACCAAAATTCGCGATTTCGGTATGCAAATTTCATGTTTCCCCATTTTTGAAATATCATAAGTGCACTCTTTCCTTTCAAATATCCCATAAATCCCGAAACGCTCATTTTGGGCGGGATGCTTACCAGCATGTGTATATGGTCTGGGCACACTTCTCCCTCTATTATTTCTACACCCTTCCACTGACATAGTTTTCTTAATATTTCTCTTATTTCTAACCTTTTTTCTTCGAAAAATACTTTTCGTCTGTATTTGGGAGCAAACACTATGTGGTACTTGCAATTCCATTTAGTATGTGCTAAAATATTTGTGTCTATGGCTTCTTTTTTCATAGATAAATCCTCCGTTTGTGTTTTTAGATTTGACTGGCAGGTCTTTCTAATTATATCACACACGGAGGATTTTTTCTCATCGGTTAACCTCTTTGGAACTCACGCGACTATCGCGTGGTTTTCTTTATACAAAAAATGCTATTGGAAAATTCCAATAGCATTTTTATTTAAAATTTTTTCCAATCAGAAAGCTTTTCACCCTTGACAATGTATGCTTTTTTAGCAAGGCGGGCGAGGGGGGTATCACAATATAGATCGGAATAGAACTCGTCTATTTCAGCATTCGGATATTTTTCGTGTAAGCGCTTAACCTTTTCTTTGCCGTGGCAATTTTCGCCGTCAAATAAGCCTGTTTTTTCGTCAACCTTGGTTGCCATCATATTAACGCCTAATTTATCGCATATCGGTCTTAAAAGGAACTCCGGTGAGGCTGATATAATGATATCGGTAGGTTGCTTCATTTCAAGATAAAACTTTTTAATGTTTTTTTCGTGAGATTGCCAAAATGCGTCAACTGCTTCATTAATATTATCTATTTTCGAAACAAAGCTAAAAAGCTTCTCTTTAAATGTTTTCTTTTTTACTATTTTCAAGGCAAAGCCTAAGCCGTACCATATTGTACGGGGTAACAGTCTTCTTGTTTTCGGATAATGCTTTAAGCAATAAAAATAAAAATGTGAAGAACTATCACCGTCGTATATTGTACCGTCAAAATCAAATACGTTCATATATTCTCCTAAATAAGCATAGCCTTCCCTTTAGATTTAAGGCGAAGGCTATATAATTATTATTCTTCGTTTGCTTGTTCCTCGTCCTTGATAACGGAAACGTTAATTTCCTCTACTCGCTTGGAGCCGATTTTAATAATAACAATTTTCAGATTTTTATAGATAAAGCTATCACCTGTTTGTGGGAAGGTTTCAAGCTCCTTCATAATAAACCCGTTTACTGTTTGCGGCAAATCCTCGTCATCGTCAATTAAAATTCCGAATTTTTCAATAAAATCATCAAGGTCTGCTGAACATTTTACGTTAAAGCTTCCGTCAGGTTGCTCCTTATAATCGTTTGTAACCTCGTCGTGCTCATCAAAAACATCTCCGATAAGCTCTTCAATAATGTCCTCCATTGTAACAATACCCATAGTACCTCCAAATTCATCAACTACTATTGCCATGTGACACTTTTTGGACTTAAGGGTTTGTAAAAGGTCTGTAATTTTAATATGTTCAGAAACGTGAACGGGCTTTTGTATATGCTTTGTAACAGTTTTATTATTGTTATGATATGCTATAAAGAAATCTTTTTCGTGTAAAATGCCAACAATATCGTCCAAATCCTCGCCGTAAACAGGAAGACGCGAGAAAGAGTTTTCAATAAAGGTTTTTGCAATTTCCTCAACAGATGCATCCTTTGAAATTGCGCAAATATCAACACGCGGTGTCAAAATATCGCCCGCGCTAACATCGCTGAATTCAATAGCAGAACGAATAAGGTCGCCTTCTTCACTTTCAAGGGCGCCGCCCTCCTCTGCTTCGTCAACGATAGTGATAAGCTCTTCTTCGGTCATTGTAATCTGTTCCTTTGAATGAAACAGCTTAACCATAAGGTTACTCCATGCACCAAAGATAAGGGTAAAAGGTGTTAAAAGCACCAAAATAGCGTTAATTATCGGTGCAAAAAGCATTGCGGTTTTATCAGGATTTTGTCTTGCAATTACCTTTGGAGAGATTTCTCCAAAAATAAGCACGGCAACTGTAATCGTTGCGGTTGATACAGTTGAGCCAATTGATGCGGCATTATTCAACTGCATTTCACTAAATAAATTTATAAAATATAGCGTTGCGATTGATGATAGTGCGATATTGACTATATTATTACCTATCAAAATGCCTGTAAGAAGATTTTCATATTTTTCCTCAAGCTTTAATACCAATCCTGCTCTTTTATTTCCGTCTTGAGCATTATTTTTCATTCGTATTTTGTTGAATGAAGTAAAGGCTGTTTCGGTAGACGAGAAGAAGCCGGAGAATATTAAGCAAGCAAGCATTGCTATAAGTGAACCAATATTATCAATGAAAAAATTTGCAGTATCAGGGTCCGGGTCCATAGTTATGTAGTTACCTCCAAAAATAATTACATTTATTGTATCATATAATATATATATTGTCAAGAGATTGGCAGGTTTTTATTATAATAGCTACTTTGTAAGTCTTTCAATTTTATCAAGGTGTTCTTTGTTTTTGATTACTCAGTCGAACTACGCCAAAAGCGCTTGTTTTCTATGTAGCGATTTACAGCCTCTTTATTGATTTTTTCGGTTTTTTGCTCACTCCAAATTCATAAATTTTGTAAGAATATTATCTTTATTAAAGCATATCACCAATCAGGTCAATGCCGTTTAACAGCAAAATATTTCTTATAATAAAATAAGCTATTACAATGGCGGCAAATATTGGAATCAGCCTATATTTTTGCTTAAAAAAATAATCCTCATCATTTTTAATAATCGCTATGATTGCTCTGACATTATAGTAAACGTACAATAAGCCTCCAAGAATAACCGCAGGATTATATTTTAATGAGGCTAAAATATCAAAATTAAAAAGTGCATATAGCGCTCTTGTTCCACCGCAACCGGGGCAATAAAGATGGAAGCATTCAAAAAAGTAGCATTTCAATATTCCATATTTAGAAATAATGCTTGACACAACTGCAAAAGCAAGAACACAGAACACTATAACAACGTTTGTAAGAACAAGATTTTTCTTTCTTTTCTGCAAAAAGCTCACCTCTGATTTTTTCTTCTCATATTATAGCATACTTTACGTTTTTTTAAAATAGTTTTCTTAAAACTATTGTATTTTACTAATTTTAATGGTAGAATATTTATATAACTTTTGGAGGTATATTATGGATAATCAATTTCAGAATGATTTACAATATAATCAGAAAAAATCCGAAAACGGCTATGCTATCGCTTCATTGGTGCTTGGTATTTTCAGTCTTGTATGCTGTTGTTCAAGCTATCTTGCTTTAGCTGCAGGTGCTTTAGCCATTGTTTTCTTCGTTCTTGACAAAAAGAAGAATCCAAAATCAAACGGAATGGCAGTTGCAGGATTAGTATGCGCTATTCTTGGATTGGTTATATCAATTTCAGGAATTATTGTATCATTCACTTCTTTCTATCAGGACTTTTTAAATGAATTTTTAAGTGAATATCAATCGTCATTAGATTCGATGATGAGTGATTTAGAAGTTTAATATAAATAAAAACACATTTTTTCGAAAATGTGTTTTTTTGTTATAATTTTTTCTGCTTACGAATACAGTTTAGTATGAAACTGTAACCTAAGGAAGGAATTTTTATGAATATATACGAGGATATAGCTAAAAGAACAAACGGCGAAATTTATATCGGTGTAGTGGGTCCTGTAAGGAGCGGAAAATCAACCTTTGTAAAAAAATTTATGGACAACGTTGTCCTACCAAACATCGAGGCAGATTATGATAAAGAAAGAGCAAAGGATGAAACCCCTCAAAGCGCTTCGGGTCGCACAATTATGACAACTGAACCAAAATTTATTCCGGACGAAGCGGTAAACGTAACTATTGGCACATCAAAAATGAAGGTAAGACTTATTGACTGTGTTGGTTATATGGTTGAAGGCGCTATCGGTGCCACGGAAAACGGAGAAACAAGAATGGTTATGACACCTTGGGACAGTAAGCCTATGGAGTTTGAGCTTGCGGCTGAATTCGGCACAAAAAAGGTCATAAGCGACCATTCGACGGTGGGAATTGTAGTTACATCAGACGGTACAGTCGGCGATATAACAAGAAGCGCTTACATTAACGCTGAGGAAAAGGTAATAAGCGAACTAAAAGCTATAAATAAGCCTTTTGTTATCGTTTTAAATTCGAATAATCCTCAAAGCAAGGATGCTCAAGATATGGCACTTGCACTCGAAGCAAAATACAATGCGCCTGTTGCTTTAGTTAATGCCTTAGAGCTTGACAATCAGGATTTTGAGGGAATTATGGAGCTTCTTCTTGGTCAATTTGGGATAAGAGAGCTAAAGTTTAATTTACCTAAATATTTTGCTTCCCTCGATAACTCTCATTGGTTAAAAGAAAGTATCATTTCATCTATTAAATCCTCTGTTTTGAACGCAAGAAAAATTGACGATGCAAGAAACATTATAAAATCATTAGAGAAAAACGAAAACATAGTTACTCCTGTCGAAATTGTTAGCGATTTAGGAAGTGGAACAATTGATATAAACGTTTGCCTGTCCCCGGAATTATACTACAAAATTATTAGCGAGCTATGCGCTTTAGAAATAACAGATGACGAGGATTTGTTTACCACAATTAAATCATTAAGTGAATCAAAAGTAGAATTTGACAAATTTGCTAAAGCAATAGAAGACGTGAACAGCGGAGGATATGGTATAGTTTTACCTGACGTTGAGGACATGACTCTTGAAGAACCGGAAATAATTAAGCAAGCGGGTGCTTACGGAGTAAAGCTGAAGGCTTCTGCGCCTTCTATACATCTAATAAGAGCTTCGATAGAAACAGAAATCAATCCTATTGTAGGTACTGCGGAGCGCTCTCAAGAAATGATAAAGTACATTTTAGAGGAATTTGAAGATGATCCCAAAAAAATTTGGCAGTCAAATATGTTTGGACGAACCTTATACGAATTAGTAAACGAAGGCTTACACGCAAAGCTTGAGCATATTTCCCCTGAATCAAGAGTAAAGCTTTCCGACACTTTATCAAGAGTTATTAACGAAGGTTCCAACGGCTTGATATGCATTATTTTATAATCAGCAGTAAAATACATTAAAACAAGTAAAAAAATAGCGGTAAAATTTAAAATTTTACCGCTATTTATGATTGTTTATATGTTAATATGTTCATATATTGTAATTATAGGTCGATTTTTGACACAAAATCACGTGCTAAGCGCTCGCTTCCTTCTTCATTTGGATGGCCTCCAAATTTTGCTTTATGTTCATTAGGCTCTTCACAGCCCCAAATTGGCACTACATCGTAAACCTCAGTCAATTTTGCAAGCTCGGATTTTATGTATTCATTTACATTTCTCCAAATTTTTTCTCTATCTTGATTATAATTAAAAGGTGGAATTGTAAATAAAATTACTCTTTTACCCTCGTTTTTTAGTTCTGTAACAATTGTATAAAGACTATTTTTAACAACATCCTCACTAAATCCCTGGCATATATCATTTACGCCAAAGCATACTGTTACGGTATCAAGTTGCTTCGCCTTCTCAAGCCACACGCCCTTTGATGCTGCATCTTGCGCTCTACCGAAACCTATTCCAATATCCCAATATGAATACTTTTCACCAACTAAATCTGCAATTTTTGCGCACCACCAATCATAAGAATTATTTTCAACTCCTATTCCCTCAGTAATGCTATCACCTAAAAATCCTATTTTTTTGGTGACAGTTCTGTCACACAAAATGGAGGCAGAAAGTGGGGTTTGTCTGTTCGGTTTCCATTCATTGTTTTCGTACACGAAGGAAGGAATCATCATTTCTTCTAAATACGGTATTTTACCATTGCCTATAAATTCGATTTCAAGGCATAAATAGTCATTTTTCTCAAATTCCAGCTCTACTGTATCGCTGTAAAATATTTCCCCGGGAATAACAGTTTTACTTACCTTTCCATTTGTTGTTAATATCTTTTTATCATTAACGTTCAATTCATTTGTGACAGTTTTTGAAACGTAAGCTCCCAAAGATAGAATTTCCCAGCTATCACAAATAAGATTTGCTTTTGAGTGACTTCCATCACTGTAAGTGCTATCTATTGTGTTTGTAAACATAAAGGAATAATTATATTTTCCGCCCGCATATATTTTATAAAAAATTCTTCCTTTATGAGCTTTTCCGTCCCCTAAAAACCAAGATTGGTTACTTGACGGTGCAAGTGAATTTGAACTGATTGTTTTCATATTTGAGTTTCCTTTTACTTTTATATTATATTATAATAATAAAGCAAACACATATAAAAGTCAATATATAAGTAAAAAAAGAGCTTCAAAAGAAGCTCTTTTTTATCACATAATATAATTATGCAAGAATTTCAGTAACAGTACCTGAACCAACTGTTCTACCACCTTCACGGATAGCGAAACGGAGACCCTTTTCGATAGCGATTGGTGTGATGAGTTCAACTGTCATTGTTACGTTATCGCCAGGCTTAGCCATATCAACGTCTTCTGGAAGGTTGATGATACCTGTAACGTCAGTTGTTCTGATATAGAACTGTGGTCTGTAGTTTGTGAAGAATGGCTTTGAACGGCCGCCTTCTTTTTCTGTAAGAACGTAAACTTGACCTACAAACTTTGTGTGTGGGTTGATTGAACCTGGCTTACAAAGAACCTGACCTCTTTCGATGTCGTTCTTGTTAACACCACGGAGAAGAAGACCTACGTTATCGCCTGCTTCAGCGCTGTCCATAAGCTTATGGAACATTTCGATACCTGTAATAACTGTTGTCTTTGGTTCGTCTGTAAGACCAACGATTTGAACGTTATCAGCCATCTTAACTGTACCACGCTCTACTCTACCTGTAGCAACTGTACCACGGCCAGAGATTGAGAATACGTCCTCAACTGGGAGAAGGAATGGCATATCAGCCTTTCTGTCCGGAGTTGGGATATAAGAGTCAACTGCATTCATAAGTTCCTTAATGCAAGCATACTCTTCAGCGTCTGCACCGTTTGAAGACATAAGAGCATTTCTAGCAGAACCACGAACGATCGGAATGTCGTCGCCTGGGAACTCATACTCAGAAAGAAGCTCTCTGGTTTGCATCTCAACGAGGTCGAGAAGTTCTGGGTCGTCAACGTCGTCACACTTGTTGATGAATACAACGAGAGCTGGAACGCCTACCTGACGAGCGAGAAGGATGTGCTCACGTGTTTGAGCCATAGGACCGTCTGTACCAGCAACAACGAGGATAGCGCCGTCCATCTGAGCTGCACCTGTAATCATGTTCTTTACATAGTCAGCGTGGCCAGGGCAGTCAACGTGTGCGTAGTGACGATTGTCTGTTTCGTACTCAACGTGACGGGAGTTGATTGTGATACCTCTTGCTCTTTCTTCTGGGCAGTTATCGATTTGTGAGTAGTCAAGGAACTCTGCACCGTTTGTAAGAGAAAGTGTCTTTGTGATAGCAGCTGTAAGAGTTGTCTTACCGTGGTCAACGTGACCGATTGTACCAATGTTAACGTGTGGTTTGGTTCTTTCAAATTTCTGTTTAGCCATTTGAGTTATCCTCCGTAAAATAATTTTTCTTTTTAATATATTGTGCTAAATATTAGCCGTTGTTACGTCCACGAGCAGCAATAATGCCGTCTTGAACGCTCTTTGGAACCTCAGCAAAGTGATCTGGCTCCATTGAGTAGTTTGCTCTACCCTGTGTTGTGGAACGAAGTGTTGTTGCGTATCCAAACATTTCAGCAAGTGGAACCATAGCAGTAACCTGCTGTCCGCCTGCAACCGGATCCATAGACTGAATTTGTCCACGGCGTGAGTTAAGGCTTCCGATTACGTCACCAAGATAGTCGTCAGGTGTTACAACAACAACCTTAACGATTGGCTCTGTAAGTACAGGATCCGCCTTCTTCATAGCTTCCTTGAATGCCATTGAAGCGGCAATCTTGAACGCCATTTCAGATGAGTCAACCTCGTGGTATGAACCATCATAAAGTGTTACCTTAAAGTCAACAACATTATAACCAGCAAGTACACCGGTTTGTGAAGCTGCTTGAATTCCTGAATCTACACATGGAATGTATTCCTTTGGAATAGCACCACCAACAACCTTGTTGATAAATTCATAACCCTTACCAGGCTCGTTTGGCTCCATAATGATTTTAACGTGACCGTATTGACCTTTACCGCCTGACTGACGTACATACTTGTGGTCAACGTTTGCTTCACGTCTGATTGTTTCCTTGTAAGCAACCTGTGGTTTACCTACATTAGCCTCAACCTTGAATTCACGAAGGAGACGGTCAACAATAATCTCAAGGTGTAATTCACCCATACCTGCGATAATTGTTTGTCCGGTTTCTTCATCTGTGTATGTCTTGAACGTTGGGTCTTCCTCAGCAAGCTTTGCAAGTGCAATACCCATTTTTTCCTGTCCAGCCTTTGTCTTTGGTTCAACAGCAACTGAAATAACAGGTTCCGGGAATTCCATCGATTCAAGAATGATTGGATGCTTTTCGTCACAGAAGGTATCACCTGTTGTGGTGTTTCTTACACCGATAACAGCGGCAATATCACCTGCATAGCACACATCGATATCTTTTCTATCGTTAGCATGCATTTGAAGGATACGACCAAATCTCTCAGTCTTGTCCTTATTTGAGTTATAAACCTGTGTACCAGCCTGAACTGAACCTGAGTAAACTCTGAAGAAGCAGAGCTTTCCTACGAATGGGTCAGTCATAATCTTGAACGCAAGAGCACTGAATGGCTCTTCATCACTTGCATGACGTTCATCATCTGCGCCTGTGTCAGGGTGAATTCCCTTGATAGCAGGAATATCAACAGGTGATGGCATATACTCAACAACTGCGTCAAGAAGCTTTTGTACACCCTTGTTCTTATAAGAAGTTCCGCAAACAACAGGAACAATCTTATTGTCGATAACAGCCTTACGAAGTGCAGCCTTAAGCTCTTCATTAGATGGTTCTTCACCCTCTAAGTACATCATCATAAGATCGTCATCTGTTTCGCAAATGGACTCTACAAGATTAGCTCTGTATTCATTTGCCTTATCGATCATATCAGCTGGGATATCTTCAACTCTCATATCCTTACCGAGATCGTCATAGTAAACGTCAGCCTTCATTTCAAAAAGGTCAACGATACCCTTAAATGTGTCTTCAGCACCGATAGGTAACTGAATTGGTACTGCGTTGGCATGGAGTCTTTCCTTCATCATGCCTACAACTCTATAGAAGTCTGCACCCATGATGTCCATCTTGTTAACGTAAGCCATACGTGGTACACCGTATTCGTCAGCCTGTCTCCATACAGTTTCAGACTGAGGTTCAACGCCGCCCTTTGCACAGAAAACGGTAACAGAACCGTCAAGAACTCTAAGTGAACGCTGTACTTCTACGGTGAAGTCAACGTGGCCAGGGGTATCAATAATGTTGATACGTGTTCCGGGGAACTGATTCGCTGAACCTGACCAGAAGCAAGTTGTAGCAGCAGAGGTGATTGTAATACCTCTCTCCTGTTCCTGTTCCATCCAGTCCATCGTAGCAGAACCTTCGTGAGTTTCACCTATCTTGTGAGTTCTACCTGTGTAGAACAATATACGCTCTGTAGTAGTGGTCTTTCCGGCGTCGATGTGAGCCATAATACCAATATTACGAGTGTTTTGAAGTGAATATTCTCTTGGCATCTGTGTTTTTTCCTTTCATTATATAAGGGGCGCGGATTAATATCTGTAATGTGCGAAAGCCTTATTAGCTTCTGCCATTCTGTGTGTTTCTTCTTTCTTCTTGAAAGCTCCACCCATGCTGTTCTTAGCATCGAGGATTTCGCCTGCAAGTCTTTCAGCCATAGTCTTTTCACCACGGTTTCTTGAATAAGTTGTTATCCAACGAAGACCGAGTGTCTGGCGTCTTTCTGCTCTTACTTCCATTGGAACCTGATAGTTAGAACCACCTACACGGCGAGCCTTAACCTCCAATACAGGCATTACATTCTCAAGAGCCTGCTGGAATGCTTCAAGTCCGTTTTGTCCAGTCTTTTCTTCTACAAGCTTAAATGCGTCGTAAACGATCTTTTGAGCTACACCTTTCTTACCATCAAGCATGATGTTGTTGATGAGCTTAGTTACGAGCTTTGAGCCATAAAGTGGATCTGGTAATACATCTCTTTTGGAAATTTGACCTCTTCTTGGCACTTTACTTCCCTCCTTCATTAATTTTCATGATATCATTGGTACTCGAAAGAAATTCTCCCGTCGTGTCCATAAATTAGTCACTGATATAAACATTTATTCAGCTACTATTAAGGAACTACGATTAAATTGCTTTATCTGTTACCTTGCAAAGATAAGAATTATTTCTTACTTTAAGAATTATTTCTTCTTTGCGCGTTTTGCACCGTACTTAGAACGGCTTTGGTTACGATTTGCTACGCCCTGTGCGTCGAGTGTACCACGGATAATGTGGTAACGGCAACCAGGTAAGTCACGTACTCTACCACCACGGATAAGTACAACAGAGTGCTCCTGAAGATTGTGTCCAATACCAGGAATGTATGAAGTTACTTCCATACCGTTTGTAAGCTTAACTCTTGCAATTTTACGAAGAGCTGAGTTTGGCTTCTTAGGTGTTGTTGTTGTAACCTTTGTGCATACGCCTCTTTTTTGAGGTGCGCTCTGGTCGATAGCCTTGTTCTTCAAGCTGTTAAATCCAGTTTGAAGTACAGGTGTCTTTGACTTGTAGGTCTTTTCGCTTCTTCCTTGTCTTACGAGCTGGTTAAAGGTTGGCATCTTTTTCCTCCTTCTTTAAAAATAAATGCTTATACTCAGTGCTTTTGGCACGATGTATTCCGGTGTGTTTCTGAAAATAGGCGTAAATATAGCTTTTTTACATTCGCACACATTTGTATTATAACAAAAAGGCTTATTATTGTCAAGAACAAGTGTTTTTTAGGGTGAATTTCTATGTTTTGCACAAAAACACTTACATTTTAAATGTTTTTTTGTTATAAATTTATAGCAATTTTACAAAAATTTTAATTTTTGAATATTTTTCTCCACGCAAAGCCTTATTTATATAATAATGAAGAGTTTTACAAAAAAAGGACACGGCTTCAGACCGTGTCCACATTCTTTTAGTATTTTCCGTTAAAATCTTTATTAGATGCTTTTTCACGGTTTTTATTGATAATATCAATAATATCCGAATAATCGTCATCTGCTGAAATTTCCTCTCCCTGCGATAGAACCTCAGCACTTACATTTTCGGGTTTAACCAAAACGTTCTTATTTGGCATTTTATCAAAGCCTGTTGCAATGATTGTTACCTTAACGGTATCTTCAAGGCTTTCATCAAAGTTAGCACCCCAAATAATGTTTGCGTTTTCTGCCGCCTCATCAGCAATCATAGAAGAAGCCTCATCGACCTCATCAAGCTCAACTCCGGGAGACACCGTAATATTAACAAGAATACCGTGCGCTCCCTTTATACTGGTTTCAAGAAGAGGGCTTGAAATTGCCATTTTAGCAGCCTCTACCGCTTTATTTTCTCCCTTAGCTTCGCCTACGCCCATGTGAGCAAGGCCTGCATCCTTCATTATCGCAGACACATCGGCAAAGTCAAGATTTACGAATCCTGCAACATTGATAAGATCAGAAATGCTCTTAACACCGTGCTTCAATACATCATCGGCTATAGCAAAGGCATTCATAAGAGTAAGCTTTTGCTTTGATATTTCCTTAAGCCTTTCATTTGGAATGACAACCAAAGAGTCAACGTATTTGGAAAGTTCCAAAATTCCAACGTCCGCCTGAAGCATTCTTCTTCCACCCTCAAACTTGAAAGGCTTTGTAACAATACCTACTGCCAAAACGCCCATTTCCTTTGCAATTCTTGCAACCACCGGAGCTGCGCCTGTGCCTGTACCACCGCCCATTCCTGTGGCGATAAACACCATATCTGCACCGCTGACAGCCTCTCTTATTGCCTCTTCACTTTCCAAAGCTGCCTTTTCTCCCACGTCCGGGTTCGCTCCTGCACCCTTACCGCTGGTGGTTTGCTCACCAATACAGATAATCTTCGAAGCCCCCGATTTTGCCAAGGCTTGTCTATCGGTATTTATAGCAATAAACTGTACTCCTTTAATGTTAGAATTGATCATACGGTTAACGGCGTTATTTCCTCCGCCGCCAACGCCTATTACTCTTATATCTACACCTGATTCAAAATCATTATCTAATTCAAATGGCATTTTTAAATTCTCCCCATTATGTATGTCTATACATAATATATAATACACCTTTTATTTTATTTTTTCAAGTGTTTTTCTGCATTTTTCATTAACAGTTAGCATTTATCAAGAGTTTTTTATTTGTTCGGCTCTTTTCAAAAGGACATTCTTTTCGTTTGGTATTTTTTCCTCTATTACCTCATTCAAAAGTATATCAAGAATTACTCCTAAATTTTTACCCGGTGTATGTCCGTTTTTAATCAAATCACTTCCGTTTATTGATAGAGTTTTCAAAGAAAAACAGCTTTCATTTACAACTTCTTCAGCGATTTTCTCAATTTCATCAATCACGTCCATCCGTACTCGATTGGGATTTTGAGCCAGATTGTCTGCTCTTTTTAATTTTATGAGGTCAAAAAAGCAGTCCTTTCCAATTCTGTTAATTCGTTTTTTAATAAAAACCTTGTCCGGCTCTATTGGTGCATCGTGAATTTTAACGAGCCTATGAACTCTGTTTTTGGTAAAATTATCGTATTTATATTTAGTCAGATAATCGTACGCAATTTCGGCACTTTTTTCATTGTGTCCAAAAAAATGTCCTACACCGTTTTGGTCTATTGTGAACGTGTGTATTTTTCCGGTATCGTGAAGAAGCGCACTCAATCGCAAATAAGGAATAGGAGGAGTGTTTTCGACAACTACTGCCGTATGCGTTAATACGTCGTAAATGTGCCAGCTGTTTTTTTGATCAAAGCCGTACATCATTTTGATTTCCGGTATAATTTCTCCTAAAATTTCATAATTTTCCAAAATGGCATTTTTAACATTTTTACCCATAAGAAAGTTATTTATCTCATTAGCTATTCTTTCCGCAGAGATATTATGAAGGAGGTGCTTACATTCATTCATCGCTTTTTTAGTATTTTCTTCAATTTTAAAGCCCAGCTTTGACGAAAAACGAATGGCACGAAGTATTCTTAACGCGTCTTCTTTAAAGCGTTCGGTCGGATTTCCTATTGCTCGAATCACTTTGTTTTTTATATCATCTATGCCGTTAAAAAGGTCGATATACCCCTCTTTTTCGTTATAGACTATGGCGTTCATTGTAAAATCTCGGCGTTTTAAGTCATTTTCCAGTCTTTTTGTAAATTCAACACTTTTAGGGCGACGGTTGTCCTCATATTCTCCGTCAACGCGGTACGTGGTAATCTCAACGTTTTCCCTCTCACAAACGAGCGTTATGGTTCCGTGCTTTATGCCGGTTTCAAAGGTACGCTCATTCTTAAAAACCTGTTGCATTTGACTTGGCGTAGCACTTGTGGTAACGTCAAAATCGTTAATTTCGTTGCCGATTATAGCATCACGAACGCAACCGCCTACCGCATAAGCTTCATAGCCTGCCTCTTGCAGCATTTTTATAGCTTTTATGGAGCCATTACTTAATTTCATTTTAAAAAATCCGTTTTATTTCTCGCACATAGCAAGAAATTCTTCCTTGTTAATTATTTTAACGCCTAAGGTTTGTGCTTTCGTTAACTTTGAGCCCGCCTCTTCACCTGCCAAAACATAGTCTGTCTTTTTAGATACCGAGGATGACACTTTGCCACCTCTTATTTTTATCATTTCACTTGCTTCATCTCTTGTCATATTTTCAAGCGTACCTGTTAAAACAAAGGTAAGTCCTTCAAAGGAGCTTCCTATTTGCTTATTTTCATTTTCGACCTTAACTCCTGCCGATTTAAGACGCTCAACTATATATTTGGTTGTTTCCTTAGAGAAAAATTCAACGACGCTACGAGCCATTATTTCTCCAAAGTCTCCGATTTCAGTTATATCCTCAACAGTAGCCGTAAAAAGTGCGTCGATAGAGCCGAATTTGCCTGCCAGCTCTGCTGAAGCAACCTCACCGATATGTCTTATTCCCAGGGCGAATATAACTCTTGCAAGCCCCATTTTCTTTGAGGCTTCTATCGCCTTTATAAAATTGCTTGCCGATTTCTCTCCCATTCTTTCAAGAGAAGCTATTTCCGCTTCCTCTATATAGTATAAATCCGACGCGTCGTGTATAAGACCCGCTTCAAGGAGCTGTTTTACCAGCTTTTCGCCAACCCCATCAATATTCATTGCTTTTTTAGAAGCAAAATGAATAATATTTCTTTCAAGTTGTGCAGGACAGCCGGGATTAGTACAGCGAAGCGCGCCTAAAGCAAAGTCCTCGTCATCCTCTAAAAATTCGTCAGCGTCATCATAAGTAAGCGCACCGCCGCAAGACGGGCAGGAGGTCGGCATTTTGTACTCCTTTTCGTCGCCATTGCGCTTTTCCTTTACGCTTCCTACAACCTCAGGAATAATATCCCCCGCCTTCTGTACTATAACGGTATCACCTATACGGATATCTCTTTCCTTAATTATATCTATATTGTGTAACGTCGCTCTTGAAACGGTTGTACCTGCTAATTTTACAGGCTCTAAAACCGCATTCGGTGTTAATACTCCCGTTCTGCCAACCTGAACTACAATATCAAGAAGCTTCGTTTGCTTCTGCTCGGGGGGATATTTATACGCTACTGCCCATTTCGGTGTACTTGTTCCCTCTCCGATTTGTCTGCGTTTTTCAAGAGAATTCACCTTTATAACAGCGCCGTCAATATCGTAAGGTAGCTCTTCCCTTTGCTCACCAAGGCGTATAACGGCATTTACGATTTCGTCCTCATCGCTGCTTACGGTAATAAATGGTATCACCTTAAAGCCCAACGTTTTTATTTTTTCTATAGTATCCTTATGCGTTGAGATTTCATTTTCATCAAAATCTCCGACTTGATAATTAAAAACAAAAATATCAAGACCGCGTTTAGCAGTTTCCTTGGAATCTAAACAGCGTAACGAGCCTGCAGCAGCATTTCTTGGGTTAGCCCATAGCTTTTCGCCCCTTTGCTCCTTTTCTCTGTTTTGCTTTTCAAAGGATTTATGCGGCATATAAACCTCTCCGCGAACGGTTACGTTTATATTTTCATTAAGCTCAAGAGGAATTGATTTAATCGTTTTTACGTTAGCAGTTACGTTTTCACCCTTTACTCCGTCTCCTCTTGTTGCGCCTTCTACCAATATACCGTTTTGATATTTCAAAGACACGCTAAGCCCGTCAATTTTAGGTTCTACGGTAAAACAGGTGTCCTCTCCTGCCTCACTCTTCGCCCTTCTTACAAAAGCTCGTAATGAGTCGAAATCAAAAACATCAGTAAGGCTTCCCATTTTCACTTGATGATTTACTTCTTCGAATTTATCAAGAGCTTTTCCGCCTACTCGCTGTGTAGGAGAGGCTTCGCTATAAAATTCGGGATGCTCTGTTTCAAGCTGTTTTAATTCCTCAAACATTTTGTCATATTCAAAGTCAGAAATTTCGGGAGCGTCATTTTCATAATATCTTTTCGAATGATATTTTATAAGCTTTCTTAAGTGGTTAATTCTTTCCTCTATGTTCATAAAAATCTCCTGTTTTTTCTATATTTTTAGTATATCATAAGGTTTTTTAAAATTCAAGTTTTACCAGAATTTTATAGTATGTGATTTTTTACGACCTTTTTACTTATCGTATAATGTCCAAATGTCGTTTTTTTATCTTTTTAGTCGCACGGTTTTCGTTGAATTGGTATTTTTTTACTGTATAATAAATTCACAGAGCAGCGTCCTGTGACTAAGATACATAAAATTGAAAGAGGTCTAAAATATGAGAAAATACTTATCCTGTGTTATACTTATTATTCTTTGTATTGCTTGCGCTATGATTTTTTACGTGAATGCAAACGAATTTAAATCTGACGAAATTCCGCCAAGCAATACCGACACAAGCAGCGGCGGTCTGCCAAACGTAGAGGACTCAACGGAAAGTGTACAAATAGCGACTATTGAAAACGAAGGCTCCATTGTAAGCGAACACATAACGGACACCAATTTACGAATTGAATATGCAATGTACAAGTTGGAAAACGAGGAAAATTTATATTTTAGCTGTGAAATGTATCTTGATAGCAAATTGCAAATCAATAAAGAATGTAGCGGTTATTTATCGATAAACGGTTCAAAAAAGGAGTTCACAATCAGTAAATCTCTTGGTTCTTCGTTTCTTTTATGCTCTATGACATTGTCGTCAGAGTTTAAAGAGGGTGAACAAATCATAATTGAAGGCTATTTGGACATTGACATAAACGAAGCAAACGGCGTTTCTCTTGATTTTTTAAGTGCCAAGGGAACAATTATCGCCAGTGAGCATTACAAAAAGATGAGCAGTTCTCATTTAATTAGTATGGAGCATATTTCACAGTTTCCCGATTTACCCTCAGGAGATGAGATTACCTCTCTTGCTATGGTTTTAAATTATTTAGGTTACAACGTTGATAAAAATGAGCTTTGTGATTTATATCTTGATAAAGGTCCTGTGGGCTTTACGGATTTCAACAAAGCAAACGTAGGAAACCCACGAAACGCATACAACTCCTACGGTTGCCTTGCTCCCGTTATTGTAAAAGCCGCTAACCGTTTTATTCAAGTAAACGGAGGAACGCTTAATGCATATAATTTGACCTCGTACAATCTTGACGCACTTTTATACGAGGTTGCCTCGGGAAATCCTGTTATAGTATGGGCATGCGAGGATTTTGATATTCCCCCATCAATATCTCGCATTTGGATCGTAGACGGAGAAAATCTGTATTTGAAATCAAATATGGCTACAATGGTTCTTGTTGGCTACGACCTTATAAAAAATACGGTAACCTTATCTAACCCTGCAGGAAACATTTTCGAAATCGATGCTTCTTTATTTGAAACGCGTTTTTTGGAAATGGGTTCTAATGCAGTAGTAGTAAAATGACCGTATTACCAGAAAAAATCGCCTTGTGTTTTACAAGGCGATTTTTATTAAAGCATTTTTAAAATGGAATCAACGTCAGAAATTTCTGCTCCGTACGTTTCCTTTAAATATTTTATGCCGTAGTTGTAGTCCTCTTCCGTAAACGAATCAGTAGCGTCCTTGGCTACAACGATATCATATCCGTACTGATATGCATCAGCAGAGGTATGGCGTACACACATGTGAGCGTGAAGTCCTGTCATAATAACGGTATTTACTCCAAGTTCATCAAGCAAAAGCTTCAAGTCCGTCATAAAGAAACCGCTATAACGGCGTTTAGGAACAACATAGTCCTTTTCGCAAAGATCAAGCTCAGGAATAACCTCTGCTCCCTTAGTACCTGCGATTGCGTGGTCGCCCCAGAATTTAAGCTCGTGGTCAATGCCCTTTATGTGAGCATCGTTACAGAAAATAACGGGAACATTCTTCTCACGGCATCCCGCTAAAAGCTGTTTTGTTTTTGGCACAATAGCCAAGCCTCTGTCGCACTTTAAAGCGCCTGTTACGAAGTCGTTAAGCATATCAACGACAAGCACTGCATATTTCTTTTCCATATAGTTATCTCCTTATATATTTATGTGTATATACATATATTAGCATATTAAATCACAAATGTCAAATAGAATTTACTTGATTTTATCATTTTTGTATGATACAATAAAAACACACATCAAAAAAGGACTTATAATATGAAAAACGAACAAAGAAGAACAAAAATTTTAGACAGACTCAACAATAGTGAGTTACCAATAAGTGCAAGTGCGTTTGCAAAGGTGTTTTCTGTTACAAGACAGATTATAGTTGCTGATATCGCTCTTTTAAGAGCAGCGGGATATCCCATAAGAGCTGAACATAAGGGATATATATTGGAAAAGCCCGACAATAACGGAATACTAAAAAGAATAGTAGTGAAGCACGGGGCAAACGAGGTAACCGAGGAATTGTATACAGTTGTTGACAACGGCGGAAAAATCATTGATGTTATAGTAGAACATTCTGTATACGGTAAAATTTCAGCGGAGCTTAATTTATCCTCACGCTATGAAATTGATTTATTCGTCAAGAAAATTGCAAGCGAAGGCGTCACTCCGCTTTCATTATTAACGGACGGATTGCATATTCATACGATAGCAGTTAAGGATGAAGAAGCATTCGAAAGAATTGTTGAAAAATTAAGTGCGCTACACGTATTGGTTGAATGCGAATAATATAAAGTACTCCTGTAAGTGAAGTGAACCCCATTTAGTTCACTTCATAAGGAGTGCTTTTGTTTTATAAAATAAATAAAAACGTAAACCGAGCTAATTGCATATAAAGGCAATAGTGATATTCTGCTAAAGCAAAGTGATATTGTTCGCTCTGCTTACAGTGATATTATATTCACCCTTGTTTCTTTAAACTGCCGAAGGCAATATAACCCGCCGTAGTGCGAATATAACTAAAAAACCTTAACCGAATTCGGTTAAGGTTTTTTATGGGGTGGATGATGAGATTCGAACCCACGGCCTTCAGAGCCACAATCTGACGCTCTAACCAGCTGAGCTACACCCACCAAAGAACTATAGCTTTGTCACTTACGGCAAAGCCCCTATTAAACCACTGTGGCGTGGTTTGGCGTACCCGGAGGGATTCGAACCCCCGACCTACTGCTTAGAAGGCAGTTGCTCTATCCGGCTGAGCTACGGGTACATAAAAAATGGAGCGAGTGATGGGAATCGAACCCACGCGACCAGCTTGGAAGGCTGGAATTCTACCATTGAACTACACTCGCATATATTGTATTTGTTTTTTGCTCTACTATAATAGCACACGGAATACTGTTTGTCAATAGATTTTTTAGATTTTTTTAATTTTTTTTATTTTTGTTTTTCTCGCAACCACAAGAGTACGCCTTCCCGTTAAAGAGAAGGCGTTTTTGTGCTTAAAATCAAGTTTTAATTATAAATTTTCCAAAAATTTGCCAAGCTTATTTGCTATAATTTCGTGTCCCTCATCGTTAGGATGAACACCGTCAGTAGAATACTTTTTACTGCATTCGGTAATTTGCAATGGCAAAGAGCCGCTACCAAACATATCGAGCACAGGTATTGAGTATAGCTCGCATACATCCTTGATTGCTTTTGCGTATGCGCTTAAAAAATGTTGTTTCACTCCGTCAGGCTTCCAAGTTCCAAGACCGCCCTCTTCGTTCCAACGGTGAAGCGGAGTTATAAACACTATTTGAGCATTTGGATATTTCCTTATGAGATTAACGGCAAGTACACGGACTGCTCCGTAAAACGTAAAAACGTGTGAATCGTTAATATCGCCAAGAGGCGCTTGACCGTTTCCGTAATCGTTAGTGCCTCCGAACACCACTATCAAATCAGCATCGTCATCCATTTGTTCGGCACGCATAATAAAGTCCTTGTCTCTTGGTTCATCAGGATCTTTAATTTCCGACTGTCTTGCTATTCTGGTTCCGCCCTTACCATAATTACGTACTTCAGCCAATCCGTATTTTTCCTTAATTAGCGCGTGATACACTTTTTCGGGAGAGGAAACACCGCAGCCCTCTGTAATACTGTCTCCTAAAAAATTAGCTTTTATATTTTTCAGTTCCATTTGAGCCTCTTATAAATTTTCAAGGAACTTTTGAAGCTTATGAGCGATCAGCTTATGACCCTCATCGTTAGGGTGCAAGCCATCCGGCATATATTTTTCACACCAAGCCCACACGTTGCCGTACATTCCGCTTTCCTTATAAAGATCGCAAACAGGGATAGAATAATATTCACAAACCTCTCTGATTGCTTTTACAAATTCATGAAGCGGTCTTGACACTTCACTTTCCAATTTACCTTCCTGCAATCTATGTAACGGGGTCATAAAAACTATTTCCTTATCGGTATAGTTTTTAATGAGATATAAGCAAAGATTATGCATTCCTCCATAGAAGGTGTGGATATCTCTATCTTCAAAATTACCAAGAGGAATAGTTGAATGACCGTAGTCATTAGTTCCGCCGAACACTACTACTGCATCTGCATCTAAGTCCATTTTCTCTGCACGAAGATTGAAGTCTTGATCAAAAGGGTGGTCGGTAATAACAGGAAGTCTTGCAATTTTTGTGCCGCCTATACCGTAATTTCTGGCCTCGGCAAGCTCTACGTTTGCCTTTAACACTTGATGATACGGCTTTGTAGACCAATCGGACGTACCGTGTCCCTCTGTGATACTATCACCTAAAAAGTTGATTTTTTTACCTTTTAATTCCATTTTATTTTCTCCTTAAGCTATCTTTTATAAAGCTATTTTTATTCTAACATTTAAGGAGTTTTTTTTCAATAGATTTTTTAAAAAAGAACCGGAAACGTGAAAAGAAGCTCTCTTAACCTTAAATATATTGATTTTGATTGCTTAATATCAAGAGGGTTTTTACCCTTTCCGCATTCAAGAGTATATGAGGGTATGTTAAGCTCCTTTATCGCCCAATCCGTTAGTCCTCCATAGGATGCAGTCCCATCCGCTTCGCAAAGAGGATATCTACTCATTCTTGACACGTGTCGAGCAATAATTTCCGTGTTTTCCACTATTTTTTTCATTGACCTATAATAAATTTCCTCGCCTTGTGTATGCAAGGTGATTATGCCCTTGATTTCATCCTGCTTAATTCTTATAAGGCTTGCAAGAGCGCTTGTTTCGGGCTCGCTTTCGGGATATTCTCCGCTGAATTTCGTTTTGCCTGCGGTTATGCCGTTAGTTCTTTCAATATCCTTATATTCGTCAAAATAAGCATTGTAGTTATGGTTTAAATCTACGCCTCGGGCATTGGCATTCCAATTGGCAAAATCCTCGCCCTCATTGTATGCTATTACTCTGTCCTTTATAGGGTTATTATCATCTACTCCGTTTAAGCGGTACTCTACTCCGTCGGGATTTAGCATTGGAACGATATAAATTTTCCGCATTTTAAAAAGATACCGTATGTTTATTCCACAAATCAAAGCTCCTCTTTCATATCCTTCTACGTATTCTTTGATGAATTTGAGAAGCAAGCTTGTGCATAAATTTTCGGTTGCGTGATGCGTTGACACGTAAAGGACACTTTTTCTTGCAGAAGCGTCTCCCAGTATAACAAGTGGGATTTGCCTACCCAAAATACTGTTTCCTATTGACGTTAAGTTAACATAAGTATTACCGTTTGCTGTTTTTTCCAGTTCTTTCAACAGCGTTTTGTAATCAATTTCCTTTGAAAACTCCATTTTTATACTCCTTATGTGAAGATTCTATGAAAATTTATAAAGTTTGTAATTTATACTTTATTTTTATAATAAAATGTGCTAAAATAATATAAGTTTGGAAAAAATATAAACTTAGGTGGTTTTATGAAAAAGAAATTTTACAATCTTTCACTTATACTTATTGTAGCCACTGCAATTCTTTCCGTGTTTTTTGCTATCGTCCATTATATTGCATCTGAATATATAGACTCAGGCAGCACACTCGTTGCAGTAACCTTTTATGTTAAAAAGGCATTTGATTTGGTTGCGGTATTTACCGGATACGGTACCATAATTTACGCATTTTCAAGATACTCTACTCTTGACGGCGCAAGAGTTACTGCGTATTTTGCAATTTCCGTTTTGATTTCATTTACCTATCAATTATTCGGCACTTGCATTTACGAGGCAAATTTCTCTCTTGACTTCATATTATACACAATATACTATGCTTTCGGAGATTGCTTTATTACTCAATACATTCCTGCTCTTATTATCGCGTATGTTGCGTATAAAAGCACAAAAAACGGTACGCGAAGGGTTGAAGAATTCGTTTCTTGGAGAAACCCAACTCAACGCGTTATGATGCTTGTTACGTTAGTT
This sequence comes from Eubacteriales bacterium, assembly GCA_045645405.1. Taxonomy (GTDB): domain Bacteria; phylum Bacillota; class Clostridia; order Oscillospirales; family CAG-272; genus RGIG2000. The sequence continues at coordinate 363,553 of JAZRIQ010000004.1, forward strand.
ATATTTGCAATAAACCTTGTAACATTACTCATTTTCAACGTATTTGCATTTCTTATTGAGTCCGAATGGATGATTTATTTAGATGAGCTTGGCGCAATTTTCCTTTCAATCTTGGAAACGGCGTTTATTTACATTGTTTTACAATACATTATGTATATGGTTATACATTTAATTTACACAAAATACACCGATCTCGGCGGTTCCGGCTGTGACGGAAATTCTATAAAGATTTTATCGGAGGATTAACAATGAAAAGACGAATTATATGTTTAGCAATTCTTGCAGTTATGGTGCTTTCATTAGCATCCTGCATCGTAAGCAAAAACAAGTACGATTATAACATGACAAAATACATTGAGCTTGCGGATTACGACGGATACAAGGTAGAAATTGAACTGGACAGCATTCAAGCGGCTATCGACTCTACCATTATGGAAAACGCAGTTGAATTTTCAATTAAAGCCGGTGATGAGGTTTACATTGACGTTATAGCTAAGGAGGTTGTTTATATAGACTCCGGAAACGGCACTGTTATCGATCAAAGAGGTGAGGAAATCGAAGCTCTTAAGTTAACTGATTATTTATTAAAGGTTGGCTCAGGCGACTATGCATCAAACGTTGAAAAATCACTTTTAGGTTCAAAAATAGGTGAAAAAACACAGCTCAAAATTACATTACCAAGCAATTTCTACGTTGAAGAATATCAAGAAAAAGAGGTTTACCTTGATTTGACGGTAAAGAGCAAGACCTGCAAAAACGGAGAGGTTGTACTCATCGACTATAAAGGATTCTTCCTTGACGAAAACGGCAACAAGATTCCAAACCCTGACAAGAAGAGTGATAGCGACGAGGAATACAAAATCTTCGACTCAAACACTAACAGCAGATTCTATTTAGGCTCTAAAATGTCAATCGACGGTTTCGAAGAAAACATTGTTGGCATGAAGGTTAACGAAACAAAGAGCTTTAAGGCTACATTCCCTGACGATTACGAAAGCGATGACGTTAAGGGAAAAACCGTTGAGTTCGAGGTTAAGCTTACAGGCATTGCCATCCCACCGGTTTATGATAATGACTTTATTAAAACTTATTACCCGGAGTACGAAAACACCGAAGCTTTTGAAAAGGCTTTAAAGGACAAATACATTTTAAGTAAGATTTACGAATATATAGTTGAAAATTCAAACATAATCAAATATCCTAAAGCAGAATTAAAGACTTCCACCAAAGAGCTTAAGGATATTGAGGCTTCATTTAAGGAAACTTACGGCGTAGAGCTTGACGCATATATCGAAGTTTATTTTGACATGACTCGCGATGAATATATCAAAAGCAATATGAAATCAGAAATGGTTTACTATGCTATCAGTCAAAAAGAAAATGTTGAACCTACCGCAGAGCAATTATTGGAAGAGGTAGATTCTCTTATAGAATATTACAAAAATTACTATATGGAAAACGAAAGCCTTGATGAAAAGACTGCTAAAACAAAAGCGCAGAATTTCGTTAACAACCTTGGTGGCTCATATTCATACGAAAACGTTATGTTTGCTATGGTTGACGAGCTTCTTATTAAGAAGGCTGACGTTGTTGAAAAGCCAAAAACTTACGTTTCTGTTACTGAAACGATCGCTGAAGCTAACAAGCCTGTAACTGAATAAAAAAAATTCCTTCAAATCAAAAATGATTTGAAGGAATTTTTTTATCTATATTTGTTTAATCCACGAAGCCCTGAAGAACGTTATTAAGATACTGCTTGTTTTCCTTTGAATATTGGTTAACATCCAAGCATTTTATAACGTCACAAATAGAAATTTGCTCACTGTCACGAACGGTAGCTACCGTATATGCTATGCGCGCAGCGCCTGTTTTATCATTGGTTAACTTTATGTAAGCCTTGAATGTGAACTCATCAAGAACACTTACGTCAGTAATCTTTACAAAAAGAACATCATCGGTCAATGTATAGGTAGCACCCTCACCGTAGAAAATTTCTTCATCGTAATAAACACCATTTTTGTAGATTTCAATTCCGGCAAAAATCTCATACTCCGAGTTTTCAGCTTTTAAAGCCTCGAGAGCTTCCATATCAACATTAAACATAGGAGCAATACCGGACGGCTTGCCTGTGTAGTTTATAGACGTGCCGAGATATTCAAAAACGTTGATTTCCGTTGCAGGCTCATACCCAACCACACAGTATTTGCAGGCGGTACAAACCTTGTATTCATAGCCGTTTGCAAGATAGCTTTGTTTTGAAACGGTAACCGTATCACCAAACGTATGGCTATCTCCGCATTCGCTTGAGCCGGCAACCGTTATTTTTCCGTTTATAACGCTATAGTCTAAAACTGAGTCAGTTCCTGTTGCTAAAACAGATTCCTTCTCTACTATTTCAACATCAAAGGTTTCACCGTCTTGAGCATCATCGGGAAGTTTGAAATTAAGCTTTACAAAATCACCCTTAATCTTAGTTGAATCATCACCATTGTTAATTCCAATATAAGTGTATTCACCGTTTACGCCTGAAGTATCCTGCTTATATATAGCAGATTTACCCAAATTAAGGAAGTAGCCTCCGTTTTCACAAGAAATAAGCTCGAGCCTTGTATCATACTTAATCTTTAAATTAGCGGCAGATGCGCCAAGCGTTTTATCAATACTTATAACAACAGTGGCTATCTGGGAAGCAAAACCCTGTGCATCCTGCACGGTTATTATATTGCTTTTAGTGCTTTCTTCTCCTTCAGCAAAAATCACGGTACTAAACAAACCAAATACCATAATCAAAGCAAGGAATAATGATAGTATTCTTTTCATATTTTTCTCCTTAGAGATTATTTTCTAACTTACATTTTATCATACAATAATATATATGTCAAGTGAAAATATAAGTCGCTGTTATTTATTTTCTTTTTCGAGATAATATGTAGCCTCCATATCGGCTGTTGAAAGTGCAAATGCAAGCGGATACATTTCAAACGCCTTGCTAACGTTGTTTGTAGCCATTTGGTTTTCCACGTTTGAAAATCCCATATGGTATCTAATTGCAAAAGCCTCTTCTCTTGTAAGCTTTATAAACGGTGAAATCATATAAACGCTTTTTTCGCCGTGTCCGTATGGTAAAGCATCGTCAAACTCATAGTAAGGAACCTTTTCCCAAACACCCTGCTCGTTTTTAGCGTTGCGGTAGCTTACCTTATATATATTCATTTTGCATAGGTCGTGTAAAAGTGCTACGATAGCTATTGTTTCCTCACTGTAATTTAGCTTATATTTCTCTCTTGCCACCGGTCTATTCAAATAATCAACCAAGCACTCGTATACGTTTATAGAATGCTCGCAAAGACCGCCCTCGTATGCGCTATGATATCTTGCGCTTGCAGGTGCCGTAAAGAAATCTGATGACGGGGAACAAATAAATTCAAGCAGCTTATCTGCGCCCTC
>JAZRIQ010000005.1:0-29857 GCA_045645405.1 Eubacteriales bacterium
AACCTCTTCAACAGCAGGTTCTTCAACAACCTCTTCGGCAACCTCTTCAACAGCAGGTTCTTCAACAACCTCTTCGGCAACCTCTTCAACAGCAACCTCTTCGATAACCTCTTCGATTACCTCTTCAACAGCAACCTCTTCGATAACCTCTTCGGCTACTTCTTCAACAGCAGGCGCATCTTCAGCAGGTACAGCCTTGGAGAAGAACTGAATAGTAAATATTGATTCAGCATCAGTCTTATCAAGGATAATGTCGCCATCCTTTTGGAATCCCCAGCCGAGGAAATTATCGTGCTTTTCATATTCCTTCGGTAAACCGAGGGATAAGTAGTGAGATTCCTTGTAAATATTCTTATTTGAGGTACCGTCTGTATAGAGAACGTCTACAATAGCGTTGTTGTTTATCGCAACGTTAGCGGCACTTACAGGGCTTTCCTCAAAAATAGGATAAAGATTTATCACAAATACAGCCTCAACGTCTTCCTTGGTAAGGATTGGCGCTTCATCGGGAGCAAAGCTCCAACCGTCGATTTCAAGACCGTCGTCCTGATTCTCCGGAAGCCTGGTGTTGAGAACGAAAACTTCCTTTTTGATAGCTACGTTTTCATCTGCGTCCATATAATTGAACTCAACGCAAACGGCACTATTGTATTCTACGTCCTGCCAGATTGTATAGAGGACGATTGAACGTGTAAGACGTACTGACGTTTTTTTGATTGCTGTGGATTTACCTAAAACCTTGCTCCAGCCAATCAATTTTTTGCCGTTTTTAGAAGCGCCGTGAAGCTTAACCTTTCTAAATAACGGATGAGTTTCCTTGTGGATTACGTAATCACCTTCTGTATCCACGTAACTAATTGTCGGACGTACTACAAAAAGTATTACTCCGATTGTAAGTGCAATAATAGCGAAGATACCGAGAAACCAAGGGCTTATGTCGAGTATACTAAGCGTTACTGCTTGATTTAACAAACCAGTAAAATTCATAAAACAACCTCCAAAAAATATTCGATACATACTGTTCGTTGTAATAATTATACAATAACATATTATGTTTGTCAATAAAAAACTTTTGTTTTTTTAATTAAATTAGACACTCTGTTCGCTGTTTTTGGGGTTTTGCTGCATTTTTTGAATAAATTTTGCTCATAAGAAAATTAACTATTGATTTTTTGTACGACTTTATGTATAATATTTGTATCTGTGTTATGCGTTTTGGCAACATAAGATAAACTATTTTATTTTTTCGGAGGTTACTATGGTAGCTGATATTATTAAAAAGCTTACAGAGTGTGATAAAGAGGTTGGCGAGGCTGTTAACAGCGAGCTTACCAGACAAAAGAGAGGACTTGAGCTTATAGCGTCTGAAAACCTTGTTTCCGAGGCGGTTATGATTGCTATGGGTACTCCTTTAACGAACAAATACGCAGAGGGATACCCTGCAAAGCGTTACTACGGCGGATGCGAGTGCGTTGACGTGGTTGAGAATATTGCTATTGAAAGAGTGTGCAAGCTTTTTGGTGCAAATTATGCTAACGTACAGCCACATAGCGGCGCTCAGGCTAACACAGCGGTTTACTTTGCTTTAATTAAACCGGGTGATACCGTTATGGGTATGAATTTGGCTCACGGCGGACACCTTACACACGGTAGCCCTGTAAACATTTCGGGTAACTACTACAATTTCGTTCCTTACGGTGTAAACGACGACGGCTTTATTGACTATGATGAGCTTGAAAGACTTGCTAAGGAAAATAATCCAAAGCTTATAGTTGCAGGCGCTTCTGCTTATCCGAGAGTTATTGATTTTGAAAGAATTTCAAAAATCGCAAAAGAGGTTGGCGCATATTTTATGGTTGATATGGCTCATATTGCAGGTCTTGTTGCTGCAGGACAGCACCCATCTCCTGTTCCTTACGCTGACGTTGTTACAACCACAACCCATAAAACCTTAAGAGGTCCGCGTGGCGGTCTTATCCTTTGTAATGATGAGGAAATTGCAAAGAAAATCAATAAGGCTATATTCCCCGGCACACAGGGCGGTCCACTTATGCATACTATCGCTGCAAAGGCGGTTTGCTTTGGTGAGGCTTTAACCGACGAGTTTAAGGAATATCAGGCTCAAATCGTAAAGAATGCAAACGTTCTTGCTAAAACCTTGCTTGACGAGGGCTTTGATTTGGTTTCAGGCGGAACGGACAACCATTTAATGCTTCTCGACCTTCGCCCCTTCAAGATTACCGGTAAGGAGCTTGAAAAGAGACTTGACGAGGTTTATATCACGGTAAACAAGAACGCTATTCCTAACGACCCGGAGAAGCCGTTTGTAACAAGCGGAGTAAGAATCGGTACTCCTGCCGTTACGTCCCGCGGTCTTAAGGAGGACGATATGGTAACTATCGGTAAGCTTATCAAGCTTTGTGCGACAGAGTTTGAGGAAAAGGCTGATTATATCCGCGCAGAGGTTACTAAAATTTGTGAAAAATATCCTATCTACGAGTAATCAAACAGGTGCAATTAAAATATTTTTTGAAAAAATTAAATTTCCTATTGATTTTTTGAAATCTTTGTGTTATAATACCATTCGCTTATGATTTTTTGTCGTAAAATTACTTATAATACTATTCGGAGGTTATTATGAATATATTTCTTGGCATATTATTACTTTTAGCCGCATTATTCTTAATCGTTGCGGTATTATTACAAAACGGTAAATCAAAAGGTACAGGTGTTGTAACAGGCGGCGCTGAAACTTTCTTTGGTAAAAACAAGGGTAAGTCCATTGACAAGAAGCTTTCAGTTCTTACAGCAATTGTTGCAGTTGTGTTTGTTCTTTTAGTTATAATTGTGTTCGTTTCACAGGATTATACCGATATTTTCGGTGGCGATGACCACGACCACGCTTCAACAGGAACATCTACCGGCTCAGACAGTCTTAAGTTTGATACTGATTCAGGCAGCGACAGCTTGGCTGTTGATACTCAAACAGGTAGCAGTACCTTGACTTCTGACAGCGACGTAACAACCGAATCTAACTGATAAAATTACCGCTTTTGTACCAACAAAAGCGGTTTTTTGTTATATCCTGTGTATTTATGTAAGTATGTTTGCGTATAGTGAGAGTTAAGAAAAAGGAGAGCAAATGAAGGATAAAATTAAAAATTTGATTTTAGATAGAATTTTATGGGGCGATTACGTTCCGCTTTCTCCTTCGGAGCTGTATTTTGAAATTTCGGAAGACAGCTTTACAGAGGAGGAGTTTTGGGGCGTTCTTTATAAAATGGAGGAAAATTACGACGTGGCTCTTACCAAAAAGGGCAAGGTTATCCGTGCGGATAGCGTTGGCATTTTTAAGGGAGCTTTCTCTGCGTCTCCCCGTGGCGATTTTGGCTTTGTTGTAACGGAAAAGGGAGATTTCTTTATTCCGCCCAAATTTACGCTTGGCGCGCTGAACGGTGACGAGGTTATTATAAAAAAGATTGAAATGTCCTCTAAATTTTACGGCAAGGGCAACGAGGCTGAAATTATCAAAATAAGCAAAAGAGCTCTCGATAGCTTTATCGGCACGTTTCGCGTGCTTGTGCATAACGGCAACCGCTCCGTTGGTACGGTTTTGCCCGACAATGATAAAATTAAATTGAGCGTAACCGTCGCGTACAAGCATTTTAACGGTGCCACAGACGGGGACAAGGTGCTTTGTAAAATAAATTCCTTTCCCACAAATGAATTTTCGGGAGCGAAATGTGAAGTTTGTGAGGTTTTAGGACGTGCAGATACAAAGGAAGCCAACTATAAGGCGGTGCTTATTGAAAACGGAATAGTTACAGACTTTAGTGACGACGTTTTGGCAGAGGCGGAGCAGGTTTCGACTGAAAAAATATCCCTTGACGGCAGAGAGGATTTGCGAAAAGAGATTATATTCACGATAGACGGTGAGGACGCAAAGGATTTAGATGACGCTATTTCCGTAAAGAAAACGGAAAGCGGATACGTGCTTGGCGTTCATATAGCCGACGTTTCTCATTACGTAAAGGGCGGCTCAAGAATTGATAATGAGGCTATAAACCGCGGCACCAGCGTTTATTTTACGGACAAGGTTGTGCCTATGCTTCCAAAAGCGTTGTCAAACGGAATTTGCTCCTTAAACGGCGGAGAGGAAAGATATGCTCTTTCTTGCTTTACTACTCTTGATAACGACGGAAATATTATTTATACCGAGCTTAAAAAAACGGTTATAAATTCCAAGGTGCGCGGCGTATATTCCCAGCTTAACGATATAATTGAGCGTGGGGAAAACAGCGAGTTTTATAGCAAATACGCACACGTGATGGCAGATTTTAAAATTATGCTTGAGCTTTACGAGGTGCTTAAGCGCAAAAGTCAGAAAAAGGGCGCTATGGAGCTTGAAAGTGACGAAAGCAAGATAATTTTAGACGAAAACGGCCACCCTGTGGATATAGTTAAACGAGAAAGAGGAATAACCGAAAGGCTCATCGAGCAGTTTATGCTTTGCGCAAACGAGGCGGTTGCCACCTATCTTTACAATGCGGGCATTCCTTGTGTTTACCGCGTTCACGACGAGCCGGATATGGAAAAGATTATGGCGTTTTCGCTGTTTGCTAAAAATCTTGGCGTTAACGTATCTCCTTTGAATACAAAAAATAAAATTACGTCAAAGCAGCTTTCTGCGGTTTTGGAAAACGCAAGGGAAACGGAGCGCTTTTCGATAGTATCAAGCGTGCTTCTTCGCTCCCTTATGAAGGCTCGCTATTCAAGCGTGCCTAAGGCGCATTTTGGATTGGCAACAGAGCTTTACTGTCACTTCACCTCTCCTATAAGAAGATACCCCGACCTTACGGTGCATAGAATTATATCTGCGCTTTTGAAGGGAGAAATTGATGAAAAATCATTGGAAAAGTATGAAAAACTTGCGGAATTATCTGCTCAGCTTTCAACTGAAAATGAGCTGAAGGCGGTATATGCCGAAAGGGAAATTGATGACCTATACAAATGCGTGTATATGGCGGACAGAATAGGTATGGAGTACGACGGTATCGTTTGCTCCGTTACCGGCTTTGGATTTTTTGTAAGAACGGAAAATCTTTGCGAGGGTCTTGTTCCTATTGAGGCTTTGGGTCAGGGATTTTATTTTGACAAGGACAATTTGCTCTTGCAAAAGGGAAAAACCACCTTCCGCCTCGGTCAGCATGTAAGGGTTAAGGTCATGGAAAGCGACGTGAATTTAAGACGCGTGACCTTTGCTCTCGTTGCCTACGAGGAAATCGACGCGCCTAAAATTGATATGTCAAAAGCCAAAAAAATAAGCGTTTCCCAAAGAAACGGTGATTTGCGCAAGGGTAAAAAACGCGACTATGCTAAAAAATCAAGCAAAGTCTCGGGCAAAAGAACACTTACAAAATCCTTAAGAAAGAAGAAAAGGAGATAAGGCTTATGGAAAAGAAAATGTTAGTTAAGGACAGCGACAACGAATTGATTGTCAAGCTTTCGATGGAGCTTGTAGGTCAAGGCGTTTTGGCGGGAGCAGACTGCTATTACGTTGACGAAGATTACTCGTTACCTTTTTTTAAAATTCCGAAGGCATATAAAAAAGAAAGCGAAGGCGACCCCGACGTTCATTTTATATTTATAGACGTTGACGATAATCCCCCTTATTTGGAAAAGGAGGAATACACGGTTTACGGGAATTTTTTGCATGAGCATATACCAAACGCAAAAAGAGCGGCGGAGCTTGTTAAGGGACTTTTGAGTGAGGAAATTTGCGAGCTTGCTTTGGTTTACAAGGACAGAAAAGCGTCCTGCTTTATGAAAAACACAAAAGACCACCAAAAAAACGTGGAGGCTTTCTTGGAGCATTTTGAAACCGTCAGCGCTCATCTTCAAAGAGCTGTTGCAAACGGACATCTTCACACTGCGTTTGCGGCTACATACCCCAATACTCTCTTTTGTCAGCTCAAAGAGCAGCAAAAGATTGCAGATTGCAACGTTTACGCCGTTTCGGCGGTTTTCGGCTTTCATCCCGAATTTTACGTTTTAGGATAATTTAATAAAGCTCTTAAGGCTATTTACGGCTTTAAGGGCTTTTTTGTCAAAAAATAGTGCTTGCACGAGTATGATTGTAATTTAGAAGAATTATATTTGTGTAAATTGTACAATACACAGCGTGAAGGAAGAAAAATTTTTATCAATTAAGAAAAAATTCATTTTTTTGAAAAAAATTCTTCCATTTTATATAATAATGTGATAAAATAACGATGTGCGTGCATAGACAGGCTTGCTTTTTTGCGGCTTGAAATGAGCTTGCGCAGACAAATTTCACTTAGTTTATTATTTTTATGGAGGTACTTTAGAATGAGTACAAAGAAGTATGTTTACCTCTTTAAAGAGGGCGACGCATCAATGAGAGAAATTCTCGGCGGTAAGGGTGCTAACCTTGCTGAAATGACCAAAATCGGTCTTCCTGTTCCACAGGGCTTCACAATTTCAACTGAAGCTTGTACACAGTACTATGAGGACGGCAGACAAATCAACGACGAAATCCAAGCGCAAATTATGGAGTACATCGACAAGATGGAAGAAATCACCGGCAAGAAGTTCGGTGACCTCGAAAATCCACTTTTAGTTTCCGTTCGTTCCGGTGCAAGAGCTTCAATGCCCGGTATGATGGATACAATTCTTAACCTCGGTCTTAACGAGGACGTTGTTAACTACATGGCTGAAAAGTCAGGCAACGCTCGTTGGGCTTGGGACTGCTACAGAAGATTTATTCAGATGTATTCTGACGTAGTTATGGAAGTTGGTAAGAAGTATTTCGAAGAGCTTATCGACAAAATGAAGGAAGAAAAGGGTGTAACTCAAGATATCGAGCTTACAGCTCACGACCTTAAGGAGCTTGCAAATCAGTTTAAAGCTGAATATAAGGCAAAGATTGGTGCAGACTTCCCAGCTGATCCTAAGGAGCAGTTAATGGGTGCTGTTAAGGCAGTATTCCGTTCATGGGATAACCCAAGAGCTAACTATTACAGAATGCAGAACGAAATCCCATATTCTTGGGGTACAGCTGTAAACGTACAGGCAATGGCATTCGGTAATATGGGTGACGATTGCGGTACAGGCGTTGCATTTACAAGAGACCCTGCAACAGGCGAAAAGAAGCTTATGGGTGAGTTCTTACCAAACGCACAGGGTGAGGACGTTGTTGCTGGTGTTCGTACACCATACCCAATTGCACAGATGGCAGAAATGTTCCCTGAGGCATACAAGCAATTCGTTGAGGTTTGCGGTATCCTTGAAAACCACTATAGAGATATGCAGGATATGGAGTTTACCGTTGAGCACGGTCAGCTTTATATGCTTCAGACAAGAAACGGTAAGAGAACTGCAAAGGCTGCTCTTAAGATTGCCGTTGACCTTGTTAACGAGGGTATGATTACTAAGGAGCAGGCGCTTCTTATGATCGATCCTAAGCAGCTTGACGCACTTTTACACCCACAGTTCGACGCTAAGGCTCTTAAGGCTGCTAAGCCTGTAGCTAACGCTCTTCCTGCTTCTCCCGGAGCTGCTTGCGGTAAGGTTGTATTTACTGCTGAAGACGCTGTTGAATGGGGCAAGGCAGGCGAAAAGGTTGTTCTTGTAAGACTTGAAACATCACCTGAAGATATCGAGGGTATGCACTACTCACAGGGTATCTTGACTGTTCGTGGCGGTATGACATCACACGCAGCGGTTGTTGCTCGTGGTATGGGTACATGCTGTGTATCAGGTTGCGGCGCTATCAAGATGGACGAAGAAAACAAGAAGTTCGTTCTTGCAGGCAAGACTTATGTTGAGGGTGACTACATTTCACTTGACGGTTCAACAGGTAACATCTACGGTGAGGCTATCCCAACTGTTCCTGCTTCTGTTGACGGTGAGTTCGGTATCATCATGAGCTGGGCTGACGAGTACAGACAGCTTCAAGTAAGAACAAACGCTGATACACCTGCTGACGCAAAGCAGGCAAGAGCATTCGGTGCTGAGGGTATCGGTCTTTGCCGTACAGAGCACATGTTCTTCGATCCTGACAGAATTGCAGCATTCAGAGAAATGATTTGCGCTGACACTGTTGAGGAAAGAGAAGCAGCTCTTGACAAGCTCACACCAATGCAACAAGGCGACTTCGAAAAGCTTTACGAGGCTCTTGAAGGCAACCCTGTTACAATCCGTTTCTTAGATCCACCGCTTCACGAGTTCGTTCCTACAACTGAAGAGGATATCGCTCTTCTCGCTCAAACACAGGGCAAGACAGTTGAGGACATTAAGAATATCATTTCTTCACTTCACGAGTTCAACCCAATGATGGGTCACCGTGGATGCCGTTTAACAGTAACTTATCCTGAAATCGCTAAGATGCAGACAAGAGCTGTTATCCGTGCCGCTATCAACGTAAACAAGGCTCATGCTGATTGGAACATCGTTCCTGAAATTATGATTCCACTTGTTGGCGAATTAAAGGAATTCAACTTCGTTAAGAAGATCGTTGTTGCTACTGCTGACGAAGAAATCGCAGCTGCAGGCGCTAACCTTAAGTATGAGGTTGGTACAATGATGGAAATTCCAAGAGCTTGCTTAACAGCTGATGAAATCGCAAAAGAGGCTGAATTCTTCTGCTTCGGTACTAACGACTTAACACAGATGACATTCGGTTTCAGCCGTGATGACGCAGGTAAGTTCTTAACTGCTTACTATGAAAGCAAGATTTACGAAAACGATCCATTTGCAAGAATCGACCAAAACGGTGTTGGTAAGCTTATGGATATGGCTGTTTCAATGGGAACAAAGGTTAGACCAAATATGCACATCGGTATTTGCGGTGAGCATGGTGGTGACCCAACATCTGTTGACTTCTGCCACAGAATCGGCTTAAGCTACGTTTCTTGCTCACCATACAGAGTTCCGATTGCAAGACTCGCAGCAGCTCAGGCAGCTATCAAGAACCCAAGAAAGTAATAAATTTACTATAAACAAATATTGCCCGATGCAACAGCATCGGGCATTTTTGTATTAGTAATTAGAAATTAGTAGTCGGCATCAGTCGCAAGTAAAACCGCTGTCGGCTATTTACTTTTCAATCCAAAGCTTAATTACGTTACCGTTGCCATTAAGTCTTGAATAGGGTGGTGTAACCACAAAATGAGCGGTTTTACCCTCAACAAGGTATGAATCCTTGTTCCAAGGGTCCTCCATTGAAAGTAAACTACCGTCGCAAAGAAGCGTAGCGCACTTAATTTTTTCGGGAATACCGTAAATCGCAATATGCTCGCCCGAATGGTCCTGCACGTATAAATAATAAGCGTCATCACTCTTTGTAATTCTGCCAAATTCGTGCCTTTCAATGCCGGAAAAAGTGCAATTATAAACACATTCCCCGTTCAATCTCATCCATTCTCCTACTTCGTTAAGAATTTCAATGCTTTTTTGGGGAATATTTCCGCGAGCGTCGGGACCTACGTTAAGAATAAGGTTTCCGCCCTTTGATACGCATTGAACAAGCATATTTATAACGTTTCTTGCGCTCTTGTAGTTTTCATCCTTTTGGCTGTAGCCCCAACAGTTATTAAGGGTCATACAGGTTTCCCACGGCAAAGGATTTCCCTTGTAGTCGGTTAATCCCATAGCGGGTATCATCTGCTCCGGAGAGCCAAAATCACCAACGTAAAAGGGCTTTTCCTCCGCTCTTATATCTCCGCCAAGACGGTCGTCAATAATTACGTTGGGGTTAATTTCACGCACCATTTTTATAAGCTTTGTTGCTTCCCATTTTTCGCCGGTCATATCGCCGTAATGGAAATCAAACCACAAAATGTCAATCTTTCCGTAGTTTGTCATAAGCTCTCTTACTTGATTGTGCATATATTCAACGTATCTTTCAAAATGCTCACCGTAGTGCTTGTAATTTTCATTTCCGCGCATTGGGTGGTGCATATCGTTGTACGCAGGGTAATCGGGGTGATGCCAGTCCAAAAGGGAGTAATATAAGCCCACCTTTATGCCCTCTTCTCGAAACGCTTCCACGTATTCTTTAACTAAATCACGCTTGCAAGGAGTGTTCGTCGATTTAAAATCTGTGTACTTGCTGTCAAAAAGGCAGAAGCCGTCGTGATGCTTCGTTGTAAGCACCGCATATTTCATTCCTGCTTTTTTGGCAAGCTTTGCCCATTCCTTTGGATTATAATCCGTAGGATTGAAGGTATCAAAATATAACTGATATTCCTCGTCCGTTACCCTGTCAACGTTTCTTATCCACTCGCTTCTTGAGGCTCTTGCGGGAATTGCATAAAGTCCCCAATGAATAAACATACCGAAGCGCGCTTCTTCAAACCACTTTGTTCTTTCGCTCATATTTGCTCCTTTCAGTCGCTTAATAGCCGTCAGCCGCCAGCCGCCAGCAGTTAGATGTTAGCCATTAGCCGCCAGCCGTTAGCCGCCAGCAGTCAGCCGTTAGCAGTCAGCCGTCAGCCGATAGCAGTTAGATGTTAGCTGTCTGACCACCGACCACTGACCACCGACCACTGATCACCGACCACCGACCACTGACCACTGACCACTAACGGCTGACTGCTGATTTATGACTGCGGGCTACTTGTGGCTAACATGGTTAAGCGTTTTCTTTGCCATATCGGAGATTTTAACCTTGTCGTAGCCGAAAAGCGTTGTTTGGAGTGTGTTATTAAACGGCTCGCTCCACTTTTTGTCTATGCCCTCAATACCGTTTGTAATTCCGAGAATTGAGCCGACGGTTGCACCGTTACAGTCGGTGTCAAAGCCCGCTTGCACGGCTAAGCAAATAGATTTTGAATAGTCGCCCTCGCCATAGAGTAAAGCGGCTGTAACTATCATAGCGTTTGAAATTGTATGGCACCAATCAAAGCTGATATGGTCATTCCATTCAGCGTAAATTTTATCGAAGCACTCCTGGCAGGAAGCGCCGTCCTTGTACCAATCCAAAACAGCGTTTATTCTTTCATAGAGGCGTGAGGTGTATGGAATTTCAGCAAGACCGCCTCTTATAATATCCTCCATATTGTTTGTTGAGAAAGCGCAGGCAATCATAGCGGACGCCCACATTTCGCCGTAAATGCCGTTTTTGATATGAGAAATAGAAGCGTCGTTAAACGCCATTTTTGCGGCTTCCTCAGGCTTACCAGGGTTTATGTATCCGAAATAGTCTCCGCGGATTTGAGCGCCAATCCACTCTCTGAAAACGTTTTTATACGTTGCGGAATGTGGCGGAAAATAGCCGAGAGTAAAGTTTATAAAAGCACGTCTTTCAGCGGTGCAGTAGGATTCCTTTGGCTGTAAATCCTGCCAAGCTCTTGCAACCTGACCCGGTGTGAAATCTCTGCCGAAACGGTTTACAATTTCGTATCCCATTACCATATAGTTTGTATCGTCGTCGTAAGGAGCAAAGCCCTCTATTTTATCAATAAAAGGATTTTTCTTTACCCAAGAGATATGACCCATATCGTCTGGAATATCCGTAACCTTAATATATCTTGAAAGAGGAAAATTGTTTGAGGATTTGAGAATTTTCCAAATGTCCTCTTTCCAAAGACTTTCGATAGGCTTACCCAGCATACAAGCGCAAATTCTGCCAAGCCAAGCGCCTTGAATTTTGCTTTCAAGCACTTTTTTGGACAGACGTGTCTTTTTTACAGGATATTTTTTTCTTAATTTTTTGATTTGGTCAAGGGTTGACGGCTCGTTGTATTTAAAATCCTCTTTTGTTTTCGCTTCGCACACCATGTTGAAAAGAACGTCACAAATTTCTTCCTTGTGGGCGCTTCTCTTCATTTTGGAAACTGCCTCGAAAACCTCCTTTAAATTTTCAACATCAAGTCCCTCGTCAACGGACTGACGGTATTCGTACATAATATCGTCGCAATAAAATTCCCACCAAGCAGGGCGGTCGTAGTTAATTTCAGGCTTCATAAAGTTCTCCTTTCGGTAAATAATACCAAAATAATTCTACCATAAGCTGATAAATTAGTCAACAAAAAAACAAATAAAGTGATGAAAAGCTGAAAATTTATTCCTTTATAAAATATAATATTGATTTATTTTATATTATATGCTATACTTTAAGCTGTGAAAGTGCGATTGAGATAATCCGCTTGAGGTCGGCTGTTTGTGCTGACTGTTAATTTTCTACGAAGGAGAAAATTCAATGCTTGAGGTAACGAATTTAATCAAAAAATACGGTGACAAGGTTGCCGTTGATGACGTTTCCTTTTCCGTTAAGGAAGGGGAGATAATAGGTTTTTTAGGTCCTAACGGAGCAGGAAAAACTACGACAATGAACATTATTACAGGCTATTTGTCCGCTTCCTCGGGAACGGTAAAAATGGACGGTGATGATATTTTGGAAAAGCCAATTCAGGTTAAGAAGAAAATAGGCTTTTTGCCCGAAACTCCGCCGCTTTATGGGGATATGACGGTTTACGAGTATCTTACCTTCGTTTATGAATTGAGGGGCTGTGATTTTAATAAGGAAAAGCACTTAAAAGAGGTATGCGATACCGTTAAGGTTTACGAGGTAAAGGACAGACTTATAAGAAATCTTTCCAAGGGCTTTAAGCAAAGGGTGGGTATTGCCTCTGCTATTGTCGGCAATCCAAAGCTGATTATTCTTGACGAGCCTACGGTAGGTCTTGACCCGAAGCAGATTATTGAGGTAAGAAATCTTATAAGAAATTTGGGAAAGAGCCATACTGTTATCCTCTCTACCCATATTCTCAGCGAGGTGCAGGCGGTATGCGACAGAATACTTATTATAAACGAGGGTAGAATTATTGCCGACGAGAAAACCGCAAACCTGGCAGCCGCTATGGGACAGGCAATTAAACTAAAGGTCAAGATTTCGGGTCCGCAAAAGGAGGTTGGCGCATTGCTTCACTCCTTGCCCGGTGTTACTAAGGTACAGGAAACGGGCGTTAAGGAGGGAGATGCATTTTCCTTCCTTGTAGAATCCTCGGGCGGTATTGACGTAAGAAAGCCTATGTTCAAGGCTCTTGCCGCAAAGGGCTGGCCTATTATGGGGCTGGAAAATACAGACGGTGAGCTTGAAGAGGTATTCGTAAGGCTTATTGACGGAAAGAAAAATAAGAGATAGGAGGACACACTAATGATTGCAATTTACAAACGCGAGATGCGTTCATATTTTACAACATGGACAGGATATATATTTTTAGCCGTAGCTATTTGCTTGTCTGCTTTGCTGTTCTCTATAACAACGCTTTTAAACAGCACCTCCGACGCTTCGAATTATTTTTCGTTAATCATATACGCAATGGTAATATTTATGCCAATCCTTACAATGAAGAGCTTCAGCGAGGAAAAAAAGCTTAAAACGGAGCAGCTTTTATTGACTGCGCCCATATCAAGCTGGCAGATGGTGCTTGGTAAGTATCTTTCTGCGCTTACTATGTTCGCAATTTACGTTGTTTCAAACTTTATTTTCTATATTCCTTTATTCGACTATGCGGTAGTGGACGTAGTTAATTCCAACGGACCTAACGTTGCGCTTATGTTTGGTAATTTGCTTGCGTTGCTTTTAGTTGGCGCTTGCTTTATCGCCATAGGAGTTTTCGTGTCCTCGCTGACTGAAAATCAATTTGCCTCTATTGTCATTACGATAGTTACTTTGCTTGCATTCCTTGTTATAAGCTCCTTTAATTCTCTTATCAAGAATGAGGCTGTAAGAGTAGTGCTTAATTGGTTTTCTATTTATGAAAGATACATAAATTTCAGCTACGGTGTATTTGACGTTTCAGCATTGATTTATTATGCTTCATTATCAGGCGTGTTCATTTTTCTCACAACCCGTGTTTTTGAAGCGCGCAAATATAATTAAGGGAGGTAAAGGTAATGAATAAATTTTTTAGCTCCCAAAAAGCAAAGAAAAATTGGATAAACGCAGGCATAATTGCCTTGGTTGTTGCTATTGTTATTATGCTGAACGCGATTGTAAGCGTTTTAGGAGACAAGTTTAACTGGTATGCGGATATGACAGGCGAGCAGATGTACACAATATCAGACGCTCTTAAGGAAACGCTTAACGGCGCAAATATGGACGTTGAGGTTGAGGTAATATTCACCTGTTCACAGGATTATGCCGAAACGAATTTTTCAAATCTTTCAAGCGGAGAGGCTCTTGCTTACGTTCATTCCACCGCTACGCAAATTGCAAAGGAATATCCAAACGTACACGTTTCATATCACGATACTACAAATGAGCCGGAATTCTTCAATACGAAATTTACGGAAATCAGCCGTTTTTTAAAGAGCATTGATACTCCTGTAATTATAGCAAGAAGAAGCGTAAATGAGAAGGGCGAGATAGTTTATGGCACTCACTTTAAGGTTTATGCCGCGCGTTCCTTCTACGGCTTTGCTTCAAGTGATTCAACGCTTTACGCTTACGTTGGTGAAAACGTTTTCGCATCAGCGATTTTAAGCCTTACTCACAATGAAACTCCTGCGGTTTATTTCACCAAGGGACATAACGAAAAGCTTTATGACACCACAAGCCAGGGAGAAGCGCCTGTTATGCTTATAAATCTTTTCTATAACTGCGGCTTTAAGGTTGAGGAAATCGAGCTTGATACACAGGAAATACCGTCAGATGCAAGAATGATTGTTATAAATGACCCCGAATTCGATTTGTCAGCCGCTGAAATTGAAAAGCTTGACAAATATATGGGAGATAAGGGAAGCGTAATGGTATTTACAAATCCTGACAATACAGGCAAGCTTAAGGGGCTAACAACCTTTGTTGAAACAAGATGCGGTGTTACCACAAACCAAAACGGTAAGATAACTGATAATAAATCAAACGTTATCAACGATCCGCTTTCATTCCGCGCTGAAATTTCAGGCAACGAGGCGGCGTCAACCTACCTTTCATACTTAACCAATGCGACCGCCGCAAAGCCATTTTTCACAAATGCAACCTCTGTTTCAATAAACGAGAGCTTTAAGAGTGAAAACGGCTCTTACGAGGGAGACGGATACGTATTCACACTGCCTCTTTATCAGACCGCAAACAGCGGAGAGTACGCAGGCGTAAGCGGCAACCACGCCGTAATGACGGTAACCTCAATTTTAAAAATTAAAGACGAAGCGAACGCATATTCCTATTTCGTTTACTGCCCGTCAAGCGGATTTGCCTCCAGTGAGGTTTTACAAAACCAGGCATATCCAAACCAAGACATAATTTTATCATTGGTACACGCTATGACGTCGGCGCAGACCTCTGTAAATATGGATTACAAGCTGTTTATAAACTACGATCTTGATATTACGGAAAGACAGGCAAAGACAGCAACCGTTATTTTATCAATGGTGCTTCCTTTGTGCATTGTTGCCGCGGGCTCCGTACTGTTGTTTAGGAGAAAACGCAGATGATAACTAAGAAAGATAAAATAACCTTAAGCGTTCTTAGTGGTATTCTTGCGGCTTTAATACTTGTGTTTGCCTTTGCGGTTGCTCCGCTTTTAAAGGAGGAGCCAAGCTACACTCCGCCACCGGAGGTGTGGGAGGGAGAATACACAAACGGTATCGCTTTATCTCTTTATCAGCCTATTACCGACGCAAATTTGCTGGAGATAACGGTTAAAAACGACAAGGGCGAATATGCCTTTATCCAAAAGGTTGATGATTCGGGCAAATATTCAATGGTTATAAAGGGACACGAAAATTTGGCTTACGATAATGCAATTTACGCGTATTTGTCAGTTTTCGCAAAGGACCCGAAGGTACCCTCGGGCGAGACCGTTCTAAGAAACCTTACAGCCGCTCAAATGGCTGAATTCGGAACAACCGAGCTTTTGTGCAAGGCAAAGGTTACCGTAAGATATAAGGATTCAGAGGGCGAAAAGACGCATACGCTTTTAGTGGGCAACGATGTTTTAAGCTCCGAGGGCGGAACTTACGTTTCTCTTGCGGGCAGAGACCACGTTTACGTTGTGAATTCCATGTTCTACGATAACGCACTTTCAAAGGACCTGAACAGCTACATAGCGCCGTCTATTTACACTAAATTCAAAAACGCGCAGGAAGCTGCAATTGCAATTAAGAGCTTCATTATAAGAAGAACAAATCCGTCGGGTGACCCTATAAATCAGATTATTCTTCAGCAGGAGGAAAGCCAAATTCCTTCTCAATACACCGTGTCGTTCAATTTTACGTTCCCTGACGTATTTCCTCAAAAGATAAGCGCCAGCAACGACTACGTAATATCGGTTTTCGAGACCTTGTACACTAATTTCTCCGGAGACAGCGTGGTTCATATTAACCCAACCGAAGAGGAGCTTGAAAAATACGGTCTTGCAGACAATCAGGATCAGTACGTTATATATGCAGGCGTTGATGAAGAAAGCATTGATACGTATGTTGCTACCTTATTTATAAGCAAGGAGTTTACAGAGGGAGAGGGCGAGGAAGCAGAAAGCTTCCATTACGTGCTATCCGGATACCACGCCGAATACACGGTGGTTAAGATTTCCTCCGACAAGCTGTATTTCTTAAAGGACGATACGGAAACAATGCTTGGTTGGGCAACGACCAACTCCGTTTTTGCAGGATTTAGCGAATATTTCAGACCTGACCCCGAGGTTTACGCTCCCGGCGTTAAGGTTATGAAAATCAGAACAAGAGATTATAATGAAACCTTCTATATTTCCATAGACGCTAACGGTCGCTTAACAGCAAAAACCCAGGACGGAAAATATGAATTTACAGACGACTTAAGCGCAAAGGGCTATAACGTAAATAAATTCTCAAATTTATATACGTTGCTTCTTTACTATCCTATGCCGTCTAAATATACGACTCTTACAGATGAAGAGAAAAAGGCGTTAATGACGGATGAAAACATCATTTATGAGCTTGAGGTAGAATTAAACGACGGAAAGCTCCGTAAGTACACCTATTATTCCGAAACTAAAGGATATACAGGCTACGCTCTTTGCAAGAGCAGCGAGGGTGTAATGGAAAACGGTGAAAAGAAATATAGTGCTACTCAAACCGTTTTCGAGGTGAAATCAAGACATATCGGTATAATTGCCGACGCCTACAAAACCATTTTAGAGGGCGGAAATTTCGACCCGTCTAACTACATTTACTAATTTTAGCCGGTATTTATATCCAAGGCTAATATTTGGCATACGTTAATTTAAAAAACTGAAAGGAATTTCGATTATGCAGTACAAATACGGACAATTTAATGAAGCGGGAGACGAGTTTATCATAACAGCTCCTAACACACCAAGACCCTTTGATAACTTTTTATTTAACGATTCCTGCTATGCAAACGTGCATCAAACAGGTATCGGCTGCTTTGACTATCAGATTAACGGCACAGAGGGCATTCAGCTTTATACGGGTGTAGGCAGAATTTGTGACTACGACGTATTCGGTAAGGATCACCTTTACAACCGTCTTATCTTTATCCGTGATAACGAAACGGGTGAGTTCTGGACACTTAACTGGGAGCCTGTTTGCCACCCATATCAGTCCTACAAGTGCGTTCAAGGCTTAGGCTACACTTATATTGAGAATAAGACCTGCGATACTCTTGCATCATTACGTCTTTTCGTACCAACAGGAAGCGACGCAGTAGAGCTTTGGAAGCTGGGCTTAAAGAATGAGGGGGACAAGAAGCGCTCATACTCAATCTTCACATACAGCCAAATTCAGTTCAAGTTCAAATGGGGCTTTGACAGCTACGGTGATACTATGTACCGTTGCACACGCTTTGACAAGGAAAGAAATACGTTCTATATGTCCAAGCATCCGTTTATCGTTCCTCACAACTATCTTACTGCATTTATGGTGGCTGACTATGAAATTTCAGGCACAGAGGGCTGTCAGAACGTATTCGTTGGCGAATACGGAACGATTGCATCTCCTGAGGTTGTAAGAACAGGCGTTAGCCAAAACTCCATAGGAAGCGCAAACGCTACTATTTGCTCACTCCGCTTTGATGTTGAGCTTGAAGCAGGCAAGGAGCAGTATATTAACCTTATGCTGGGCGCAAAGGAATGCGAAAACGATAGCATTGAGTTGGCAGATAAGTATTTAACAAGCCAAGATAAGTATTTTGAAGAAACAAAGAAATACTATAAGGATTTATATTCAAAGAATGCAATTAAGACAGAGGATGAGCATCTTGACCGTTTAATTAACTATTGGGGCAAGCACGCTACTCACTTTGGCGCTACCTGGTGCCGTTGGGGCTACAACGGATACCGTGATATTGTTCAACACGGCTTTGGCGTTGTTTCCTTTAAGAACGAAAGAACAAAGCAGATTTTAAGAGAAGCAGTTTCCAATCAGTATGCAAGCGGCATGGCTGTTCGTGGCTGGAATCCTGTTGATACAAAGGCTTATTCCGACTCTGCTTTATGGCTTGAATTCACTTTAACCGCATACCTTCGTGAAACAGGCGACGTTGATTTCTTGAAGGAGGTTGTTCCTTTCAGAGACGAGGGAGAAGCAACGGTTCTCGGTCACATGGACAGAGCGCTTGACTTCCTTGAGAGCAACAAGGGCGTACATAATTTGCTTCTTATCAAGTTTGGCGACTGGAACGACTCCTTGACAGGCGTTGGTAAAGAGGGTAAGGGCGAGAGCGTTTGGCTTTCAATCGCTTATGCTCAAGCGCTTCTTGAAATGGCAGAGCTTGCAAATTATCTTGGCGATACCGAAAAGGAAAAGAACTACCTTGCAAGACGCGAAAGCATTAAGAATGCTATTAACGACAACGCTTGGGACGGCGGCTGGTATTTAAGATGCTATACCGATAACGGCTCACCTCTTGGCTCAAAGGAAAACAAGTACGCTAAAATGTTTATGGAATCTCAATGCTGGTCACTTATTTCCGGCGTTGCAAGCGAGGAAAGAGCAAACACCGTTATTAAGTCAATGGACGAAAATATGTTGACTCCTGTTGGATATATGCTTCTAACACCTTCCTTTAAGGAATTTGACTCCACAATCGGACGTATTTCCGCTATGGAGCCGGGCATCTGTGAAAACGGAACCATATACTCACATACAAATATCTGGATGATTTTGGGCTTGCTCAAGTACGGCAAGGCAGACCTTGCTTACGAGCTGTTCAAGAAGATTGCCCCCGGTTATATTATCGGTGACAACGCAGAAATTAAGAACAAGTGCTTGCCTTATATGTTCTCAAACTGCTATTTCGGTCCGGAGCATAAGAACAGCGCGTTCCAAATGGAATATAGCTGGATTACAGGCTCTGTTGCTTGGTACACAAATACAATGGAAAATTATCTTGTTGGCGCACGTCCTTCATATAAGGGCTTGGTTATTGAGCCACATCTTCCATTCGATAAGGCTTCAATGAAGCGTGTTTTCCGCGGTGCAGAGTACAACATTACCGTTAATAACCCTGAAAAGAAAGCCAAGGACTATACAGTTTCTCTCGTAGTTGACGGCAAGGCAATCGACTCAAACGTTGTTCCCGATTTCAGAAGCGGTACACATACAGTAGAGGTAACTATTAAATAATTTCATATTACCAAATAACAATCGCAACCTTCGGCTTGCGATTGTTTTTTTGTTAGCTCTCACCTTAAAGGAACAAGCGTGAGCCTAATCGTCATCATACAAGCGCTAACCGCCACTTGCTTAAGCCGAGCTTGATTGTCATCATACAAGGCTAACTGTCGTGTGTATAAGCCTAATTATCGTCCCATAAGCCTAATCATCATCTGCATACGAACGGGCAAGCGCAGCGGCAAAGAATTCGTCAGCGTCAAAGGTGTCAAAGGAGCTGTCACGCCTTACGTACTTGTCCTTGTCCTCGATAGCAAACTGCTCAAGGTAAGGCGTATCGTCAGCGTTTTTGATGTTTTTTGCTTGCTTATAGACCGATAGCTTTTCAATGATATTGTCCCAATACCAATATTTTCTTTTAAACTCATCAAGCCACGCTTTGTCAACGAATACGTTTTTATATCTTCCCAAAGAAAGAAGGTCAGCGTGTGTGTCCCCATCTATACACACACTTCTTATATTCTTGTTTGTTTCTTTTTCTTTCTCTTTTTCTCTTTTGCTTCTTTTCTCTTTTTCCCTTTCTGTTTCTTGCTCTGTTGCTCGTTGGTTGCTCAATTGTTGCTCAAACGGTTCCTCTTTTAAACTCTGATAAAAGTCCCAAAGTGGTAGAGTTATCAGAGTTTGACGGTTATTTGTTTGTTGCTCAATCAGTTGCTCACTTTTGAAGTGTTTTAAAATTCGTGACGTCTTGTTGCGCTCTATTTTTAAGCTCTCATATATTTGCCTTAATGAGGTGACAAACTGTCCTCTTAAAAGCTTAATTTTTTTTGATGCCAAAGCAAGCTTCCTTTTCTTCGTGGGTTGCATAGCACAGTAAATACAGCCATACCGCAAGGTAGTCATTGTCCTTTGTAATTATGGGGTTATCAAGCCAATCCCTATGAAATTTTATCCAGCCTTGTGTCATTTTTTGCTCCTTATATTGTTATCTTCAAGCTAATAATAACATAAAAAAACCGGAGGTAAGCGGTACAGTTTGTGTCAGTGATCGGCGGTTGGGAAGAGGGAAAATTGAATTAAAAACGGAGTTAGCACTTTATACGCACGTTTGCTAAAAAAATAGAAAAACTTTTCAAAAAGCTCTTGACAAAATCAGAAGTTAGTGGTATAGTAATATACGAAGGTTAGCAATCTAGCAAAAAGAGTGCTAACGTCAAAATTGCAGTAATGGAGGGCGTTTATGGGCATTGGGAACGAGCTTAGTGAGAGAAAAAAGCTGATTTTAAAGGCTATTGTAGAGTCTCATATAAGGCTGGGTGAGCCTGTTGGCTCTAAAAACCTTATGCAAGAGGCAAAAATTCCATATTCGTCAGCCACAATAAGAAATGAAATGGCTGAGCTTGAGGAGCTTGGATATCTTGAAAAGCCTCACACCTCGGCGGGAAGAATTCCCTCTGAGCTTGCTTATCGCTTTTATGTTGACACTCTCGTTTATCAGTACGATATGTCAACAAAGGAGGCAAACGAGCTTGAAAAGCTGCTTTCCGTAAAGAAGAGCGAGGTTGATAAAATCCTGGAAAAAGCGACACAGGTTGCCTCTGCTATTACAAATTACACAGCATTATCATTAAGACCACGGCCTTCAATGGTTACTATAAGAAAGTATGAAACGGTTTATCTTGATGCTAATAATTTCATTATAGTTATGATTGCGGCATCTCACGACACGGTAAAGACGAAAAGCATACAGCCTCCTTTTCCTGTTTCGTCTGAGATTGTCAATCATTTATCAAGAGTGCTAAACGATAATCTTTCGGGAGTATCCGTTGAACAAATCAACATATCGGTTATAATGAAAATGGAAAGCGAGCTTAGCGAGTGTCCGGAGCTTGTGGGCGTTGTTGTAAAGAGCATTTATGAGGCTATGAACGAGCTTGGCTCTGACATTAAGTTCGAGGGAGTTAACAGGCTTTTGCAGTATCCGGAATATTCAAATCTTGATAAGCTCCAAAAAATGATTTCAACAATCGAGGAAAAAAGCGATATAATCAAGGCGATAAGCACCATTGACCAAAGCGATGACGATACGAAGATATTTATCGGCTCTGAAAATATGGTTAAAATAATGGACGACTCTACCTTGATATACAAAAATCTGAAGCTTAACGGCAAAACCATTGGCGCAATCGGTATAATAGGACCTTGCAGAATGGATTATTCCAAGGTGCTTGCTACAATTGATAAGCTGTCTTATGAAATAAGTCAGCTCTCCGACATAGGTGCGTTGCCTGAGGCTTTGGATATAGAGCTTAAAATTGATGATAACGAGGAATAAAATGGAAGAAAATAAGGATTTAGACAGAAATGAAGAAATAGAAAAGGAAGCTGAAGAGGCTAATCCTTATAAGGAATACGAGGACAAAATCGAGGAGCTTGAAAAGAAGAACTACGATTTGAACGATAAGTATTTAAGATTGATGGCGGAATACGACAATTTCCGCAAGCGTTCTCTTAAGGAGCGTGACGGAATTTATTCTGACGCTTACGTTGATGCAATTAAAGAAATATTGCCAATAATCGACAATATGGAAAGAGCCGAAAGCTATTTGGGTAATGACGGTGCTTCTGAGGGCGTAAAAATGATAATGAACGCAATTCACTCAGCCCTTGAAAAAATGGGTGTTAGCGAAATAGAAACAAAGAGCTTTGACCCGAATTATCATAATGCGGTTATGCACGTGGACGACGAAGCCTACGGTGAAAACGAGATTATCGAGGTGTTCCAAAAGGGATACAAAAAGGGCGATAAGGTTATTAGATATGCTATGGTGAAGGTAGCTAATTAAAGTGGTCAGCGGTCAGCCGTCAGTTGTCAGTAGATACACTAACGACAGACCATAAACCACAAAAAATTAAATAATAATTTAGGTTTTGGTTAAGACAGTGAAAATCCCAAGGCGGCAAAAATCTAACTGCTAATCACTGACCACTAACCACTTACCACTAAAATAATACGGAGGATTATTTATTATGGGAAAAATTATCGGTATTGACTTAGGTACAACAAATTCATGTGTGGCAGTATTCGAGGGCGGTGAGCCTGTCGTAATACCAAATCCGGAAGGAGCAAGAACTACTCCTTCAGTAGTAGCGTTTACAAAGTCCGGTGAAAGACTTGTAGGTCAAGTTGCAAAGCGTCAGGCTATTACAAATCCTGACAGAACAATAAGCTCAATCAAGCGCGAAATGGGTAGAGATTACAAGGTAACTATTGAGGATAAATCATACACACCTCAAGAGATTTCCGCTATGATTTTACAAAAGCTTAAGAGCGATGCAGAGGCTTACCTTGGCACAAAGGTAACAGAGGCTGTTATTACAGTTCCTGCATACTTCAGCGACGCTCAAAGACAGGCAACAAAGGACGCAGGTAAGATTGCAGGTCTTGACGTTAAGAGAATTATAAACGAGCCAACAGCGGCTGCTCTTGCATTTGGAATGGATAAGGAAGAGGACCAAAAGGTAATGGTATTCGACCTTGGCGGCGGTACGTTTGACGTATCTATCCTTGAAATTTCCGGCGGAGTATTTGAGGTTTTGGCTACAAACGGTAACAACCGTCTTGGCGGTGACGACTTTGATAAGAAGATTATCGACTGGATTGCAGAGCAATTCAAGAGCGAAAACGGCATTGATTTAAGACAGGATAAGATGGCGCTCCAAAGACTTAAGGAAGCTGCTGAAAAGGCTAAAATTGAGCTTTCCGGCGTTACAACCTCTAATATCAACCTTCCGTTCATTACTGCAGACGCAACAGGTCCAAAGCACTTTGACGCTAACCTTACAAGAGCAAAGTTTGACGAGTTAACTGCTGACCTCGTTGAAGCTACAATGATACCTACAAGAAAGGCACTTTCCGATGCAGGACTTTCAGTAAGCCAAATCGACAAGGTTATTTTAGTTGGCGGTTCTTCAAGAATTCCTGCCGTTCAAGAGGCATTAAAGAGCTTCGTAGGCAAGGAGCCGTTTAAAGGAATTAACCCTGACGAGTGCGTAGCTATGGGTGCTGCTATTCAAGGCGGCGTTTTAGGCGGAGACGTAAACGACCTTCTCTTGCTTGACGTAACACCACTTTCACTTGGTATCGAAACACTTGGCGGCGTATGCACCAAGATTATTGACAGAAATACAACTATCCCTGTTAAGAAATCACAGATTTTCTCAACAGCGGCAGATAGCCAGACTTCAGTTCAAATTCACGTTTTACAGGGTGAAAGAGAAATGGCATCAGGCAACACAACTCTCGGTATGTTCTCACTTGACGGAATTGCTCCTGCTCCAAGAGGCGTTCCGCAAATCGAGGTTACTTTCGATATTGACGCAAACGGTATTGTAAACGTTTCTGCTACCGATAAGGGAACAGGCAAGGAACAGCACATTACAATTACCTCTTCTACGAATATGAGCCAGGAGGATATTGATAAGGCTGTTAAGGAGGCTGAAAAGTTTGCAGAGGAGGATAAGAAGGCTAAAGAGGCTGTTGAGGTTAAGAACAGAGCAGAAAGCCTTATTTTCCAAAGCGAAAAGTCACTTAACGAGCTTGGCGACAAGGTAACAGAGGACGAAAAGAAGCCTGTTCTTGACGCTATTGAAAAGCTTAAGGAAACTGTTAAGAACGGTAGCACAGAGGCTATCAAGGCTGACACAGAGGCTCTTGAAAAGTCATTCTATGCTATCAGCGAAAAGCTCTATAAGGCAGCTCAAGAGGCGCAAGGCGCACAGGGCGCAGGTCCGGAGCAGGGCGCAGACGGCACCTACTACAACACAGATTTTGAGGATAAAACAGGTAAATAATTAAATAACCATCTAAAGCACTACCAAAACGGTAGTGCTTAGAGTGGTTATTGAGCAATCTGCCGCCAGCGGTCAGCAGTCAGCAGTCAGCAGTCAGCAAAATTGCTTATACATTGACTTCAAGCAATAATCCTCAAATTTTATACTATCTAATATAAACTTCGCAAGGAATGCAGTTTCAAATCTGCGTTAGTCTAATCAGCTGACGGCTGGCGACTAACGGCCAAGGGCTAATTTCCTTCTGCGGAGCGAAAGGAATTTATGGCAGACAAAAGAGATTACTATGAGGTTTTAGGGGTAGACAAGAGCGCAAGTGGTGACGAAATCAAAAAAGCGTACAGAAAGCTTGCTATGCAATATCACCCCGACAGAAACCCGGACAATAAAGAGGCGGAGCAAAAATTCAAGGAGGTCAACGAGGCTTATGGCGTTCTTTCCGACGCTGATAAGAAAGCCAAGTACGACCAATTTGGTCACAGCGCATTTGACGGCTCCACAGGCTACGGACAAGGCGGCTTTGGCGGCTTTGATTTCGGCGGCTTCGATATGGGAGATATTTTCTCCTCATTCTTTGGCGGCGGTTCTCGCTCACAGCAAAGCAGAGCAAACGCACCGATTCCGGGCGATGATATCGGTATAAGAGTTATATTATCCTTCGAGGAGGCAGTTTTCGGCTGTAAGAAGGAGGTTAAGTATGCAAGAGTACAAAAATGTGCGGACTGTGGCGGAACAGGTGCAGAAAAATCCACAAACGTTGAAAAGTGTACTCAATGTAACGGTACGGGACAGGTGCGCGTTCAGCAAAGAACCGCATTTGGTATGATGCAATCTACAAGAGCCTGCCCTAACTGTAACGGAAGCGGTAAAATAATTAAAAATCCTTGTAATAACTGTCGCGGAAAGGGCTACGTAAAGGTAAATAAGACCCTTGACGTATCTATTCCCGCAGGTATTGACGACGGACAGAGAATTGCCTTGCGTTCTCAAGGCAACGAGGGACGCAACGGAGGCGCGGCAGGCGACCTTATTATCGAGGTTAACGTTCGTCCGCACGCTATTTTCGAGCGTGACGGAATGGATATATACTGTGACGTGCCAATCACCTTTGCCGAGGCGGCTTTAGGTGCGGTAATTAAAATTCCTACTCTTGAGGGAGCTATGGATTATACTATTCCCGAGGGAACTCAAACAGGAACTATATTCACAATCAAAAACAAGGGCATAAATGCTGTAAATGCAAGGTCACGTGGCAATCTTTATGTTAAAGTGACGGTGGAAACGCCTAAAAATCTAAGCGATGAGCAGAAGAAAATTCTTCGCAGCTTCGGTGAAAAATGCGGAGAAAAGAATTTTTCAAAGAAAACCAGCTTTTTCAGTAAGTTCAAAAAATAACCGCTTGCGGTTATTTTTAGCAGTCAGCTGATAGCCGTTAGCAGTCAGTGAGATTTGACTATCGATTTATAATCGAATGTTAGCGGTTAGCAGATTACTATAACAAAAAATATCATTTAATCATAGTTCGCGGAAAGCGTTTGCTTCTTCCTCTCTCCGTCTGATTTGCTGACGGCTGACGGCTGACGGCTGACGGCTAATTTCCTTCCGCGAAGCGAAAGGAAATTATGGATTGGTTACAAATTAAGGTAACGGTAAAAAGCAAAATGCTTGACTCTGTGTGCGCGGTTATGAGTATGATTTCAAACGGGCTTCAAATTGAGGACTATTCTGATATTGAGGACAGAATACTCGACGGCGTGTACGGCGATTTAATTGACGAAAGTGTTTTGAACGCGGACAGAGAGCATGCAAGCGTATCCGTTTACGTAAGCGCGGATAAGCCCGTTGACGACTACAAAATTTTTATAAAAGAAAAGCTCGATGCTTTAAAAATCGAACACTCTCTCGAGGTTTTTTCACTTTGCGAGGAGGATTGGGCAGATTCCTGGAAGCAATACTACAAGCCTATCAACATAGGCGAAAAATTGGTTGTTGTGCCAATGTGGGAAAAGTATGACGCAGAGCCTCATCAGGTGATTGTAAAAATGGACCCGGGAATGGCATTCGGAACGGGAACGCACGAAACGACGCGCCTTTGTGCAACTCTTCTTGAAAAATATGTAAGCGGCACAACAAAGATGCTTGACGTAGGTTGTGGAAGCGGTATTCTGGCTATTTGCGCATCGAAGCTCGGCGCGGCTGAATGCTACGCATACGATATTGACCCTGTGGCTGTAAAGGTGGCAAAAGAGAACGTAAAGGACAATGATTGCACAAATATTGAGTGTGACGTTGCCGATCTTTTAAAAGGCGTTAAGGAGCTTAAATACGACGTAATAACTGCAAATATAGTGGCAGATATTATAATCAGAATGTTACCTGACATACATAGCTTTATGCACAGGGAAACGGTTCTTGTGGTGTCGGGAATAATTGACGAAAGATGCTCTGACGTTTATAACTCAATCAAGGAAAACAACCTGGAAATTATAAACGAAATTCACGAAAACGGCTGGTGTGCAATTTCTCTTAAGCTGGCTTGAACTGCGAAATTTAACAATCTAATAAAAAAGCGACGTTGGTCGCTTTTTTTATTGACTTTTCATATAAATGTGCTAAAATAAAATTAGCAAAAATAAAATTAAACCAAATCGGCTCGAATTTGTTTTGCAAAAACGCTTTTGAGAGGTATGATATGATAAAAGCAGAAAAGCAGTTTTTTATATTTGGTATGGGAAACCGCGAAAAATTTATTTATAAAGAGGGCGGCACCCTTGAAAAATTCGACACTTCAGAGGTTATTTATTCTTTTGATGTGGAAAGAGAGAAGTTTTTCTTTGACAGATATGCGATAGTTATCTGGACGAAGGATAACAAAAGATATCATCTGTACGAAAATAGCTACGGTGTGTATTTAGAGGATATAACCGACGCAAATGCTATCTCTAAAACTGTAATTACAGAGGGAGAATATATCAATCTTCCCGATTTTGAAGGGTATAAGTATCCCGCCCAATTAAGAATTTTACATAATGAAATTTTAGTGAGCTTTTTAGGTGACAACCCCGTACCTAATATTTACGTTTACAAAAAGCCCTGGTACCGCGACGGTGCAATGATGACAATGTGTCTTGAAAAGACGGGAAACTTACACCTTGTTAAAAATTGGGCGCTTGGAGTTACGGAGCTTTACGACAGAAATAATAAGGGAAATTGTGAGCCTGATAATTTAGGACAGCTTGCCTACGTGCTTTCCTGCTTTGTTGATAAGGATTATCCCTTGATACAAAAAATCAAGGCAGAGGCTGAGCGAATAATGGAAAACGGGCTTTTAACGGGAATTACCGATTACAGCCATCACGAAATTTACTCGACCCTGTGGCTGAAATTGGCGTATAAGCGTTTAAATATGGACACGTCCTCAATTAAAATTCCTAAAAAATTCGACTCTTATGCAAGAATGTTCTGGATGGACAGAAGCGAGGTTGAAACTGAAACGGAATATGCAAACGAGTATGATGCGAAATATCCGTATCTGTCTTGGGCAAGATACCATTTTAACAAGGACAAGATAGATGAGGCTCTTGTGGAGCTTAAGTATCCGATGAGCTGGGAAATAGAAGCGTCTGAAGCAATTTACGAAAATATCGTTCCGTTATCGGAGGAATATGCAAAAAACAAGTGCGGTGCGCCTCATTCGTGGCACGCTGCGGAAATGTTTCTTTATTTAATTGAAATGAGATAGTAGCTAGCCGCCAGAAGCCAGCGGTCAGCGACTTTGGGATAGTGCGATAGGTTAATTTGCTGACTGCTGATTGCTAACTGCTAACGGCTAAAAATTTGACGAAGGAGAATTTTTATTATGCCCGGATACGGAAATTACAAAAAGTTATATTTTGAAGAATACAGAACCATGAAATGGGAGGGCTATGACGTTGATAAATACGTAAACAACGACCAAGCCTCCGATAACTTTATGCCGTCCTTGGAAAACCTTGAGCAATATCCAAGTGACGACGGATTTTGGCAAAAGCCCTACGAAAAATTAGTTGAAATTATGGACACTCCCCTAAGGGAAGACTATCAATATTATGAGCCTAACGACCTTGATGAGATTATGAACGAGGCTCAAGAAGCGCCATATTTAGAGCCTCTTTCCGAAGAGGAATACAAAAAGAGAATTTACGGTGCATTTTATGGCAGATGTGCCTCCGTTATTCTCGGAAAGCCTCTTGAAATGGGACTTTCGAAGAAATTTATAAGAGAATATCTTGAAAGCGTTGACGCTTATCCTTTGAACGATTTTGTTCCGGAGTATTCGGAAAAATTAGATTTCAGACTAAGAGGTGACTGTATTCACAGTGCCAAGGGTCACGTTCAGTTTGCGCAGTCAGACGACGATATTCATTATACGCTTTTGGGCTTGCTCCTTGCAGAATGCTACGGCGTTGACTTTACCAAGGAAAACGTTGGCTGGGGTTGGGCAAACAATATTCCTTATCTCTGGTGCTGGTGCGCTTCAAGAGTGGCATATTATCATTTGGTTAACGGTACCGTTCCCACAGAAAAAATACCTTATACCTTAAATCCTTGGAGAGAGTGCATTGACGGACAGATAAGAACTGATATATGGGGCTATATTTTCCCTGCCGATTACAAGAGCGCGTGCAAATACGCACACAGGGACACCTCTTTTAGCTTGACAAAGAATGGCATTTACGGAGGAATGTTCGTGGCAGGAGCGCTTTCTGCGGCGCTGTCAAAAAATCCAACCGTTGATAAAATTATCGACACAGGTCTTGCTTCAATCCCAAAAAAGTCACGACTTTACGAAGCAATTACCTTTGTTCGCGACACATATAACGAAACGAAGGATTGGGATAAAACTGCCGATATGCTTCTTGAAAGATACAAGGAAATTCCTTGCGAGGGTACGATAAACAATATGGCAGTGGTTGCCCTGGGTATTATCGCAGGCGAGCTTGATTATACCAAGAGCATAACTATTGCAACAATGTGCGGTCTTGATACTGACTGTAACGCAGGAACGGTAGGAAGCATTATAGGTGCTGCAGTTGGCATTGACAATATTGAAAAGCGTTGGTACGAGCCTCTTAACGATACTATAAAGAGCGTGGTTGCATCATTCGGAACCTGTAAAATCTCAAATATCTGCGAAAGAATTATAGCTCAAAAAAACAGACTTAACAAAAAATAACGGCGCTAAATCGAATAACGAAAAACAGAATTTTCATAATTCTGTTTTTTGTTTTTTACCTCCCGCTGGCTGCTGACTGCTGGCTGCTGGCTGCTAATTTCTGACCACTAACGTACAATCCTTCCACCGCAAGGGGTCCCCCTCCCTTTACACAAGGGAGGCTATAAAAGTTGCTTTTAGCAAACGGCTGACTGCTGACTGCTGGCTGCT
>JAZRIQ010000006.1:0-12827 GCA_045645405.1 Eubacteriales bacterium
AAACTGGTTCGTTTCACTCCCGTAAGGCATTGTTCTGAGACAACTTAGTTCAAATCTTTTTTGCTATAACTTTGTACAATAATTACATCACATCTTTTGAAGAATATCTATCGCTTGTTGAAGATTGGCTAACTTTTTACAATACTGCAAGATTAAAAAACAGGAAAAGGTGATTTCCTCTTCCTGTTCTTTTTCGTACTTTTTTATTTTTTGTGAACTAAATGGGGTTCACTTCATTTCCGTAAGGCATGCGTTTATTTGTTATATGGCAAATTACTGACACTCGGCAATTAAATATTTATTGTTTGATTTGCAAATATATCAATGACGTCGCCGTTTTCAAGAATTAGCGATACAGGGATATTGAAAATATCAGTTGGAAGGTCGGTTTTGAGGGTTACCTTTTTACCGTTTTCTGTTTCCTCAACGATTAACTCAGAGTTGTCGCGAAGATAAACGTATTTTATCATTTCATTAAAGGAGCAAGCCCACACGTTGTTTTTATTTGCCTGCTCGGCAAGATACATACATTCAGGCAAGAAGGTTTCGTATTTTTGGGCGTGGTGTGTATCCTGTTCTTTTTGGGAAAGCCAATGGTTCATCTGTACGCACCATCCACCGTTTTCAACTGTACTGTTGATATTGTCAATATATGGCTGAACGTCATATACAAATCGTGTGGTAAAGGTGCCTACGTCGTAAAGATTCATATTATAAGTATCGTTTAATCTATCGTTACCGTTACGGTTAGCGTAATAAAATTCCTTTAAAATGTCCCAACCGGTCTGATTGCTTCCTCCGCCGGGTGTTACGTAAGTAATAACGGGAACGGAATATATTTCTTCAAGCCTTTCCTTTGTTTCCTTAGCATCCTTGCGCAAAATTGCAGGATCGGTCACGTCGTTATAGCAAAGACAATGGTCGATGCTGTGTCCGCATATATCTGCATAGCCCTCGCTTATCAGCTTTTTCCACATATCTATTAACCCTTCGTGAAGGAAACCAACGGTTTGCGCGGAGGTTATTTTAATTTTAACGCCTGTTTTTTCGTAAACCTCCTTTAGGTTTTTGTATGCATCAAGTGTTGAATCCTTATAGCATCCATCGTCAAAAACGAATGAAAACGCACTTTTCGCGTTTTTATAGTAAGTCGCTATTTTCATATTTTCCCCCTTCGGTCGCAATCAAGCAAATTTGTTTTCGCAGATCTTTAATATCCGTTTATATAATTTTATCATTTTATACATCATAAGTCAATAAAATATTGACAAACGAACAAAAAAGTTGTATTATTCTTTGGGAATAAATTTTATGGCTGACGGCTAAATTACGAAAGGAGCAATATGAAAACAGTATATAGATTTTTTTACGGTCACGCGGTATTAACTGTTGCTTTGCTTGCGGCGCTTACTACTATGGTAATTGTTCCACCTGACCTTAACTATTTTGATTATATTGATTTTAAGACGCTTTTTTGCCTTTTTGCTACGCTTCTTGTTGTGTGCGCTCTTAAAAACATTAGGTTTTTTACCTTTGTTTCCAGAAAAATCGTTCACGCAACACCAAATTTGCGTATTTGTATTCTGGCGCTTCTTTATATTACCTTCATAGGCTCTCTTTTTATAGCAAACGATATGGCACTTATTACGTTTTTGCCTCTGGGTTATTTCGTTTTAAGCGACACAGGCAACCACAAATATATGGCGTGGGTGTTTGTATTACAAAATATTGCAGCCAATCTTGGCGGTATGCTTACCCCTTTTGGCAATCCGCAAAATCTGTATTTGTTCACTAAATTCAAAATTCCTCCCCTTGAATTTATGGGGATTATGGTTTTCCCGTTTTTGTTGTCTGTTTTAATGCTTACGCTTTCGGTTTTGTTTTTCCCGAAAAAAAGCATGGAGCTAACAGAGAACGAGGACGAAATTGAATTCAAACCAAAGCGCACGGCAATTTACATAGCTCTTTTCTTGGTTTCTATTTTAGCGGTATTTTCCGTTGTACATTATCTTGTTGCGGCGGTTGTTATTGGCACAGCCATTATTTTTCTTGACAAAAATGCGTTTTTAAAGGTTGATTATCCTTTGCTTTTGACTTTTTTAATGTTCTTTATTTTTGCAGGAAATATGTCAAGGATTGATTTAATTCGTGATTTTATGTCAAATTTACTTGAAAAAAACACGCTTTTGGTATCTGCCTTGTCCTGCCAAATAATTTCCAACGTGCCGTCTGCTGTGCTTCTTTCACAGTTTACCGACAACTATAAATCACTTTTGTTGGGCGTTAATATAGGCGGTACCGGCACCATTATCGCATCTCTTGCAAGTCTTATTACTTTTTCGGAATTTTCAAGATATCAACCAGAAAATAAAAAGAAATATTTTGGTATTTTCACACTTTTAAACATAGTGTTTTTGACGGTTCTTTTAATTTTTTGTGTTTTTCTTGAAAAAATTTTATAAAAACACTTTATTTTTTAAATCTGTTGTGATATAATATTGCCGCTTTATATTTATATAAAAGATTTCTTCGCAAATAAAACGAATAAGCGAGTTTAACCGACAAAGCTCATTTTAAGGACAACACGCACTTGGCGTGATTTCGGTTATGGGTAAAAACAATTCGGTAAACAAGGCTTGTATAGGAGGAAAAAATGATTAGAGAAGACTTAAGAAACGTCGCTATCATCGCTCACGTTGACCACGGCAAAACTACTTTGGTTGACGGTATGCTTCAGCAGGGCGGTGCTTATCATGAAAATCAGGCTACTACTGACAGAGTAATGGACTCTAACGCTCTTGAAAAGGAGAGAGGCATTACTATCCTTGCAAAAAACACAGCTATTCATTATGGCGACAAAAAGATAAACGTTATTGATACTCCCGGCCACGCTGACTTCGGCGGTGAGGTTGAGAGAATTTTAAAGATGGTTAACGGCGTTATTTTGCTCGTTGATGCGGCTGAAGGTCCTATGCCACAGACCCGCTTCGTGCTTCGTAAGGCTATGGAGCTTAACCACAGAATTATTGTTGTTGTTAATAAGATTGACCGTCCTGACGCTCGAGTAACCGAGGTTATTGATGAGGTTTTGGAGCTTCTTATTGATTTAAACGCTACAGACGAGCAGCTTGACTCTCCTATGCTTTTCTGTTCGGGCAGAGCAGGAACTGCATCATTCTCACCTGACGTAGAGGGCGAGAATCTTATTCCGCTTCTTGATACTATTATCGACTATATTCCTGCTCCCGAGGGAGAAGAGGACGAAAGCCTTCAATTACTCGTTTCATCTATTGACTACAACGAATACGTTGGTAAGATTGGTGTTGGAAGAATTGAAAGAGGCTCATTAAAGGTTAACCAGGAGGTTACCGTTTGTAACTATCACTCAGATGCAGCCCCAAGACGCGCAAAGATTGTTTCAATATATCAGTTTGACGGTCTTTCACGTACACAGGTACAGAGCGCGACAGTTGGCGATATAGTTTGCTTCTCCGGTGTTGAGGAATTATCAATCGGTGATACACTTTGCGCAGTTGGTAATATTGAGCCGCTTGAATTCGTTAAGGTTTCTGAGCCTACCCTTGAAATGACATTTGCTGTAAACGACAGTCCATTTGCAGGTAAGGAAGGCAAGTTTGTTACATCACGTCAAATCAGAGACCGTCTTTACAAGGAAACGCTTAAGGACGTTTCCCTTCGTGTAAGTGACGGTGACACCACCGACTCCTTCAGAGTTGCGGGCAGAGGCGAAATGCACTTGTCTATTCTTATTGAAACAATGCGTCGTGAGGGCTTTGAGCTTTGCTGTTCAACTCCGAGAGTTCTCTATAAAACTATTGACGGTGTTTTACACGAGCCAATGGAAAGAGTTTCTATTGACGTTCCCGGTGAGAGTGCAGGCGCGGTTATTCAAAAGCTCAGCGCAAGAAAGGGCGAGCTTCTTGAAATGGACCCTACCGGCACAAGAACAAAGCTCGAATATATAATTCCTTCAAGATGCTTACTTGGTTACAGAAACGAGTTTATGACCGATACCAAGGGTGAGGGCATTTTGAACACCTTATTTGACGGCTATCAGCCATTCAAGGGCGAGGTTGTGACCAGATTTACAGGCTCACTTATCGCTTCCGAAACAGGTGAGGCAACCTCTTACGGCTTATTTAAGACACAGGACAGAGGTGCTATGTTTATTGGCGTTCAGACTCCTGTTTACGAGGGAATGATAGTAGGCGAATGTCCAAAAATGGAAGACATTGTATTAAACGTTTGCCAAAAGAAGCATTTAACCGCTATCCGTTCAAAGGGTGCAGATGAAGCGCTTATCCTTGTTCCACCAAAGCAGCTTTCATTGGAGCAGGCTATTGAATATATTGCCGAGGACGAGCTTATCGAGGTTACTCCTAAATCAATAAGATTAAGAAAGAAAATTCTTAATACAGCATTAAGACTTAAAGCACAAGCAAAGCTGAAGCAACAGTAAGCGTTCATAAAACAAAAAAATTACGCGAAGCCACTCTGTGAGTGGCTTTTGTAAAATATAAAGGAAATACAAGTATGTTTTCAAAAAAGATATTGGATATAGCGTCTGAGGCAGAAAAAGAGCTTGCTCCGATTTTTGCCAAGATTGATGAAATTTCGTTTAAAAACACTGCAAGAGTGCTTGAGAGCTTCAAGGACTTCAAGGTAGCTGAAAGTATGTTTGCAGGCACTACCGGCTATGGCTACGATGACATTGGCAGAGATACGCTTGACAAGATTTACGCCGACGTTTTTGGTGCAGAATGCGCCTTTGTGCGTCACTCGATTGCCAACGGAACAAGCGCCTTGACAATAGGTTTATTTGGTCTTTTAAGACCCAACGACGTGCTTTTGTCCGTCACAAATCAGCCTTACGATACGCTTTGCGAGGTTATAGGGATTAACGGTGCGAACGGTGACGGCTCACTTGCGGATTTTGGCATAAAATACGACCAGGTAAATTTCAAGGACGACAGAATTGATTTTGAAGGAATTGAAGAAAAATTAAAGGAGCACGCAGACAAAGTTAAGGTTGTTTTTATTCAGCGTTCAAAGGGATACTTGAACAGACCTACCTTAACCATTGACCAAATCGGTGAGATTTGCGATTTTGTTCATAAAAGAAGCAACGCTTATGTTGTTGTTGACAATTGCTACGGTGAATTTTGCGAGGAAAGAGAGCCCTGTCACGTTGGGGCAGATATGATAATCGGCTCGCTTATTAAAAATCCCGGTGGCGGAATTGCGGAAAGCGGCGGATATATAGCAGGCACAAAAAGAGCAGTTGAACTGGCATCATACCGTCTTACCTCTGCGGGAACAGGCTGTGAGGTTGGTGCCTCTCTCGGTCAAAACAGAAATATGTTTAAGGGATTTTTCCTTGCCCCTCACATTGTTGCACAAGCTATTAAAACTGCACATTTTGCCGCTTACGTGTTTGAAAAATTGGGATTTGACGTGTCTCCTAAATACAGCGAAATGCGCTCGGACATTATACAAACCATTAAATTCGGATACGCCGACGGATTAATTAAATTCTGTCAAGGTATTCAAAGTGCTTCTCCTGTCGATTCTTACGTAACGCCTGTTCCGTGGGCTATGCCGGGATACCAGGACGAGGTAATTATGGCGGCAGGTGCGTTTACACAAGGCTCTTCTATTGAAATTTCAGCTGACGGACCTATTCGCCCTCCTTACACAGCGTTTTTGCAGGGTGGTCTTACTTATGAAAGCGGAAAAATCGCCATTATGACAGCGGCTGAGAAATTAGGGGATAGGGCATAGGATATAGAGATATGCTTAATATTAAAATTATCGCAACGGGCGACGTTAAGGAAGCCTATTGGCAAAACGCCATCAAGGAATACCAAAAAAGGCTTGGGGCGTGGTGTAAAATTGAAGAAACTATTTTAAAAGAAGAAAAGCTTCCGGATAATCCATCACAGGCGCAAATTGACAAGGCACTTGAGTGTGAGGAAAAGAGAATTTTAGAAAAGATTTCTCCTAAATCATACGTTATTGCTATGTGTGTGGAAGGAAAGCAGCTATCAAGCGAGGAGCTTGCAACAAAGATAACAGATATAACCAACCTTGGCAAAAGTGAGCTTGTTTTTATCATCGGCTCTTCATTTGGTTTATCTAAAAAAGTTAAGGACGTGGCTGATTTTAAGCTCTCAATCTCAAAATTAACGTTTCCACATCAATTATTGAGAGTTATTTTACACGAAACTATATATAGGTCGCTATCTATTATAAACGGAACGAAGTATCATAAATAAGCCGTCAGCCGCTAACGGCTAACAGCTAATAAAATACGACTGAAAGGAGTATTTTACATGAAGAACGCGCAAATATGCGTAATCGGCGCAGGACACGCGGGCGTAGAAGCAGCTCTTGCTTCTGCAAGAATGGGCATGGACACCATACTGTTTACAATGTCACTTGACGCTATTGCAAATATGCCATGCAATCCTTCAATAGGTGGCACTGCGAAGGGTCATTTAGTATATGAAATTGACGCTCTTGGCGGTGAAATGGGCAGAGGTGCTGACAAGGTTACCTTGCAATCAAGAACGCTCAATTTAGGCAAGGGTGCGGCGGTTTACTCAAAGAGAGTTCAAGCGGACAGAATGAAGTACCGCGACATTATGAAAGCCACCCTTGAAGCTACTCCTAACCTTCGCATTGTTCAAGCGGAAATTGTTGACATTAAAACTAAAGAGGAAAACGGCGTCAAAAAAATTGACAGCGTGATTACGCGCTTAGGAGAGGAATACAAGACAGAGTGTGCGATTATTTGCACAGGTACTTACCTAAACGCCACAATTCACACAGGTAACATTTGTTATCAAAGCGGTCCGGACTCACTTTCCGGCGCTAATTTCTTAACGGAAGCATTAAAGCGTGAGGGGATAAATCTTATGCGCTTTAAAACAGGCACACCTGCAAGAATTCACGCGGACAGCATTGATTATAGCAAGCTTGAAATTCAAGAGGGAGAAAGCGACACGCTTCCTTTTTGCTGGGAAACAGATGAAAACGAATACCAAAAGAAGGACCAAATTCCTTGCTATATCGTTTATACAAACTTAAATACTCACGAAATTATCAAGTCAAACATTAAGCGCAGCGCAATGTATTCAGGCAATATTACAGGCACAGGTCCCCGTTATTGCCCATCTATTGAAGATAAAATCGTACGCTTTGCCGACAAGGAAAGGCATCAGCTTTTCGTTGAGCCCATGGGCATAAACACAAAGGAAATTTACTTACAGGGCTTTTCAACAAGTATGCCTATTGACGTGCAAGAAAAAATGGTACATTCATTAGTGGGCTTTGAAAATGCTAAAATCATGCGCTATGCATACGCTATTGAGTATGATTGCACCGACCCACAGGAGCTTCTTGCCACGCTTGAATACAAGAAAATCAGCGGCCTTTACGGCGCAGGACAGTTTAACGGCACATCCGGTTATGAGGAAGCTGCCGCCCAAGGTCTTGCGGCAGGTATCAATGCAGTGCTTAAAATTAAAGGCGAAGAGCCAATGATTTTACCACGCTCATCATCATATATCGGCACGCTTATTGACGACCTTGTAACAAAGGGCACAAATGAGCCGTACAGAATGATGACGTCCCGTAGCGAATACCGTCTCCTTCTACGTCAAGACAATGCGGACAAGCGTTTAACTCCAATAGGACGCAGAGTAGGTCTTGTTTCCAATGCACAGTGGGCGCACTTTGAAAAGCGTTGGGAGCAAATTGAAGCGGAAAAGGAAAGGCTAAAAGCCGTTCACATAAAGCCAACAAAAGAGGTAAACGAGGTGGTTGAAGCATTAGGTACGACTCCCCTTTACGTAGGAATGACACTTTATGAGCTTATAAAAAGACCTCAAATTGACCTTAACAATATGGCAAAATTCGACACATCACGCCCTGTTTTGCCTCAAAGTGTATTTTTTACTGCCCAAACAGACATTAAATATGACGGTTACGTAAAGAAGCAGCTTGCTGAGGTTGCAAGAACAGAAAAATTAGAGGAAAAGCCTCTTCCTGCCGACCTTGATTATACTGAAATTAAGGGACTTCGCATAGAAGCCGTGCAAAAGCTCAACAAGGTTAAGCCATTAACATTAGGGCAAGCATCCCGAATAAGCGGCGTTTCCCCTGCCGACATCTCCGTGCTTTTGATTTACCTACAAAGCAAGTAGTCCATACTTTTTTCTTAGAGCAAAGAAAAAAGTATGCAAAAAAGAATCGAAAAGAAATATAAGCATAAATTAAGCCCTGCTGATTTTGTCAGTAGGGCTTTCGTTTTGTCAATCAAACAACGTTATAACACAGTTTTTTATTGTTTCCGTTATTTTATTTCCTTTATTATGATTTCATAAGTTGTCTATACTTTTTCTCGTCGATTTTGCCTTCGGCAATCATTTTTTCGGACCAAATTTGGAGGGCTTCAACTGCCATTGAGATTTGTTCGAGCTCCTTTTGGATTTGAACGAAGTCCTCAAGCTCGGTGTCATCAACCATTCCATCGCGGGCAATTTGCAAAAATCTCACCTTTTGCTCGTCTAAAGAGGCGAGGGAAGCGAGCATTTCAACTGTGATTTCCTTAATGCCCTCAATTTTAACCTCGGGAACATATTTCATACCAATAGGACACTCTCCCGTGCAATAATTATTGCATAGCATCGGCTCCTTATATGCATCAGCCATTGCAACTACATCATAAGGGTCAATTTTGTTTATTTTCTCATTTTCAATTCTTTCTATTTTTGATGGCTCAATGCCTGTAAGCTCGCTTGCTTTTTCACGACTGTATCCCAGCTTTTCTCTCGCAAGTTGATATGTGGTTTTATTATCCTTAGTTGATGCTTTTCCCATAATTGCTCCTTTAATAATCCTTACAATTAAAGTATAGCATAATACTATTTCTATTGCAAGTTTTATATTGATATATTTTTGCGTTGCAAAAAAAGAAAATAAGTGTTATAATATATGTAATTAAATTATAAGGAGTTATAAGAATGGCACTTGAAAACAAGCTTGGAATTACAAGCTCAGCAGAGCTTGCAAACGTTGAGGAAAAGCTAACTAAAATTAAAGCTATTGAGCTATTTGAAAGTGGCTATTTAGACACACTTGAAGCAGGTAAATTAGACTCCCTTGCTAAAATACACGAATTTTTGTTTAGCGAAATATACGATTTTGCAGGGCAAATCCGCACGGTAAATATAGCGAAAGGCAATTTTAGATTTGCTCCCGTAATGTATCTACAAAACGCACTTGACAACATTGACAAAATGCCACAATCCACCTTTGATGAAATAGTAGAAAAGTATGTGGAAATGAATATTGCTCACCCCTTTAGAGAAGGTAACGGGCGAAGCACAAGAATTTGGCTTGACTTGATTTTCAAAAAGGAGCTTGGTGTGGTTGTAGATTGGTCCATGGTTGACAAAGAGGACTACCTTTTAGCTATGGAACGAAGTCCCATTCGTGATATTGAAATTAAGCACTTACTTAAAAACGCATTGACAGAGAATATTAATAACAGATTAATATATATGAAGGGCATTGATAACAGCTATCATTATGAGGGATACAATGCCTACAAAACAGAAAACTTGAAATGAGGTATTACTATGAAAAACGTAAACGTAAGAGATTTTGGCGCAAAGGGTGACGGATGCACTCTTGATACGGCTGCTATTCAAGCGGCTATTGACTCCTGCGAGGCGGGTGACACTCTTGTTTTTGACGGTAAGGGATTTTTCCTTTGCGGCACTCTCAGATTAAAGGGAGATATGAAGGTTTACATTGAAAAGGGTACGGAAATTGTTGGCTCAAGAAATTTAGCTCATTATTATGCTAACGAATTTTATCATAATGAAATGGTAGACACTATTTCTCTTATTTACGCTCTTGATAGCGACAATATCGAAATTTACGGCGGCGGTAAAATTCAAATGAACGGTGACGCTTTTGTAAACTTTGACGCTTGGTGTCCGGGCGAGATTGACCGTGAGGAAATGGTTAAAGAGTTTGAGGAGCAAACTGTTGTTGGCCCTGAAACAAAGGTTACAAGACCTTCACAGCCTATTTTCTTTAACAACTGTAAGAATTTACATATTCACGATTTGAAAATTTTTAATTCTCCATGCTGGACAGTAACATTCTCAAATTGCGAAAACATCGTATTTGAAAATATGTA
Organism: Eubacteriales bacterium; assembly: GCA_045645405.1. GTDB lineage: Bacteria > Bacillota > Clostridia > Oscillospirales > CAG-272 > RGIG2000. The sequence goes on from JAZRIQ010000006.1 coordinate 10,235, forward strand.
CGTTGACAATCATAACAGAATTGCAAATAATGACGGCGTTCATTTCTCTGCATCAAAAAATATCGTTGTAAGAAACTGTACGTTCCTTTGCGGTGATGACTGCTTTGCGGCAACCTGTATCACAAATACAGAGGGCGTTTGTGAAAATATGGAGGTTTATGACTGCTTAATGTCATCACGCTCTGCGGCTATCCGTTTTGGTCACTTATATTCAGTTGTAAGAAACGTTAAGGTACACGACATTAAGATTTTACCTTCAAACAGAGGTATTTCAATTTTCTCAGGCGATGACGGACTTGTTGAAAACGTTGAAATTTACAATATTGAATGTGAAACTCGCATCCACGCAGGCGGTTGGTGGGGCAAGGGCGAGGGCTTTGTTATTTGCTCTGATAACACAACCGGTAATATAAAGGACGTAGTGATAAGAGATTGCCACTTTATTGAGGAAAATCCTTCACTTATTGTAGATACTGAAAATGTAACTCTTGAAAACGTTAAATTCGAATACAAGAAGGGTAGTACGCACGAATACTACTATGGCAAAATGGATTTACAACCAAACCATCCACAGCTCTTAAAGGCTCCTTTCAATATCGGTGATACGCTCTACACCGATAAATGTAAAAATTTCAAAAACGTATAATTTATTAAAGACACACTAAAAAAACGGTGTGTCTTTTTGTTCATATAAATTAAAAAGTATTGATTATTATTTTGCTTTGTGGTAAAATAAATAGGTAAAACTTTTGAAAGGAAAATAAAATGGGGAAAAAAAGAAAAAACAGTAATTACGTTACTGAAAAAAAGATTAAAGCCAGGGAAGAGGCTTTAAAGGCGCAAAAGGCGTACAAAACAAAAAAGCTTATTATTACAATTGTAGCTTTGGTTCTTGCGGCAGCTTGTTTAGTAACCGGTATAATTTTAATTTCAAATGCTGTTGAGAATAAAAGAGCAGAGGACGCAAAAAAGCAAGAGGAATTAGACAAACAAAAGGAGCAAATTAACTTAATGAATGCTTTAGGCAACGACAAGCCTACTGAAGAAAGCGACGTAAACAGCTCCTTTAAGGTTACTCACCGCGCTACTATCGAGGTAAACGGTTATGGCACGGTCAATTTAGACCTTTACGGAGAAGAAGCTCCTGAAACGGTTAATAACTTCGTTAAGCTTGCAAGCAATGGCTTCTATAACGGATTAACATTCCATAGAATTATGAGCGGATTTATGGCTCAAGGCGGTTGTCCTAAAGGTAACGGCACAGGAGGAAACGTGGTTGACGGTAAAGAGGTAAATATCAAGGGCGAATTTAGTAAAAACGGCGTTGAAAACGACGTTAAGCACGTTCGCGGTACTATTTCTATGGCTCGTGGTGATAAATACAATAGCGCGTCAAGCCAATTCTTTATCGTTCACAAGACATCTCAAGGAAACTCACTTTCTCTTGACAATAACTACGCTGCTTTCGGTATGGTAACAAGCGGTATGAACGTTATAGATAAAATTTGCTATTATGCAGATCCTACCGATAACAACGGAACAATTGCAAAAAACAATCAACCTGTTATCAAGTCTATTACAGTTCAAGAGGTAACAGAATAATCTTATTTGGTCAAATATAAAACCACTCCAAAGGAAACCTTGGAGTGGTTTTTATCATATATTACGCTTCAACGAAGCTGTTTTTACCTACACCGCAAAGAAGGCATTCAAAATCCTCCGGTAGGTCTTCAAACTTTGTTCCGGGAGCAATTCCCTTTTCAGGCAAGCCTGCTTCTTCATCATACTCCCAGCCGCATACTTCACATACGTATTTTTTCATTTTGATTTCTCCTTTTTGTAATATTTTCTATATTTTGTTCATTAAAAGTTGATTTTATTCAATTCATTTTTCATCAAAAATTGCTATGTAAGGAAGGTTTCTGTAAAATTCTCCGCAATCGAGTCCGTATCCTATAACAAACTCATCAGGAATTGTGAAAAGAGCATAATCAGCCTTAAAATCAACAACTCGTCTATCGGGCTTATCGAGCAAGGTAACTACTGTCAAGGAAATAGGATTTCTTTCCTTTAAAAGCTTTACAACGTCATTTAAGGTGCGACCTGTGTCAATAATATCCTCAACTATTACTAAATGATACTTGCTTACGTCCTTATCAATATCCATTGTAATATTTACAATTCCGCTTGATACTGTTCCTTGATAATAACTTTTTGCGCACATAAATCCAATTTCACAAGGAACTGAAACAGCACGGCACAAATCAGCCATAAACACAAATGCACCCTTTAGAATACTTACTAAGAGAATTGGACGTCCGTCATAAATCTCATCTATCTTTTTTCCGGCTTCTTTAATGGCAATTTTTATTTCTTCTTCACTAACTAAAATGCTTTTAATATTTTTTTCAAAGTCCTGAACAGATTTAATTTCCTTCATTTTCTTACCTCTATGCCTTACGGGAGTGAAACGAACCAGTTTTGGAACGGACAAAAATCCCGTCTTTGGCGTTAAAATTTTTTGAAATATTTTTATATCTCGGCAAAATTTTGCCTTAAACACGAGCTTTTTGGCTCGTTCTAAAATGCCTTG
>JAZRIQ010000007.1:0-5933 GCA_045645405.1 Eubacteriales bacterium
CTGATGAAGGCAATGTTTTTGTAGATGATGAACCAGTTTATGAAAACATTGAAGCAAAACATAAAGTGTTTTTTGTAAGTGATGATATGTATTTTCTGCCAAACAGCAGTATTGAAAGCATGTCACAGCTGTACAAAGGCATTTACCCAACCTGGAATCAGGAGAAATATGACAAACTTACAGATAAATTTCCGATAGATAAAAATAAAAAAGTTAAAAACTTTTCCAAAGGCATGAAACGTCAGGCGGCAATTACCCTTGCTCTCAGCTGTCAGCCTGAATATCTGTTGCTTGACGAAGCCTTTGACGGTCTTGACCCTCTTGCCAAAAAAAGAGTTAAGGATGAGCTTGTAAAGGCGGTTAAGGAAAACAATTCCACCGTGATTATTTCAAGCCACTCTCTTCGTGAGCTTGAGGATTTTTGCGACTTTTACGCTGTTATCGACGATAAAACGGTAACAAGCTCCTGTGACGGTTACGGAAAATCTAATAAATACTGTAAATTTATGCTTGCCTTTGCAAACAGCGTGCCAAAAGGTATTTTTGATGACCTTAACTGTGTATCTACCGTAAAAAGCAACAAGTTTATAACAGGAGTTTTCGAGGGAGATGAAAGCGAAATTAAGGAAAAGCTTCTTATGCTGAAGCCTGATGTAATGGAGCAAATTCCCGTTGATTTTGAGGAAGCGTTTATAAGTGAGGTGAGTAAGCATGACAAGCCTTAAAAATTACTTTAAATACATTTTCAAAAAATCACAGCCGAGGCTTTTTATCTGCATTGTAATCGCGCTTTTGATTACCGTTTCAACGGTTGACGTGTTTATTTACGATTACGATGGATATCACAGCGCAAACGTTTCCTTTGGTTGGATTTCTGTTATTCTTGGTGTGTTATGCTTTTTAACGCCGATTTTAGAGCTTGAGCCGTTTAAAAACCGCAGAAACATTGACGCGCTTTTCAGCTTGCCTGTCAGCAGACTGAAAATGGGAATAGCCCATTATATGAACGGAATTGTTCATATTGTAAGCGTTTTTACGCTTTGCTCTGCATACACGTTTATATACCTGCTGTCAAAGGGAAGTGAGCTTAACGCGGTGAAATTTATTCCGTACTATTTTCTCTCCCTGTTGTTTGGAATTTTTCTTTATTCCTTTGTTTCTTTTGTGTTTTATCAAGGAAATACGGTGGCTGACGGCACGATTTTTATTTTGTCATGCTCGTTTATCTTTATGCTTTTTGCAAGCGCTTTAAACACCCTAAAGGCTTTTGATAACACAAATATTGACTCCGGCCCTTACAGCGCCTTTGGTCCTATTACCGGTCTTGCTTACGGATATACCCGCTTGATTGAGAAAGAAAGCGCCGAATATTATTTTAATACGCAAAGGTATATTTCCTTCGCTTTTTGGACGGTAATCGGTATTTTGTCAATTTTGGGCTTTTTATACGCCTTTGCAAACAAAAAAGCAGAGGACGTGGGCGAAATTTCAAACACGATTTTCGGCTATAAGGTGCTTATTCCCGCCTATTCATATTTGCTTCTGTTTATTTCCGAGGATTTTAACATAACTCATCTTTTAATAATTCTTGCCGCGTACGTTGCCTTTATAATTTACAGACGAACGATAAGGCTCAGAAGAAGCGACTATATTTGTCTTGCCGCCTCAATAATTCCTATTGTGCTTTATTCCATTCTCTGACCACCGACCACCGACCGCTGACCACTTGCTGCCAACGGCTAAAATCCACAGAAAGGAGATTTTACATGGACTATTACATAGCAGACACCCATTTTGGACACGAGCAAATTATAAAGGAGTGCCGCCCACAGTTTAAAACCGTTGAGGAAATGGACGAATTTATCATAAACAACATAAACAAAAAGATGACGCGCAAGGATACGCTATACATAATAGGCGATTTTTCATACCGTTCAAAAAAATCTCCTATTGAGTATTTAAAGGCAATTAAGCCAAAAAAGGTGTTGATTTTAGGAAATCACGACACTTGGGTGAAAAATCTTACCGACAATGAAAAGGAAACGTATATTGTCGGAGGTGTTTACGACGTGTTTAGCAAAAGGAAGAATAAAATAGAGCTTCATTTTTGTCATTATCCTATGCTCGATTGGAATGGCAGCCACCACTTCGGCTCGTCATTTGCAATTTGCGGTCATATCCACAAAAGAAAAGAGGACAGACTTTCAGCAGAGCTTTTTCCTTTAGTGAAAAATCAGTTTAACGCAGGAGTAGATATAAATAATTTTGAGCCTGTAACCTTTGAGGAGCTGATTAAAAACAATGCTGAATTTTATAAAAGAACGTACACCAACGAGGAAATCGCGCTTTTAAAAAATGCGATTGAAAGGATAAAATGAGTTTAATTTATGATGATGATATAAACAGAATTATCGACACAAGGTGTCCTTGCGATGTGATTTTTTGTGATGAAATTTCCCTTGCCTACACCTTGGAATCAGACGATATTACAGTTGGCAAAAAGCCAAGCTGCACACCGTATCAGGACAGACGTGATTACTTTGAGTATGGACTTTCAGAAAATGAATGCTGTCCTATTTCTGCAACCGAATATAAGGACGGAATTATAATCGACGTTTTCGGCAACGACGATATGTCGGAGTTTGGACTTAATTTGCCCTTTAACTTTATGGGCAGAAAAAATCTTGGCGGCTGGGAAAATCAGTTCCTTTTTAACTCTCCGTACAGAAGCGAAAACAAGAAGTTTATTTACACCTATCTTACAAAGCCAAACGGCAATAATATTGTCGTGGCGGTTTTAAGCGACGCTGACGGCTGGAAAATGGACTATTCTCCTTATTCCTGGGGACATTATTTTATCAATTTAAAAATTCTTGCCAATTACGATAAGGCTTACGGCACTCCAAGACGTGAAACAAAGCACTTAAAGGTGGCAATTATGCCTGTTACGGACTTTGATAGCTGTCTTGACACGTTAAGTGACCTTTACGGCGCACCGTTTTTGGATTATGACGTAAGCGGCGGCAAAATAGGGGACACAGTGTCGCTGATTCCTTACGGAAACGTGGACAAAATTATCGAAAAGCATAACGGTGAAGAACGCGTTTTGAAATTTGATAAGACTTATACCGTAAAATATGAGGGTGAAACGGAAATCACTCCTGTGGCAAACGGCAAAATCGGAGCGCCCGTTACAGTTTACGGTTACACCGATATCGTTGACCTATACAAAAAGTCACTTGACACGGTGGACGTTGGCGTAATAAGAGAGCGCACAAACAGTAATCTTTGTGAGCATGAATGCTGGATGAGCGCAATGCTTCGTTTTCTTATGAAATACGGCAGCCGCCTATCAAGCAAGGATAAGGCAAGATACGAAAAAATGCTTTTGGACGAGCTGTCCGTTATAACCGAAACCGATGAAAGTAAGGCTATGGCGGAGGTTACGATTTTAAATAGATCTCACGACAGATTCCCGGCTTACAACGTATATAAATCCTGTCGTGTGCAGGAATTACACTTTGGCATTATAATTTTACTTGATGCCTATAAGTATTTCGGGGATGAAAAATATTACGAATATGCCGTAGGTGCAACCGATTGCCTTTTGGACTTTTACTTTAAAAACGGTCATATCGAGGTGGATTGGGGAAACAACTCTAAAGAGGACTATTCCACCGTTTGCTCCCCTATGATAGCGCTTTGCACTATTGCTAACTTTGTTAAAAATATTGACACGTCACGCTATGAAAGATATAAAAGGTGCGCTTGTGAAATGGCGGAGTATCTATATGAGCGCGGACTTAATTTCCCCACGGAAGGCTCACAAACCGACCTTACCGAAACTGAAATGGAGGACGGCTCAATTTCCTGCACAGCTCTTTCGTTACTTTATTTCTGCAAGAATATTGAAAGAGTTGAAAAATACGTTATAAAATCCAAGGAAATTTTAGACCTGCACGAAAGCTGGGTAATGAAAACTCCCGTTTGTCAGATGCACGGCTCGACCTTGCGCTGGTGGGAAACCGGCTGGGAAGGGGACGCAGACGGTCCTGCCCTTTGCTGTGGCCACGCCTGGTCAATTTGGCGCGGTGAGGCTGATTACCTTTATTACGAGCTGACAAAGGATACGGAATATTTAAGAAAAGCAAAAAATACGTTTTTAACCAACCTTTCAAAAATAAGAGAGGACGGCACAACCTACTCTATCTACAATACCGACGAGCTAAACGGCGGCGGCTTCCATACGGAATGTAGCCGAATTACCTACAAATTAGCCAATCGTTTCGCATCCTGGCAGGACTGCGGTATCAGCCGTTACGTGTGGATAAGAATGTGTGAAACGTTCCTTGCAGAAAAAGATTAGAAAGCGGTTTTAAACGATAAAGAGGCGATATGTTTACTTTAGAATACTTATTAAAAATGCTTTTATCGGTTGTGAAAAATGACGGAGAATATACCGAAAGCGATTTAAGAAAATGGTATTACGATAACGAGAGAGCTATGGTACATTGCAGCTTTCCCAAGGAAAATATAATAAGCGTTGACCAAATTTTAAAGAATGAAATGTGGTACAAGGTGTATAAAACGCTTTCCTTTTACTTTGACGATTTGGGCTGCGTTGATTTTGAAGCGTTATCAAAGGATTTGACAAGGCTTTTTGATATGCTGGAGCGCGACGTGCTTTCAAGAGATTACAGCGACGAGGAAAAAGCATCTGTTTTAATCACTCTTTTTAACGAAAACCAAATTGATAAATTAACCGATAATGAAACTATTCTATATAGAGATTTGGCTTTAGAGCTTGCAAAAAAGGACGTAACCGAGGGCTTGATTGCCGTAGGCTATGGCTCTTACGGTGGCGACGGAGTTTTTCTGTGTGATTACGCTCTTTGTGAAAAATGTATGCTTAAGCTGATGGAAACCGTTGACAACGTGTCGCAAAAGGGCGCTTTTGCCAACACTCTTGGATATATTTACTATTATGGCAGAGTAAGCGGAGAACCCGATTACCAAAAAGCGTATTTGTATTTTTCATTCGGTGCTTCCTGCGGAGTTTACGAGTCTATTTACAAGCTGAGCGATATGTACTTGAACGGTTACGGCGGAATTAAAAGCCGTGAGTGTGCAAGAAAACTGCTTATGGAAATTTACCCCGAGCTTTTTAATGCGTTTGTAAGCGGGAATTACGGGTGCGAGTTTGCGGACGTGGCGCTCCGATTGGGAAAAATCATAATGGACGATACCTGCGAGGGCTTTCCCCTCTATGCGTCTTCCTTAAATCACTTTTTGGAAGCAAAATACGCTCTTTCCTTGCGCAGTAAATTTGGGGACGAGAGCGTGAAATCTAAATTGGAAAAATCAATTTGCGATTTGAAGAAAAAAATGAATTTCGAAAAGCAAAGCGAGATGGAAATTTACAGTCTTGATTACGTTTTGTGGAAAAATGCGGGCAGAGATATGGTAGCCGAGGTTACAAAGGTAAGAAACAAAAGGTACAATCTTAATATCAAAATGAAAAAGGACGAGGACGGCACAAGAGGCAAGGTATTCATAAGCTGCTACGACCTTGAGCTTTGCGGACTTTTTGATGAAATCAACGTCCCTGTATCCACATACGGCGATATTCAGGTAGGCACCTTTGAGTTTAACGACGTGAGTTTTAAGGACTTAATAATGGGAACGGAAACCGCGTATAGATTGCCGGGTAACTGTACCTTTACAGTTTCTTGCGATATGGTTGGACAATAGTCGTCAGCCTTTTTGAACCGCACGGCTGTTTCGTGGTTTTCGTTAGCCGTAGTATACCCAGTCGAACTCGTCTGTAACGCAAAATATGTGGCATCTTCCAACAGATAAAGACTTGCCATATTTTTATATGTCTACGCCTTTCTCTATTGAAATCTGCTCACCTATTTTGTGTTGCAGATTGC
>JAZRIQ010000008.1:0-6026 GCA_045645405.1 Eubacteriales bacterium
AAGAAATAATGCGAGCATTATCCTAGTGGTCAGCCGTCAGTGGTCAGTGATCAGCAGTTAGATTAACGATTTAATAGATTTAAGGAGTGCAATATGAAAAAATTCGGCATTTTACTTTTATTGCTTGCTGTTTTTGTAGCAATGACAGTTTTGGTGTCTTGTGCGGGCGAGCAAGGACCAAAGGGAGACAAGGGCGACCAAGGTATCCAAGGTGAACAAGGTATCCAAGGTGAACAGGGTATCCAAGGTAACAAAGGTGACAAAGGCGACAACGGAGAGCAAGGCAGAGGTATTTTAAAAACAGAGATAATTGACGGCTATCTTTGGATAACATACACAGATAAACCAAACGAGCCTGTAAACGTTGGAAAAATTGAAGCCGAAAAGGAAGAAACGGTTATAAGCGACCTTGATTTTTATCCCCTTGACGACGGCACTTATGCGGTTGCTTGCGGTAAAGCAAAACTTTTAAGCAATATTGTTATTCCGTCAACTTATAACGGAAAAACAGTTTCTACAATAATGAAAGAAGGCTTCAAGGAATGCACAAATTTGAAGACCCTCACAATTCCAAATAGTATTACAAGTATTGGTGAATCTGCATTTTATGGTTGCAAAAGCCTTACAAGCATTGCAATTCCAAATAGCGTTACAAGTATTGGTAGTTATGCGCTTTATGGTTGCTCTGCACTTACAAGCATTGAAATTCCAAATAGCGTTACAAGTATTGGTAGTTATGCGCTTTATGGTTGCTCTGCACTTACAAGCATTGCAATTCCAAATAGCGTTACAAGTATTGGTGGCTTTGCGTTTAGAGGTTGCTCTAACTTAACAAGCATAGAAATTCCAAATAGCGTTACAAGTATTGGTGACTTTGCGTTTTATAATTGCTCTAACCTTACAAGCATAGAAATTCCTAATAGTGTTACAAGCATTGATAGCGGTGCGTTTAGCGGTTGCTCATTACTTGAAAGTATAACTTTGCCATTTGTAGGTAATGGAAGCGACAAAACTCATTTTGGATATATTTTTGGTGCTCCATCATATTCAAATAACAGTGGGTATGTCCCAGCAAGTTTAAAGCATGTCACTATAACAGGTGGTACAAGTATTGGTGACGATGCGTTTAATGGTTGCTGTAACCTTACAAGCATAGAAATTCCAAATAGCGTTACAAGTATTGGTTACTCTGCGTTTAATGGTTGCTCTGCACTTACAAGCATTGAAATTCCAAATAGCGTTACAAGTATTGGCGAATCTGCGTTTAGAAATTGCTCTAACCTTACAAGCATAGAAATTCCTAATAGCGTTACAGCTATTAGTGCTGGTGCGTTTTATAATTGCTCTAACCTTACAAGCATTGAAATTCCAAATAGCGTTACAAGTATTGGTGGCTTTGCGTTTAGAATTTGCTCTAACCTTACAATCTATTGCGAGGCGGAAAGCGAGCCAAGTGGTTGGAGTAGTAGTTGGAATCCTGATAACTGCCCTGTTGAGTGGGGATATAAGAAATAATGCAAGCATTATCCTAGTGATCAGCCGTCAGTGGTCAGTGGTCAGTGGCTACTAATTGACGCAAATCTCAAACAGTATCGGTTGCATTGTTCAAAATTATGCAACAAATTAGCACTTGTGTGTTGTGACTACTCGTTAATCTAACCGCTGACCACTGACCACCGACCACTGACCACTAAAAACGAACGGAGTGAGTTTTATGACATGTAATCTTTGCCCACGAAAATGTAATATTGACCGTTCTATGCACACGGGTGCTTGCGGAATGGGCGAAAAGATAAGAGTTGCCAAGGTTATGGTACACAACTGGGAAGAACCGTGCATAAGCGGAACAAAGGGTAGCGGTGCTATATTCTTTTCGGGGTGTAATTTAAAGTGCGTGTACTGTCAGAACCGTGTAATCAGCCACGAAAAGCACGGATATGAAATGACGGTTAGTGAACTGGCAAGCAAGATGCTTGAGCTTCAAGATATGGGCGTACACAATATAAATTTAGTAACACCCACCCATTACAGCGAGCAAATAAGAATTGCTCTTGATTTAATTAAGGATAAGCTTCATATACCTATTGTATATAACACATCGGGATATGAGCTTGATACTGAAATACAGAAATTAGCGGGATATGTGGATATTTTTCTTACTGATATTAAGTATTTTGACCCACAAATATCAAAAAAATATTCCTCCGCCGCTAATTATTACGAAAACGCCATAAAATCCTTTGGCAAAATGCTTGAAATAGCACCTGAATGCGTATTTGACAGCGACGGCATAATGCAAAGGGGCGTTATTTTACGTCATCTTGTGTTGCCTACTATGCGTAAGGACAGTATAAAAATACTTGAGGACGTGTCTTTTAAATATGACGTGGACAAATTTAAGCTTGCGCTTATGTGCCAATATACCCCCGACTTTTGTCCGGATGAATTTAAGGAAATAAAAAGAAGAGTTACCACCTTTGAATATAATTCCGTTGTTGATAAAGCCTTGGAGCTTGGCTATGACGGATATATACAGGACATTTCCTCTTCAAATAAGATATATACACCAGATTTTAGTTGACTATTTATGAGATTTTTTAACGCAGAGTCAGAACCTTTTTGCCGTTCCAAATCGGGTTGATAGGGACTCTGTGCTAAAATAAGGAAAGGAAGAAAATATGAAATTAAGAATTCCCGATTATGCTGTTTTTTATCACGACGGCGAACCGAAAAACCCAAAAATTGCGCCTCAAGGCTATATTCTCGGCAAGGGAGAGCGAATTGAGTTTGACAACAGCTCTTTAGACACTAACCTAAAGAACGAAAATTGCGAGATTTGGTTCGAGCTTAATAATGATGAGCTTACCGTTAAGGCTACAACGTACAATGTCGGCGCAAGATATATTTTACTCCGTTGGAATGAGAAAATGCGTAAGGACGTAAAGGTTTTAGGGGACGCTTACGAAAGGGGCTACGGTGATTTACAATGGTCAACCATTCGTCCCGAAAGATGTATGCCTTGGTATATCGCGGTATCAAACGGCAGCGACGCTGATTTTGATTACACAGGCAGATTTACCGAATGCTTTGGCGTTAAGGTATGCCCTAACTCAATGTGCTTTTGGCAATACGACACAGAGGGTGTTTCCCTTTGGCTTGATATAAGAAACGGCGGAAACGGTACGTATCTTGACGGCAGAATTCTTGAATGCGCAAGCGTGCTTTTTAAGGAATACAAGGACACAAGTGCCTATAAAGCGTTACAGGAGTTTTGCTCCGCTATGTGTCCTGACCCTTACTTACCCGACCACGTCGTTTATGGCTCAAACAACTGGTATTACGCTTACGGCAAAAGCTCACACGAGGAAATTATCAACGATACAAAGCTCCTTATGGAAATGTGTGGGGACTGTGTAAATCCTCCGTATATGGTAATTGACGACGGATGGCAACCGAATCCCACCGACGCTCCTTGGGATATTGGAAACGAATTCTTCCCCGATATGAAAAAGCTCCAAGAGGAAATGAAGTCCTTTGGCGCAAGAACGGGAATTTGGGTAAGATATTTGATAAACGGCAAGGACAATACGGAAAGAAAGATTACCGTGCCTGAGGAATGGTACTTATCAAGATGCGATAAGGTGTTCGACCCATCACACCCCGAGGTGCTGGATTACGTGGCAAAAACCACCAAAACTCTTACACAGGAGTGGGGATTTGAGCTTATAAAGCACGATTTTTCAACCTTTGATATATTCGGCAAATGGGGCTTTGAAATGCAGACCAATATTACCGATAGCGGCTGGAGCTTCTACGACAAGACGAAAACAAGCGCCCAAATCGTGAAGAATTTCTACAAAACCGTTAAGGACAATTCAAACGGCGCAATTATTATTGGCTGTAACTGTATCGGTCATTTATGCGCTACGTTGCACCAATTAAACCGCACAGGTGACGATACAAGTGGATTTGAGTGGTCAAGAACGCAAAAAATGGGCGTTAATACTCTTGCGTTCAGAAACTGTCAAAACGGACGCTTCTTTATGTCCGACGCTGACTGCGTGGGCATTACCGGTATGATACCGTGGGAGCAAAATAAGGAATGGCTTTTTGCACTTTCAAGAAGCGGTTCACCATTGTTTGTGTCCTGTAAGCACGGCGTTTTGAATGAAAGTGAGCTAAAGCAGCTGAAGGAAGCTTATGAGATTGCTTCAAAGCAGGCTGACGAGCTTATCCCCGTTGACTGGATGGAAACGACCACACCCGATACGTTCCTCTTAAACGGCAAAACAGTTAAATTTAACTGGTACACCAAGCGCGGAAACGAAATATTTACAGATTGGAATTAGTTTATGGATAGAAATTTAGTTTTTTCCTTTGAGCTTTTTGGCAAGGAGCTTAGCGTATATTGGTACGGCGTAATGATTGCAATAGGTATTTTGTGTTGCTTTTCATTATTCTTAATCTACGCCAAGTACGCGAAATTTGAAGAAAAATTTACGGATTTTTGCTTTTACACAATAATTTGTTCAATTGCGTGCGGCTTTGGCTCCGCGGCACTTTTTCAAGCCTTTTACAATTATCTTGCAAACCCGTCTGCAGGCTTTAAATTTACAAGCGGACTTACCTTTATTGGCGGTCTTATCGGCGGAGTTGGTTTTTATCTTGTTATCTACTCAATTTTCAGAACGAGATATAAGGACCGCTTACCGAAGCTTCTTCCGATTTTAGGTCCTTGCGTAACGGTAGCTCACGGCTTTGGCAGAATCGGTTGCTTTATTGCAGGCTGTTGCTACGGTAAGCCCACAGGCTCTGATTACGGCTGTTATTTTGACACCGCAGTTAAGGTACACCCCACCCAGCTTTACGAGGCAACGTTCCTTTTAACGTTATGCGCAGTGCTTACCTTTATCGCATTTAAGTACATCGAAAAGAAAAACGGCGTTGCATTTAACGAATACAACGTGGCAATTTACCTAATTGCTTACGGAACCTTCAGATTTATAAACGAATTTTTCCGTGGCGATAGCCGCGGCAAGCTCTTTGGCGCAATTCCACCGTCCCAATTCTGGGCGGTAGTAATGCTTCTTCTCGGTATCGGCTACATTTTTGCTATCAAGTATAGACTTTTCGACAAATTCGGCAGATATCTTGACACAAGAAAGCACAACAGACAAGTGAGAAAATAAAAAGCTATAAACGCTGCGAGGGAGGTTTATCAAATGATTAAAATCAGCAATCTTTCCCATTCTCTTGGCAATAAGACCGTTTTATCTGACGTTAATTTGGAGGTTCCTAACGGAGTCGTTATGGGACTTGTGGGAATTAACGGAGCAGGAAAATCCACACTTTTGAGGCTTCTTGCAGGAGTATATCTTGCAAACGAGGGGGCTATTGAATACGACGGAATGTCCCCCGAATTTGAAGCTACAAGAAATGACGTTTTTTTACTGCCTGACGACCCGTATTTTACAAACACCTCTACCGTAAAATCCGTGCTTAATATGTATAGGCAATTTTATCCGAGCTTATCTATGGAAACCTATAAAAGGCTGCTTTCTGAATTTAAGCTTGACGAAAACAAGCCCCTTCGCGCTTTTTCAAAGGGAATGCGCCGACAGGCGTACATAACGATTGCCCTTGCAATCAAGCCGAAATACCTACTGCTTGACGAAGCCTTTGACGGTCTTGATCCTCTTGCCCGTCTTTCATTCAAAAAGGCGATCAATAACGCTGTCGAGCAGGATGGCACAGGTGTTATCATATCCAGTCATTCCCTGCGTGAGATAGAGGACTTTTGTGATAGGTATGCACTCATTGACAAAATGACGGTAACTTCATCGGGAGATCTTTACGAGCGGCTCAACAGATTTTGTAAATTCCAGCTTGCATTCACAAAGGATGTTGATCAAAAGAATTTTTACGGACTTCCCATCGTTTCTATCGAAAAAACGGGAAGATTTTTCCGCGTGGTCCTTGAAGGAAAAGAAAATGATATGAAAGCTATCCTCGAGCGGCTTGAACCC
>JAZRIQ010000009.1:0-5564 GCA_045645405.1 Eubacteriales bacterium
GGTATTGTAAGGGCGGAAAGCTCTGCCTAAGCCCGTTACTATAACGTCGGTGGCAGGAGAGCAGTCAATCTTAATTATATTATCCTCTACGTAAAGAGCGTGAATTTGAGGCGGATTTTTACCGCTTGCACAGTAGAATTCTCCCTTTTCAAGTGCGTCCATAACTTGCTCGTATTTTAATTCTTTAGCGCCGATAATGGTAGAGCCGCCGAAGGAATGGTCAAGGCTTCCGCCGCGGTTGTGGTTATCGTCACCCATATTACAGAATAAATTGAAATTACCGCTTCTTACCATTTGGTCATAAATATACGGACAGTATTCAGCACCTGTTAATCTTTCGGTAGCGTAGTTGAGGATTTCAAGCGACCAAAGTCCTTTAATGTTAAGGTAGTCGTCCATATCGTTAAGTGACCAGTTAGGGTGATTCAAAGAAACTAAAAATCCCTTTTCGTTAAGTCTTTTAACTGTTTCATTTATGCTTTCTAACGTGTATTCTCTCCAGTAACCGTCGCAGTCAACGTCACCCACGTCCTTGCCGTTGCTTCTCCACCAGTTGAAGCTGTCATTGTGGGTGGCAGGGTGGAATACGTTGTGGGGATCCTTGGAGTAAACGCCAAAGTGGAGAACCTTTTTTGAACGCCATAAATCCATATACTTTCCCTCGGGAATTTCAAAGCAGGGCTTATTGTCATTTATTGAAAATTCGCTTGATGTAATTGCTAAAAACTTGTCATCAGTTAAATCTGTATGGTCCTTAATCAATTCGTGGTCTGTATATGCCACAATGGAATAACCCATATCCATATATAATTTTTTTATTTCTTCCGGTGAATAGTGACCGTCCGAAATAGTTGTGTGACAGTGCATATTTGCTCTGTACCAGTTTACGTCGTTTGGTAAAAGATATTTTTTCATTGTCAATTTATCTCCTCATAAAAATCCTTCACGTTATAGTAGTTTGTGTGTGCATTGTTTCCGTGCTTATCTCTTACGGTAATACGGAAGAATACGTCCTCGGGTCTAAGGGCAAACTCGGCATGAGTAATATCATCTCCGTTAATACTTCTAAATCGCCTTCCGTAGCCGTTTATAAAAACGTCCGTAGCAGGGGAGCAATCAATTTTTATCACGTTGTTTTCAACGTAAAGAGCGTTAATTTTAGGCGGGTTTTTACCGCTTGCACAGTAAAAGCTACCGTTTTCCATACACTCGATAATGCTTTTGTATGTCAGCTCCTTTGCGCCAAAAAACGTTGAACCTCCAAAGGATAAATCAAGGCTTCCGCCGCTGTTGTGGTTGTCATCTCCCATAGTGCAACGCAGACTGTACATACCGTTTCTTACCATGTCGTCATAAATATAAGGACAGTATTCGGCGCCCGTTAATTTTTCATTGGCATAATTAAAAATTTCAATCGCCCAAAGCCCCTCTAAATTTATATAATCATCTCTTTCGTTAAGAGACCAGTTGGGGTGATTTAATTGCACGAAAAAGCCCGCTTTATTAAGTCTTCTTATAGCCTCGTTGACGCTTTCTGTGGTTAAATTTCTGTAATAACCGTCGCACTTACCCGTGTTACGCCATTTACCCCTTTGCGGCCATAACGAATATTCGTCAGCAGCCACCTGGAACTCGTTGTGCGGATTTTTTGAATAAATGCACAGGTGCATAGCCTTGCTTCTTCGCCATTCATCGTCAACTTTTGATTTTTCATCTTCAAAGTCACCGTCGTACAGCTTCGGATAATACGTACCGTCAGCATATACGGTATATTCACTTGACGTAATTGCTAAAAAATCATTATCGTTGAGATAGGAATGGTCAAGCAAAATATCGTGGTCGGTATAAGCTACGATAGAGTAGCCCATTTTTTTGTATATCTCTTTTATTTTTTCGGGAGAAAAGCTGCCGTCAGATATATTGGAATGACAATGCAGATTCGCCCTGTACCAATTTACGTTATTGGGTAAAATATATTTTTTCATTTCATCAGTCCTGTTATTTTTCGCCGTTTATAAACAATGCTTCTTCGGCTTCAGTCAAATATCTCCATTCTCCGCGACGTAAATTTTCATCTAATGTAATACCGCCAAAGGATAGCCTTTCAAGATACGTAATCTTGTTGTCAACTGCTTCAAGCATACGCTTTATTTGGTGATATTTACCTTCCGTAAGAGTAATTTCACCGCTCGTTTCGCTGAACGTTGTAATTTTGCAGGGCTTTGTTAAATAGCCACCAATGTCAACTCCGTTTTCAAGTAGGGAAACGACCTCTTTTGTAAGAGGAAGCTTACACTCGAACCTGTACACCTTATCAACGTGAAATTTCGGTGAAAGACGCTTGTGTGCGCTATCTCCGTCGTTTGTTAAAATTACCAGACCGAGAGTGTTTTTATCAAGTCTGCCGCAGGGGAAAAGTCCAAGCCGTCTTTCCTCGTCGCCAAGTAAATCAAGAAGGGTTTTTTCTTTTTCGTCATCAGTTGCGCTAACGTAACCGTCGGGCTTATTCAGCATAATATAAGCATATTTCTTGTATTTTATTTGTACACCGTTAAGAACGATTACGTCCTTATCGGGGTCAATATGCACGTCGGATTTTTTAATTGTGATACCGTTTACAAGTATTTTACCGTTTCTTGCCAGCTTGCTACATTCGCTTCTTGTAGCTTTACCCATATTTGATAAAAATTTATCAATACGCATACGCAAAAATCACCTACCAAGTACCTAATAATTTACAATTTAGTATATCACACTTTTTATATAAAGTAAATAATATTTATATATTTTATAGGCTATTTTTTTAACCTTGTCACAATTTATTATTTTTTTTACAAAATTCTTGATTTTGTGATTGAGATAATGTATAATAGATACGAAAAAATTTTATATTCAAGGAGAATACATATGATTTATTCAAAAGAAGTAGAAAACATGTGTAAGGTTGCCAAGGGACCAAAGCACGGTCCAGCTCCAATTCCTGAAGAAGGCAAATGGGTAATGGCAAAGCAAATCACAGACATCGCAGGCTACACACACGGTATTGGCTGGTGCGCGCCACAGCAAGGTGCATGTAAGCTTTCCCTCAACGTTAAGGACGGTATCATCGAGGAGGCACTCGTTGAAACAATCGGTTGTTCAGGTATGACTCACTCTGCAGCTATGGCAGCGGAAATTCTTCCTGGCAAGACTTTACTTGAGGCTCTTAATACTGACCTCGTATGCGACGCTATCAATACAGCTATGCGTGAGCTTTTCCTCCAAATCGTTTACGGTAGAACACAGTCTGCTTTCTCTGAGGGCGGTCTTGTTATCGGCGCAGGTATGGAAGACTTAGGTAAGGGCGCTCGTTCAATGGTTGGTACAATGTACGGTACAAATGCAAAGGGCGTACGTTACCTTGAAATGACAGAGGGCTACTGCACAAGAATGGCTCTTGACGAAAACGACCAGGTTATCGGTTACGAATTCGTATCTCTCGGCAAAATGACAGACTTCATTAAGAAGGGCATGGAGCCAAATGAGGCTTACAAGAAGTCAATGGGAACTTATGGCAGATTTAACGATGCAGTTCGTTACATCGACCCAAGAGAAGAGTAAGGAGGACTGAAAAATGGCATTATTTGAAGGATATGAGAGAAGAATTGATAAAATCAATGCAGTTCTCGCTGAATATGGTATTAAGTCCGTTGAAGAGTGTAAGGAAATCACTCTTGCAAAGGGCATCGACTGTGATAAAATCGTAAGAGAAACACAGCCAATTTGCTTTGAAAATGCGGTTTGGGCTTACACAGTAGGCGCAGCTATCGCTATCAAGAAGGGTTGCACAAAGGCTGCTGACGCTGCTGCTGCAATCGGTATCGGTCTCCAGGCTTTCTGTATCCCTGGTTCAGTTGCAGAGAACAGAAAGGTTGGTCTTGGTCACGGTAATCTCGGTAAGATGCTTCTTTCCGAGGAAACAGAGTGCTTCTGCTTCTTAGCAGGTCACGAATCCTTTGCTGCTGCTGAGGGCGCTATTAAAATCGCTCTTAACGCAAACAAGGTAAGAGTTAAGCCTTTAAGAGTTATTCTTAACGGTCTTGGCAAGGATGCCGCTATGATTATTTCAAGAATTAACGGCTTCACATTTGTTGAAACAGAATTTGACGCTGCTACCGAAGAGGTTAAGGTTGTTTCTGAAACACCATACTCAAAGGGACCAAGAGCAGACGTTAAGTGCTACGGTTCTGATAGCGTACCGGAAGGCGTTGCTATTATGAGACTTGAAAACGTTGGAGTATCTATTACAGGTAACTCAACTAACCCAACAAGATTCCAGCACCCGGTTGCAGGCACATACAAGAAGTGGTGTAACGAAAACGGAGTTAACTATTTCTCAGTTGCTTCAGGCGGCGGTACAGGTAGAACACTTCACCCAGACAATATGGCTGCAGGTCCTGCTTCTTATGGTATGACAGATACAATGGGCCGTATGCACGGTGACGCTCAGTTCGCAGGCTCATCTTCAGTTCCTGCTCACGTAGAAATGATGGGACTTATCGGCGCAGGTAACAACCCAATGGTTGGTATGACTGTTGCGGTTGCTGTTGCTGTTGAAGAATCCTGCAAATAAGAGGGCGCATTAGCACCGATAGAACAAAAAGCGAAAACTTTTGAAAAAATAAAAGGTAGGGGTTTGCAAAAATTGCAAATCCCTATTTTTATCGAACTCGCCTTTTTAGGCGCGACCGCTCGCACTGTCGTACAAAGTACGCCGACGGCTTCGCGTTCACGCCTTCTATCGGCACTACTGTCCCTCTTGGTTTTGTGTAGCAATAAAATTTGCCCAAGCGGCAAATGAAATTCACAAGTGAATGAAATGTTTACTATGTAAACTTGAAATGTGCCACAGGGTAACTCCTGTGGCACATATGTTAGATAATGATAAAATGGCAAATTTTATTTCAAGATGTGAGCGACTTGTCGTTGACATCATTTCAAGAAACGCATCGCGTTTCATTTCAAGTTGCGTAGCAACATTTCATTAAAAAGGAGAAAGCTATGACGGACAATATTCTAATAGATTTATCTATGGACTTTGCAATTAGCATTGTAAATATGTGCGAAAACATAAAGGGTAAAAGCGTACTTACAAATCAAATCTTGCGTAGTGGCACAAGCATTGGTGCAAATATACATGAAGCCAATTATGCACAAAGTAAAGCTGACTTTATAGCAAAAATGCAAATTGCTTTAAAGGAATGTCACGAAACAGAATATTGGTTAAAGTTGTTTTCAAAAACCGCTATCATTGACGAAGAAACTTACAAGAAAATGAGCCAATCCTCGGGAAAAATCAGAAGGATTTTAATAGCGTCCCTAAACACCGCAAAGGGCAATTTGGATAAATAGTAAAAAGACACATCATTTTGGAGAAATCCCCAATGATGTGTCTACTTTATTTTGTAAGGAAAAGTTATGAAAAGAATGAAAATGATTAGGCAAAATTACGGTTGTGCGTCGGCAATGTGCTCCATGGTCATTTTTACGCAATCGGTTATCTTTACCGTGTTAATGCCAAAAAT
>JAZRIQ010000010.1:0-38381 GCA_045645405.1 Eubacteriales bacterium
GAACAGTTTCCACAATAATTTGACGATTTTTCCCCGAAATAATCCAATATGAAATTTCGAAGACATGTGTTCGACGTAGAATAGAACGTCATTTGCTTGAGTCTGTCATAATCTCTTGCTTTAAGTACCTGTTGCTGCTCAAAGGTAAGCTCGGGGTTGGGATCGGAGTGTTCAATCAAAAATTGATTGGTTTGAACATCTGCGGGACTATATAGCAAGATGCACTCCGCATTTTCTCCGTCTCTGCCCGCACGTCCGGCTTCCTGATAATAGCTTTCAATGTCCTTCGGCATATTGTAATGGATAACGTATGATACGTTAGATTTGTCAATTCCCATACCGAAAGCATTGGTAGCGACCATAATATTTTTTCGGTCATACACAAAATCCTCCTGATTCTGCTTACGAACCTCATCTTCAAGTCCTGCATGATAAAAGGTTGCAGAAAAGCCCGTATCGTTCAGCTTTTCTCCGATCTCTTCAACTGTTTTTCTTGTAGAGCAATAGATGATACCCGAATCATCCGTGTGTTTCTTCAATATCTCAAGCAGCTTATCAAACTTATGCTTGGCTCTGATGACCTCAAATTTTAAATTTGGACGGTCGAATCCCGTTGTAATGCGAAATGGTGATTTTAATTTCAGAGAATACTCAATATCGTCCTTTACCTCCGCAGTAGCGGTTGCTGTAAACGCAGCAATCGTGGGACGATATCCAAGAGAACTCACGAAATCGGCTATCTTTAAGTAGCTTGGGCGAAAATCCTGCCCCCATTGAGAAATACAATGCGCCTCATCAATTGCCAACAGATCCACTTTTATATCTATACAAGCATCCAAAAAGTCCGGAACGGAAAGACGCTCGGGGGCAACGTATATGATTTTATATATTCCACGCCGTATATTTCCAATCACCTTTGCGTACTGCGTAGATGTAAGTGAACTATTCAAATACGCCGCTTGTATACCGTTTTGTGTCAAGGCGTTGACTTGATCCTTCATTAGAGAAATCAAAGGCGAAACGACTATAGTGATCCCGTTAAATATCAATGCGGGCACTTGATAACAAATAGACTTCCCCGCACCTGTAGGCATAACACAAAGCGCATCTCGCCCTTGCAAAATGGCATCCACCACTTGCTCCTGACCTTCTCTAAACGAAGAGTGTCCAAAATATTGTTTTAGAACTGCTTTCTTGTCAAGCATTATATACCCCTTATCTAAATCATCGTTTCTTAATTGTTACTGTAAGTTTCTATAATCTTTTTCAATATCTCTTCATCCGCTGGGCAAAAGTCGTAGTTCGGTATCTCGCTCGGTGATATCCATTGAATATCGTTATGCTCCAAATTCTGCGGTTCTCCCTCGGCAATAGTGGCGTTGAACAGAGTCAGATGCACCGTCAAGTCGGGATATTCGTGGATGACATCCATAAATACATTACCTACCGACAGCGTGATGGCAAGCTCTTCTCTGCACTCTCGAATGAGTGCTTGTTTTTTTGTTTCTCCCGGCTCGACCTTGCCACCGACGAACTCCCATAGGAGACCTCTCGCCTTGTGTGCCGGGCGTTGGCAGATCATGAATTTATTGCCCTGCCAAATAAGGGCTGCCACTACTTCGGTTATTTTCATATTTCTTCAATTCCTAAACTCTTTAAGTATTGATAAGTTCCATCGTAGAACTTAGGCAAGCGAGTGCTGTCTTCCCAAAATCCACTCGGATTCTTATGGGGATTACCAGATGGAACACAAATCACCATACCCGCTCTTGCTCTTGTGAGAAGCACTCGATAAGCATTGATCATATATTTGATCTGCTCTTGCTTGTTCTCGGTATCGGGTGTTTTTTCGTTCCACGCCGTTTTGCCATTAAACGTGTAATAACGCCATTTGCCATTATCGCATCTCATATCAGCATCCCACAGCACACATGTATAGTCAAGCTCCAATCCCTGCACCTGAATTTCGGTAGCTGCATCTTCAAGATAGTTGGAAGCTCTTGTATCAATTTTATCTTCAAGGAACCAATGAACTGCATTCTCATCACCCGAGGGGAGAATGTGTATACCCAAAGGCTTGAATCGCGCGGCCTCTTTGGTTACGAGTACGCCTGTGCGCTCTGTTCCTCTGACTTTACTATGAAGCCATCTCTTGGCAGTTTCCATATCTCGTGTTAAGACAATGGGATATCTGTCTTTTATTTCATTATACAATTCTGCCGCATCGGTATTGAAGGTGAGCATCGAATGAACAAATGCAGAGAGCTTTTCTGCTCTAAAAGAACGCAGAGAAACGCCAAGATGTAAGTTTTCTGAATACGTAACGTTTTCGTTTTTCGCCAACAGCTCGTTAACCTTACCTTCGGCATATTCCGGCTCTGTAAGCTTCGGAGAAATATATACTTTCCAATGGGGGAACTTGTCATTCAGTGCATGTATCCACTCAGAAATCCCTGCTTCGCCGGTATTGATCTCCTGACCACCACCTACAAGGCAAACAATCGTTGCCCAATCCTCTCTCTGATCGAGAGACCATATCAAGAAAGCCGCCTCAGATAATGGGAAGTTAGGAACTTTCAGTTTATTACCGTATGTTCCACCTCGTTTAAGATAGTCGGCAAGCCTTTTATGAGTCCACGAACGCTGTGCCTCGTCGAAAATGGCAACATGCTCCACTTCTCCATAACCGGATTCTGCAAGCTTCACCGCTTTTTCGGGATCTATTTCCAAAACTCCATTTTCAACGGGATTCTTGATTTTGGCGAGCATATTATCACGGTAGCGGTGGATGATTTGAATAAACTTGCCTACCTCTCTGCGTGAATCTGTCAGGTTTTTCTTTTCGTTTCTGTCACGACATTTTTGATAATTATCTTTAGCAAGCGCTTCTGTCAACACGGCGACCAGCGGGCCGTTTCCCGAAAGATATACCGCACCTTCATCTTCAACAGGCGCGTCATTTCCCTGATAGGTCTGTTTAACTGCCACATCGAGACCGACGAGTGTTTTGCCTGCGCCGGGCACACCAGTAACAAAGCAGATGCTTTTCTCTCCGTTTGTCTTGCTATTCTGTATTACATCAAGGATATATTTTATCGTTGCATCGGTTGAAACCTTATCCGCTTCATGCCTTGTGATATTTTCAACCGAATGACTCTCATAGAGCGTTTTTGCTGCCTCAACGATGGTCGGCGTAGGTGCATAGGGACTGATTACCCAATCGTTATGAACCGGAGCCTCGTTCGGAAATTTTTCCAACACGTTTTCGATCAAAGCAGATATTCCTGCTTTTCCGGTTACCAATGGATTTATTACCCTGTCGTCATACACAGACATCTGTATGGATGTACTGCGATTAGAATAATTCGTAGCTACTAAAATAGGGGCGATAACCTTGTCCTCACTGAATTTATGGAAGTTTTTCAGATCCAAAGCGTAGTCCAAGACCTGGTCAATATTCGTTTCGAGAATTTTTGACTCACCAACCTTAAATTCAAGGCAGAATACAACACCGCGATAAAGGAGGACAACGTCGATTCTTTTGCCAAGACGCGGAATATCGTATTCAAATATAATTTGGCCATCAACATTGTTAAGTGACGAAACCACATTCTTCATAATGTCGATCTCAGCTTTCCACGCATCCCTTGTTGTGGTCAGTGCTTCGCCGTGGTAATTGTCATCTAATATTCTGTATATTGAAGCTGAATCTGTATATAAGAATGTTGCAAAATCGCTGTTATATAAGCAACGTGACATACGCGCTACCCCCTTTCAAAGATTATCGTTATTTGTTGTTCGGAATGAATTCCATTATATCTTCAACATTACAATTCAACACCTTGCATATTTTACCCAAGGTATCAGTGGTGACATTCTCACCTTTACTCATCTTAGTGATGGTATAAGTACTGACATCTGCAAGCTTAGCGAGATCCTTTTTCTTCATATCTTTATCGATGAGGATCTTCCATAATTTCTTATAGCTGACTGCCATCTTTTACTCCTTCCACGACCATGGGTCGAGGTTATTATTATACAGTTTCTATTATATCACAAAATTCGCCATTTATCAAGTCAAAATCGAGGTTTATCTAAATTATTTTTAGTTTGTTCATCATCACAGATTCATCATTTCCATGTGTGCTAACATATCAGCGCACATATAAATGAAAGCCATCAGAACTTATTTTTTAATTGCTGTATGCAATGCGGGTAAAAAAGCCTTTGAGGTATGGGCATACTCTCAAAGGCTGATTTTCTAATTAAGGCAATATGGTGGCAGTTGGAGTCAAACCAACACTTTCGGGGTATAAGCCCGACGACCTCGATCTCTTAGCCATATCGCTTTTTATTATATCGCATTTTTTGCTCTTTTGCAATATCTTTTGGCTATGTGTATCACAATACAAGGCATATAATCTATTTGCAATAGGATTTATATGGGTTCTCTTAAAAACAATAGCAAAATGCTTTATTATTTTGAGTTGTAATTACGTTCATTTATTTTTTCAATTTATTATAAAAGCGGTCTCCTTTTTTCTTGGCACATAAATCGCACACGACAAATACGGCGAAATAAATCGGGATTGCTATCAACGAAATTACGGGATACGTTAAAAAATCCAGTCCGTCAAACGGAGAATGTATTAAAAACATTGAATTTACATCATAGGCTACCGCTTCAGAAGCAATTGCGCGGAAAACAAGATTACAGTAGCAGCCCAAAATACCCATAACAAAAATTGAAATTATAATATTCTTGATATTTCTTTTCACATCTATCCTTATATACCCGAAAAACGGAAGCAAAAGCACATTGAAAAGAAGTGTGGCGTGAGCGGCTATGCTTTTAAAATTTTCGTAATTAGCAAGTGTAGGATTATTTATAAAATCAACATTAGCAAACATTCCTACAAGTGTTGAAATAACACCAAACCAAAACAGATAATCTGCGAAAAACTCTCCAACTTTTGTCTTTTTGTTTTTTAAAAGCGCAAAAATCAGAGCCGACCACATCACCACATTGCAAGGATAAATGGGTAAAATCAAATTTGGAGTTGCGCTTAAGTATTCCATAGCTCCATCTCTTGCTAAAAGCTTGAACAAAAAAGAGCTATAATGAAACAGTATAGTAAAAATCGCGGCTACACATAAGAGAACGTTTTGAGTGCGTTCTTTTTTTACGTGTTTTTTAATCAACCATAAACCAAGCACTATAATAGCAATAAGTATAAAGTTAAATATTAACAACTTTCCCATATCATTACCTCATATTTATCTTAATTCAGACGTTTTTCTTAACCCGGAACAACTTTTACTGTTTCAAGCGCAAATTTCTTGCTTATCTGAATTCTGTCAGATCATTATTTAACATTTTATTTCTTAAAATAGAATAGTATTCCTCGGTGGTATCAGAGGTTAATATGTCAAGATTTTTTCTTACACCCTCTATCAAAAGCTCCGGATTCAAGTATTTTTCACTATCAGCGCACAAAACTGTATTTATTACTATTTCGCCATCTTTGTATTCGACCTTGAGAGAATTTATAAATTCGCAAATATTTAAAGTTTTCTCACTACCACTTTTTGTGATTTTAGTCACATTACATTCGGTTTTAAATAAGTTATCTATATCGGAAGCGGTGTTGCTTGTTATTTTAGGGGAGTTAATCTTTATCGTATAGTCAATATAGGCTATGTTTTTAAATTTCACCTCGGGAACATAAACGTCCAAAACCTTCATTTCCTCGGGAAAATTTTTTGATATGCGTTCCTTAATTTCATTTAGCTCCATCTGAGAATTTATTTTAATGTCAAGATATTCGCAATCACTTTCAACGCCAACAGGAAGAGGAACAGCAAAAACCACTCTCGGTTGAGGATTGAAGCCTTCACTATACCATATATCAATATCCGCACGAACCATTATTCTCTGCATAGTTTTTGAGAGATCCAAATGGGATATGTACATTAAATTGCCCTTTTTGGAAAATTTAATTCTTATTGGCAAGCCTTTTATTTTTTCTTCGGACACCACGTTAACTCCTTTCCAAGCTTATTTGCACCACAGCCTGAGCATTTTTCCTTACAGTTCGGTGTTGTTATGCTTTCATAAGCCTTCTTGCTTTCGGAAATTAAGAAGCTTTTATTGACTCCTATATCAATTACATCCCAAGGGAGAATTTCGTCATAGCTCATTCTGCGAGTAGCGTAAAAATCAGGGTCAATATGACAATATTCGAACACTTCCATCCATTTTTCATAGCTGAAATATTCATCCCAAGCATCAAACCTCATTCCCCGTTTAACAGCCTCTGCTATTGCTTTGGATAATTTTCTATCGCCTTTTGTAAAAACCGCTTCAAGACGTGATACCTTTGCTTCGTGCCAGTTATATCGTACTCGCTTATCGGTAATTTTTTCGCCTAAATACATTTGTTTATGACGAAGCTCCTCCAGACTATTCTGCGGTTCCCATTGAAACGGCGTATGAGGCTTTGGAACAAAGCAAGAGACGCTAACCGTTACGGATACAGGCTTTTTAGGTCTTACAGGCATTTTGTAAAACTCATCCACTACATGCTTAGCAACCGTGGAAATGCCCTCGATATCCTCATAGGTTTCGGTTGGAAGTCCGTTCATAAAGTATAATTTAACTTGACTTTTTCCTCCTTCAAATGCCAATCGAACTGCATTTAAGAGGTCTTCCTCATAAAGATTTTTGTTTATTGCGTCACGAAGCCTTTGAGTTCCAGCCTCCGGGGCGAAGGTTAATCCGCTTGAGCGTACTCCGCTTACCTTACGCATAAGCTCCTTTGTAAAGCTGTCTGCGCGAAGAGATGGCAAGGAAAGGTTTACCTTTTTAGGATTTGTCCATTCGAGAAGCATATCAGTAGCTTCGTGCAAGCAGGAATAATCGCTAATTGACAGCGAGGTCAAAGAAATCTCCGTATAACCTGTATTTTTGTAAATTTCCTTTGCCTGCTCATTCAAAACCTTTGCGCTTTTTTCTCTTACCGGTCTAAACACCATACCAGCCTGACAGAAACGACAGCCTCGAATACAGCCGCGGAAGGTTTCAAGCATAATTCTGTCGTGGACGGTTTCTATATACGGCATAATGGGATTTAAAGGAAAATATGAGGTATTTAAGTCCTCAACCACTCTCTTCTCTACCTTTTTAGGAACATCCTCAAATTTAGGCTCAAGCAGTTTTATAGTGCCATCTTCGTTATACTCGACATTATACAGAGACGGAACGTAAAAGCCTTTGAGATGAGAAGCCTCTCTCAAAAATGATGTTTTGGTATACGTACCGTTATTTTTCATTTCCATATATAGATTAGCAAGCTCTATAAGTGCTTCCTCGCCTTCTCCTATACTGAATATATCGAAAAAGTCAGCGACAGGCTCTGCATTATAAGCGCAAGGACCACCACCCAAAATAATCGGCATATCTTCATTTCTGTCTTTAGCGTAAATAGGTAATCCTGCCAAGTCAATCATGTTTACGGCAGTCGTATAACATAACTCATATTGCAAAGAAATAGCCATTATATCAAAATCCTTAACGCTATCCTTGCTTTCAAGAGCATAAAGAGGAATATTGTTTTTCCTCATTTGCTCCTCCATATCAGGCCACGGCGCATATACTCTTTCACACCAAGCGTCCTCTATTTGATTAAGAGCCCCGTAAAGTATTCTCATACCGAGATTTGACATACCTATTTCGTATGTATCAGGAAAGCAAAATGCTATTCTCAATTTCATTTTGCTTTTATCCTTTACAGTTTGTCCGAATTCACCGCCCGTATATCTTCCGGGTTTCTGAACGGATTTTAAAATTGTACTTATATCTTGCATTCTATTTTAATGAGGGCATAGCTATAAACGTTACAAGTGCCATTACAAGTATTACTGATAAGTAATAGCCTGCAACGATTACAGATGCGGTAGCGGTGACTTTACCAAAAATATAAAGTCCGATAAAGGTTGCTCCTAAAATTGATGATATAACCTTGATTGCCCTCGTTACCTTTCTTGTTTTTGCTATTTTTTTACATACGGGTATTGCCTTAAGCAGGGATTTAGAAAGTCCTCTTGTTACTATGCGTCCCTCGTTTTTTGAGATTATAACAGGAACTTCATCCTCGCTTGAAAGGCGTATAACCTTAACGTCTGATTTTTTATGATTCATCTGCCATTTTATAAGCTCATTATTTATGTTTGGGTCAAAGGAGCGTATTCCTATGCTTACCTTGCTTTTGCCGAGCAAAAGCGCCGCTCCTATAAATTCTTCATCCATAATATACTTCAAATACATTTTCGAGCAAAGCGTTCCGTTACACGCCATATACATAATGGACAAATCACCGTCGCTATCCTTATCCCCTCCTACGTCTATTCCCTGAGATGACATACCGTATCTATCAGCAAATATAATAGTATCTCCATCGATTTTTATACAAAGATAGCTTCTGCCTGAGCAAACGAATTTGGTTTTTTTACTTTTTTGAAATGCGTTTTTCGTGGCAGAATCAAATACGTCAGCAAGAGGACCGCCAACCGTGGCAAAGCCACTTGCGGCGTAGTATAGAATTTTTTCCGTTTTAAAATCGTTAAACACTTGAAAATTAGTTAATTTAACGTTATACGGAGGAAAAGCGGTTGTATCATTTACCGACACTACGTTGGTGGTGGCAAAATCACCAATTGCGTTTTCGCCGATAATTGCAACCTCGTCATTGTAAAGTCTTTTGTTTCCTATCAAGAACGGCACACTATAAGAAAACAGCATTCCCACAGGCAGCATTAGAAGCATACCTACATACCATATAGTTATAGCCTCAAAGAAATCAAAACCTCTAAAAAGAGATACAATAGCCAAAACTGCAGGCACCAGCATAGAAAACGTAAAATAAATGCCTAAATATGAGTGAAGGTTAGGTGTACTGTTTGTATTGGCAAAATAGCCCTTTACAAAGGAAGTGCATTTAATTCGCGCAACCTCACCCTCGAAATCTCCTGCTGTTGAAGAAAAGGTTTCAGTTTCCGCTTCATCATCTCCCTTTATTGCCTTTTCGAGATAGAATTTTGCATCCTTAGAGGAAATTACGCTAAAGCCGTACTTTTCTCTAGCTACATTAACGTAGGAATAAAGAAGCACCATTACAAGAACAAACGATGCCGGGAAATTATATAAAACAGGCTTATTTTCAAAGCTTATAAACAGTAACATAAGAAGTGAGTGAGCAACCGCACACACAGTTGTAATTACCGCTATTGATTCAGGAATATAGTCTTTTGCAAAAATAGACTTAATACCGTGATAAAGCTGCTCATAAGCACAACACACACACGCAAGCAAAATAACGATATTCGACAAAGTAAGAGCGTACGGATTAGAAAGAATTCCCGAAGGATTTTTTAGAAACAGCCCTATGTTTTCTATGAAAAACAAAATAACCATGAAAATCGAAGCGATAATCGTTTTTGATTTTATGTTTCTTTTAGCATATTTGTACATACCGACAATTTCTTTTCTTTGTTGTCTGTCAGTATATTCGTAATAATCAGAATGAATGTCTCCCTGTAAAGCCTCAACCTCTGAGCTTGGCTGACCGTTTTCATTGATAGAAATTACAGGTTGACTACTGCTACTCATACGAAACGTGGAATAAAATTTGTGATCTTGGCTTGAGGAGCTTTCATATTTATCGTCTATTTTCAGGTTGTCATCATCGTCTTTGGAGTCATCGTGAAACTCCTTTACAGAGCCACCTGCATATTTATCAAAAACATCCTTTTTAGGTGGAGATAAACTATCATTCTCCTCGTCGTCAATGTACTCCGTGCTTATAGACAACGTTTTAGGGTCTGTTTGCTTTTTAGATTTTTTCGGAGTACTTTCCTTTATAAGCTCAGTTTCTTTGGTAGATACGGTGTTTATATAATCGCTGGTGCTATCGTCCAGCTCCATTTTAATCTGGTCGAAGTTTTCTTCTTTCATACTTCCTCCTTTTTATAAATTTTGTAAAAATCAGCTTCTTTGCATCCTTGCTGCATGACAAAGAATAACCGAAGCAGCGGTAGAAACATTGAGAGAATTAACCTTACCGTACATAGGAATAGATACGATAAAATCGCTGTTTTCCTTTAACATTCTTGCAACTCCGTTTCCTTCTGAACCGAGAATAATTCCGCAACCGCAATTAAAATCAGTTTCATAATATGGCGCTCCGCCTGCTTCAGCAGCAAAAATCCACAGTCCTTTTTCCTTTAACTGCTCGACGGTTGTATTTAAATTTGAAACCTTGGCAATAAGCACATGCTCAATTGCTCCTGCCGAGGATTTATATACCGTTGGAGTTATTCCTACGGAACGTCGTTTGGGTATGATTATTCCGTGTGCGCCCGCACATTCGGCGCATCTTATTATCGCGCCTAAGTTATGTGGGTCCTCAATGGAATCGCAGATTACAATAAGGGGCTTTTCATTTTTTTCCTTTGCTAACTCAAACATATCATCTATCGAGGAATATTCTTTCATAGCTGCAATAGCAACGATGCCCTGGTGGTTCGAAAATTCTGATAAATTATCTAATTTTTGAGATTCAACCTCAACAACAGGAATGCTCTTGTTTATAGCCTCTGCAATCAAAACGGTGATTGAACCTTCCTTTTCGCCGCGTCTTACGAAAATTTTATCGACAGCTCTATCACTTTTTAAAAGCTCTCTTACTGCATTTCTTCCGACAACTATTCCGTTATCCTCATTTTCTTCGCCAAGGGTAT
Organism: Eubacteriales bacterium; assembly: GCA_045645405.1. Classification (GTDB taxonomy): domain Bacteria; phylum Bacillota; class Clostridia; order Oscillospirales; family CAG-272; genus RGIG2000. The sequence goes on from JAZRIQ010000010.1 coordinate 10,798, forward strand.
CCTCGCGTTTTTTAACGCTATCATCTCTCTTAAAGCTATCGTTTCTCTTATTGTAAAATTTCTTATCTTTCACGATTTCCACACTCCATACGCATTATTATTTTATTTTACCATATATTATTTAATTTGTACAGTATTTTTAAGCAAAAAAATCACACCTTTACTTTTTGTAAAGATGTGATTTAAAATCATAAATTTAATATTCGGTTTTATCCAAAATTAGCAATTACTGATTTTTCATTTCAGCGAAGCATTCGCTGCAGTAAACAGGTCTGTCATTGCTTGGTTGGAAAGGAACTTTTGCTACCTTACCGCAATTAGCACAAACCGTTTCATGCATTTCCTTTGGAGCCTTTGCTGCATTCTTTCTAGCGTCTCTGCAGGTCTTGCATCTTTGCGGCTCATTTTGGAAGCCCTTTTCTGCGTAAAACTCCTGCTCGCCTGCTGTGAACACAAATTCAGCACCGCATTCTTTGCACACTAAAGTCTTGTCCTCAAACATATTCTACTCTCCTCGTCAGTATAGTTTATACAAAGCACTTTGCTAAGTATTATTGTTAGACTGTTTTTTAAGCTTTGTCCTGATTCTGAAAATCGCATTATTTACCGATTTTTCACTCTTGCCTATTTTTGCCGAGATTTCCTTCGCTTTAGCTCCCTGTGCATACATCTTGAAAATGCGCATTTCATAGTTAGATAAAACTTTCTCTGCTAAAGATAAAAGCTTTCTTTCAAGCTCCTGCTGAATAACAGTATCCTGTGGTGTTTCACTTATAACGTGAGCGCCACCCTTAATTTTACGTCTCTTTTGCGAGCCTGCCTTTCTCAAGCAGGAAACCAGCTTATTACGTATGCAAGCCTTTGCAAAAGCACCGAACGTAACCTTGCTTTCTTCTAAATCAAACCTTAAAGCAGCATTGTAAAACGCCAACTGTGCCTCTTGAAAAAAATCGTCCCTTACGCTTGGTCCAATGTTTTTATCAGGATACATATCGGAATACTTTCCTGCCATGCTATCTATAAGGGGCTTATAAAGCTCACATAGATTCTCAAAGGCGCTATTATCGCCATTTCTTATTTTATGTAAAAGCTCAATAACCTTATCGTCCATAGCACCTCTGCTTCAATGAAAATACCAAATATAGCAAGATAATTATATTTGGTGATAACATTCTATCAAATCATTTAACATTTGTCAACATTTTTTTGCATTTTCTTTAAAAACATTTGAAAAAAAGTGAATATTTTGTGCAAAATGTAGAATTTTTACAAAATAAAAAAACATTTCCCTGATATTGCAAACGAATATCAGGGACGGTTTTATTCAAAAATATAATTTCGCTCTCCGGAAACAAGTGCAAGCGTGCCACGAAATACAATTTCAGGTTTTTTTCTGAAATTCACCATCATGTTATCCGCCTCGACTTTAGAATCTACCTCTACGTTAATATCCAGCACCTTTCTGCCATTTTCAGTAATTTCACAATGAACAAGATACTTGCCGTTTGAAAGCACATTGTAATAACAGTCAATCGCAGCCTTTCTTTTTCTAAAGGAAAGGTGTCTTATAGCGCTTCTGTAGCTTGCCTCCTTTATCCCGGGAGATAAGGTGTCGTTAAGCTCGGTAGCTATGGATTTTCCAGTATCTGTTACTACATAAAGAGCTTCTCCATCCTCACTCTTTTCAATCTCAACAACATGAGACATGTCAATAAGCTCAGCAAAGCAATCGGCGCAGTCAAAATAGCTGACTACATTTTCTTGATGCATAATCGAGCATACATCGGCACAGCTTAGAGGATAGCCTATTCTGTCCATAAGATACAAAATAAAAATTTTGATTTCATTTTTATCTACCATTGGTATTTGCATATTTTCTCCCTCGTTTTTTGTCGATACTTTTTTATAATAGCACATTTAGAGATAATATTCAACTACTAATTTATAAAAACGGTTTTTTGATTATCGAAATATCAAACCTGCTTTATAAACGCCAAAATCAGAATAATTGAAATCATTGAAAAATATAATATTAAAAAAAGACGAGAGGCGAAACATGGATAGAAACGAAATTATAACGGTAGATGACAAGAAGGATTTTGAAGAAAGCTCTGTTCTGGTAGTCAGACGTAAAACACGAAGAAAAAAGAGGATGCTTTTAAGAAAAATGGTATTTTTTGCTTTAGTCGTCGGATTATGCTACTTTGGCTACAAAAACTATAATAAGATTTACGCTTTTGTAAAAGAGTCCTTAAGCAGCTTTGATTCAAGCGAAAATAAAAATCCGTCTGACCAAACTACCGATGAATACAATGAAGATACAAGTAATAAAGAAAATGATGATGAAAAAATCCCAGATTTTCAAATAAGAATTCCTGAAGGAGCATATCAAATCAAAACAAACTTTGAAATTTATAATGAAATACACAACGAAAGCAATATAAATCTTGATTTTGAGCTTAACGATAATTTCATTAACGTTAGAGACATATACAAAACGTACGGCAATGAGTCCCCTTGTGTTTTAATTATACATTCATCATGTCTTATGAGTTATTCAAACGGTGAATATTACAGCCCTGACGACGCCTTTTACAGCCATAAAAATAATGTTTCTGATATTGGAAGGATAATATGTGATACGTTAAACGATAAAAACATAAACGCTATACATATTGACGATATTTTTGCAAATGGAGCAATATATTCATCACGTACAGAATATGAAAACGCTTTACGTAAGGCTTTGGAAGCGTATCCGAGTATAAGTTACGTTTTAGACGTTTCAAGAGATGTTATCATCAACAATGATTTAACTATGAATAAGATGATATGTCATGTAAACGAAGAAAACGTGGCTCAAATCAAGCTTACCGTTGGTTCAAGCACAGATGAAAACGAGGATTTTTATTTAAAAAATCTATCTTTTGCCAACAAATTAGCAAAAGATAATCCAGATTTAATATACGGTGTTACTTTATCACAATTTGAGCTTTCGCAAAATATTGCGCCCTACGCTCTTAAAGTAGAGGTGGGCGCATATTCAAATTCTTTTGTTGAAGCTAAGCTGGCAGCAAAGGAGTTAGCTAACCGATTGTGCGTGCTATTAGGCGAGAGCTGACAAAATTTTGATTCCGTCTCTTTTCAGGATACATTTATAATGCTCCTTTATGTAATTTAAAGCAGTACCCTTTATATGTTTTGAATATTCAAGCAAAAACGCGTATTTCAAATCCTTATGATATATTTCTTCCAAAACGAGAATATACCTTTTTCGTTCCTCATCGTAGAACACGGAGCTTTCATTTTTACAATGAATTTCATTTAACCTATACGATGCGGACAAAAGATTTTCAAGAATATCAAAATCGTATATGGAACGGAGTGTTTTTTGCTTTTTAATTTCACCTATCTGCTCTTTTTCCCTATTTAACGCTTTCTGTGCTTCTAAGCTTATACAGCTTATAAACACCTCACATCCACCATCCTTTGACGGATAAATTTCCGTAAAAATTTTTCTTCCCGCATAAGAAAAATCCACCTTTTCTTTTATTTTTAAAAGCAACTTGGAAAATGCTTCTTTTATTTCAACATCATTCAAGTTTTCGTAGCTTGCAGCACTATATTCCTTTGCTTCTTCTGTGTTCAGAGAAACCTTTACTGTATGCTTTCCTATTCGCACTATTTCCATCAGTTCACCTCCTTTTAAAACCTTCGAGCTAAAAGTGTATACTCTCTCTTTAAACATTATATGACTATTTCACAATTGGTGCAAGGAACAATATTTTCTAAAATTGAGACTATATGTATTTTTTTGCAAGGTTAATAATATATTTTAGTAAAAAACAAGGAGTAAGATATGAGAAAATTCATTATTTTTACAATTATTTGCGCTTGCATTTTTTGCATAAGCGCATCGGCAAGCGACAAGCTGTCTCCCGCTATTGACGTAATAGCAAAAGAAAATGAAATGATAAAAACAGGTATTATTCAAAACGGCGGAATTGCATTTGACACAAACGATTTTGACAACACCATAGGAACTAACGTGAAATCTATTACGATATGTTCTTTGCCTGATGAAATCGAAGGCAAGCTTATGCTTGGAAATTTGTACGTTGTGGAAAATCAAGTAATAATGAGAGAGGATTTTTCTTTATTGAAATTCGTTTCCGCTTCATTTGATGAGCAAAGCTGTTCATTCACCTTTGAGGCAAACCGCTGCGGATATGAAACCGAATGTTCGCTGAAAACAATTAAAAGTGTAAATTTCTCTCCTGTTGCTACAAATGGCGCAACAATAGATACATGGACGCAGGAAAACATATCTGATTACGGTACTCTTTCCGCTTTTGATCCGGACGGTGACACTTTAAAATTCGAAGTGGTAAATTACCCCAAAAAAGGACTTTTAACTATTATGGACGTATCGACAGGAGACTACAAGTACACACCGTATCTTAATGCAAAAGGTACAGATGCTTTTTCTTATAGGGTAAGGGATAGCTATGGAAATTATTCCGAAATAGCCACGGTAAAAATGAAGGTTGACAAATTAAGAGTAAGCCTTGTTTTTGACGACATTGAAGGAGATAAATACTTAAATGCGGCACTTGTTATGAAAAACTTTGACATAATGGAGTGCGAGAAAAATACCGACGGGTCATTCTCATTTAAGCCTGATGAAAAAATAACCTGCGAAGAATTCGTTTATCTTTTGATGATTACAATGGGTGCAAAAAACGTGCCCACTCTTGATAAAACCAGATTTGCAGATAATGATGAAATATCTCCGGAGTACAGGGGATACATTGAGGCTGCGCTTTCTTTGGGAATCATAAGCGGCAAAAATGAAGCTGACGGCTTACATTTTTATCCAAAAAAGGAAATTACGGTAGCTGAAGCGGCTGTGACAATAAATAAAATCTTAGGTGTAAAGGCCGAAAATAATAAAATGACCTTTGTAGATGATAAGGAAATACCAATTTGGGCAAAGGATGCGTTAAATGCACTTAACAGTGTGGGAATTATCGACACAGAGAACGGTAAAATCAAACCTAACAATCCTCTTTCACGCTCACAAACTGCACAAATTTTAATGTCACTTTTACAATACAGAGGAAAATTAAAATAAACAAAAAATCTCACCATTGGTGAGATTTTTTGTTGATTCTTTTTGCAGAAATTATTTGCAGAGCATTTCTTTTATGCGTTTTTCGTCGGGAGTGACATAAGCTGTCCAGTTTACGTGATAGATGACATAACCCGGTTTGGAGCCTGCCGGCTTTTTTACGTGCTTGGCATAGGTGTAGTCAACGGCTATATTTTTGCCCTCTGCTTTGGAATAATAAGCCGCTATCTCGGCTGCCTCCGTAAAATCCCTTTCGCTTGGCTCTTCGCCGTGTGCTTGCATAAGAACATGAGAACCCGGAAGATTTTTAACATGGAACCACCAGTCTGATTTTTCCGCAATTTTAGTAGTAACATAATCATTTTGAACGTTATTTTTTCCGCATAAAACGGTATAACCGCCGCCGGTTTTGAATTTGAGCGGTTGCGGAGCCGGCTGCTTTGCTTGAACGTAGTTTTTCATTTTTGAAGCATATCCGCTATGAAAAAGCTCGTCACGTATCTGTAAAAGATCGTTTTCCTTCTCTGCCTTGGTTAACGCTTCAAAGACGGTGGATATATATTCAAGCTCATTTTTGGCAATTTCAACTTGCTTTGTAAGCTCTGTTTTTGCTTTTTTTAATTTGTTATATTTTTTGTAGTATTTTTGAGCATTTTGAGAAGGTGAAAGCTTTTCGTCAAGAGGAATCTCTATCATTGGGCACTCATCATCGTAATAGTTTACCACCTTGGCACTTGATGCACCTTTTTTCATCATTTGAAGATTTGCTGTAATTAAATCAGCCATTATGCGGTATTTATCTGCATCATCGCATTGCTGAATTTCCTCAGTTTGCAAGGAGATTTTTTTGGTGATTCTTGATTCAGCGTTTATAAGAAGCCTTAAAATATCGCTTGATTTTTGCTTAATTCTTTCATTTTGTCCTTTTTTTGAAAAATAAGCGTCAATCAATCCGGAAAAGCTTTCAAATTCCTCACACTTGTACTTTGAGCCTAAATATTCAAGTGGCATATAAGAAAATTCAAAAGGATTTCCATGCTCATCCATTATTAAATACGGCTTTAGCTCCATATTACGCATTTTTTTCGTGAAATCCAAAAAAATGTCACACAGTGTCTGTTTTTCAATGTCAAAAAGCTGTGAATCATAGCTTTTTGATGCTAAATAAGCTATTTGTCTTGCGGTTGAAGGGGCAACGCCCAAAAAGCTAACGGTTATGAATTTTTCACATTTAATTTCTTTTGAAGTAGCGTCCAGCTTGTTTATGAACTGCTCTTTTGTTACCTCTAACGTTTCTATTTTATCCTGCTTTGGGGGAAGCTCATACTTCATCCCCACTAAAAGCTGTCTTTTGTCACTGGTGGAAAAATCCACAGTTTTTAAAAGAGCTAATATTTTATAATCTTTGTCAGCCAAAATGAGATTACTGAATTTACCCATTATTTCGCAAATAAGATATTTTTTCACCTTAAAGCCCATTTCATCGTAGGCATCAAATTCGAGCATACACACTCTTTCATATCCAAGACATTTAGCATCTATCATTTTACCTCCGCTTATATGCTTACGGAGCAACATACAAAGCATAGGTGCCTTTTGAGGGTTTTCCGTTTGTACTTCGGTTATATTTATTCTTGGGCAGTTAGAGCCAGCATTTATAAGTAGCTTAACGTTCTTTTTTGTAGAATGCAGCATTAAGACTATTTCATCGTTTGACGGTTGATAAACCTTCTCAACCTTACATTCACCAAGCTGTTTTATTTCATTAACCACCAAGCGAAGCATTCCTGCATCAAAAGCCATTTTATTCCTCCTGTTGTGCTCGTTTTTTATATTTTACAACATTTTCATCGGTAAGTCAAATAAAATTATATATTTTTTAAAATATATGTGGAAATATTATTTTATTTATGGTATACTGTACAGTAGCAATCTTATAGGCAAATTAAGCCCACTTTGCCTCAAACGCTAATATCCTTTGATTGCTGAAAGGAAAACCAATGCAAAGAAATAAAAAGTATAATGAATTCAGCGAACACATAACTCTACCTTTAATCCCTCTTACGGGTGTAGTATTCGCTTATCCGAAAATTTCAATAACCGTTGAGGTTAACACACCGTTTGTTAGCGCTGCTATCGAATCAAGCCAAAAAAGCGGTTCTCCCGTTTTTATTGTTACACAAAAAAATCCTTTTACCTCTAAGATTGAAACAAACGAGCTTTATGAGGTTGGCACGGTTGCGAAAATCAAACAAATAACAAAACGTAACGAAAAGCTTTCCGTAACCTTCGAGACCATCTGCAGAGCCGTTACAATTAACGCATTTAAGGTCAGCGGATTCTATATGTGCGACATCCGCACAAAAATTCTTGAGATTGACGACGTTGATGAAAATAAAGCCATGGCTCTTTTAAACGTATTAAAATCAAAAGCAAAGGAAACTGTTGGCATATTCTCTTCTCCCTCAAAGGATTTAGTTAAGGAAATTGACGGCAGCGATGATTTAAGCTTTTTATCAGACCTTGTCGGCGCGACTGTTCTAACTGATTCTAACGACAAATATGCTATTTTGGCGGAGTTTAACGAATTTACGCGTGCAGAGCTTGCTATTGAGCTTATGGAAAAGGAAATTCAGCTTATCAGACTTGAAACATCCATAAAAAAGAAAGCCGCAAAAAGCATTGAAGAGCATCAAAAGGAATACTACCTTCGTGAGCAAATGAAGGTTATTCAAGCCGAGCTTGGTAATGATACTCAAAGTGAGTCTGAGGAGCTTTATGCTCAAATTAAAGAAAAGCGCTTTCCGAAAAAAGTTGAGGATAAGTTAATAAAAGAGCTTATAAAGTTCAATAAAGCACCGTTTGGCTCTCCTGAAAGTGCCGTTTTACGTACATATCTCGAGACCTGCCTTGAAATTCCCTTTGAAAAATATACAAAGGATGAAACCAGCGTAACAGGTGCAAGAAAAATTCTCGAAAGAGACCATTACGGATTAGAAAAAGTCAAGGAAAGAATTCTTGAATTTATAGCTGTTAAGGAAATGAATCCTGACATTAAAAATCAAATTATATGCTTAGTTGGTCCTCCCGGTGTAGGTAAAACCTCACTTTGCGCATCTATTGCCCAAGCACTTAAGAGAAAGTATGTTCGTGTTTCTTTAGGCGGTGTGCGTGACGAGGCTGATATAAGAGGTCACAGAAAAACCTACGTTGCGGCAATGCCAGGCAGAATTATCAACGCTTTGATTGAATGTAAGTCATCAAACCCTTTAATGGTTCTTGATGAAATTGACAAAATGACGTCAGATTCGAGAGGCGACCCTGCTTCTGCTATGCTTGAGGTTCTCGACGGCGAGCAAAATAAAACGTTCCGAGACCACTTTGTTGAAATGGAGGTTGATTTATCCCGTTGTATGTTCATTGCAACGGCAAACTCTCTTGACAGCGTTCCTTCTCCATTGATTGACAGAATGGAAATAATTGAGCTTTCCTCTTACACGAGAACGGAAAAATTCCATATTGCCAGAAACCATTTATTTGTTAAGCAATTAAAACAACACGGTCTTAACAAGCGTATGCTAAAAATTTCCGACGATGCTATCTATTCTCTGATTGACTCATATACTGCAGAGGCGGGCGTTCGTAACCTTGAACGTCAACTTGCTTCTCTTTGCAGAAAGGCAGCAAAAGAAATTATTGATAAGGGATTAAAATGCGTTAGCGTTACAGAAAATAATATCGAAGCATATTTAGGTGCTAAAAAATTCGAAGCAGAAAAAATAGAGGAAGAAAATCAAATTGGTCTTGTAAACGGTATGGCATATACATCCATCGGCGGCGATTTACTTAAGCTCGAAGCCTCTGTTATGAAAGGTACAGGGAAGCTGCAGCTAACAGGTAAATTAGGTGAGGTTATGCGTGAAAGCTGTGAAATTGCCGTTAGCGTTATACGTCAAAATGCCGAAAAGCTTGGAATTGATCCTGATTTCTATTCAAGCTACGATATTCATATCCACGCTCCCGAGGGTGCTGTGCCTAAAGACGGTCCCAGTGCCGGTATTGCTATCACTACTGCTCTTGCAAGCGTTCTGACAGGCAGAGCCGTTCGTCGCGACGTGTCAATGACCGGGGAAATCACGTTAAGAGGCAAGATTTTGCCTATTGGCGGTTTAAAAGAAAAAACTCTTGCTGCATATAGTGCAGGAGTGAAAAACATTATTATTCCAAAGAAAAACGTTAAGGATTTAGAAAGCATTGACAAGGAAGTTAAGGAAAATGTTAATTTTATTCCTTGTGACAATATTTTCGACGTATTTAACAACGCTTTTGCCGACGAAGAAATAATTGCTATCATAAGACAATATACAGGAAGCTATAACAAATGAAAGTAAATAAAAACAACGTTTCTTTAAAAATCAGTGCCGGTGAGCCAAGGCAGTTTCCCAGAAGTCCTTTGCCTCAAATAGCATTTTCAGGCAGATCAAACGTGGGAAAAAGCTCTCTTATCAACACTCTGTTAAACAGAAAATCAATGGCAAGAGTTTCCTCTGCCCCCGGCAAGACCATTACAGTTAACTTTTACGATGTTGACTCAAAGCTATATTTAGTCGACTTGCCCGGTTACGGATACGCTAAACGTACAAAAGCCGATCAAATTAAGTGGTCCAATTTAGTTGACGGATATTTTACAAAAAATCAAAATATCGATTTATTAAGACTTGTCGTTCAGCTTGTCGATTCAAGAATCGGCATGACTTATGATGACGTAGATATGATTACGTTCATGAATGAAGCGAACATTCCTTACATCATCGTTGCCACAAAAACCGATAAGCTTAATAAAACGGAGCGCGAAAATTCAGTTACCTCTTTGGTTACAAGCCCTATTTTGCGTCCGGGCACACAAATTATCATGTTTTCCTCCGAAAGCAAGGAAGGAACTAATGACGTTTGGGATGCCATACTAAAGTATGCGGAGAAATAATTATATTTTATGAATTTCTCCCACAAGGAGAAAAATGGAAGAACTACTGTATAAATTACTTCAACTGCTTATTACCGTACCAACGGTATTGATAGCACTTACTTTTCACGAATACGCTCACGGTTACGTTGCATACAAATTAGGAGATCCAACCGCCAAATATATGGGCAGACTAACCTTGAATCCTTTAATGCACCTTGATCCTATCGGTGCATTATGTATGGTGCTTTGCGGATTTGGTTGGGCAAAGCCCGTACCTGTTGATATGCGACAATTTAAAAATCCTAAAAGAGATATGGCTATCTGCGCTATTGCAGGTCCTGTAACAAATCTTTTGTTGGGATTTTTAGGGGTATTTATGTTCTGGGTAATCACTCTGATTTTCCCTGAAATTTCATACAATTATAACCTTGTATCTTTACTTACCACATTCGGAGCATTAAACATTTATCTTGCCATATTCAATCTTATTCCACTACCGCCTTTTGATGGCTCCAGAATTTTATCCGCCTTTTTATCTGACAAATATTACATTAGACTTATGCAATACGAAAGACAAATAGCGTTAGGATTCTTTTTGGTGTTGCTTGCTGACAGTCGTTTTCTTGGCGGTTATATAACCGGCTTTCTATCAGACGTGGTATATTGGATTTTCAATATGTTTTTTTCTCTTTTCAATCTATTCTTGTGAGGTATAAATGGAAGAACAGTTAATGTATAAGCTGGAGCTTTTCGAGGGTCCTCTTGACTTGCTCCTTAATCTTATTTCTAAAAATAAAATGAACATTGAGGATATTCAAATAGCTATTATTTGTGACCAGTATATGGAATATCTTGAAAAAGCAGAAAAAATGAATATTGATTTGTCCGCTGACTTCCTTGTTATGGCATCTCAGCTTATGCTCATTAAAAGCAGAACGCTTCTGCCAAGAGTACAAGAGGACGAGGAGGATCCTGCTGAAGAGCTTGCCCGAATGCTTCTTGAGTACAAGCACGCAAAGGAAGCCTCCCAAAAGCTTGGTGATTTATTCTCACAATATAACGGCAGAATACAAAAGGATACCGATGAAATCGCCCCAGACCGCGCTTACGTCGCTGAACATGACGTATATTTGTTACAAGCGGCTCTTTTGAGAGTAATGAATACCGTTGAAACAACTGATGAAGAGGCGGAAGAAAGAATCAGACCCCTTATCAGCACAAAAAGAGTTTCGGTAGGTGAACGCGTGTACTCTATTTTACGTATCTTTCTAACCGAAGGAAATAAAATAAATGTTTTAAGATGCTTCAAGGACGTTTATACAAGACACGAGGCTGTAGCTACCTTTATGGCTATTTTAGAGCTTTTGCGAGCCGGCAGAGTTACTCTTGAAGAAAACACCGAGGACTTTGAGATTGACGGCGTAATTGTTCTTGAAAAAGGTGTTTATATAAACCTATTTACGGGAAAAATAAGAAATCAGACAGAGGAAAACAATGGATAACGAAAAAAAATTTTCAACTGATATTGACTATAAGGATATGGAAAGCGCAATAGAGGCTATTCTCTTTGCCGCAGGACATCCAATTGAATACGCAAAGCTTGCCGAGGTTTTAGGAATCGGTGAGGGACAAGCCAAAAGAAGAGTTAAAAACTTTGCTGAAAAATATAATGCCGATGAAAAAAAGGGTATTATGCTGCTTGCTTTTGAAAACACCTGTCAATTATGCACCAAAGAAAAATACCTACCTTACATAAAAGACGCTTTAGGAATTAAAAAAGGTGGAAATTTGTCTGCATCCTCTCTTGAGGTTTTGGCAATAATTGCATATAATGAGCCTACGACAAGAGCCTTTGTTGACAAGGTGCGAAAGGTAGATAGCGCTTACGTTGTCAATTCTCTGTGTGAGAAAAATTTAATCGAAGCTTGCGGACGACTGGACGAACCCGGCAGACCCCACATTTACAGAACGACAGAAACCTTTTTAAGATGCTTTGGAATTGATTCTTTGGAACAGCTTCCCTACGTAGATCTGCCAAGAGCTAAAAATGAGGGTGAAATTATTCCTCTCGATATTGAAGTGCCTGCTCCGAATGAGGAAACAGATGACGAAGATAATGATGATTCAACTAAAAACGATGCTGTAAATTCTGAATCAGAAAGCGAAAACAATGTTTTTACAGATTCTAAGGAAAATTTTTTAACCGATTCTGACATAAACGATTTAATTGAAGCTGACGAAGACGACTTAATTGATCCCGATGAGGAGGACCAAGATTAAATTTTGATAGGAGGGTAATTTTGACAGGTTTATATATTGCTATTGGGATTGCCCTGCTTATCGCTCTTATTTTGTTTGTAAGATCAAACGTTATTATTAACTATGAAGAGAATTTAACCGTTTTTTTGCGGATATTATTTATTAAAATACGGTTAATTCCCGCAAAGCAAAAAAAACATAAGAAAAGGCGTAAAAAAGTTAAAAAGCATTCGGCTGCAAATTCTTCCAATGCAACGCCAACGCAGCCCGAAAAAAAAGAAAATATTCTTCAAAAATTATGGGCAATAAAAAGCGTTCTACTACACACAATTGAAAAATTTTTGGGAAAGCTTCATTTCAAATTTGTCAAGCTGAATATTGTAGTAGCAGGCGAAAATGCCACCTCTACTGCTCTTTTATACGGAGCCGCCACCCAAGGCGTTACCTACTTGATTGAAATATTAGATAACATATCCAACGTAGATATATCGAAAAAATCAGATATTTCCGTAAGAAGTGATTTTGTTTCACAAAAGTCCTCGTTTGAGGGAAAAATCGTTTTATATATCAGTACTGTCCATATTATTTACGTTGGTGTACACTTTTTAAAAAAGCTAATTAAATCCAAATTTAAGATGGAGGAATAAATAAATTATGGAATCCAAGCAAAGTGAAATTATTAAAGCCGCTCTTGAAAACGTAAGAAGCATGGTTGATGCCAACACCGTAACAGGAACCCCTATTACTACTGATAGCGGAACTGTTATCATTCCTATTTCGAAGGTGTTTGTTGGTCTTGCAACAGGTGGAGTTGATTACTTTGGAAAAAAATCATTAGCCAACCAGAATTTTGGCGGTGGTGGCGGAACAGGTGTTACCGTTTCTCCTGTCGGTTTTCTTGTAATTGATCCAAACGGCAAGGTTGACTTACTTAATCTTAACTACGAGCCAAAGGACCCTATTTCCCAAATTCTCAGCTTTATAGAAGGTGCTCCGGAGCTTATTGAAAAAGTCAAGGATCTTTTTCCTTCAAAAAAGGAAAATAAGGAAAACTAATTTTTAATATAAAAAAATTTGTTCTGCACATACTAATCTTAAAATTATTATTTAAATTTGAAGGTACATTATGTGCAGAATTTTTTCCTATGTGATTATATTTTTTTCTTTTGCCTTAATTCTTTGTATTAACTGTAACGCTATGGATGTTTCAGCAAAAAGCGCTTATGCACTTGAATGGGATAGCAAAGATACTGTCTTTGAAAAAAATGCGAACGTCAAAATGAGTATGGCGAGCACCACTAAAATTATGACGGCAATTGTAGTTATTGAAAACGCTCAATTGGAAAAGAAAGTTACAATTACGTCGCAAATGGTTGGTATTGAGGGCTCTTCTATTTATTTAAAGGAGGGCGAAACTTTGACTATTGAGGAGCTTTTGTATGCACTACTTTTGGAAAGTGCAAACGATGCTGCTGTTGCTCTTGCCATTTCTGTTAGCGGAAGTGTATGCGACTTCGTTGATATGATGAACAAAAAAGCACAGGAATTGGAACTTTCAAGCACTCATTTTACAAATCCCCACGGTCTTGATAACGAGGAACATTATACAACAGCTAAAGAACTGGCGCTTTTGGCGCACTACGCTATGAACAATCCTGTTTTTTACGATATTGTTTCAACCTACAAAAAGGTTATTCCTTTAGGTGATGACGGTTCAAGAGTCCTTATAAATCACAACAAGCTTCTCCGTTCTTATGACGGTGCAACAGGCGTAAAAACCGGCTTTACCAAAAAAAGCGGAAGATGTCTCGTTTCTTGTGCTGAAGTCGACGGAGTTAGAATTATAGCAGTAACGTTAAATGCTCCGAGTGATTGGGATGATCACAAAAAAATGCTGAATTTGGGTTTTGAACAGTATGAAAATGTTAAACTGGCAGACATAGGAAATTACAATATTTCATTAAACGTTATAAATGGAAACAAGAGCTTTGTAACCGCATCAAATTTAGATAGTGTTAATATTACTCTCAAACGTGAAAACGTAGATATTTCCGCCCATCTGGAAGCTAACAGAATGATATCTGCACCAATCAAGCAAGGTGACTGCGTAGGCAAAATAATTTTTAAAAACAACGGAGAAGAAATTTGCTCTCTTGACCTTTATGCTTTGGAAAGCGTAAAGGATATTAAGTATAAAAAATCAATTTTTGAAAGAATATTTAAATAAAATGGAAAAAATCAGATTACAAAAATTTTTTACTGACAACAAAATAATGTCAAGACGTAATGCTGAAAAAGTTATTGAGGCAGGAAACGTAAAAATTAACGGAATTACCGCTCATCTTGGAGATAAGGTGGATCCCGAAAATGATAAAATTGAATATAACGGTAAGGTAATTAAGAATAATACCTCTTCGAAAAAATATATTATGCTGAATAAGCCCCTGGGATACGTCACTACCACGTCTGACGAAAAGGGGCGACCAACCGTTCTTTCTTTGGTTAGCACAGTTGGAGAAAGAGTTTATCCTGTAGGCAGACTTGATATGTATTCCGAGGGACTTTTGATTTTAACTAACGACGGTGAATTAACCAACAGACTAACTCATCCAAAAAATCATATACCAAAAACGTACAGCGTTATCATAAAGGGAGAGGTTTCTCCCGACGCTTTACATACGCTTAATTCGAATATGGAAATTGACGGCTATAAGTTAAAGCCTGTTAAGGTAAGAATTGTTTCTACAAAAAACGGAAACACAAATACTCTTTTTACCTTAAACGAAGGCAGAAACAGACAAATACGCAAAATGTGCGAAAAATGCAGTCTTACTATTACGAAGCTTACAAGAATTTCTATCGGTAAATTAAAATTAGGCGAGCTTGAAAGAGGTAAATGGAGAGAGCTTACAGCCAATGAGGTTGATTATTTATTGGGAAAAACGGACAGTATTTGAGGTGAAATATGTTAACTGTATTACCTATACAATCTAAAGAAACGCAAAAGGAGCTTTGCTTTCTTTGCGGAGTCGAATTTATCGAAAATGCTTTTGCTTACAGAGCTGACGATGGCGATTTTATCGGAATTTGTCAGTTTTATTTTAAAGAAAATAACGGATACATAGAAAATCTTACCTACGCTCCCAACGTCAGCGATTGGGAGGCTATGATTATTATGCTAAGAGCAGCAATGAGTTTTATGTACAGATGCGGCATTGGAATAGTTTATTTAAGCTCCTCAACAAATGATGATTTAATTAAAAAATCCGGTTTTCTAAAGGCTGATAACGGAACGTATTACATCGACGTACAAAAATTTTACGGCGGTTCCTGTTGCCATTAGAAAGGAGTAAGAAAATGGAGCTACAAAATGCTATAAAGATAAATCACAGAGGTTTTTTGTGTAACAGTAAAAAAAGATTTATTCTTACTGAGAATAAATCCGGTAGTCTTGACTTTTCTGTTTATTTTATTTACGACGTAAAGCATATATGTGTTTATACCGGAAAAATGGTTGAATACAATGAAAAAGGACAATCCCTTTTTGTGGGTGATTTTTCCTCTGTTTGTGAAAACGGCGACTATTTTATTGAAGCAGGCGGCTTCAACAGCCGACATTTTGTTATCTATGACGGCGCTTACGATATTTGTCAAAGAACTATGCTTCAATATTTTACATATCAAAGATGCGGTCACGCTCTTGGTTGGGCAGGAAAATGCCATTCAGATGACGGATATATCAAGGAAACAGGTGAACACGTTGATTTAAGCGGCGGTTATCATCAATCAAGCGATTTAAGAAAATCTCCCGGCGGTGTTTCTATTGGCATTAACGGTATGCTCCGCTTTGCTTTAAAGGATAAAAGTGAGTGGGGAGAAATTTTAGTTAAGGACGAGGTTAAGTGGGCCCTTGACTATTATTTGAAAACGATACAAGATAACGGAGTTATGTATAACACATTAAATGAGCCATTTGGTTGGGAAGGACGTGTTTTCTATAAATCCGGAGCGCCTTCAAGCTCACAATGGAACGTTACCTCTATTCTTGCTATGGGATATTTGTATTTTAAGAATACGGATATTGAATATGCAAACAAGTGCCTTGATACTGCTCTTCGCTCTTATAACTACTTATTAAGCGATAAAAGACCAAATGAGGTTTATAAGCATCCAGATAAATATCCTATGGGAATGGACCCCGACTTTTTCTTTGAACAATGCAGAAAAAATTCGACCTCGGATTTGTGCTATCAAATTTCGGCATCTTGTGATTTATACAAAGCTACCAAAGATAAAAGCTATAGAGAGCATATAAAGAGATGCTTGCCATTTGTTCTTGATAAATTAGATGGCTTCTCTATTTTAAGAACAGATGATAAAAATAAGTCCGTTATGGCTTCTTGCAGCTACTGTTGGTTAATGGGCGGACTTTTATCATTGTGTGATGCTTATGAAATTTTGGGTAACTGTCATAGTCTCAAGGAAAAAATGATTACTGCGCTTGAAAGCCTATGCGAATATATGGATAAATCTGTATGGAAATATGCAGAAAAGGTATATTTAGACAAGGATTTGGACATTATTGACGGTCACGAAAACAAAACGCGCAGAGAATGTATGCGCAGCTTAAATAAATTTGACGAATGCTACTATAACGATGACGAAATTTTCGAGCCTTCTATCGCTCTGTATTTCGGCTTGTTTTTGGCGAAAAGCGGCAAGCTTTTGAATAATTGCAAATATATTGAATATGCACAGTTTATCGTTGATAATCTTTTAGGCGCAAATGAGCTTGATTCAAGCCATATTTATGCTGTCGGCTTCAATCATGCAAGACAATTGGCTTACGGTCAATTTTTTCCTTCTACTCCATTCATTCCCGGTGCTATCGGTGTTGGATATAGCAGCTTGGACGTTTACACGAGCGGTTCAGAATATGATATGCCTTGTGTTGGACTTGCTATGTATTTAATTTCTGAAATTTCAAGCAAATAAGTATATTTTGATTCACCGCGCACATAATAATAGTGGGTGATGAAGATGAAAAATAATAAAAAGCAAGAATTAAAGAAGAAGCTTGCTGACGTGCCAAATCCGCCTGTGCCAAATCGTGCACATACAGAAATGACAACTAATAATTGCAAAAAGAATAATTGTAAAGATTGCAACAACGAACAACAACGCAAGGATTAACCTTGCGTTGTTGTTTTAAATTAATCTAACAAAAATACGTTAACATTGCCATTAGTGTTTTTATTCCAATCTAAAAAAGCAAATTCCTCAGTTTCAAAATCATACAAATACACAGAATCAATAAAATAATCAATTCCTACCACGATGCATATTTTTTCTTCATAAATTTTAACCATTTCTAAAGTAAAGCCAGCTCCAAGTTGCTTTAATTCTTTCGCTTCAGTAGTATTAAATATTTTGGATTCATCATCCAAGCTAATCCTTTTTGTATCATTTGTTATATTATTCTTTATATATCCATCACTGTATTCATAGAGTAATTTTTCTTTTATTAGAAGCTCATTGCTAAAATTATACTCTTTATTTTCAATTAAAGAGTATAATTTTGTTCCATTAACTGTATCATATTCAATCCAATTTTCATAAAAAACTATGCTATTTCTTTTGCCAATAAAAGAAATAACATCTGTTGTTTCTTTGGTTTTTATATCGTATTTGGTAATAATTACATTATTGTTTTGTAAGGCTGAATAATATATTTCTTGGTTTGTTACATTCTCGACATGCAAGTGCGAATCATGCTCAATTTTGTTATTATGAAAATATACATAATGATCATCAGAGAAAACTACATTTTGGTTGTGTTCTTTTGCTTCTAAATATTTTTCAATTTGCTTTGTAGTGCAACCTAAAAAGGATAGTAAAATTGATGTAATTAATAAAAATACAAGTATTTTTTTCATAAAAACACCTCTAAATTAAAGTTTAAATTGATTATATCATAAACTTTACATTGTTTCAATATTTCTTATGTAATTTAAGCAATCTATAAATTCCTTTTCCGTAAGAATTGTTTTTCTTTCATCATGACTTCCTATTGAATGTATAAGTGTTTTGTTGTCAGTTGCTTTTATAGCATTTAAAAATTCTTGATTTTGTGATAGTGCTTCGTAGGCGTTTTTGATAAGATTTTTGTATTCACTGCTTGTGCGTTTGATTTTTTTGCCTTGCCAATGGATATTGCCTGTTAGCTTCCATAGAAATTTATATTTGCCTTTTTTCTTGGCCTCCTTACCGGATAGTAGGCATATTTTTTGTTGTTTTTTTACGCTTTTATACTTAAGTGATTGCAAAAATCCCTCCATACTGCCACATTTTACGCCATCGAATGTGAATTCGTTGGGATAAAAGTTGGATAGTACATTGGCAGGATATTCACCTTTGCTGTAAATATCTATGATTTCCATTTTGTTTCCTTTCTAATATAAAAAGCCTTGCATAGCAAGGCTTTTATGATTTTAATACATTCCGCCCATTGGTGGTTGTGCAGGAGTTGTAGGTGTTTCTTCCTTTTTATCTGCTACGATAGCTTCTGTTGTAAGAACTGTTGAAGCTACGCTTGCGGCATTTTGAAGTGCGCTTCTTGTTACCTTGGTTGGGTCAACAATGCCTGCCTCCATCATATCGCAATAGATTTCGTTATAAGCATCAAATCCATAGCCGATTTTGCCGCTATTTTTCACCTTATCAACGATTACTGCGCCGTCAAAGCCAGCATTTTCTGCAATCTGGCGAAGCGGTTCTTCAAGCGCTTTCACAACTATTTTAACGCCTGTAGCTTCATCTCCTGTTGTTTCATTTACAAGAGCTGCCACCTTTTCGATTACGTTGATATAAGCGGTTCCGCCACCTGCAACAATGCCCTCCTCTACCGCGGCACGAGTTGCATTTAATGCGTCCTCAATTCTCAATTTCTTTTCCTTCATTTCGGTTTCGGTAGCTGCGCCAACCTTAATTACCGCAACACCGCCTGAAAGCTTAGCGAGTCTTTCTTGAAGCTTTTCTCTATCAAAATCAGAGGTTGTGCTTTCAATAGCAGATTTAATTTGTGAAATTCTTGATTTAATTTCATCGCTTGAGCCTGCGCCACCTACGATTATTGTATTTTCTTTATCTACCTTAATCTGTCTTGCTCTTCCAAGATGCTCAACGGAGGCATCCTTTAATTCAAGACCTAATTCTTCTGTAATTACTTGACCGTCAGTTAAAATCGCAATATCGCGAAGCATTTCTTTACGTCTGTCACCAAAGCCGGGAGCCTTTACACCAACAACGGTAAACGTGCCTCTTAGCTTATTTAACACAAGAGTTGTAAGAGCCTCGCCCTCAATATCCTCGGCGATAATAAGAAGCTTTCTACCGGCTTGAACAATTTGCTCAAGTAACGGTAAAATATCTTGAATGTTAGTAATTTTCTTATCTGTTATAAGAATTAAAGCGTCGTCTAAAACCGCTTCCATCTTATCCATATCAGTTGCCATATATGCAGATAGATAACCTCTATCAAACTGCATACCCTCAACAACCTCGCAGTAGGTTTCCGTTGATTTTGATTCTTCAACAGTTATAACGCCATCAGACGTAACCTTTTCCATAGCATCGGAAATCAACTGACCGATTTTTTCATCGCCTGCGGAAACTGTTCCTACTCTCGTAATGTCCTCTTTACCGTTTACCTTCTTTGAGTTAGCTACAAGACCTTCCACAGCACAATCAACAGCCTTTTGAATTCCTTTACGTAATACAATAGGATTTGCCCCGGCTGTTACGTTCTTCATTCCCTCTCTTATGAATGCTTGTGTTAAAAGAGTTGCGGTGGTTGTTCCGTCACCTGCTGCGTCGTTTGTTTTTGACGCAACCTCCTTAACGAGCTGAGCGCCCATATTCTCGCTTGCATCCTCAAGCTCAATTTCTTTTGCAATCGTTACACCGTCATTTGTAATAAGGGGAGAGCCATATTTCTTATCAAGAACCACGTTTCTTCCCTTTGGACCTAATGTGATTTTAACTGTGTTGGCAAGCTTATCTACACCTCTTAAAAGTGCGTTTCTTGCATCAATTCCGTAAAGTATTTCCTTAGCCATTGTATTTCTCCTTACTCAACTATTGCTAAAATATCGTCTTCTTTTACGATGATAAAAGTTTCTTCCTCGATTTTCACCTCTGTACCGGCATACTTTGCAACAATAACTTTATTTCCAACCTTAACAGTCATAGGAATAAGAGCGCCGTCTTTAGTTTCACCTGGACCAATTGCAACAACCTCGGCAAACTGTGGCTTTTCCTGTGAAGCACTTGTTAAAATTATGCCTGCCTTCGTTGTTTTTTCCGCCTCAACGTTTTTAAGAACTACTCTGTTTGATAATGGTTTTATAGTCATTTTTATTACCTCCATATTTTTTAGCACTTGTCACGTAAGAGTGCTAAACACAGCTTATATTGTAGCCCTATATTACATAAAAATCAAGTGTATGTATGTATTGTTTACAATTTATTAACATTTCTTGTAAGTTCAAGTGATATAAGGGCTTTCACGAGAATATATATTCAAATGTGAGGTGAAAATATGCTTGAATTTTTGAATATATATTTATGCGGTATTATACTTCCGATTGCGCTAACTTTAATTGGTTTATATTTTCTATTTAGGTTAAAATGTTTCTATATCTTTCATCCTATTAAGACGTTTAAAAGCATGAGTAAGGGTGGGTTTAAATCATTATCGTTAGCCCTTGCCGGAACTTTAGGAGTCGGAAATATTGTGGGTGTTGCCAGCGCGATAATTTCAGGAGGCGCCGGGGCAATATTTTGGATGTGGATTAGTGCTTTTATTGCTATGAGCTTAAAATATTGCGAGGTTGTACTTGCAATGAAATACAGAAAATCGGACGGCTGCGGAAATTATTATGGGGGCGCTCCTTATTATATATATGGAGGGTTAAAAAAGAGGTATAATAAAAATATTGCAAAAAAATTTTCTGTTGCGTTTGCTTTTTTTTGCATAATAAACTCTTTAACAACAGGAAATTTAGTGCAAGTAAATGCGGTGTCATCTCTTCTTAACGTTTCTAAACTAACTTTTGGCATTTTGTTTGGAATTATTTCGTTTTTGGTAATCTTTGGTGGAATAAACAGAATAAGCCGTTTTACGTCAATTTTAATACCCTTTTTAAGTGTTTTTTATATTTCCCTTTCGATTTATATTATTCTATGCAACTTTAATCAAATTCCTTATGTTTTTGCATTGATTTTCAGTAACGCATTTTCTCTAAAAAGCGCGTTTTCCGGCATAACAGGATATGGAATTGCTTCGGCTATACGATTTGGAGTAACAAGAGGCTTACTTTCAAACGAAGCAGGATGTGGCACTTCACCAACCGCTCACGCATCATCCAGCTCAAGCGACATACATTCCCAAGGCTGCCTGGGGATTTTCGAAGTGTTTTTTGATACAATTTTATTATGCACAATGACTGCTATTGTAATATTGTTATATGGAATTAAAAACGATAATTCCATGATTTTAGTAACCGATGCTTACGAGTTTTTCGCTTATGAAATCGGCAATTACGGTATAGCCGTTTCCTCTCTTCTGTTTGCTTTTGCTACTGTTGCATGTCAATATTACTATGGAATAGAGTCTTTAAATTTTATAACAAAAAACAAAATCATAAAAAATATATTTACGTTTGTTTTTTGCATAACGGTTGTAATCGGTGCAGTTATTCCTATGTCTCTTATGTGGCAAATTTCCGATTTTGCAATCGGCTTGATGACTGTATTTAATCTTCTGTGCTTGTTGATTTTAAGAAATGAAATTACATAAAACAAATAACGCCTTGTTAAAGGCGTTATTTTCATTATTTAGATTGAATTTTAGCAGCGGTTAATGTGTTTTCAAGAAGCATTGTTATTGTCATGGGGCCTACTCCGCCAGGAACCGGAGTAATATAAGATGCTACCTTTTCTGCGCTTTCAAAATCAACGTCGCCGGTTAGCTTTCCGTCAGACGTTCTATTGATGCCCACGTCCATTACAACTGCTCCTTCTTTTATCATATCACCTGTTATAAAGTTAGGAATACCAACTGCTACAACCAGTATATCTGCTCTTTTCGTAACCTCTTTTAAATCCCTTGTTCTTGAATGACAGATAGTAACTGTACCGTTCTTTTGAAGAAGAAGCATTGCCTGTGGCTTACCTACTATATTACTTCTTCCCACTACAACACATTCCTTACCGCAGATATCCGTTCCTGTTGACTCAATAAGCTTCATTACGCCTGCAGGAGTACAAGGCACAAAATTATTATTACCTATCATAATTTTGCCTGTATTTATCGGATGAAAAGCATCTACGTCTTTATCGGGATTTATTCTTAATATAACCTGCTCCTCGTCAAGATGCTTCGGTAACGGCAACTGACAGAGTATACCGTGAATTTTTTCATCGTCATTAAGCTTGTCAACCAATGCTAAAAGCTCTTCCATTGTTGTTTCAGCAGGTAATCTATAAACCTCAGATAAAAAGCCAACCTCAAGGCAAGCCTTGTGTTTATTATTTACGTAAACCTTTGATGCAGGGTCTTCTCCTACTATGATAACTGCAAGTCCCGGAGCATAACCCTTTTCTTCTATAAATTTTTGTGTTTTTTCTTTGATTTCCATACGAATTGATGCGGAAACCTCTTTTCCGTTAATTATAACTGCCATTTTTATTCTCCTATTTATTTTTACTGATTGGATTTACGATTGACATAGCATAAGCTTCCTCTTTATAAAGCTTAAATAACAGTTCATTTACATAATTAAGTGAAATTGAACTGATTATATCAGCAGCATCAAGTAAGTCAGCATCGTCAAAAAGATTATAAATGAAATTATCGCCTATATTTTCAACAGAGTCAAAACTTTTGATGTGCGATGCATAAATTGTACGCTTCGATAGCTCAAACTCTTCTTCATTTAAGCCTTGCTTTTTTGTTTCTTCAATATATTGAACAAAACGACGATAAACCTCTTCAGGATCATTAGATTCAGTCGATAGTGCATTAAATGAGCAATATTTCGTATGCTCAGCTCCGCTTGAAAGGTCTTGCGCTATAAGATTTTCATTATATAAATCATTATAGAATTTTGAGGATTGTGAAAACAGTATTTCATTTAAAATTTCTATTGCATAAGCTTTTTTGGTTCTTTCCTTAGGATTATCTGATATATCGATATCCTTAATTCCTATTGCAATCATGGGTTTAGCCACGTCAAGCTCACACACATAGCGCTTTTGGTACACGCTTTTAGACTCATCTTCGTCCTCATAATCGCGTACAACTGTGATTTTTTCTGCTTTTTTCAATATTTTATCACAAACTTTTTCTACCTTATCAGGCTCTACATCTCCACAGACGCATAGAGCCATATTATTAAGATTATAGAAAGTGTTATAGCATTTATAAAGGATGTCGGCGTTGATTTCAGAAATGGACTCTATTGTGCCTGCTACGTCTATTCGCATTTTGTTTTCCTTATAAAGAGCATTCATAAGTCCTTTGTGAAGCCTTGCACCCGGGTTGTCATCGTACATTCTTATTTCCTGCCCGATAATCCCCTGCTCCTTTTGCACTGTTTTTTCAGTAAAATAAGGATTGGTAACAAAATCAAGCAAAATTTCAAGTGAATCATAAAAGTTTTCAGTACATGAAAAAATGTAGGCGGTCATAGTGTTGGACGTATACGCATTGGCGCTTGCACCTGTTTTTGCAAAAAGCTCAAACGCATCAATTCCGCCCTCACACTCAAAAAGCTTATGCTCCAAAAAATGAGCTATTCCATCGGGAACGCATGTAAATTCATCGTCTGTTTCCAGCTTGAATTTATTGTCTATTGCACCATAGCGAGTTGCAAAAATGGCATACGATGTGGTCATTTTTTTGGGAATAACATATACGCTAAGCCCGGATTTGTGCTTGAAAGTATAATATCTTTCATCAAGCATTATATTCTCTTTAATCATAATATCAGCCATTTTCAACCTCCGATTCTTTTATGCCCTTCAAAAAATAAACTGTATCCAACGTCATTTTTTGAGCTACCGCTTTTATTTCGTCAATAGTTGCAGTATCAATTTTATTGCATTCATCCATTGGTGTTGAAGAACTATGGCAAATTGCTCTGAAAAATGCCCAGTTTTCCATGCTTTCGGCACTATCATACACCTGTAAATATCCGTTTCTTATGGATTTTTTTGCACTTTCAAATTCTTCTTCGGTTATATTGCCTTCTTTAATTTCATTAAGCTGTTGAATTATAGCATTCTTTGCTATTTCCTCATTTTCAAATTCGATGCCTGAAGCTACAAACATTATACCGTTTCTTTGATTAACTATTGATCTGCAATAATAGCAAAGGCTCATTTTTTCTCTAACGTTCACAAACAACTTTGATGTAGGAGATCCGCCGTAAACCTCGTTAAAAAGCTGTAGAAGGTAGTATTTGTTATCATCAACCTTATAGCCCGTTCTGAAGCCCAAACACAGCTTGCCTTGCTTTACATTTTCTATTTCTGTCACTTGATTTATCTTTTTTGCTTTCTCAACTGTTTTTGCAACGGGTATTTCTATAACTTTTCGTTCAATTTTTGAAAAGCGCTCTTTTAACATTGAAATAATACTGTCTATATCACACTTTCCTACGAAATAAATTTCTATTGGGTATGAAGCGAGCACTTCAACATAAGATGCATAAAGGCTTTGAGGAGATATCTTTTGAACATTTTTTACTGTTCCGTATTTTGATATGCCAAATACCTCATTTTTAAACATTTCTTCTTGTAAACGATCAATAGAATACTTTGTTTTATTATTTCTTTCGGCTTCAATTATATCAATCAAATTGATTTTTTCACCTTTAGTATAGTTTTTTGTAAAATTACCGTATTCAGTTAACGGTTCAAAAATCATTTGACAAATCAGGTCTACTGTTTCTGTAGTTATATCCGTTTCAGCAGAAAATCTGTTATCAAGCATATTTGCTTTTAAACCGAAAATCTGGTACTCGCCAAATTTATCATTACGAGCGGTAATTTCCCCAGAATAAAGGTATTGTAGTTTTTTATTTATATCCGCTTGAGTGGGATATTTTTCGCAACCGCGCATCAACACGAGAGGTAACAATGAATTATAAGCCGATTTTTCGTTTTCAATTGGCGATATAAAATTAAAAGAAAAATAGTTGGTTTTAAATTTATCGGTTTCTATATATTTAAATAACACTTTATTTGCTATTTCAACAGTTCTTGTAATCATGAATTATCCTCGTTAAGTTAAAATATATTATATTTTACACTATTATATCAGGATTTTCAATAAATATATTAAATTTGCTTTACTTTTTTTATAATTTATGATATAATTAAAATAATAACTAAAAAGGGGATTTTTTATGAATAATATTATCGAAATTGCAAAGCAGCTCTTTTTACCAAACGAAGAAATTTTGAACGTTAGCCCTTTAGGAAACGGTCATATAAATACTACTTACTTAATTACAACCGAAAAAGGAAAATTTACACTACAACAAATAAATACCAACATTTTCACCGACGTTGAGGGGTTAATGTCCAACGTTGAAAAGGTTACACATTTCATAAGAGCGAAAGCGAAAGAAACAGGAAAAGATCCTGAAAAATGTACGCTTAAATTTCTATCTACAAAATCAAACAAAAAATACGCAATGTACCAGAACCATGCTTATAGAATGTATAGGTATATTGATGGGGTATACACGATAGAAAAGATGGAAAACCCTGAAAGCTTTTACTATTCCGGAATCGCATTCGGAGAATTTGCAGAAATATTGAAGGATTTTGATGCATCACAGCTCGTTGAAACCATTCCGAATTTTCACAACACGGTTTCAAGATTCCATGATTTCGAAAAAGCTGTTGATCTTGATGCTGCAGGACGTGCAGCTGACGTTTACGATGAAATAAAATTTGTAAAGGACAGAGAAAGTTTTACGTCATTATTCGTTAAGCAACTTGAAAACGGTTCTCTTCCTTTAAGAGTTACTCACAACGATACAAAGTTAAATAACGTTCTTATGGATGAAAAAACAGGCTTGCCTGTGGCCGTAATAGACCTTGATACTGTTATGCCGGGTTCTTATCTTTATGATTTCGGCGATGCAATACGCTTTGGTGCTACTAAAGCCGCAGAAGATGAAAAGGATTTAAGCATTGTAAATTTTGAAATTGATTTATTTGAAAAATTTGCACAAGGATATCTTGAAATGTGCGGTTCTTCTCTAACTGATGCAGAAATTGAAATGCTTCCTTACGCATCAATTATGCTCACCCTTGAATGCGGAATGAGATTTTTAAGCGATTATTTAAACGGTGACATATATTTTAAAATTTACCGTGAGGGACATAACCTTGACAGAGCCAGAACCCAATTCAAGCTTGTTTCCGATATGGAAAAGAACATTGACAACATGAGAACTGTTATAAACAAAATTCTAAAAAAATAATATATTCTAACAAAAATCACTCCTGTTAATTCAGGAGTGATTTTTTATTTAAATAAAAAAAGCAATGCTTGCGCATTGCTTAATTAAAATGCTCATTGAAAAACCGAATAAGGTGTAGTAAATAATGGGAACTATGAGTATCAACATTTGAATATTTGATTGAACCATATTAAGTAGTTCAAGCGTTCGGTCTATTAGTATCGGTCAGCTGAATACATTACTGTACTTACACCTCCGACCTATCAAACTTGTAGTCTACAAGTGACCTTATCAACTTAATGTTGGAGATATCTAATCTTGAGGTGTGTTTCACGCTTAGATGCTTTCAGCGTTTATCACATTCGTACGCGGCTACTCAGCTATGCCCTTGGCAGAACAACTGATGCACCGGAGGTACGCTCGACCCGGTCCTCTCGTACTAAGGTCAACTCCTCTCAAATATCTTACGCCCACGACAGATAGGGACCGAACTGTCTCACGACGTTCTGAACCCAGCTCGCGTACCACTTTAATCGGCGGACAGCCGAACCCTTGGGACCTTCTCCAAGCCCCAGGATGTGATGAGCCGACATCGAGGTGCCAAACTTCCCCGTCGATGTGAACTCTTGGGGGAAATCAGCCTGTTATCCCCAGGGTAGCTTTTATCCGTTAAGCGATGGCATTTCCA
>JAZRIQ010000011.1:0-89590 GCA_045645405.1 Eubacteriales bacterium
GCTTTTAGGATTGTCGTCGTTGGCTTATGTTAATAAGCCTGCCTCCTCCGCACCAAAAATCATCTCTAAATAGTTAGGTTTTAGGTGCAAGGCATTTTAGAACGAGCCAAAAAGCTCGTATTTAAGGCAAAATTTTGCCGAGATATAAAAATATTTCAAAAAATTTTAACGCCAAAGACGGGATTTTTGTCCGTTCCAAAACTGGTTCGTTTCACTCCCGTAAGGCATTCCACAGTAGGCTCAAACCAATAAGGTTTTAGACGTAAAATATACCGTATATCTGCAGAAACTCACTTGGCAATATGTACACAATATTACCTGCATTCGTTTCCTTGCTATGCGAAATATTTTCTCGCCTGAAACTGTGAAGCACACTCGGAGCCAAATCGGTGGGATGGTTTGATGGGTTAAGAAGCTGGCTTACTGCCGTAAGGCATAGCCCACATTTTTTCTCGATAAAACCCGAAATCAGGCTTAAAGATGAATACGAAAACGCTAAAAGTCTTGTTTTACAGGATGATCCGTGCAGTGTCTTTCAACGACAAGCGAAATTTCTAATGTTGTTAATTACCATATTTTACCATTTTGTTTTTTACCATAATTTACCATTTTAGACGCATATTTTGAGATATTTACATAAACAAATATGCATCGACACGCTGTTTCGACAGATTAGTGCTTGCGACCCGTGTTATCATCATTACAACACAATATTTTGCGTTTCAAAACGAAAGGAAAAAAATTATGGCATATTACCAAAAAATCAGCGAAGTTAAACATAACCTGCCCGGCGCAATCCACCAGATTCCAGTAGAAAAAATCCTCCCCAATCCCAACCAACCGAGAAAACACTTTTCGCAAGACAGCATAATAAGATTGGCAAACAGCATAAGCCAATACGGCATAATTCAGCCGCTAACTGTACGTAAATCAGGCGAATTTTACGAAATTGTGGCAGGAGAACGTCGCCTGCGTGCAGCAAACGAACTCGGTATGGCAACCGTGCCCTGCATAATTTCCGACATAAACGAGTCAAAATCAGCAGAAATAGCGATAATTGAGAACATAATTCGCGAAGATTTGAACATTTTCGAGCAAGCTGAGGCAATAAAAGCTCTTATAGATACTTACGAGCTAACGCAAGAACAGATCGCAACAAGACTTTCAAACAGTCAGTCCTTTGTTGCTAATAAGCTTCGTCTTCTCCGCTTTACAGCTGAAGAAAAGGAACAAATCATCAAAAATAACCTTACTGAGCGCCACGCAAGAGCGCTTTTAAGAGTGTCTGACCCGAGTTTAAGAGAAAAATTACTTTCACAAGTGGTTTTGGAAGGATTGAACGTTTCTGCGACAGAAGCCCTCATTGACTTACATATATCCGACAAAAACATCCCTATCGCCTCAACGGAAGCTAAAGTTTCGCCGATTTCTCCGCAATTTAAATCAATATCAGCTTTTTATGGTACTGTAAACAGAGCTGTAGAAGCGATAAAACGCTCCGGAATAGCTATCAAAAGCAGAAAAATTGAAAACGACTCGTTTACTGAACTTACCATTTTAATTTCTAAAGAACCGCAGGCTAACAACGCGTCGTGCGCATCTCGCCAAACGACCTCTTGTTCTTCCTGTACAAAAGCGGTCGAGGAAGCGAACGATACTGAACTGCTTTTTGAACTTTAGGCACAATTATACATAAAGACCGCCGACAATCAGACGTTTTCGCGTTTATTCGGCGGTCTTTTCTTTTTAAAACGTTGTTTTTCTTTTTAAAATGTCGGCGTTTCACGTGAAACAATGGTGGAATTATCCACGCTACGGAAATTTGCCTTTTGTTTATGACATAAATAAACGAGGTGATTGATGAGGGTAAACTCGCACAAATGCAATGTTTCACGTGAAACAGAACGTGTGCAAATGAAAATGCAGCACCTTGTAAAACAAAATGACAACAACATATAAAAACTTAACAATAAAACCTTAAACACAAGCGTTTCACGTGAAACAAAAATAACAATTCGTTTATTTTACCTATAACGTGCTTTTGTGTTAAACCGTTTTTGGTTAATTCACGCAAAACATCTGATTGTTTCACGTGAAACGGTAAATTTTCTCTAAACTATATTGATTTTATGTAATTTTCGTGATATACTTTAATTACAAGATTATATAAGTAAGAAAGGAAAATGACAGTGCATATTATATCTTTCGCCAATCAAAAAGGTGGCGTCGGTAAAACAACATCGGCAGTAAACTGCGCAGCTTCACTTGGTGCTTTGGGTAAAAAAACACTTTTAATTGATTTAGACCCTCAAGGTAGTTCCACAAGTGCAGTTGGAGTAACAAAAAACACCGTAAAGCATTCAGCTTATGACGTTTTAATTTCAAAATGTCAACCTTCAAGTGCAATTATCGAAACAAATTTTAAAAACTTATACATTATGCCATCGAACATGGCATTAGCGGCTGCAGAAATAGAACTGGCAGGAGAAGAGAACCGCGAATACTTCCTAAAAACGGCCCTAAAAGAGCTTGAGGAGTCAAACAGCTTCGATTACGTGATTATAGACTGTCCACCGTCCCTTGGTATCATAACATTAAACGCATTAGCCGCCAGTAAGGGCTTAATTGTTCCAATTCAATGTGAATTTTTCGCGTTGGAGGGATTATCACAGCTTATGTTGACATTTAAATCCGTAAGACAACGCTATAATCCACGTTTAAACATCACAGGAATACTAATTACAATGTACAATCCACGCTACAAGCTGTCCGGACAGGTTTTAGAGGAGTTAAACAAATATTATAGTTATCAGTTATTCGATACTAAAATTTCACGCGTAATTTCATTATCAGAAGCTCCAAGCTTTGGCGAACCGATAAGATATTACTCAAGATACTCAAAAGGAAGTCTTGAATACGAAAACGTAGCAAAAGAAATAATCACCAGAATAGAAGGATATTGATTTTATAGGTTTTTAAGTAAAGATATTAAGTAATTTCCGTTTAATATATCAATTTGAGGTTTTAGTTATTCGGTAAATAGACTAATAGATATAAATAAACATTAAATGAAAGGAAAATGAGATGAAAAAGGGATTAGGGAAAGGTTTAGATTCAATTTTTGCAGAAAACGGTTTAGAATCAGCTTTAAGAAGTAGAAATAACGGTGTTCAAACATTAAAAATATCACAAATAGAGCCAAAGCAGGACCAGCCGAGAAAGCATTTTGATGACGCTTCTTTGGAAGAACTTGCAGAATCAATTAAGCAGCACGGTCTTATTCAGCCCATTATAGTCAGAGAGGTTGGCGAGGGATTTTATCAAATTGTCGCAGGTGAGCGCAGATGGAGAGCCTCAAAGCTTTCCGGAGCGACGGAAATTTCAGCAATCATAATAGATGCCGATGAATTAAAGGCAGCCGAGCTTGCTCTTATAGAAAACATTCAGCGCGAAAACTTGAATGCATTTGAAGAAGCTCAGGCATACAAATCTCTTATGGAACAGTTAAATTTAACCCAAGAGGAGCTTGCAGCAAGAGTAGGAAAGTCAAGAAGTGCCGTTGCAAACACTATGAGACTGCTTGATTTGCCTGACGAGGTGCTTGATATGCTTCAATCAACGGATATTTCGGCAGGTCACGCACGCGCTTTACTCGGTTTAAAGGACAGAGAAGCCATTGTTGATACCGCTCATAACATACTGGTTCGTTCATTATCTGTGCGCAGTACGGAAGATTTAGTTAAGAAAATGAACAAAATATATGAACAAACTATGAACAACACCGTTGAAAAGGATGAAAACGAGGATATTGTTGTTGATTATGCAAAGGACTTGGAAAGAAGAGCAACAAGACTGACAGGTAAGCTAATTAAGATTAAAGACAAGGGCAAGATGAAGTCAATTGAGATTGAATACGTTGATAACGAGGACTTGGAAGACATTCTCGTTAAGATATGTGGCAAAGCAATCACAGAGGAGAACTAAGATGTCAGTATTTTTAGCAGGGACATCATTAAGTAACGACTCCACCGTTTTGATTGTTTGGGCGGTATGTATAGGAGTTTGCCTTGCTTTTGTATTAAATTTTCTATCAAAAGCGGTTGTCGGCTCATTTATACGCGCTTTATTTGCAAAGAACGCAACAAGTGAAGCAAGTGCTGTCACCTTAGAAGAGTTGGGATTTGCAAAGAAAAAGCTTATTAGGTTAGCTTTAAAAAACGGCTCGGCGCTGATGAATACGGTATCAATTGTAGGCGGTGAATTTTCAGAAACAACCGTTGGCAAACGAAAAATAACAGACTATAACAATGCGCGTTTTTATATTTCTGAAGAAAAAAGCGACAAAGCAAAAATCACCTACGGTCAAAAAGAAAAATGGTATTTGCTTGTTGCATTTATAGCCATGGCGGTAGCTATCGCTTTCATTATGACCAAGGTTATGCCACTTTTAGTTGAAGCGTTATTTTAAATACGGTAAAATAAAGCAAAAACCAGCTGAACTACGGTTCAGCCGGTTTTTATTTTTCGGCAAGTCATGAACAACCTTAATGTGTAGAATTATCCAACCAAAAAATTTTAAAAAATTTCAAAAAAGGTATTGACAAGCGACAGGCTTGTGTGTATAATAATAACAGTAATCATTACTGATAAGCGATTACGGAGGGAATTGCTGAAAGGAAATAGCATGAGAAACACAACACAGAGAACGGAAATACTTAATTTTCTCCGTTCGAAGCGACATCATTGTAGTGCTGTGCAAATCTACGATGCTGTTCGCGAAATAATTCCTAAT
Source organism: Eubacteriales bacterium (assembly GCA_045645405.1). Taxonomy (GTDB): domain Bacteria; phylum Bacillota; class Clostridia; order Oscillospirales; family CAG-272; genus RGIG2000. Next base: position 4,793 of record JAZRIQ010000011.1, read on the forward strand.
ATAAGCTTAGGGACTGTTTACCGAAATTTAGGCAATCTTTTAGAACAGGGCGAGATAATTTCCGTTGAGGCTGTTGACAAGTGTATCTATTATGATGGCTTTATCGAGGATCACGCGCACTTTGTATGCAGCGGATGCAAAGAAATTTATGATTTCCCCATTGAGGTTGAAAAAAGAACCTCTCTAACAAATGCCGGCTTTGAGGTTCAGTCTGAAAGAGTTATTTATTACGGCACTTGCGCTAAGTGCAAATCAAAATAGCGCCAATTAAAAAATAAAAAATTATTTAACATAAGGAGTTAATATTATGAAAAAGTTTGTTTGTTCAGTTTGCGGTTACGTTCACGAGGGAGATTCAGCCCCTGAAAGATGCCCACAATGCAAGGTTCCTGCTGAAAAGTTCAATGAGGTAGCAGAAGAAAATCGTTTTTGGGCTGCGGAGCATGTTGTAGGCGTAGCACAGGGCGCACGTGAGGACATTATTGAGGATCTTCGCGCTAACTATATGGGCGAATGCACAGAGGTTGGTATGTATCTTGCTATGGCAAGAGTTGCTCACAGAGAAGGTTATCCTGAAATCGGTCTTTATTGGGAAAAAGCAGCGTGGGAAGAGGCTGAGCATGCGGCTAAGTTTGCAGAGCTTCTTGGCGAGGTTGTAACAGACTCAACAAAGAAGAACCTCGAAATGAGAGTTGAGGCAGAAAATGGCGCAACTGCAGGCAAATTTGACCTTGCAAAGCGCGCTAAAGAGCTTAACCTCGACGCAATCCACGACACCGTTCACGAAATGGTTCGCGACGAGGCAGGACACGGCAAGGCTTTTGAAGGACTTCTTAATAGATACTTCAAGAAATAATTGCTTTACATACGGGGGATGACAGCGTAGCTGGGATAGGTAAATTCAATTTACAGGTAAGTGCAAATCTTACCCACCCCCACACTAAAGCAAGACGCGGAAAAGCTTTCGAAGGTTTGCTCAACCGCTATTTCAAGAAATAAGATTGTAGGGACAGGCGTCCCCGACTGTCAGAAACATAAGGTTTTTTAGAACTTAATAAATAAAGGGAATTTGGGAAACCGATTCCCTTTTTTGTCGCACTTTTTCCACAAATTGTGGGATTTTTATGGAATTTTTAAATTTTATTTTTCAAAAAAGCTTTTCTTGCACTCAATGCTTTTCTTAGTTGTAAGTGTTGTTCCTTTGGTTAACCCAACCTTAACACCGTTTTTCTTTGCTTGACAAAAAAACCTTATGGTGGTAGAATGTAAACAGCTATATTGAATGAAGGGAGTAAACCCATGAGCAAAGCAACAAAACAACCTACCCATGTTAGTATAATCGGCTCTTGCGTTTGCAGAGATGCGTTTTCCATCCCTCAAACTACCAAGGAATATGGCGATGCGGAAAACGAATATGTAGTTGATCGTTTCATACAAGGAGTAAACCCTTTGGCTGCAATTAGCAAGCCAATAGACGAGCTGCTTTCTGCTTCTTTAGTAGAAGAATCCAAGGCATCTTCAGCTCCATCCTTTTACAAAAGATGCTTTATGCTTGACGTTACAAAAACCTGGGAGAATTTTTTATCTGAGGAAAAATCCGATTTTCTTATAATAGATTTAACAACCGTAAGGCTTGACTGCCGAAAAATTGATGGTAGTTACATTACATATGATGATATCGGCAGGACTGTTGCCATCGGCTTAGATGACAAAGCAACAAAAAAAGCAACAACGACCTTTATAAACGGAGAAAGCGTTGCCCTTTCAGACTTCGGCGAGGATAAGCTCAAGGAAATCTATTTTGAATACATAGACAGGATTTTGAAGCTATACCCTGAAGATAAGATAATTGTTGTTTGTGCAATGCACGCAAGAACGTTTGTTGACCCTGAGGCTAACCAAATTGCCTCAACCAACCATTCCTTTGACCAACGCTACATTCGAGATAACAAGCTAATGGATTTTGCATATCATTGCGCTAGAGAAAAGCTTAAAAAATCACACTTTGTTGACCCTTTGCCTATCTCTATTGGAAATGTTAAGCATAAATGGGGAAGAGGTGGACTTCACTTTGTGGATGATGCTTACACATATATTTATCGTGCCATTGATGCAATAATTCACAAGGAAATGAGCAGGGAAGAGGAAAGGCTATTTTTACTTGAGCTTAGAGAAAAGTATACTAAGATAATTTTCGATAAATATGCCGAGACTGTCAACAATTGCACTCAAGAAAATCGCAACGCTTTGAATTATAGTCTGGGTATGAAGCCCGGAAAATATGAAAGCAATGGCGTTTGTCTTACTGTCAATTCAGATTATAGCTTTTCTATCTGTGGCACAGCAAGCCAAGATACTGTATTTTATTTGTATCAAGCACGCCAAAACCCTCTTGACGGATGGCGTTCCGTACAAGCTACCACCCCTGCTGCACGCTATGCATTTTCAACTAAGGTTAAAAATCAAGGCGATAGCTTTTTTATACAGCTGATTTTAACAGATGATGAAACAAACAAAATATGGATCAAGGGTGATTATACTGTCTTTGTAACAATAGAAAAGCCCTACTCATATCAATTGGTAAGGGCGATAATTCGTCCGGGAACAACGGTAAATGTTGAAGGTAAATTGTATTTTGAGGAAGTCAAATAATAGGCATAATATCATAAAATCACAGCAGAAGAATTCAGTAAAGCCAAGCATCTACTTTTGTTAAGGAGTTATATTTAAAGGCTCTACCTTCTTCATAATAAAGCTCACTCAAATAATCAACCACTTGGGAAACACTTATATCATCAATATACTTTTTACCAAACCTTTTAGAGATATGATTTCTCCACAAGCTATCTTGTTTTCTGGTGGTGCCGTATGACTTTCCATACCTCCCCTTCTCACAATATTCCTTCCACACTTGATTAACTGTATATCTCTTCTTTTTGGGGCTCATAGGTATATCTAATTCACACAAAGCCAAAGCCCTCTCTCTTGCTTAAGGGCAGCTTTTTCAGTCTTAAATGGGTTCCCAAACTCGTCCTTGGTGCGCTTGACATCTTTCTTCTCCCCATCTACCACAAGGAAAGCTCTAAAAGCCCACATTCCATTTGGTAATTGATAGGTGCCTTTTGTTTCTGATTTTGTCATTTTGTCCTCCTAAATGGTTGTTGAAATATATTATGTTGTGTGATATAATAAACTCACCAATAAATAAGAATTTTTCGAACATAAATCCATATTTTTTCTCAAAAGGGTATTGACTCTCACGTTCCGTCATAGTGTATGCTATCCTAGTGAGGTGATAAAATTGAAAATGCAGATTAAAGAATTTGCTGATTTTACGGGTGTAAGTGTGCGCACACTGCATTATTACGATGAAATAGGATTGTTGCGGCCTGCCTTTGTTGACAGGGCTACTGGCTATCGTTTTTACGATGAAAACTCTCTTCTTCGTATGCAAGAAATTCTCTTTTACCGCGAACTTGACTTTTCCTTAAAAATCATTGGTGAGATTTTGTCATCCCCGAATTATGACAAAAGCAAGGCACTCAATGAGCAAAAACAACTTCTCACACTCAAAAAAGAACGATTAGAGAGGTTAATTTCTGCTATAGACGGTGCCGTGAAAGGAGAAAATGTTATGAAGGCATTTGACAACAGCGAATTTGAAAAGCATAAGGCTGAAGCTAGAGAAAAATGGGGCAAAACAGATGCATACAAAGAACATGCAGAACGGACTAAGAACTACTCCAAGCAGAAGTGGAATGACCTTGCTGAGGGAATGAACCGTATTATGGCAGAGTTTGCTCTCTGCATGAGAAAGGGCGAAAGTCCTGATTCCACCGAAGCACAAAGACTTGTGAAAATGCTACAGAACCATATCACCGCGAATTACTATGTCTGCACAAATGAAATTTTGGCAGATCTCGGTCAGATGTATGTAGCGGACGAGCGCTTTAGGAATAATATTGATAAACATACTGATGGTACAGCGGCATTCATCTGCGATGCAATTGCGGTGTATTGCAGTAAGTAAATTCCAATTTATAGGGCAAATCAAGTTTAATTTTCCACACAAAACATGGAAAAATTAATGGAATTTCTTATATTCTGCAAGTGCAAAGCTATTAAAAATCTCATTAAAAAAGTTTAGAAAAGCCAAGTAATGCAAGACTTAGGGCTACCTCGAAACTTTCCACGACATGCTAAGGTTGACCGCGACGAGGCAAGACACGGAAAAGCTTTCGAAGGACTTCTTAACAGATACTTCAAGAAGTAAGATAAAGCCTTGTAATATAAGGACTTATAACACATAATACATAAAGGGAATGAGTTTAATTTGTTCCCTTTTTTGTCGCCCTTTTTCCACAAATTTGTGGAATTTTTATGGAATTTTTGTTTTTGATTTTTGGAAAAAGGTCAAATTATGGAACTTGTGGTTTTGGAAAATATATAATGTCGGATTTTTGAGACAGCACGAACTTTACAAAAGGGTCAATCAATGGTATAATTATAAAAAGAAATGTTTAAGGTGGGTTTGCTATGAAAGAGCTTTCTAAATTAACCGAAGCGAATGTTTATTTTGACAATCTTTTAAGTGAAATAAAGGACACAAAAGTAAAAGCAATATTTTCATTTGGTTCGTTTATATGTAGACATTTAAGAAACAAAGTCTATATGCAGGACGAAGACATTTATATTGTGTTTGAAAACGAAAAGTGCTTAGTTGTGTCATACTTTTTTATCGATGAGCTTTGCGTTGAATATAGATCTTTAACCGAACAAGAAAAGGAACGAATATCACAATCGATTATTGAAGATTATTTTAATAATACAATAGATATTTATAATTCGCATACTAATGAAAAGGATAGAACGGAATCAATTTCACTTGAATACGATATTATAGAAAGAATAACAATAACTCCTGTTATCAGCGAATATTCGAAGTGGTTAGAAAATGGTATTAATTATGTATCACCTACAAGCGAAACATTTTGCGAAATAAAGTTTATAATGAAAAATGGCAATACATTTACAATAGCACCAGATGATGCTGAAACTGATGGCTACTCTTTGCTGTGGTCTGATGAAGCTGATGAAAGCTATCCCGTTGATTTTAATTGCTAATAAATGGAGGTGATACTATGATTTTGGATGAACCCATTTTAACGGTATTCGAATTACAATACCGAGAATCATATTTAAGCAATTGGCACAACGCATATTTACACACAACCGGAGAGTTGGAATACCATGTTACAGAAGGATATTGGATATTATTAGAAAGCGAGAATTATTATGTAACCATCGGCTACGACGGAGCGCAAAAATATCAAAAGCCATACACCTTTTCGTCAGAAAAATATGATTGGTGGTATAATGGTGACGATGAGTATATAGATTGGAAAGAAACTTTATTTTCAGGGCAAAAAATTCATTGTATAGAGAAAAAAGATGATTATCAAGTTATATGCTTTGATGATTTCAACTTGAATCTTTATATTTACAATCAATGCGATAATATGGATGTGTTTTACGGAACAAAGGACGCTGGAGTTAATGTAGTTTCGGCGGGAGGACATCTTGTGAAAAAATGCTCTTGTGGTGGCAAGGCTGAAATACTTAGCGATATTTGTGGAGATTTTGCCGTTAGATGCAATTCGTGTCATAAAGCCACATACATAGATATGGTGCTTAAAGAGCAAATAGATGCTTGGAATAATGATGACTCTCCGTGCTTTATAGAAACAGGCGAAGAAGAACTATACGACTTGTTGAAAAGCAAAAGAAAAATTAAATATATTGCATTAGACTCAAAACCGTACGGATTTGAGTCTATAGACGAAACACTGTGTTTTTGCAAGGATGCAATAATCGCTTTCGACGATGCTTTGTTCGGTTTATCGTCTCAAAAAATTGAAGGAAACAATTATGGTTTTTCCGGTGAAATATATAGCGACTACAATCGTGATTTTTGGTCTAATGTTATAAATGCGGAAAGCGATTTGTGTTTTATCGATGAGGAAAAAGATCACGAGGGGCAAAAGGCGTTGTGTTTCAAATTAGACGATGCAGAATTGTTAATAGAAGCTACGCCTAAAGGACTATATGTTTCAATTGATAAAGTGCAATTGAGCACAAAAAATGCAAAACGAAAAAAGCTATTTGTTTAAAATATACACACTTATTTTGTTCTAAAATACGGAAAAATTAATGGAATTTTTACGGAATTTCTTATATTCTACAAACGCAGAGTTGAAAATATATAGCAGCAAAAAAGTTCAACAAAGCCAAGTAATACAAAGCATGTTTTAACCTCGGGCTGTTTCACGAAGCTGTATGGCAGGACGCGACGAGGCAAGACACGGCAAGGCTTTTGAAGGACTTCTTAACAGATACTTCAAATAATCCTGTAAAGCCTTATATTACAAGGGTTTATAACACATAATACATAAGAGGGAGCAGGTCTGACTTGTTCCCTTTTTTGTCGCACTTTTTCCACAAATTTGTGGAATTTTTATGGAATTTTAGCTTCTGTGATTTCTTAAAAAGCTCAAAAAGTGGAAGCTCTAATTTTGGAAAGTTTTTTATTTAATTATATCGTGTATCAACAGGGTTTTATACTGACTTTTCTAACGGGGATTTGGTGATGTGTTTGGAACTTTCCTGTGCAACTTTACAAAATTAAACGCTCCGTTTAGTTTTTGTTGCTTTTCTGTATGTGTAAATGGTATAATAAGTATGATACAATATAGTTACGGTACCGAAATATATTACGGAGGACTATTATGGCACGAACAATTGGTGAAATTATCAAAGAGTTGAGAAAACAAAGAAAGATAACACAGGAAGAGCTTGCAGAGCTTGTTGGTGTAACTCCTCAAGCAATATCAAAATGGGAAAGAGATGTAGGTTATCCTGATATTACACAAATAGTTCCCTTGTCAAAGGCATTTGGCGTGTCAACAGATGAAATACTTGGTGTGAATTTTGGTGACGATGAAAAACAAGTGGAAGATTATATCTTTTCTTCTTACAAGGCTATTGTTACAGATGGTTATGAAAGAGCAATAGAGGTTTTAAGAGAGGCTCAATCGAAGTTTCCAAGGTCGTATTTAATAAAAGTCAGGCTTGCTAATACTTTAATTTCATCCAATTTTAAAAACAAAGACAAGGCGGTTTATAATGAAGTTATTAACATTTTGAATTATGTCCTTGAGCATTGCACAGATAGTGGAATAAGAAATCAGGCTCTTGATTCTTTAGCGACGGCTTACGATTACACAGGCGAAAAAGAAAAAATGATGCATATCGTTGAGCAAATGGTTCCGTTTTTATATTCAAAAGAGCAATTTATGATACATAAATGGGGCGATTATGGTCAAGAAGGGTTAGAGAAAAAACAAAGCTATTTGCTTGAGTTATTTAGCGAAATGCTTAAATGTATAGATTTAATATCATATCATTTTATTGACAAAAAGCCGGTGTATTCAACAGAAGAAAAAATAGTTATGCAAAAGCAAATAGTTGATATAATGGATGTGTTGTTTCCTGACGGCGATTATCAATTTCATTCGCAAGTCGCAGTCGATGCTTGTAAAACATTATTAAGATTGTATCTTGAAGTTGGAGATACAGAAAACTCAATAATGTGGCTTGAAAGAGCATGTGATTTCAGTGTACATTTTGATACGTATGAAATTAATCATCACACAACACCATTATTAAAAAACATTCAAGAAGCTGGTGGAATAAGGGTTGACGGAAAGTCACGCAGTGAAATTCTTTTGCAAGAGCTAAAAGAGATAAAAGGAATTGACAAGATTATTGATGATGAAAGAGTAAAGACTGCATTTTTAAAATTAGAAAAAGTCAAAACAGAAGAATACCGTTTGCGTGAATATTTGAAAAAGCATTGAATTTGATATAAAAGCGAGTGCTGATTTTTCGGCACTCGTTTGAGTGGTTTATATTTAAAATCAACTATTGCGTTATTGAAATGCTATATGTGGTGTGGTATAATTGAAACGACTTACGAAAGAGGGTGTAAAAATGAATGTATGGAAGAATATACCTGTTGAAGATTATAAAAATTGCAGGTCGGGAATAAGACTTGTATCACAACCGAGCGTTGACAGAGATTTAAATAATGCTATCAAAGAAATGCTTAAATGGTTACGAAAAAACTATGTATTTCCCATAAGATGTCCTATTTATTTGTTCGATTACCCACATTTAATTTCTCGCAAAGGTGAGCAGGTTTCTGCCTCATTCATAGCACCTTATGATAGATTTGAAGAACCATATATTAGAATTGCAGTAGGAGATTATAACGAAGAAAAAATAAAACGAGGTAGAGATAATGCAATCGCAGGCATTTTATGCTCAATTTTTCACGAGGTAACGCATTATTATCAATGGATACACAATATATTAGACGACAATCCCCAAGGCAATGAACGGCAGGCTATTTATTATGCAAGTAAAAGATTACAGGAATATGCAGCAACGAGAGAACACCCATAAAAATTATGAATTTTCTATGAAATGGCACTGTGGTGTGTGCTTGTTTATGATAAATAATAATAGAAAGACCGACTCTTTAAATAGAGTCGGCTCTTTTTATTTCTGCTTTATATTTATAATAGCTTTGTCTTGAACAGCCACAAAGTTTAATAACGTCAACATCTGTAAGTGTGCCGCCAAAATCTTTTGAGTGTTTTAAAACAATTTTCTTACACTCAATGCTTTTCTTAGTTGTAAGTGTTGTGCCTTTAGTTATACCTACCTTAACACCGTTTTTGCTTGAACTATATTTGTGGTTGTGGTATAATCTAAATAAATAGATATTTGACGGAGAAAAATATGTACAATCACAAAGAAAAATATATACTTGATTTTTCGGGTGTAAAAACTTGGATTGACATTCACGCTATTATAGAAAAGGAATTTGACTTCCCTGATTATTACGGAGCCAATTGGGATGCGTTTTGGGACTGTATAACAGACTTTATAGATTCAAGAGGGCTTGACTTGGAAATAATAGGGCTTGATAAGATATACAGCGAGTTCAAGGAGGATGTTGATATTTTTGTTGACACCTTAAAGGATTTGAAGCATATCTATAACGATGAGTATGTCGATGTTGTCAAGATAGTAATTCATCACGGGAACTCCAAGGTCGAATTGACATAAAGCTTGGCGACGAGGCAAGACAGGTTAAGGCATTTGAAGGATTGCTCAACCGTTATTTTAAGAAATAAAAACACAAGGGCAGACTTTTCTGCCCTTTTAATTTTGGGTTGACAAAGAATATTGCATAGTGTATAATAATCACAAGATTTCAGCCAATGCCTGTACTTTGTTTACAGGAAATCGATGGAAACGTCACTCGGGTTGAAATCTTTTTATATTTAATACATAAAGGGAATTTGGGAAACCGATTCCCTTTTTTGTTGCACTTTTTTCACAAAATAGCGGAATTTTTATGGAATTTTCAGAGCTACAAAATTGAAAAATGCTCAAAAAGTGGAAATTAAAATTATGGAAAGTTTTTTATTTAATTATATCGTGTATTGAATTACTTTTACACCGACTTTTCTAATAGAATTTTGTGTGTTTGTTGGGGCTTTCTGTGTGGTTCTAATAGACACTTTAAGTGTAAAATAAAAACACACATTTTAAATGTGCACTTGCTCTACTAAACACTATCTGCCCGTGTGGCTTTTCATACCGTGTAAGAAGTTATACGGTTTTTACTAAGTGTCAAGTTTTTGAGACATGTGAAACTTTACAAATTGTTTTAGTGGTGGTATAATAATAAAAAAGAGTTTTCATAGAGGTAGACTTATGACAACAGAGAATGTAAAATATGCGATAGAACAACTTAAAAACACACAAAAAATTTTCCATTCAGAAGCCGACTTTCAATTTTCATTGGCTTGGCAGCTTCAAAAAATTTTACCAAATGCAAAAATAAGACTTGAATACTGCCCTGCCTTTGCTCCTGATATGCACATTGATATTTATGTTTTAGATGAGCAAGGAAGCTACCCTATTGAATTAAAATATAAAACAAAAAGAACCATTGCATCTGATAATTTTGAGGTATTTAATTTGAAAAATCATGGAGCTCAAGATTTAGGTAGATATGATTATTTGTTTGATGTAAATCGAGTAGAAAGAATGAAAAGTCTTGACCCAAAATTTGTTTCAGGTTATGCAATTATATTAACAAATGATTCTGGGTATTGGACACCTCCTGTTTATAAAGACACAATAGATTCTGCGTTTAGAATATATGAAGGCAGAAATATTACAGGAACATTGTCGTGGGGAGAAGGTGCAGGAATTGGAACTATAAAAGATAGAGATTCATTTCATTTAAGTGGACAATATCAAATAAATTGGTTGCCTTTTAGTGATGTATCAGTAAATATGGGAAGTGGCGTTTTCAACTACTGTTTGTTAGAGGTAAAATAATTATGAAAAGCAATATATGTGTTGGTTTTTACCAAAATACTTATGGCGAAATTTGTGCGTATTCTTCATATGATGAGGAAAATGAAAAACACCAAAAGCTTGTTGAAAATATAGAACGATTTGCAAAATCAACTAATTGTTTGCTTGAATATATTTTAGATGGGTTTGGTGATTTTTCAGATTTTAATCAGCAAAATTATGGGTATCAAAGCATAGGTCTTGTAATGGAAGAACGAACAGAGGATCTCGGTTATAATTTAATTGTTCATTTTGAAGTGGAAGGTTTTTGCGTAGATTATTATTTTGATAATATGAATGAATATGCAAAAGAGTTATTTGTTCCAATGAAAGCGATAACAGATGAAAAAGCCAAAGAATATGAAAGTAGTCTATGTGAGTTACTGAAAGGAAGAAATAAAAATGTGTGGTGAAAGACCTGATTTTTTAGATAGCCCGTTCTTTTATATTGATGATGAAGGTTGGCACTTAAAAGAAGGTGCACCGAAAGAAACAATTGAAGAGTTTGAAAAGTATATGAGCATAGACAACAAGTTGAAAGAAAAGAGATAAGACCGGCAAATGAGTGTTTTTCATTTTGGAATACAAATTAAGGAAAAACCCACAAATTATATTAACAAAGAAACATATTTGTTAGCTAAGCCGGAGGGTATGCGTGGGTGGAAAGAGGAAAGCTACCCTGTTCAAAGAATGAAAGCAAGTTTGAATTATGATTTAAATATGCGGTTTTTTGAAGCACTTGACAAAAATGCTTTTAATAAATTTTTAGATAGAAATTGTAAAAAGCACAAATTTCAGGAGTGCGTTGATTTAAAAGAACTGTCCGGTGTGGGTGGCTTATATATGATGGTTCTTGGCGAATACAAGCAAGTATATATTGGAATATCAACTGACATTAAGGCTCGTATTCAAAATCATTGGAATAGAACAAAATCATTAGAAAGATTGATTTTTGGAGATGTTTTAAATTCAATACTTTCTATTGATTGTTTTGGCGCACTTGATACAACAAGAATATTTTATATTAAGTCTATCTCGCCATGTAAATTGGAACAAAAAATAGTAAAGTCAATGGAAGGTGTTTTTTTGATAAATAGAACTGCTGGTGGCATTGGTTCTGTTGATACATATACGGGTGATACACAAGCTGCGACAATTGCGGTTATTGCAGGCAGAAAAACTAAAAATTTTGTTCCTTTTGTAAAATTAAAAGAATTAAAAAGCATATTCAATGAATCTCAACTAAATTATTATTTCAAAAGATATCCTGAGTTAAAAGATTTAAAGGAATAAGAAAGACCGACTCTTTAAATAGAGTCGGCTCTTTTTATTTCTGCTTTGTATTTATAATAGCTTTGTCGTGAGCAACCACAAAGTTTGATAACATCAATATCTGTAAGTGAGCCACCAAAGTCTTTTGAGTGTTTTAAAATAATTTTCTTACACTCAATACTTTTCTTAGTTGTAAGCGTTGTTCCTTTAGTTAACCCAACCTTAACACCATTTTTCACTTGAACTGTGTTTGCAATTATGGTATAATTCAACAAAGGGTGGTGCTAATATGAATAACGAACTGATGGTTGAAAAGCTAAAGAAAGTAGGCGTTTATTTTGAAGAAGGGCTTACAAATGAAGAAATTTCCAAAATTGAGAGTACCTTTGGCTTTAAATTTCCAAAGGAGATAGCCGATTTTTTGTCATTTGCATATCCAAGAGGAGCATATTTTTTTAATTACAGAAACATGTCAAAAGAAAACGTTGAGCATTTTAACGAATTCCAGCAAGAGATTAAAGAGGGATTTTTGTTTGATATTGAACACAACATCGGTTCTATGAAAGCGATGCTTGGTGACGTTATAGACGAAGATTTAGACAAAGAAAGTTTCACAAATGAGGTTATGAACTGGCTTGACAAAAGTCCAAAATTAATTCCATTTTATGCACATAGATGCTTTTTTGACGGTGTAGATAACGCACCTATTGTTTCGTTTTGGCAAGCAAATGACACGATTTTTTATGGTTCGGATTTTGAAAACTATCTTGAAAACGAGTTATTAAATCCAAATAATTTTATGATAGAAAAGGTTTCTGATAAAATTGAAAAAACAGGTATTTGGTTATATATTGTAGGGTAATATATTTCGGGGGATGAGCTTAATATGTACGAGCACAAAGAAAAATATATACTTGATTTTTCGGGTGTAAAAACTTGGATTGACATTCATGCAATTATTGCAAAAGAGTTTGACTTTCCTGATTACTATGGCTGTAACTGGTCAGCGTTTTGGGATTGCATAGTAGATCTTTTATTGAGCAACAAAGAATTAAATGTAGAAATAATTGGGCTTGACAAAATATATAGTGATTACAAAAAAGATGTTGATAATCTAATTGAAGAACTCAAAGACTTGAAACATATCTATAACGATGAGTATGTCGATGTTGTAAAAATTGTAATCCATCATGGAAACTCAAAGGTCGAATTGACATAAAGCTTGGCAACGAGGCAAGACAGGTCAAGGCGTTTGAAGGATTGCTCAACCGTTATTTTAAGAAATAAAAACACAAGGGCAGACTTTTCTGCCCTTTTAATTTTGGGTTGACAAAGAATATTGCATAGTGTATGATAATCACAAGATTTCAGCCAATGCCTGTACTTTGTTTACAGGAAATCGATGGAAACGTCACTCGGGTTGAAATCTTTTTTTAATACATTTAAGGGAATGAGTTTATCTTGTTCCCTTTTTTGTTACACTTTTTCCACAAAAAACGTGGAATTTTTATGGAATTTTGAGTTTTGCAATTCCCTCGGGGAGTGGAGAAGAAAGTTTAAAAAGTGCTTAGTTGTCAAGCTGACGCTTGGAGTAGCCGGCATGCTCATAGTTTCCGTCCCAAGGCATAAGATTCCGAAGAAGCGCTGCTACGGTTGTTGCGTTATTACCCTCGTAAAACCAAGGGAGTGTTCCTCCAAATTCTTTAGTAAATGGGATTAAATTATCTATCTCCTTGAACAAAGTGTGCCAGGTTGTCAGCATTACGCCGAAAAGTCCGTTTTCAGACACAGTATCTATGTGTGCCTTTCCGTTTTTTGGATTAAGCCAAGGCGCACCAATTATATCAAGACCCTTGTCCTTGTAGTAGAGAGAGGTGCTTATGGGAGATTCGGTTACATCGTATTGCCAATCCACAAAAATGGCAGATTTGTGAATCTTTGATAAGATTTCTGTGCATTCAGCCTCACTGCGAACGGAGTGACAGTTTGCCTTAAAGCCATTGTATGCTTGTGCGGGGAGGAGCATATCAATCCAAAGCATTGGACGCTTACCTTCCCTTGCTATTTCGTCTGTCAGCCTTTTTAAGTAGCTTGACAAGCGAGGTCGCAAAATCTCGTTTTTGTTATGGGAGTGAGATTCATCAAAGCCGATATGAAAATATGAGCAGTCATCAAAAATTTCGTAAAGCTCCTTGCGTATTGACTTTAAAAGTGTCCAAGTCTTTTCGTTTTCCAAATCCCAAGCCCAGCCGTCAGGTGTAAAAAGATAGTACAAGGATGGATTTTGGTCAAGAACAACATGCTTGCCTGACATATAACGAGCGCCCGAGGCGTGTCCCAAGGAGTTGAACATTGGGATTGGTTCCATACCCAAGACTTTTATTTCATTTACTAAATCGGACAGGTCGTTTTTTGAGAAGCTGTTTTTCCAACCAAGCTCGGGGAGGCAATCAAGTCTAACGGTGCCCCAAGGTTCAATTACAACATGTGTAAACTGCAATACCGCTAACAATCTGATGTATTTTTTCATGCTGTATAAGTCTGCCTCCGGGAAAAGGCACAAATGAACCATGCGATTTTTTAATTTATACTCTGTGTTTTCGGTAACTTCCTCCAAAAATAATTCTTCTTTGCCGAAGTCCCAACGGATTTTCATAAGCATAGAGAAAAATCCGCGCATAAGAGAGCCATAATCTCTGCCATTTATGGCGATTCCGTTTTCATCAATTTTTAAGGCGAACTCTGCCGAGCTGTTGATTTTTGGAATTGATGTATCTCCAATTAAAAGGGTGTTTTCTTTACCCTGTATCAAAGAAAGCGTAGATTTTCCAAAGCAAAATCCGGAAAAAAGCTCTTTGCAAATACTCCCCAAACGAGAGTCACCCGTTGCCACCAAGCTGTTCCCAATGTAGTATTTTTTCATCTTGATTCTCCCTGCGGTGTTAAATTTTTCTATAAATCTGTGGTATGATTATTATAACATTATTAAATAGTAATGTAAAGCATTTTACACTTTACTTTTATGGCTCGCGACGAGGATAGATGCGGCAAACATATACTTCAAGAAGTAGGATAAAGCAGCCGGCCGTCAGCTGTTAGCGAAATTAGTTGATAGCTTTTAAAGAGAGGAAAGGGCAGATTTTCTGCCTTTATTTTTTAGCCAAATTTATTATTGTGCAACCGCGCTTTCTTGCTTTTTCGATAACCTTACCGCTATTGGAAAGTGGGTGTGAAACATAAGAAATTACAACGTTAGCTCGTTTAATCATATAATCATTTCGTTTGCTTATCGCAAATCTTTTTGGAACGAGTTCAAGCTCCTCCGGAAAAATTGTAGGGAAATCTTTTTCAATGAGGGTTTTTTCATTGATTGCGGATAAAACTATGTCAAATTTTACGTTAGGATAGAATTGGGCTATTTCTAATATTACTTCTTGTACCAACAAATCAAAACCACCGTTGTTTCCAACGTAGAACAAATCTACCCCTTGATTTATTACGTTAATAATTGCGTCTTTTAAATATTCCCTTACGGAAAAGGGTGTATCTCTGTGACCTATAAAAGTGCAAATCATAAAAACCTCACTCCGAAAATGGTATACTTAAATTAAGTATACTTACAACATTATAGCACAAAATAATCTTAAAATATACTTAAATTAAGATATTTTTGAGGTTTTTATGAGAAATAAAGAGAACAAGCATCTTGGAATAGAAATTGACAAGGAGCTTCACTATAAGTTACACTACATTTCAAAATATTACGGCAGAAGCGCAAACGGAGAAATTTTGTTTCTCATAAGACAGGCTATTAAGGAATTTGAAAAGACCGAGGGAGAAATTATATTCCCCTCAAGCGATAAAAACTAAGTAAAAACACCAAAGGGACAGAGAAATCTGTTCCTTTTTGTTCTTCTTGATGGTGAATTTTTTATAAAGTTGCGGAATTTTTGTATGTAAGCATTTTGTATTGAAAACGCATATATTTTGTGCTATTATGATTATATAACAATTAAGCTTTATGCGATTGATAGGAGAATATATGTTAAGCTTTGATAAATTTCATTTTAGTGCAAGAGGGTCGTTGATTTCTGTTGCCAGAGTTGATAAAAATTTGGTTCTGCACGCCCTTCATAACGGAGGAATGGTGCCTATGATGGAAATTGGATTTTCGGGTGACACGTCGGAAGCGTTTTTGCCTTGGGAGCTTCAGATAACGGAAGGTGACAACGTTCATAAAATATGCTTATTCGGTAAGGACGGAGTATGCTTTTCGGGTAAGGGTACGTCTCCCTGCCTTAAGTACGTATATATGCAAGGCGTATATAATGCAAACTACATTTACGAGGGCAATAACTTATTGAAGCTGTGTGACTGCTTTACCAACACCTTTCACACATTCAAAATAAGTAAGGGTAAGGTGTCTATTGACACAGCAGACAGCGAAAGAAGAATATACAAAAAGTACATTAAAATCTCTGTTTTGCCCGATGAAAACGGAGAATACGAGTTTACTCTCCGTCTTAGCACAAGCGAAAAGTCTGTTTATACCGATTTAACTTATGATGAATATTCACAAAGCAGAAAAGATGAATTTCTTGCTTGGGTTCAGCAGACAAAAGCCCAAAGCAAATACGAAGAGATGTGTTCATATATTTTGTGGAGTAATATCATATCTGCTGAGGGTAATTACGATAGAGACGCCATCGTAATGAGTAAGTCAGGTATGTGCAAGCTTTGGTCCTGGGATAACACCTTTAATGCGCTTGATCTTGCGGACAAGGATTTTGAGCTTTCATACAATCAGTTCATTTATCCGTACAGATTTATGGATAATCACGGCAGAACTCCGGACACAGTTACTACCGTATTTATGGAAAGAGCCTTTGTAAAGCCTCCTATCCAAGGTTGGATATATAAGCAGCTTGTAAAAAAGAACAAAAGATACGAGGATATCGAGGTAATAGACGAGCTTTACTATTACATGAAAAAGAATACGGATTGGTGGCTAAACTATCGCGGAAACACGCCTTGCTATTATCACGGCAACGATTCCGGTAACGATAATGCAACCTGCTTTGATAATACGGAAATTATTCAGTCCCCCGATTTGATTGCATATTTGTCAGTTCAATGTGAGGTTCTTTCTCAGATGGCAGAAAGGCTTAATTTGTGTACGGATACAAGAATATATAAAATGCTCTCAAAAGAGCTTTTAGAGAAGTGTGCTACACATTTTTGGGACGGAGAAATTTATATTCGTAACGGTATGACGGAGGAAATATATAGACCTCAAAGCCTTATGCCGTTAAGAATGATAGTTTTGGAGGATAAACTCCCTGCAGATATCAGAGCATACATAATTGGCAAGCTTAAAACCGATTTCTTGGGCCCATACGGACTTGCAAGTGAATCCTTACACAGCCCACACTATACTTCTAACGGCTATTGGAGAGGCCCGGCTTGGGGACCTGACCAGATAATTTTCGGCTTGGCGCTTCGCAATATGAGTGAAACCGAGCTTAGCGAGCAGATTGCCAAGAATTACAAGAGCGCAATAGAAAAATCGGGTTTTTCCGAAAACCACGACCCCTTAACAGGCGATGCTCTTAAATGTAAAGCATATACTTGGACCGCAAATGCTTACAGATTGCTGTAAAAAACAGAAAAAATCGAAGAGCTTGAGGAAGAAATTTTACCTATTCCGGGCTATAGCGAGCCGATTGACTACGGACATTACGGTCGTATCGTCAGCGCGGGCGTGCTTACTATGAGTATGTAACAAAAGGGCAGAGAAATCTGCTTTTTTTGTTGCGGGGTGGTGGAATTTTACAAAATTGTGGAAAATATTTATACATTTGACACAAGGGGAGGATTTGTGTTATAATGAAAGCACCTTATATCAATAAACAAGATTTATTGCGGTGCTTTCATTGACGGCTAATTTGCGATTTTTTAAATCGCTATGCGTCTTTGACGCACCAAACGCAAGCGTTTGAATTTATGGTATAATTGTGATAAATAAAATTTGATGCGCGAAGGCACAAGGAGGCTTATATGTTTAACGAACCGAAAATCAAAGAGAAAATTATAGATACTCACCTTCATATTGAAGCGTGGAAGAACGATGAGGTTGGCTCATTTATCAATGCGTTCGAGCCTTATCGAGATGGTATGGGCTTGAATGCAATTAACATCTGCTCACTTAACAATCACGGTAGCGGAATTGCAAACAACATTATGATTGCCCTTTACAAAATTGCGCACCCAGGCACGTTTGCGCACGGTTGCTTGCATCATATAAGCTATCCGTTCACCGAAAACGTACCAAAGGGTATGGAGCTTATTACTCAATATGAAGAAATTATGGAAATGGGATTTGACGGAATTAAGCTGATAGAGGGTAAACCCACACGCTTAAAGCTGCTTGGCGGCTCTTTACTTTTTCCAACTCTTGACGAGGTTTTTGCCAAAATGGAAAAGGACGGCACACATATTGTGTTCCACGTAAACGACCCCGATGAATTTTGGGACGAAAAATTAGCTCCCCCTATGTCAAAACAATTCGGCTGGTTTTACGGTGACGGTACGTATCCGCACTGTAAGGACGTTGATAGGCAAATTGAAACAATCCTTGATAAATACCCGAAGCTTAACGTAACCTTTGCACACTTTTTCTTCTACGCAAAGTACCCTGACAAGCTTGAAGCAATGTTTAATAAATACAAAAATATGGCAGTTGATTTAACCCCGGGATATGAAATGTATTTTGCATTTGAGGACAATCACGATTTTTACGTTGATTTCTTCAAAAAGCATTCAAAGAGAATTATGGTTGGAACAGACGCTACCTTCCCTTGGGAAAGCAAGGGATTTGCTTGGTGCATTGATAAGGTTTATAATTTTGTAGCGACAGACAAGGTGCAAACAGCGTTTGAGGACAGGCCCTTAACAGGTCTTAATTTGCAGGGAGAGGACAAGGAAAATATACTCTTTGCAAACTTCGAGCGTCGTGTAGGTACAGCGCCAAAGGAAATAAACAAGGAAAAGCTACTTGCTTACTTTGAAAAATACAAGTGCCTTTTAGAGGACGGCGAGCTTGAAGAATTAGAGCCGCTTATTGACAAATATTTGAAAATTAAAATTCAGTAAAGAAAGCTTTGGTATGAGAACTTTTTGTCACGGAGAAATAAATGAATTTATAGATTGGCACGATACTGACGGAAATATAATAAATGCAAGTGATGGCGGAATTATATTTGCAAACGGCAAATACCATTGGTACGGACTATCATTTCGCAATTTGCCATTTCTTAGTGGACCAAACGGCGGTCAAATGACAGATGTCGGTGTTGTAATGTATGAATCAAGCGACTTGCTTAATTGGAAATACGAGGGCGTTATTTTAGAGGTAAGCAACGACCCACAAAGCGAGCTTTATGCGCCTTTACGCTTTGAAAGACCTAAAATAATCTATAATGACAAGACGGGCAAGTTTGTTTTATGGTGTCACTTTGTAAAATACCCGGGCAACCACGGTGATAACAAGGGCGAATGTGATATGGGACTCGCTGTTTGCGACACAGTAAATGGAAAATACAAGTGGCTTGGATTTTCAAAGCCCATTGATGAAAAGGGATGTGTTCGCGATATGACCGTTTACAAGGATATAGATGGCTGTGCATATTTAATATATGACCGACACACAAAGGGACAAGGGGAGGACAGATGCCTCTATGTTGTCAAGCTAAGCGATGACTACTTATCATTTACAGACACATATAAAAGAATAGACATTGCTCCGCGAAGAGAAGCTCCTGTTATAGCATATAAAAACGGGTACTATTACATAATCACCTCGGGGCTAACGGGCTGGGAAACAAATCAGGCTAAAGCCTTCAGAACAAAGCACCTGCTTTGTGAGTGGGAGGACATTGGCGACCCCTGTGTAGATGATATAACAAAGACTACGTTTAACACTCAAGGCTCTAACGCCTTTTCAATAGAGAGTACTGATATACAAATTATAATGCTTGAAAGACACAACACCTCAAACTTTCTTAAAAGCTCGTATATTTGGCTGCCAATAGAATTCAATGATGACAATACAATTTCTTTGAAATATAAAAAGGAATGGGGTTTATAATTTGAACTTATTGGGAACGGGTCAAGCTGTCCTGTTATTTGGGGATATGAGAAATAATACAGGCATTATTTCAACGATAGCTGACGGAGTTAAGGAAAATTAAACAACGACAAAAAGGACAGAGATTTCTTTCTCTGTCCTATTGTTATTTATTAAATCTGTTTTCAAGAAAACGCGGTTTATTCTTGAGGATTGATGTCGTTATTCCAGATTTTTTTGAGAATGTGGATAATATCCTTTTTGGTTGGCTTTCTTGGATTTGTTTTCGTGCAGGTATCGAGGAGCGCCGCTTCTGCCATAGCGTCAAATTTAGCGGCATATTGCTCGTAGGTTAGGTTAGGAACTGCTTCGTGTACGCTGATTGGCATACCCATTTCGATTTGCATTGAACGGATATAGTAAGCAAGCGCCTTTACGCAAGCAACGTCATCGTAGCCGATAAGACCGATACGGCGTGACATATTTGCATACTTGGAAACACAAGGATTTGGGTCCTTAACGGCAAAGGTATTTTCCGCAATTCCCGAATTAAAGCCGATAACGTCAGGAAGAACAATTGCATTGGCTCTGCCGTGTGGTATATGGAACTGCGCACCAAGCTGGTGAGCAATACTGTGGCAAATGCCAAGGGAAACCGCGTTAAACGCTATACCCGCTAAGCATGAGGCAATATGCATTTTTTCTCTTGCTTTATTTTCGTGAGTTTTTTGATAATTATATGAGCGCACAAGATAGTGCTTGCAAAGAGATGTTGACTTCTCGGCATACATATCGGAGAAGTAGTCCGCTTCTGTGCTTACGTATGCTTCAAGGGCGTGTGCCAAAACGTCAAGTCCTGTATCGGCGGTAACGGTGGCAGGAACACTCTTTACCATTTCAACGTCGAGAATTGCTTCATTTGGAAGCATAAATTCGTCAACTAAAGCATGCTTTACATTTTTCTTTGTGTCTGTTACAACCGCAAATGAGGTTACCTCGCTACCTGTACCGCTTGTTGTGGGAATTGCAATAAAGTGGGGTGCATATTCGGGGTGCAAATTGCGAGCGAAAAGGCGAACGCATTTTGCAAGGTCAATAGCAGAGCCGCCGCCAACAGCGATAAGGCAAGGTGACATTTCACGCACAAGAGCAGTAACTCCTGCAACAACCTTGTCAGTAGTTGGGTCAGGCACTACATCGGAATAAACCTTATATTCAATATTAGCAGCGTTTAAATGCTTTGTTACAGCGTTTATAAGTCCGCTTGAAACGATAAATGGATCGGCAATAATAAAAGCCTTTTTATATTCAAGCTTGGCAAGACGCATAAGGGCGTTGCCTTCAAAATGGATTGTTGTCTTTAGGTTGCTGCTTCGCATCTTGACTCCTTTACATTTCAGTTTATTTTGTATGGTTATGATACCATAGATTGGCTAAAAAAACAATAGATTTTGAGAAATTATATAAAATACAAAAATTTTTATTTAACACTAACACAAAGATACGGTGTTGTGATATAATTTAATTATCAAGACTTTATCGGGGTGAATATGGACAAATTAAATGACAATGCATTACTGCGTGCTAAAGCATTATTAGACAAAATGTCTATTGATGAAAAAATATATCAGCTTTCTGCACAAATGCTGCACTCTGTTAATGATGATTATGAAAAATATCGTGAGCATAGGCAGGGAAATTTTCGAAATCCCGGTCATTTTATGCACTATGACAAGGATGAGCCTGTTACTGCAAGTCAAGTTGCAAAGAGAATCAACCGCGACGTAAGGCTAAGCATGGACGTACAGCCTCACCATATACCGCCAATAGAGCACGGAGAATCGTTGCACGGCGCTCAATGGGGAATGGCAACCTGCTTTCCTCAGCCTATTGCAATGGCGTCAACCTTTGATGATGAATTAGTATCGAAAATCGGTGACGTAATCGGCAAGGAATGTGTGGCGGTAGGCGTTAGACAAGCGCTTACACCTGTTGTAAACGTGGTCCGTGACTGTCGATGGGGTCGTACCGTTGAAACCTTTGGCGAGGATGTTTTGCTTAATTCTAATATGGGTGCAGCCGTATGCCGTGGACTTCAAAAAAACGGAGTTATAGCAACACCTAAGCATTATGCCGATAACTATTCCTACGGTGGCAGAGATTCAAACGCCTCAGATACCTCGGAGCGCACTATGAGAGAGGTGTTTTTAAAGCCCTTTGAAAAATGTATAAAGGAGGGCGGCGCTATGTCTATAATGGCATCGTATAACTCTTGGGACGGGATTCCTTGCTCCTGCAATGAAAGACTTCTTACTGAAATTCTTCGTGATGAATGGGGCTTTGACGGCTTTGTTGTTTCGGATTACAGCGGAGTAGAGGGTGTTTGTGCCTCACATAAATTAGTTGATGATAATATAAAAGCGCAGGCGCTATGCTTAAAGGCGGGACTTGATATTAATTTGCCGCAAAGCTCCTTTGAATATTTAAAGTGCGCATATAACGCGGGCTTAATTACAGAAAACGATATTGACCGCCCCGTTTTGCGTGTTTTGACAGCAAAGATAAGAATCGGACTTTTAGATAATCCTCTTGTGGACGAAAGCAAAGCCGATTCATTGATACGTTGTGAGGAGCATAAAAAATTAGCGTTAAATGCCGCAAGGGAATCTATCGTTTTACTAAAGAATGACAACGTATTACCGTTCAAAAAGCAACAAATAAAACGCCTTGCCATATTTGGCGAGGGAGCAGATATTTTACCCGTTGGAAAAAATTATTCCGGGCCGTATAAAAAGGAATGGACTACTCCGGACGCTAAAACACCGCTACAATTTTTGCGTGATTATCTTGGTGAGGGCGTTGAAGTGATTTACGGAAGGGACGACCTTATTGAAAAAATCGCGCCAAAATGTGATGCGGCTCTTTATTTTACATCCGTTATTGAGGGGGAAGGGCTTGATCGCTCGGACATTCGTCTGCCATCGTTTACACGCAATGAGCAGAAGGACCACGGTGCTATGATTGTTGGGAAGCAATCCTTTGAGGTTAAAACAGACCAAGAGGAAAGCATACGCAAAATGACGGCGGCTAATCAAAATTCCGTAGTAGTTCTATTAAACGGCTCACCCATTGATATGAGCGATTGGATTGAGGATTGCAAGGGAGTTTTAGAATCTTGGTATCCCGGAGAGCAGGGTGCGCAAGCAATTTGCGAGATTTTATTCGGAGATATTTGCCCAAGCGGAAAATTGCCTATTACATTTCCAAAAAGCGTTGGACAGCTACCGTTATTCTACTGCTATAAGCCATCCGGGCGCTGGTATAACTATGTGGAAAATGACGGATTCCCACTGTATCCATTCGGTTACGGATTGAGCTACACCTCATTTAAAATTGATAGCTGTGCTTTTTCAAGCAATGAAAACAACGTAACCGTTTCCTTTGATATTGAAAACACGGGTAAATATAATGGAGCGGAGGTTGTTCAAATATATTTTTCCGGCAAGAATTGTGACGTTGTTATGCCGATTATAGAGCTAAAGGCGTACCGCAGAATAGAGCTAAAAAAAGGTGAAAGAAAAAGCGTTTCCATTGATATTCCACACGAAGCATTTTTCTACTATGACCGAAAAATGGCTTACGGTATGCACAACGGAGATTATACAATTTCAGTTCGCAAGTCAAGCAGTGAGGTGTATTTTGAATTTGAGGCTCAAGTTAGAGGCAAAAAGGTAATTTTAATTTAGGAGATAAGTATGAAATTTTCTATAAACTCCTTAAAGAAGCTAATTAAAAGCGCTTGCTATTTTGAAAGCGAGGACGGTTATTTAACACCTTATAGATTTTCTAAAGCGCAGATAGATTTAACCAAAGCAGACGGCTACAACGAGGCGTGGCGTAACAGAGTGCTTTTTTCGGGCGGAATCAGATTAGAATTTAAAACGGACGCAGAGCATATTTCTTTAGATTACAAGATTTACATAGGAGATTGCACACTTGATAAGAGAAGCAAAACTCTTGACGTTTGGGTCGGCGGCATTCTTTATTCTGTAATCAGCATAGAACAAATTATGGGAAAGATATCAATTACGTTGCCTGCGGGAGAAAAATCAGTTTCAATTTATTTGCCGAATTATTATCAATTTTCTATTAAAAATTTCACTATTGACGGCAAGTATAAGTCGATTAAGGATAAGGGTCAAAACGTGCTTGTTATAGGAGATTCCATTACAAACGGCTATGGCTCTTTGTTTTCAAGCGGCTCGTACTTTAACGTGCTTCAAAGATTGACCGGATATAATATGCTGAATCAAGGAATCGGCGGCTACCGCTGTGAGCCTGACGAGCTTTCGTACGTTGACGGGTTTATGCCGGATAAGGTAATTACGTTTCTTGGCACAAACTGGTATAACTGTCCCGACTGCTACGATTACGAAAAGGCTACGGTTGATTACTACAAAAAGCTTACCGATCTATATAAGGGCAAGCAAATTATTGCTATTTCCCCAATTTGGCGTGACGACAACGTGGATAGGGAGAGGTTTGATTGGTGTAGGTCTATTGTAAAAAGAGAATGCGAAAAATACGGTAACATTACCTTTATTGACGGCTATACACTTGTGCCATGCGTAGAGGAATGCTTTTGCGACAAAATACATCCAAACGAATACGGTTGTCTTTTGCTTGCGCAAAATTTATACAATATAATAAAAAGAATTAAATTTTAGGGGGATATTATGTCATATCAAATGGGCGGACACAGCCAATTATGCGCTACTTGTGAATTCTGGATTGGAGTTAGAGAGCCAAACTTTTACGGCAACGCGGTAGTGCTTGAAAGTCAAAGCGTCAGGGGAAAATGCTTTTGCTTAAGCGGACCTCATTCAAGAGCCGACAGACTCAGCAACTCCTCCACCTGCAGCTGCTACAAAAAATGGTTGATAATTCAGCGGTAATACAGCAAAAGAGGATAATTCACCTGAATTTTTGAATAGGAGATACAAGCATTGGAAATTACGCTTTCCGCTTCTGCGAAAGAATTACAGTTTTCTGCGAGGCTACGAGTAAGCCGAACGGCTGGTCTGAATATATTATGGATTTTTTTAATTCGGGAAGCTCAGACTATCCCGTATACTGGTATAGCGAAAGTGAGCCGGAGCATGGAGTTGTCGGCGGAATAAATCCCTCGTATTGGATAAATAACAACCGTTGGCACTACGTAAACGGTGAAATTACAATTTGGGAATAGGTCAAGCTGTCGTCGCTTACTCGGTTTTGAGTCATTTGCGATTGACAACCTGCGATTAAAAAAGTATAGTTATAACTGAAACGATAGCCCGATCTTATGACAGCAGACGGAAATGAACGGAGTATTTATTATGAATTTTTCTTGGGAAACAAAAGGCATCGTCTTAACAGCTCCTTTAACAAACGAGATAGACGACGTTGTAAAATTTATTGACGAATATATATCCCCTCGTGGCTTTAATATGATTGTTTTGCAGGTAAGATACAGATATCAATTTACGTCTCATCCCGAGGTTTGGGGCTACGACCCCCTATCAATGCAGGATGTAAAAAAGCTTCTTGCCGTTTGCAAAAAGCACAATATAAAATTAGTGCCTAAAATGAATTTGCTCGGTCATCAATCAGGGCTTCACAATACCCCAACTGACGGCATTTTGCATGGTCATAATGAGGAAAAGGAAGACATTTTGGACGGACTTTTGCGCGCTTATCCTCATTTTGATGAGCAACGTGGAATAAACAAGGTGTATTATGCGCGCAGTATTTGTCCATGTAGTGATTCGGCAAAAGAAATAGTGTGCGAGCTTATAGACGAGCTTTTAGACGTATTTGAGTCGGATATGATACATATAGGGTGCGACGAAGCGTTTAACTTGAAAATTTGTCCTGACTGTGCAAGCAGCTCAAGAGGAGAGCTTTTTGCAAATTGGATAAACGGACTAAATGAGCATATAAAAAAGCGCGGCGCAACCGCACTTATGTGGGGTGACAGACTGATTTCTCAAGACGGCACGCCCTATCACGGCTGGGAAGCCTGTGACGGAGTTGACACCTATGAGGCGATAAGCAAGGTTTCAAGAGATATTATTATTTGTGACTGGCATTACGATAAATACGAGGAATATAAATCTATTGATTTGTTTGGGGATGCGGGATTTCAAATAATGGTAAGTCCTTGGAGAGATAAAGCAAGTCTTGAATCGTTTATAAATTACGCAAAATCCCACGATAACGGACACATAAAAGGGGTTTTAATGACCACCTGGTGCGGCTCGGGTGACCTTGCAAGGCGTCTTTTGTACAAGGAAAAGGGCAAGTGGCAGCATACTGATGAAATTGCGACAACAATTGATGAAATTTTTTGAAAATTATTGGATTTTGCGATTTTTTGGCTACCAATGCTTGTTGGTTCGAGCCTACTGTGGCATACAAAAAGAAACAGAATTTAAATAATAACATAAACAAAAAGCAGATTTGCACGTTCTCCGCTATGGGAATGATATGCAAATCTGCTATTTTTATTTAGTTTTCAGATTTTTTGTCAATGTAGCTCATCATTTTTTTGACGTAGTCCAGCTTATAGCCGAGAACTTCAAGGGGGGCCCCACTTTCACCCGGAATTTCAAGGTTATAAAGTCCCTCGTAGCATTGCGCTTTCATTTCACGGACAACGGATACAAAATCTACGTTTCCCTTACCGTAGGGCATTAAATGCTGGTCGGCTTGACCTTCATTATCGGCTAAGTGTAGCGCTTTTATATGCTTGCCTGCGCGTCTTATGAAAGCCACTTGGTTTTTATCGTTTATATTGAGATGTCCCGTATCAAGGCATATACCGAGATTTTTGCTGTTAAAATGCTCTATGAAATACATAAGCCCTTCTACGTTATTTACTGCGGGACTTGTAATAAGATTTTCAAGGCAGATAACAAGGTCGGTATCCTTTACGTAATCTAAAAGGTCTGAAATTGCTTTAATATTTTCTTTTCTTGCAATATCTACGGGCGCTTTCACACCGTTTTCATCAGCTACCGGGTCACAATGAAGCACGGCGTTTTTAATACCGATTGCCAAAAACAAATCAAGCTGTTTTTTTATAAGCTCTCTGTCCTCTGAATTGCAAATTTTCTTTCCCCAAAAGAAAAGGTGTCCCTGCAAAACCTCAACGCCAATCTCCTTGGCAAATTCACCAAATTCCTTGCCAACCTTTTTTGCGTCTCCTCTTTCTAAAAGCATCTCGGAATGCTCGCTGGAAAGCTCACAGCAGTCAAATCCGTGGGCTTTAAATTCACGAAGGGCATCCTCGGGGGACAAAACGTAATAATAGCTTGACCAAACGCTTAATTTCATAATTGCCTCCAAAATAGCGCCGTTGGGCACAGTTTTTTAAATTATAGCACATTGTGCAAATCTATGCAAGAGAAAATAAAATGTCTTTTTCTGACAATTATAAAAATTCTGACAGTTCGTTTAGTTTTTGTTGCTTTTTGTATTATATAAATGTTATAATAAAGTAAATATAAAATTCGTTAAAAGGCGGTACAGTTATGAAATATAAAAATCCGATTATTAAGGGCTTTAATCCGGACCCGAGTATATGCCGTGTAGGTGATGATTTTTATCTTGTTACATCTACGTTTGAGTTTTTCCCCGGTGTACCTATTTATCATAGCAAAAACCTTGTAAACTGGGAGCTTATTAACTATTGCTTAACAGAGGATTCCCAGCTTCCCTTAAGAGGCGCGGTTGTATCAAAGGGTATTTACGCACCTACTATCAGATATTACGACGGTGTATTTTTTATGACCACCACTAACGTTTCAACAGGTGGACATTTTATCGTACATACGAAGGACATTTACGGCAAATGGAGCGAGCCTGCTTACGTTGACCAAGGAGGAATTGACCCCTCTCTGTTTTGGGACGATGACAAAACGTGCTATTTCGTATCAAACGGATTAGATGACAATGGCAAAATAGGCATTTATCTTTGCAAGGTTAACCCATTTACAGGCGAAAAGTATACGGAATCTACCCTTATCTCAAACGGATGTGGCGGAAGATACCCGGAAGCTCCTCATATTTACAAAATAAACGGCTATTACTATTTGATGCTTGCAGAGGGTGGCACGGAATACGGTCATTCGGAGACCATGCAACGCTCAAAAAATATTTATGGACCTTACGAAAGATGTCCCCACAATCCTTTCCTTTCCCACCGCGATACTCCCGGCCCTATTCAAGCAACGGGTCACGCAGACATTATAGAGGACCAAAACGGAAATTGGTGGCTTGTTTGCCTCGCAATCCGTCCTGTTAACGATACGCACCTTCATCATCTTGGCAGAGAAAGCTTTTTAGCTCCTCTTACCTGGGACGAAAACGGTTGGCCTGTGGTTGGTAATAACGGTACTATTGATTTTGAAATGGAGGGTAATTTACCCGGCCCCGAAGTATCACCCGTAAGCATTGATTTTTGCGATAGCTTTGATAAGGACGAGTTAAATTTACGATGGAGCTTCGTTCGTAATCCGAACCGTGAGCTTTATCAGTTAAACCGTAATGAGCTTACCTTAATGGGCGGTAAGGACGATTTATCCACAGAGGGCGGCAGTCCTACTATGATTGCGTTCCGTCAGCAGGAGTTTGATATGGAGGTAGCCGTAAGCCTAAAGGGCGACATAAAGAACAATCAACGCTCGGGCTTAAGCGCATTTTACAACAGCTTCTTCCATTATGATATTTTCATAACGAGGGACGAAGGCGGTCACAGAGTATGTTTAAGAAAGCGCGTTAGCGATATTGACGTAATAGTTGCGTCTGCCCCCATTGAATACAACGGTTCTGTTCGCTTTAAAATCGAAAGCGACAGAGAGTGGTACACGTTTTTCTATGAAACAGACGGACGCTACGTTAAGTTAGGTAAAGGCAGAACGACGCTGCTTTCAACAGAGGTTACCAGCCCTATGTCGTTTACCGGCACGTTTTTCGGTATTTTCAGTGAGCAGGGCGATATTGACGTAACAAACGTTACCGCAAAGGAAATACAGTAAAAGATTATTCATTGGTATTTTATAAGGATATTGAAATTTTTCCCGAAATAACACTATATTTGCCATATAAAAACGTTATTTGAGCAGCTGCTCGATTGACTGAATTTAAAGGAGTTTTTATGAAATTTTCAGCTAATTCACTTAAAAAGCTAATTAAAGGAGCTTGCTATTTTGAAACAAGCGGCGGATATTTAATTGCGTATAAATATTCTAAAGCACAAATTGATATGATGAACAAGGAGGGCTACGACGAGTTTTGGCGCGACAGAGGAATTTTTTCTGCGGGAATAAGGGCTGAAATCAAAACGGATTCAAGCTTCATCTCCTTTGACTATAAAGCATACAAGGGCACTTGCTTGTCGGATAGGAGCAATTCCGTTGATATTTGGATTGACGGTGTTTTATATTCCGTTTTGCACCTTGAAAAGAGCAAGGGAAGCGTTAAAATCGACTTACCGTGCGGCGAAAAGCACGTAAGTATTTATTTCCCCTGCGACTGTCAGTTTCAGATAAAGAATTTCACAATTGACGGAAGCTACAAATCTGTTAAAGACAAGGGGCAAAAGGTACTTGTTATCGGAGATTCCATTACCCAAGGCTACGGCTCTATGTTTTCAAGCGGCTCATATTTTAATGAGCTTCAGCGTATGACGGGCTACAATATGCTGAACCAAGGCATTGGCGGATACAGATGCGAGCCTGATGACCTTATGTACGTTGAGGGCTTTGAGCCTGACAAAATCATTACGTTCCTTGGCACAAATTGGTATGATGCGCCCGACCAATACGATTATGAGGCTGCAACCGTCGGCTTTTATAAAAGACTGACGGAAATGTATCCAAGCAAGCAGATTTTAAGTGTTTCTCCTATTTGGCGCGGCAACGACGACTTGGACAAGGAGAGATTTACCTGGTGCCGCAGTATAGTAAAAAGGGAGTGCGAAAAATACGGTAACATTACCTTTGTTGACGGCTTTACCCTTATACCGAATGTTCTTGACTGCTTCTGTGATACGGTACATCCAAACGAATACGGTTGTTATATGCTTGCGCTGAATTTGTATAAGCAGATAAAGAAAATCAAATTTTAAGAATATTGATGTCTTGATGGAAACGCAGTATCTTTGCCGCTTCATCAAAATGAGGAATAAGATATGAAAAATCACAACAATATTTTAAGGCTGGTAATTTCGGCTCTTTGTCTGGCTTTGGCATATATCCTTCCGTTTTTGACAGGTCAAATTCCGGAAATCGGCTCTATGCTACTGCCTATGCATATTCCCGTTTTGCTTTGCGGATTTTTGTGCGGTTGGAAATGGGGACTTGGTGTCGGATTTATCGCGCCGCTTTTCCGTTCGTTGACATTGGGCAAGCCTCTTTTTTTCCCTGCGGCGTTTTGCATGGCGTTTGAGCTTGCTACTTACGGCTTAATTTGCGGTATTACATACAGGCTTTTGCCAAAGAAAAAGCTTTACATATACGTTTGCCTGCTTATTTCCATGGTTGTTGGCAGAATAGTATGGGGAATAGCGATGACTTCTTGCACCCTTGCAAAAGGCGGTGTATTTACGTTTAGTGCGTATATAACGGGAGCTATTATAGATGCTGTTCCGGGAATTATTATACAAATTGTGCTTATCCCGATATTGGTTATGGTGCTTGACAATAAAAAGGTATTAAACTTAAATGACTGATTTTAAAGAAACTTTAATAAAGGAAGGCTCACCGTTTTTGCCGCTGTTTGAAAAAATTGAGCTTCTTTTAAAACGAAAAAAAGCAATTATTGCTATTGACGGCGGAAGCGCAAGCGGAAAAACAACGCTTTCCAAGCTTCTGGCAAAGGCTTATGACGCCACCGTTTTTCATATAGACGACTTCTTTTTAACGCCCGAAATGCGTACAAAGGAGCGTCTTTGCCAAGTTGGCGGAAACTTTGACAGAGAGCGGTTTTTAAGCGAGGTTCTTATTCCGCTATCAAACGGAGACAACGTAATTTACCGTTCCTTTGATTGTTCATTTCAAGCCTTTAAGGCGCCTGCTTTAATTACGCCGAAAAGTCTTGTAATCATAGAGGGAGCTTATTCTATGCACCCGGAGCTTATGAAATATTACGATTTTTCAGTATTTTTGAATATTGACAAGGAAAAGCAAAGGGATAGAATTTTAAAGCGTAATTTGCCACCGCTTGCAAATCGCTTTTTTGACACCTGGATTCCCCTTGAAAATATTTATTTTGAAAAAACCGATATAAAAAACAGATGCGATTTGATTATTAACGTATAAATCGATAGTCAAAAGGAAATTTAAATGAAAAAATCACCTGAACAAATTTTAAAAGAGCTGACCCTTGACCAAAAGCTGGCACAGCTCGTTGCACACGGCTCGCCCTCGGATTTCGTAAGGGATAAGAGCTTTGATAGTAAGCTTGCAAAAGAAAAATATCCAAACGGGCTTTTCGGTCTTATGGTACCCATAGATTTATCTCCCTGTGAAATTGGAGAATGGGTGTGCCAAATGCTTGAGCATTTTAAAAGCGTTTCCCCTGTTCCGCCGATTATAATGTGTGAATCCTTACACGGAATTTTAGGAAAAGGGACTACTGTTTTTCCTCAATCCATTGGAATGGGCGCAAGCTTTGATGCCGACCTTATGAAGCGTGTAGGCGAAGCAATAGGAAAAGAGGCACGAGCGTTGGGCATTCGTTTGTCCCTTGCTCCGGATTTAGACCTTGGCAGAGAGCCAAGATGGGGAAGATTAGAGGAAACCTACGGAGAGGACTCCTATCTTGTTGGTATGATGGGAGAATCATACGTTAAGGGGCTCCTTGGCGAGGATAAAAAATATGCGGCGACCGTTAAGCATTTTGCCGCTCACGGCTCACCGAAATCCGGAATAAATCTTTCCTCCGTTACCGTAACCGAGCAGGAGCTGCGGGACAGATATTTGCCACCCTTTAAAAAGGCGTTAGATGCGGGGGCGTATTGCGTTATGCCTGCATATTCCGCATTAAACGGCGTCCCCTGTCACTCAAGCCGATTTTTAATGAACAACGTTTTAAGAGAAGAGCTTGGCTTTGAC
The DNA here is from genome assembly GCA_045645405.1 of Eubacteriales bacterium. GTDB lineage: Bacteria > Bacillota > Clostridia > Oscillospirales > CAG-272 > RGIG2000. The sequence goes on from JAZRIQ010000011.1 coordinate 36,845, forward strand.
GGTGTAGTAATTTCCGATTTTGGCGGAATGGAAATGCTTACGTACTTTCAATGCGTAGCAGAGGGCAAGAATGATACGGCAAGGCTTTGCGTTTCCTGCGGCATTGACGTAGAAGCGCCCAACGCCTGGGCTTACGGAAGCAATCTCAAGGAAATGGTTGAGAGTGGCGAAATAAGCGTTGACGAAATTGACAAATTGGTTTTGCGAATTCTTAAGCTTAAAGAAAAGCTTGGCGTATTTGATATGAAAATGCCAAGCGTTGATGAAATAAAGAAAACCGTACGCTGTGAGGCGCACAGGGAGCTTGCAAGGGAAGCGGGAGAAAAATCTATCGTGCTTCTGAAAAATAACGGTGCGCTTCCTCTTAAAGACGGCTCAAAAATTGCCGTTATAGGCCCTAACGCCTTTAGCACTCAGCTTGGAGATTATGCGTTACCTAAATTTGACGTTAAAACCCCTTATGAAGCAATAAAGGAGCGCGGCGAAAAAGCAGGCGGCATTGTTACTTGTGCGGCAGGCTGTGAGGTTTACGGCACTGACACATCGGGTTTTGACGAGGCTGAAAGAATAGCCAAGGACGCTGATACCGTCGTATGTATTATCGGCGGAAAGAGTATGAAAGGCTACGGAGTAGGCTGGGGCAGTGAGGAGGAATCTATTCTTACCTGCGGAGAGGGCTGTGATATGCACGATTTAGTACCGGGCGGAGTTCAGCTTGACCTTGTAAGAAGAATGATTAAAACGGGCAAGGACGTGGTTGTTGTTATGATTGACGGACGTCCTCAAACGCTTCTTGATGCTACCGAAGGTTGTAACGCCTTGGTTGCCGCTTGGTATCCCGGAGAGGAAGGCTCTGCGGCGCTTGCTTCTCTTTTATTTGGCGATAAAAACTTTTCAGCAAAGCTGCCCGTAACGTTTCCGAAGCATACGGGACAGCTACCTCTTTGCTACGATAACGTGCTTGCGGATTACGGCTTTTATCACAGTCCGGGAACGATAAACGCACCCGGGCGTGACTACGTTTTTTGCGATACCAAGCCACAGTTTCCTTTCGGGCACGGTATCGGATATTCAAAGCTGATTTACCGCTCGTTAGACGTAAGCTATGAAAAAGAAATTTTAAAGGCAACTGTTGAAATAGAAAATACAGGCGATTTTTCGGCTTATGAAAGCGTGCTTATCTATATTCGCGATGAGATAGCGTCAATCCCCCAACCTGTAAAAAAGCTTGTGTCAGTTGAAAAAATCGCTCTTTCTCCAAAAGAAGCTAAAAAAATTCAACTATCAATTCCGAAATCCCTGCTTGAATTTACGGGTTTGGATATGAAAAAGCGATTTGAAAAGGGTTGGTTTACCGTAATGACCGAAAATCTTTCCGCTCGCATTTATATTGAATAAGGAGAACTTTATGGAACTGAAAATAATAAGCTTTAACATAAGATGCTGTGACGATAAAAACGGCAATTCAATAGCAGAACGCGCTCCAAGGCTTGCTGAAATAACGGACAAGTATGATGCCGATATAATCGGCTTTCAAGAGTTTACCGTGCCTTGGGAGGAGCAAATTGCAAAATTTTATCCCGAATACGAGTTTTTCAACAAGTACCGTTCGGAAAATGAGCTTGAAGGCGCTCCGATTCTTTGGAAAAAAGGTCGATTCGAGCTTTTGGACACAGGATATTTCTGGCTTTCCGATACTCCCGAGGTTGAATCTCGCGGTTGGGATGAAAAATATAACTGTTGGCGTATGTGTCAGTACGTTATTTTAAAGCATATAGAAAGCGGTAAGGTCTTTACCTATATGAATACCCACTACGGCTTTGGCGATAACGGTCAGATAAAAAGCTCAAGGCTCATTTATGAATATTCAAAAAGCATATCTCAAAATCCAACCTTTGTAACGGGCGATTTTAATATGACGCCCTCCAGCCTCGGTTACAAGGAAATGGTAAAGCATTTTACTGACGTAAATGCAGTTACGGTAAACGACAGAAGAACAACGTATCACGGATACGGAGAAACTGACGACGAGCATATTGACTTTTGTTTTATTGATGATAAAATCAAGCCAATAAGCTTTAAAATAATTGACGATTTGGTTGACGGAAAGTATCCCACAGACCATTACGGATTATTTATAAGGCTCGACATTTAGCCGTAAAATTTGATTAGTAAATTGAATTTAAGGAGAAGATTATGAAAATTTTTAAGCTCGCCATAATATTGGCTTTTGCAATTGTTTTTGTTCTCACGGCGGTTGCTTGTAATAGCAACGACAAGGATACAAGCTCTCAATCAAAGCAAAGCGACACGTCGGTAAACAGCGATATATCAACCGACAGCGATACGTCAACAGACAGCGATACGTCAAGCGACGGCAACACATCAAGTGACGGCGACGGCAATACAGATACAGGTGATAACGATTCATCTGACGATACTGTGGAGCCTTGGCAAAGCAACGCAGATGCCGAGGTTATAGAAAAGGTAGAAAAGCTACTTGAAAGCAAGCACCGTCTTGAGTATAACGAGGACGGCTCCTTCAGAGTTATGATTATTGCCGATTCCCACGTAAGCTCTGACGGTAAAGCTACCGACAAGCAAGAGCTTAAGGACAGAATCAAGGCAATCGTTGACAAAATAAATCCTAATCTTGTTATTTTGACAGGTGATAACACAGGCACGTCGGGCTCTGAAAGACTACTTCGCAATAACATTACCACAATTGTCGGTTATTTAGAGGAAAAGGAAATTCCTTGGTGTCACGTTTACGGAAATCATGACCACGAGTATGCTTTACCCCATGACAAGCAACAGGAAATTTATGAATCCTTTGAATATTGCATTTCTAAGGACGTTGAGGCTTTAAGCGGCACGGGCAATTACGTTCACGGCGTTTATAACAAGGACGGCAGTCTTGGCTCACTTATATGGCTGTTGGATTCAGGCTCTTACGTCGATACTACACAATACCCCGGATATTACGATTTTATTAAGCAGGACCAGATTGATTGGTATAAGGACACGTCCCTTCTTATTAAGGAATACAATAACGGACAGCACGTTAACGGAATGATGGCGTTCCACATTCCTCTTATTGAAAACGTAGAGGCATATAATAAAGTAAACGATTCTACAGTTGTTTACGAATTTACAGGTGGCGTTAACGAAAATATGTGTCCTTCAGCGGTTGACACAAATCTTTTAGAGACAATCTGGGAGCTTGGAAACGTTAAAGCCATAGTTACAGGACACGACCACGTAAACGATTATATGTTCAATTATAAGGGCGTTAAGCTTACGTCTTCTCCTAATTTAAGCGACCTTACGTACTATATTGACTCTCTCCAAGGCTCAAGAATATTTGACCTTGATACAAATAAGCTTGATAATATTCCGACGTACGTTGAATACGTTATTGAAAGACTCAGCCCCGATGATCTTGAAAATATCGAAAGCGGTACTGTTTTAGAGGACTTTGAGGACGGTTTTGCAGCTCCTGTTATTTCCGGCTGGGATAACGAAGGACTTAAGGCAAACGTATCGGTTCTTGGTGCAACAGGCAAGGGTGCGGGCGCAACGAACGGAATTTCCGTTTCTGCAGATAAATCAGACTCTGCGGGCAATTTTGAGTTTGCAATAGATTTTGATACCGTCGGAAAGGTTGGAAGCAACGGCTATATCGTTGTCTGGATGGATTTTACCGGAGTAGAGTTCAGAAAGGCTTGTATAGGATTTACATCATCAGAGGGTGAAGAGCTTCCTTACAGAACGGACGATAACGACGGAACAAGTCCTAAATTCTACTATCTGGCAGACGGTGCTACGCAGTGGCAGACGCTTTCTCACGGCTGGGACGGTTGCTTCGGCACAGGTGACGGCAGCTCGGTTATCAATAAAAAGGGATATTTCGCTTTCAAAATAAGCGACCTTGCCCAAGGCAAGACGAAGCCAAATGAAAATACTATCGTTAGCGGATTTTACTTCTACGGCTCTCTTGCTAATGATTCGTACCGTAATAAGCAAATATATATTGATAATATAATGTTAGTTGAGGACTACAAAACCGCGCAGCTCCCAAATGAATAAATTTATTTGAGTAAGGATAATTACCATGGAAAATAACTATTCTAAAAGAATGCATTTAGTGTGTAACGCACACATTGACCCTATTTGGCAATGGGATTGGCCCGAGGGAGTAAGTGCAACCCTTTCAACCTTTTATACAGCGGCAAGGCTTTGTGATGAGTTTGATTATATTTTCTGTCACAATGAGGTTACGGTATATAAGTACGTTGAGGAATACGCCCCCGAGCTTTTTGAAAAAATCAAGGAGCTTGTTAAAGCAGGCAAGTGGCATATAATGGGGGGCTGGTATTTACAGCCTGACTGTAATTTGCCCTGCGGAGAGAGCTTTGTCCGTCAGATAAGAGAGGGACAGCGGTATTTTAAGGAAAAGTTTGGGGTTTGCCCTACAACCGCAATAAATCTTGACCCCTTCGGCCATTCCGTTGGGCTTGTTCAAATTGTAAAAAAATGCGGTCAAGACAGCTATTTGTTTGTGCGTCCGTTCGGTAGCGAAATGTCATTACCCGGCGAACAATTTATTTGGAGAGGTCTTGACGGCAGCGAAATAAAAGCCACAAGAATTTGCAGCTACGGCTCGAGCTTAGGCAAAAGTGCCAAGACAATTCACGACAGAGCCTTTCATCCCGACGTACCTCTCGGCGTTATACTGTGGGGTGTCGGAAATCACGGCGGCGGACCATCACGCAAGGATTTAGCAGATATTAAGGAGCAGATTTTAACTGATAAGGAAATAGAATTTATCCATTCTACTCCCGAAAATTTCTTTAAGGAAATTGAACCGGATAAGGTGGTTGACCATTCATTAAGAATTTCTATGCCCGGCTGTTATACGTCAATGTACCGTGTAAAAAAATTACACGCACAGCTTGAAAACGAAATTGCAGCCGCAGAAAAGCTATCGTCAGTTGCGTATCTTACGGGCGCTCTTGAAGAATATCCCGAAAAGGAGATTCAAACAGCTGTTGAGGACTTATTAAACGCAGAGTTTCACGACGTGCTTCCCGGAACGTCGGTACAATGTGGCGAGGATGCGGGAATAAGATACTTAAATCACGGAATACTTGAAGCGGAAAGGGCAAAGATAAAATCATATTTTGCTTTATCTGCAAATCAAAGCGTAGCCGCGGAGGGAGAATATCCCATAGTGGTATTTAATCCTCATCCTTATGAAATCTGCGACAACGTAGAGTGTGAATTTACCCTTGCTGACCAGAACTGGAATGAAGCAATCTATTCACGCATTATAATTAAGGATGCAAGCGGAAACGAAATACCTTATCAAGTAATTAAAGAGGACAGTAACTTAAATCTTGACTGGCGAAAGAGAGTTATATTTGAGGCAAAATTAAAGCCAATGGCTCTTACACGTTACAGCGTTTACGTTGATTTTACGGAAGCTGCCAAGAAGGAACAGCCAAATGCATTTGTTTTTGATAACGGAAGAAAGCACGTTGAGGTTGATGAAAATACAGGTCTTTTAAGCTCATATAAGATTGACGGCGTTGAGTATTTAAGGGAGGGCTTCGGTCTTTGCTCCTTTGATGATAACGCTGACCCTTGGGGAATGGGCAGAAATCAGCTTTTAAGAGTCGGTGAGAACGAAAAGAGCTTTTCCCTCTCAAAAAATCCTCACGGAGTATTTTCGGGAATGAAATCCGTTCAGGTAATTGAGGACGGCGAAATTTATCTTGGTATCGAAGCCTTCTTTGAGTGCGACGATACGAAAGCAAGAATTCTTTACAAGATATATAAAAACAACGACTACGTAGATATTGACGTTAATTTGTATATGAGTGATATTGACCGAATAATTAAATTAAAGGTGCCGCTTAACGTAACGGGCACTCTTATCGGTCAAGCTCCCTTTGGTACTGATATGCTGTTTACCGACGGCAGAGAAAACGTCAACCACCGCTTTGTTGCACTTGATATGGGAGATACGTGCATTTCTCTTATGAATACAAGCGTTTACGGAAACCATTTTGAAAACGGAAATCTTTATATGTCGTTAGTTCGCGGCGTTACTTATTGCGCCCATCCGATAGGAGAAAGAGAGCTTATTCCAAATGACAGATTTACCAAAAAGATAGACCAGGGCGAGAATAACTATTCCTTCAGATTAACGGTAGCAAAAAGAGGGGAGCTTGAAAGAAAAGCGCAGGAATTCGTTAATAAGCCGTACGCTCTTAACATTTTCCCCATACCAAGCAAAAAAACGCTTTGTGGTCTTGACGTGTCAATAGGCGGCAACGTAATCTCCATGCCAACCGTAAAAAAGGCTTATGGCAAGAATGCTGTAATATTCCGTCTTATCAACAACACACCAAACAGCGAAAGCTCTTATATTGAGGTAAACGGACAAAAATTAGACCTAACCTTTGGAAAATACGAGGTTAAAACTGTTGTTTATGAAAACGCAACGCTTACGGAATCCTATGAGCTTTTAGTATAGCAGAGAGATTATAACAAAAAATAAAATCGCCTACGTTAGCGTTTTATTCTCGACGGATAAACGCAAGGTGTAGGCGATTTTTATATTTAAATTCAGCTTAATCTTCGTCGCAGTCCTCTTCTGCCTGCTCCGACTCGTCGCTTGCTTGCTCCGCGGCAGATCGGTTGGCTTCTGCATCCTTTTCTGCCTTTAAAAGCTCAATAATTCTATCAAGACGGTCTTGTCTTTCCAAAAGCAAGGTGCGGTTGATTTCTCTGGTATTTTCTTCCGTTATGGTCATCTTTTGAATAAGCTCTCCCATTGAGTATAAATACAGGGAAGGAATGTAAACAATAAACGTTCCGAAAGGAACTAATATTATGCCAAGAAATACGTAAAATTCACCCGTGGTAATAAGTAAAATTGCAAATACAAGCACTATTAAAACGCCAATTATAAATTGAGTTATAGCCAGAGATTTAATTCTTGCTCCCGGATCTTCAAAAAAACGTTCCATTCTTTTCTCCTTTGATTTTGATAATTCTACTGTTCCAAGTATAGCAGATTTGCAGCTTATTTTCAAGACGTTTCAATCGTTTTTTGTTGACAGTTATTTTTACGTGTGATAAAATGTTATTATAATAAAAATATACGGACTTATTTTAAGTCCTTAAGGAGTAAGAGATATGTTATTTAAAACTGTTACGCCTGAGAGCGTGGGTGTCAGCTCTAAAAACGTTTTTAAGCTGATTTCCAGAATGAACAAGCTGCATACGCATAGCTTTTTAATGGCAAGAGGAAACGAGATTTTTTATGAGGGCTATTGGAAGCCCTTTAACAAGGATTTTTGCCATAGAATGTATTCGGTAACCAAAAGCTTTGTTTCCGTTGCAATTGGTCTTTGCGAAGAGGATGGGCTGATTGACCTTGATAAGCCGATAGTAGAATATTTTCCCGAAAAGATTAAAATAGAGCTTTCCGACTATATGAAGGCGCAAACGGTACGAGATATGCTTACGATGACTACCTCGGGCTTTCATCATTCCTGGTTTTGGGAAAGAGCATACGACAGAACCGAGTTTTACTTAAACGATCCAAATAAAAAGCGTCCAAGCGGTACTGTTTGGGAATACGACAGCTCAGGCTCACAGGTGCTTTCAGCGCTTGTAGAAAAGGTTACGAAAAAAAGCCTTTTTGATTTTTTAAACGAGAGAATATTTAAAAAGCTCGGCGCTTTTGAAAATGCTACTATTTTGAAAACTCCAAACGGTGACAGCTGGGGAGATTCAGCCATGATTTGCACGCCCAGGGATTTGCTTGCCTTTGCACGCTTTGTCTTAAATTACGGCGTCTATGAAGGCGAGAGACTGATTAACGAGAGATATTTAAAGGAAGCAACCGCAAAGCAAAAGGATAACTCTGTTTCTGCCCACAGAAAGTCCTTTGAAAACGGATACGGATACCAGTTTTGGCGCGGTCCTCTGGATAGCTTTGGTTTCGTGGGAATGGGGGATCAGCTTGCTTTATGTGTTCCAAGCAAGGATCTGATTTTTGTTTGCACGTCAGATAACCAAGGAAGCGCCATTTCAAGAGAGCTTATTATGAACGGCTTCTTCGAGTATATCGTTGACGAAATAAGCGACACTCCCCTTGATGAAAACAAGGAATATTCAGAAAAGCTGCAGGCTTTGACAGAATCTTTAGAATTATACTGCGAAAAGGGATTTAGCGACACTCCTACGCGTGAAAAAATAAACGGAGTCACCTACGAGTGTGAAGAAAACGATATGGGAATGAAGAGCTTCCGTTTTGATTTTGATAGCGAAAAAGAGGGCACGCTTACTTATGAAAATGAAAACGGCACAATGGTTCTGCCTTTCAAGGTGAACGGCAACGCCTTTGGCAAATTCCCCGAGGAGGGATATTCCAACGAATTTGGCGGAGTACGCACACAGGACGGCTTTAAATACGATTGCGCAACCGGTCTTGCGTGGACACAGGTTGACAAAATTACAGTTTTTTCACAAATTATCGACAGGTATTTCGGAAATACAACGTTATCGTTCTTTTTCAAAGACGATTTAGCGTTCTTGCGTTGCGAAAGAAATGCCGAGGACTTCCTATGGAACTATCAGGGAGAAGCAATTTGCAAGGTGAAAAAAGGGTAAATTTGATTTCAAAGTAACAAAACATAATCACAAAGGAGTAATTTATGTTTAATGCAGAAAAAATAAAGAACGATTGCGTTCAATGGATAAGAGATTTTTTTGAGAAAAACGGCAAGGGCTGTAACGCTGTTTTAGGAATTTCCGGTGGAAAGGACAGCTCTATTGTAGCCGCACTTTGCGTCGAAGCATTGGGCAAGGACAGGGTTATCGGTGTTTTAATGCCTCAAGGTGAGCAGCACGATATTTCCGCTTCCTATCAGCTTGTTAATCACTTGGGAATAAAGCATTATGAGGTAAATATCAAAAACGCGGTGGACGGAGTTATAAACAGTATGCCTAAAGGCTTGGAGCTTACCTCCGTAACGCTGCAAAACCTGCCGGCACGTATCCGTATGGCTACTGTTTACGCCGTTTCTCAAAGCTGTAACGGCCGTGTGGCTAACACCTGTAATTTATCCGAGGATTATATAGGTTACTCAACCCGTTACGGCGATTCTGTGGGCGATTTCAGCCCTCTTTCAAGACTTACCGTTACAGAGGTTAAGGAGATAGGCCATCTTCTCGGCTTGCCGTATAATCTCGTTGAAAAGGTGCCTATTGACGGTCTTTGCGGAAAGACAGACGAGGAAAATCTTGGCTTTACCTACGCAGAGCTTGACGTTTATATTCGTACCGGAAAAATTGATGATTTAGCTAAGAAGGAAATTATCGACAGAAAGCACAAAAACAATTTATTCAAGCTTGAGCTTATGCCTTGCTTTGAGCCTACCTTCTAATTATGATTGAAACAGTTTTAAAAATCGACGGTATGAGCTGCCCTTTATGCGAAAGGTGCATTGACAGAACCGTAAAATACGGATTTAACGTAAAAAGTGTGAAATCCTCACACATAAGCGGAGAAACCGTTATCCTTTCCAAAAATAAAATTGAAAAATTATCTCTTGAAAAGACTATTTGCGCACTTGGCTACAAGGTAACTGATATTTACGAAAGAGAGCTTCAAAAAAGAGGACTTTTCTCGTTTTTTAAATAACGTGTATGACATAAAAAAGAGCAAACGTACAAGAATTAAGCTTGTATGTTTGCTCTTTTGTTTGTTATATAAAAACTACTAAAACTGCCAAATTAAAGCACATAGTTGCTACGGGCTTTATAATACGTTCAATCTTACCAAGAAGGGACAGACCCGCTATGTTTTGGGTTGAAATAACGGTTAAAGCAACGTTGACTGCGGATAAAATAACAAGGACAAGCACGAGAATTCTGAATATTGACGGCTCCTCCTCCTTATCAAGCAGACTAAATACGCCAAGTAATCCAAAAATTATTGCAGATATTATAGAAACTATAAGTGAATAATCCAAACGGATTGATTGATAAATGCCCACTGCCGCAAAAAACGCAGGCACTAAAAGAGCTACTGCTCTTACAATCAACGAAATTCCTATAACTCTGGTCTTGAATTCCGCCTTTGTTGTTCCAAAGGAAAGCATAACAAAGGATATAACGGATAACACGTTGATAATTAAAAACGTTTCACCGGTAAAAGCTGAAGCAACCAAAGCGGGCACGCACAAAATTACAGCCGTTGTTGAAAAAAATCCGCTATACAGTAAGGAATAGTTTCTATAATCATCAATAAAGTTAACCTTTTCGTTTGCCTCATAGCTTCTTATACAAGCAAGAACGATAAATGTTATAAAATAAACAACGAACGCTCCCAGGGCAATAACAGGTAATTTTTCCAGCATTTTATCTTTTGTCTCCTTGTTCAAAATAAATAAAGAGGAGCAAGCTCCTCTTTATGGCTTCATTAAATGTCGAGACTGTTAAGAAGTTCCTTGAGGTTCTTGATTTCTACCTCTGTAAGAGTAATTCCCTTGCCAAGCTTTTCGTGGCCTTCCTGCCATACGCGAATATCGTACACAGGCTCTTTTTCATTCCAACTAACTAAATTAACTTCTTTAATCCAGCCGTTCTTGTTCTCTGAAATAAGACCAAAGCTCTTTACAATGTCAAACTTAAATTCTGGCATAGTAAATTCTTCCTCCTTAAGAAATTTTAGACAATCTACTGTCATATCATTCTCATTGTAGCACACTTATTTCGAAATTGCAATATATTTATTATAATATTTTTAGAAATATATTATATTATATTATAAATGTAGAAATATTTTACTTAAAAGGACTCTATTTTTCCAAAAAGGACTTGAATTTCACTTGCATTTATTTTATTATATAAGTAATTATCACACGGAAGCACGGTGTTTTGCGGAGGTACGCTATGAAAATTGATGAAAGAAAGTTAACCATGCTATGCGACTTTTATGAGCTTACTATGGCAAGAGGATATTTTCATTCGGAGATAAAGAATAAAACAGCTTACTTTGACGTTTTCTTCAGAAAAGTTCCCGATAACGGCGGTTATGCTATCGCCTGCGGACTTGAGCAGATTATTGAATACATTAAGTCTATCAAATTTGAAGATGACGATATTGAATATTTAAAATCAAAAGGACTTTTTGATAAGGAATTTTTAGATTATCTGAAGGACTTTAAATTTACGGGAGATATATGGAGCGTTCCTGAGGGAACCGTTATTTTCCCTAACGAGCCTATTATGATTGTTCGCGCACCTGCCATTGAGGCACAGTTCATTGAAACCTTTGTTCTGCTCATATTAAACCATCAATGTCTGGTAGCAACTAAAGCTTCTCGAATTGTTCGTGCGGCTCAAGGAAGAATCGTATCGGAATTTGGCGCAAGACGCGCTCACGGTGCGGACGCTTCCGTTTATGGCTCAAGAGCGGCTTACATTGGTGGCTGTCACTCCACCTCCTGCGCTCTGGCTGATAAAATGTTCGGGGCAAAGGCGGGCGGCACTATGGCGCATTCTTGGGTGCAAATGTTTGATACGGAGCTTGAGGCATTTAAAACCTATTGCACTCTTTATCCTAAAAATCCCACACTTCTTATTGACACCTACGACGCTATAAACAGCGGCTTGCCAAACGCTATTAAAGCGTTTAATGAATGTCTTAACGACGAGGAAAGGAAAAGCTGTGCGGTTCGTCTTGATTCGGGAGATATTACTTATCTTACCAAAAAAGCAAGAAAAACTCTTGATAACGCCGGCTTGACAAAATGTAAAATCGTAGTCTCCAACTCCCTTGACGAATACATTATAAGAGATATTCTTTTACAAGGGGCGCAGGTTGATATGTTTGGCGTAGGCGAAAGGCTTATAACCGCTAAAAGCGAGCCTGTTTTCGGTGGCGTATATAAGCTTTGCGCAGTAGAGGATGAAAGCGGAATCAAGCCGAAAATCAAGATTAGCGAAAATACGGTAAAAATTACAAACCCGGACTTTAAAAGACTTTATCGCTTCTATTCCAAGGAAACGTCAAAGGCGGAGGCTGACCTTATTACAATTCACGACGAGGTCATTGACGAAAATAAGCCTTATGAGCTTTTTGACCCCGACTATACGTGGAAGCGTAAGGTAATGGATAATTATACCTTAAGAGAGCTACTGATTCCTATTTTTAAAAATGGCACTTGCGTATACAATTCTCCCTCAACCGAGGAAATACGAGAATATTGCAAGGCGGAGCTTTCCTCTATGTGGGATGAGGTTTTGAGATTTGAAAATCCTCATAATTATTACGTGGATTTATCCCAAAAACTATGGGACGAAAAGCACAAATTGTTGCGACAGGGGCGTAAATAATTTTGCGGTTAGCTTGTCTTTGGCAAAATAACTACTACAAAACAGAACGGAGATAATATGAGCTCTTTTCGTTTACTCGCTATCGGGGACGTAGTTGGTCCTTGTGCGGTAGAATATATAAGAAAAAATTTATGGGCGATACGAAAAAAATATAAGGTGGACGGTGTTGTTGCTAACGGTGAAAACGCAAGCGAGCCAAACGGGATTGACAAATCTACCGCTCAAACGCTTTTTGAAAGCGGCATTGACGTAATCACAACGGGCAATCACGTGTTCAGAAAATCTACGGTATTTAAGTACCTTGATGATGAAGAAAGAATTGTGCGCCCTCTTAATTTTCCGTCGTCTAATCCCGGACGGGGGGATACCATTGTAGATATAAACGGATACAAAATGCTTGTTTTGAACGTGATGGGGCAGGTTTATTTTGACAACCCTCCAAACTGTCCCTTTGAAGCGGTGGAGCGAGCTTTAAACCGTAATGCAGGCGCGTACGATTTTTGCGTTCTTGATATTCACGCAGAGGCTACGGGCGAAAAAAAGGCTGTTGCTTATAATTTTGCCGACCGAATTGGCGCAGTTTTCGGTACTCACACCCACGTGCAAACAAGCGATGCGTGTATTTTAGAGGGAAAATGCGCCTATATTACCGACCTTGGCATGTGCGGTGCAGTTGATAGCATTCTCGGAGTAAAAAAGGAGCCGGTAATATTTAAAATGAAAACTAAAATGCTTTCAAAATTTGATTTTGCAGACGGCGAAATCGAATTTAACGGAGCAATTTTTGAAATTGATACAGACACAGGACGGGGTATTTCCTGTGAAGCAATTAGAATTAAAGGAGATTTAAAATGAAAACTACTGAACTTTTAAGCTACGTTAAGGAAGGCAAGCTTGACGTAAAATTAGCTGATATTTACGGAGAGGAAAACGTAGAAAGCCAAAAGGAAAGATACTGTGAGGCAATTTCTGAATTTTTAAGTGTTTACGGTGAAAGAGAGGTTTCTATTTTCTCCGTTCCCGGCAGAAGCGAGATTTCAGGAAATCACACCGACCACAATCACGGAAAGGTGCTTGCAGGCTCAATAAATCTTGATATTATCGCTATCGCTTCAAAAACAGACGACGGTTTTATCAAAATTAAGTCAAAGGGCTTTGACGAGGACGCAATAGACATAAATACATACACAGAGCCAAAGGAAAACGACTTTTTCAAATCGGGAGCGTTAATTGCCGGTATGGCTAAGGCATTTGAGCTTGGAGGATACAAAAAGGGCGGTTACATAGCTTACACAACGTCAAACGTATTCAAGGGCTCAGGTCTTTCTTCCTCTGCTGCATTTGAGGTTATGGTTGGTAATATTCTTAACTACTTCTATAACGATGGCAGCGTTGATAACGTTGAAATAGCTAAAATGGCGCAATATTCCGAAAACGTATTCTTTGGAAAGCCCTGCGGACTTATGGACCAGATGGCTTGCGCGGTTGGCGGTTTTGTTTACATTGACTTTGAGGATACAAAAAATCCGAAAATCGAAAAAATAGACTTTAACTTAAGCGGCGCAGGATATGCCCTTTGTATTGTCAATACAGGCGGAAATCACGCTGATTTAAATGAGGACTACGCTTCCGTCCCTGCTGAAATGAAGGCAGTTGCAAAGGAGCTTGGCTGTGAATATTTAAGACAAACAAGTCTTGGTCAGGTTCTTGCAAACGTGAAGGAGTTAAGAGAAAAGGTTGGCGATAGAGCTATTTTGAGAGCTTACCATTTCTTTAACGAAAACGACAGAGTTTCAGCACAGGCTTCATATTTAAAGGAAAACGACGTTGAGAGTTTCCTTGAATTTGTTATCAAATCGGGCAATTCAAGCTACAAGTATCTCCAAAACGTTTATACTACGAAAAACGTAAGTGAGCAGGGACTTTCACTCGCCCTTGCAATTACTGAAAATATACTCTGCGACACAGGGGCTGCATGGCGTGTTCACGGCGGCGGCTTTGCAGGTACTATTCAAGCATTTGTTCCTTTTGAGCAGGTTAGCGCTTACAAGGAAGAAATCGATTCTGCACTTGGCGAAGGTGCGTGCCACATTTTGAGAATCAGACCTTACGGAGCTATTCAAGTAATGTAATTTAGCTGTTCTCCTTTTGGAGAGCAAAAGGAGAACTATGATAACTGCATATACACTTTTTTCCGGTTCAGGCGGTAACTGTACTTATGTAACCAACGGAAAAACGGAAATCCTTATTGATGCGGGCAAGAGCTGTCTTGCCATTGAGAAGGCGCTCAACGCTCTCGGAACGTCTCTTGCCGGCATTAGTGATATTTTTATAACTCACGAGCATAGTGACCACACCTGCGGCCTTGAGGTCATTTCTAAAAAATATAATATTCCCGTTCATTTTGCCTATCCGTCTTACGATAAATGCGTACAGGGCGGCACTTATCTTAAAAGAAGCGCCGTTCGTCACGAGGTGATTTTTGAAAAATCAATTGGGGATGTGTGCGTAAAATCCTTTGAAGTTCCTCACGACAGCATGCAAAATCTTGGATACCTGATAAGTGACGGCGAGGACACGTTCGGCACGGCGACAGATATGGGTCACGTAACGGAAAAGCTTGCTTTTACTCTGAAGGATTGCAGATGCGTTTTAATTGAAGCCAATCATGACAAAAAAATGCTGGCAAGCGGACCGTATCCGCAATTTTTAAAGGAGAGAATTTTATCTCCCTACGGTCATTTATCAAACGACAACTGTGCTATGCTGGCTTGCTTTTTGGCAGACAATGGGGTTAAATGTATTACTCTTGGGCATTTAAGCAAGGAAAACAATTTACCAAAGCTGGCTTATGACACAGTTATGGATTTACTTTGCAATAACAATCTGTGCGTGGATTTAAGCGTTGCATTACCGGACGAATCGGTTTTGCTTACGAGGAGTTAAGATTATGTCAAATTTCACAAACAAGCTATTATCCGTATCAAACAAAAACGAAGCCACAAAAAATTTAATAAATGAGGACGGCGCTATTATATTGGAAAAGCTTTCCTCACACCTGCTTGAGGTAAACAAGACGCTCAATCTCACAGCTATCAAAGATGAGGACGGCGTTATTTTAAGGCACCTCGTTGACTCTTCGGCTGTTATTCCGTTTATTCCCGCAAATGCCCGCGTTTGTGACATCGGCTGCGGCGGAGGCTTTCCTTCCTTGGTTATTGCCATTTTACGCCCTGACGTGTCTGTTTTTTCAGTTGACAGCGTATCTAAAAAGGTTGCTTACGTGGAAAATACAGCAAGGCTATTTAATCTTAACAATGAAAGCGTATCAAATGAGCGCGCCGAGGTGTTAGGTCAAGGGGACAAGCGAGAAAAATTCGATATAGTAACCGCAAGAGCAGTTGGCAGATTGAATTTGATTTCAGAACTTTGCCTGCCGCTTGTTTCGGTAGGGGGAGCATTTCTTGCTATGAAATCTCTTTCCACTGACGAGGAATTAGCGGAGGCTAAAAATGCCATTGAATTGTTGGGAGGTAAGGTGGAAAGAGTGTTCAGCTACACCTTGACTGACGGGAATGAAGAAATTGAGCGTTCTATCGTTGTGATAAGAAAAATAAAAAATACGCCGAGTAAGTATCCGAGAAACAATTCACAAATAGCAAAAAAACCGCTTTAGCATAAACCGAGGTCTGCTTTGGCTGGCTTACTTATGGAGGATTTATGACAGAACAGGAAATATTAAGCTTGAATAAATGCGTTTTATCAAAAAATGCAACGAGAACTATAATTCACATAAACGTTTTCCACGTTGCAAGAGGTTGTTTTAACGATGAAAGACTGGTTGAATCTCTTGAATTGAGAGTTGAAGATATTGAAGGACGCGAGCTTTATTGGTTCGATTTATATCTTGGCAGAAAAAAGGACAATAAAATCAAGGCGGCTGTTGCGTATATTGATAAAGAATACGTCTATTTTTTATTAAATGACGAGGAAAGCATAAGGGTAGTGAAAAACAGCTATACAGTTTTAGCAAGTGATGACCTTGACAAGAGCTGTTTGATTGCTACACACGTTTGGTAAATTTATTAAAAACCATTGAAAAACGCTTGATTTTAAGCGTTTTTCGTTTTTCATGAATGAAAATTCAAAAATTTTGATAAAATTATCATTACTTAACACATTGTTCACAATTATATGATAAAATAGGATATATTTTTTATTTTAGCGGACTAAAATGAAAGATTTGAAGTTGAATATTAAGATCTTTAACTTCACCGTTCCCCTATTAGGGAGAACTGAAAGGAGAGCTATGGCAAGAGTAAAAAAAGGTTTAACTCAATTAACTCCACAGCTTATGGGTTACGTGGAAAAATGCTCAATGAATACTACCATTGAGCCTGAATTATATGAAAAACACAACGTAAAAAGAGGATTAAGAGAAAAGGACGGAAAAGGCGTTGTTGTAGGTCTTACCGAAATTTCCGAGGTTCAGGGCTTTAAGTACGTTGACGGCGTGAGAACTGCTTGCGAGGGCGAGCTTTTTTACCGCGGTATAAATATTTACGAGCTTGTTGACGGATTTTTGAAGGACGAAAGACACGGATATGAAGAAACGGTTTATCTGCTTCTTTTCGGTATGCTTCCAAACAAGGCTGAATTAGAGGACTTTACAAAGCTTCTTGCTAAATACCGTTCTCTTCCGAGAAACTTTGTTCGTGACATACTTATGAAAGCATCAGGAAAGGATATGATGAACTCCCTTGCAAGAAGCGTGCTTACTCTTTACGCTTATGACGACAAGGCAGACGATACGTCTATTCCTAACGTGCTTCGTCAAAGCTTGCAGTTGATTTCCGAATTTCCGCTTTTGGCAGTTTATGCATATCACGCATACGAATTTTACGAAAAGAAAAAGAGTCTTGTTATCCGTCCACCAAAGCCTGAGCTTTCAACGGCAGAGAACTTTCTTTATATGTTAAGAAAGGACGGCAAATACTCACCCCTTGAAGCAAGAATTCTTGACGTTGCGTTAGTTCTTCACGCAGAGCATGGCGGTGGTAATAACTCAACCTTTACAACTCACGTTGTTTCTTCATCCGGTACTGATACATACTCAACAATAGCCGCTTCTCTCGGTTCTCTTAAGGGTCCAAGACACGGTGGAGCTAACGTTAAGGTTGTTGAAATGATTGACGATATTAAGAAAAACGTTGATGATTGGACTGACGAAGCGCAAATTTCCGCTTACTTACATAAAATCTTAAACAAGGAAGCATTCGACGGTAAGGGTCTTATTTACGGTATGGGACACGCAATTTACTCAAAGAGCGACCCTCGTGCTTGTATTTTCAGAACCTTCGTTGAAAAGCTTTCTAAAGAAAAGGGTAAGGATAAGGATTACAAGCTTTGCAAGCTAATTGAAAGACTTGCTCCCGAAATTATCGCCGAGCATAAGTCGATTTTTAAGGGCGTTAGTGCAAATATTGACTTTTACAGCGGATTTATCTACAATATGCTTGACATTCCACACGAGCTTTACACTCCGCTTTTTGCAATTTCACGTATTGCGGGCTGGAGCGCACACCGTCTTGAGGAAATACTTATGAACGGAAAAATTATCCGTCCCGCTTATCAGGAAATCATTCCAAGAGGCGAGTATGTTCCTATGGAAGACAGAAAATAAACGCTTTTTCTAAACTCATTTTCGATTTTGGAAACTGTATACGCACGCGCGTTTGCGCCATTTAAACTAATTTCACTGTTTTTAAAAAGAAGCTGTTGCATTAGCAACAGCTTCTTTTTGTTTATTATCGTTTAAGCGTATTTAACGTTAATGTTAATGATTTCCTTGGGGCGGACTACCTTGCCATCGAAGAGGACGAAGCCTTTGACTGCGTCGGCAAAGGTTTTTTCGGGGCGGTATGCCTCTGTGTGAGTAAGTGGGTTGACAAAGGCGATTGCACGCTTGGTACGGAGCATAATGTTGTCAACAGCACCGCTTTCTGTTTTTGTTACGTTGTTTGAAAGCTTTACTGTTACGTTGCCATACGTTGCTACCTTGCCGTTCTTTAAGTAGTTGCTGTTATCGGTGTCCTTTCCGATGTATGCCTGCTTAAAGAGCTTGTAGAAACGGGGAGAAACCGTTAAAGTAATGTCTGATGACATTGAAACGTCGTTTTCCTGAAGCTTCATAATTGCGTCGTCGATAAGCTCAAGAATATTGTCCTTAGTTACAACGGTTGGTGCTTCTGTAAGCTTTGGAACGCTCTCGTCGGTAGCCATATTTGAAATGAACTTATCCATTTCGTTAGCTAAGCCCTCGCTTGTTTCGGCGGAAAGGGCATCCATAAGACCGCCTACTGACTGTGCTTTGTCAATGTCGCCAACCATATAGTTGAAATATCTTACCTGGTTAACGTTTAAGATGACTGAGGTATCCTCGATTTCCTCCGCGGTGTCAATTTCACCTGACGCGTTTGCTCTGTCGAGGGTTTTGATTGTTGGCTTGCCTACACCGAGAATATGTACGCTGTCACCTTTTGTTGCTACTGCGCCCTCGTACTGTCTGTTACAGTCCTCTGCGAAAACGCATACTCTTTCGAGTTCTCTGTTAATTGATTCTGCCCATACTGATGGGATAAAGCTTGAATATGCCATAATAGCTCCTTTCGCTTCGCTTCAGTCGTTATGAAATTTGTCTGACTGAAGGAAAATAATAGTATTTTTAATTTTGCACTTATAGGTGCTTTTTATAATATTTAAGTTGTTGTGCATGCTTTTGACGCTTAGGTGCAATCTTATTTCTCTTTAAAACCAAATCGGTTTGAATTTATTGTCGGCGTCTTTCTTATGCGTTTTTTAAGATTTACCACAAAGCCTGGCTTTCGCGGATACGGGTATAGTGGCGCTTGATTTGCTCCGGTGACATTTTAAGAACCTGTTCCTTTGTGAAAAATTCTTCATTATCGGAGCCGGAGCTTGAAAGAGTTCCCACGGAGGAGGCGGCGTTTGATATACGGGAACGCTCTTGCCTTATCGCCTCATTTTTTATGCTTGATTGCATTTTTAAGTATTGAGCGTATATTACGCACAAGCTTTTTTGCTCCTTGCCCTCGGCAAAAATGCGCAAATTCTCGTCACAGGAAAGGGTGCTTTTAGATACGTTAGGGTAAATTACCTCAAAATCATTAAAATCTCGCTCCAATAGTCCGTTAAAATCCACGGGGGTTGAAGCTGACGGAGCTTTTGATACGTCCTTGTCCGCTTTCTGCGCGTTATTTATCTGCATTTCGCTTTTTGCATCATTTGCTTCACCTGCTTGGCTTGCGTTATATAGGCTTGCTTTCAAAGATTGGTCGCTTTCCTTGGACGCTGTGCTTGTCGTTTCCTTTGGCGATGTTGGGTTTTTTGCAATATCGGTTGTGCCGTCGGCTTTTTCTTCTTTGCCTGAAACATCCTTATGCGCCTTAGATGGTTCCAATGAAATTTCGTTTGTTGACTGCATATAATTCCTTTCTTTAAACGTTGAATTACAGACACGTAAGAGTATATTTAACTGATGCTCAACAGAAGACTAATAGCCAAATAGCCTTTGGGGAAGGTTTAGACTTGGAGTTGTACCTCCTTTTTATTTTGTTGAGTTTTGTTGAAAATCAGCAATTACGCTTTTGCCTGTGAATTTTGAGCTTTTAAAATCTTAAGCTCCTCTTTGAGCTTTGTAAGCTCGGAGGCCTTTTCAAGCTCGATTTGCTTAAGTATTTCATTTTTGTTAATCAATGCGGAATCGGGATATGCTTTCACGTAGGTTTCTACGGAAATTTCTCCCTTTGAAAGACAGCTATCAAGCATATCTATAACCTGTGCTGTGTTGAATTTTGAGCCTCCTATTACCTCTACGGAAATGTCGAAGACAGCATTTTCATAATCACTTGAGGTAAAGTAGTCAAAAATTTCTTTTTCCTGTCCGTTTTCTGTAACGGTTGTAATAAACTGCTTCTTGTAGTAATAAAGCTTCATAAATTGAGCTATTACCAGTCCTTGTTTGCGCTTTGCCTCCCAAAATTCACTTCGCAATTCCTCAATCGGCAGCTGAGCCTGCGCTTGAAGCTGTGCAATAGCGGTGCCTGACATATTGGACCATTCAAGCTCCCCGTTCATTATGCCTGATGCTCCGCTTGCGGATTTTGTCAGGTCAATTAAGCTTGAGGTTATATTCATTGGAATATCACTAAGGCTTTGCTCCTGCATTTTTTTAATTCCGTTTCCCGTTCCGCTGTGGTCTATTAAGACTTGCCCGGGAACGTTGGAAATTTTTTGCCCCTTTAATGCGTTTGGAAGGGCTATATATTTACCCCACGCACACTCCTGTGCATTTAGTAGGCTCATAGCCACGTTAAAGTTTATTGCCTTTTGGTTGGGAATTAAATTGTCAATTTCGCTTAAGCCGTAAATTGAGCCGTCTCTTTTTTCGTAAACGCCGCAAACTATTGGATAAAGACCTGCGCGTACTCTCGGCTTTTGCAAGGCAAGGTCGGATTTTTCAATCTCGTTGCTTTCCTGCAAGGGTGCGATAGGGAAGGGCTTTGAGATGACGTGGAGCTTTGTGGCTCTTTCGCAATACACCTCGTTGTTAATTCGAAAATAGCGTGTTAAAAGCGTTATTGTTCCGTTGTCGTTTTTGTCCTCTTCCAAAAGTTCCTTGTTTAAAGAAATATCTTTATCGCAAAGCTCGATAATTTGGTCGGCGTCTATATGAGAGGCAATTAAAATCCACTTTTGCTTTTGCTCGTCAATAATTGACGGGTTTGAAAAGAAAACGTTGAGAGGATTTATGATTTCGCATCTTACGCCACCGTCCATAACGCCGTTTAAGTCCACAGCCTCCTTATCCCAATAGTAATGGTAAAAATAGGAGCCTTTTTTTATGCCGTCGTCCACCGCTTGCTTATCAAGAGCGTCCTGTCCAAGTTCTTTAAAGATGCTGTTTGCAAAGGAATTGAACCTTGACGTGTCAATGCCTTGAGCGTAGCTTTTAAAATGCAGCCTTACAGGGGTTGACAGTATTGCCGATTTTTTGCTTCTGCAAATCATTTTAACGATGTTAATAACGGGACGCGGAAGATTTTTAGTGCTTTGGGTTGGGGAGGGCCATTGGTTGCCTTCGAAAAAACGAATATTTGTAGGAATACTGCTTCGTATTCCTATGCGTGTCTGATAGCTTATGCCGTCCTCGTACAGATTATAGAGGTGAGTTTTATTTTTTATATCGGTTTGCCATTGAGCCATTCATCAATCACCTCCTTATAGGTTGAGCTGTTTTCCTGCTCCTTTGGTAAGCTTTTAATGCTCTCCAGCTCCTTTTCGAGCAGCAAGAGTCTTAGATTCAGTTCTTCGATTTGCTTTTTTAGGTGTTTCATTTACCACTCCAGATAAGAATCTATTTTTTTGGGGGAATAGAAATTTTTCAATAAAAAGTCCTCAGATGTGTCTGTTTTTATTTTATTATGCTCGTATTCTATGCCTATGTACCGAGCAATTGCGCTTGCCATCACCAAATCGTCGTGGGCGCCGGCTGCTGCTGCGGACTTGCCGTCATCGTGCCTTATGAACGTAGTCATTTCGTTAAGTGTTTGGCGGTCTGTTTCAAGATATAGATTATCTCGCATTACTGACACTAAATTGGAAATAATTATCGGTCTTGTAAGGGAGGTGGTTAAAAAGCCTAAATTGTTTATCCTTTCTCCGTTATAAGACGCGGTATGATTGGACGAATACAGATTGCCGTAGCCAAGAGAGCGTAAATGCAACACAGGGTGGCGCGAATAGTTTGTTTCCACGCCGATGAGGGCGCAGTTGTAGTACGTGCCAAGACAGTAGAGCTGCTCGGCAAAAAGGTCCTCATCTATGTATTGCTTCCTTAAGGTAGCTACGCACATTCCACTTTCGTTATCAATAACCTTTGCGGTAAAGTAGTCCTTGCCTGTACCTGCCGTATCTGCGCCTATTACGTATGGCTTTTTTAAGGTGTAGCTATTACGGTTTTCGCAAAACGGTTCTTCTACTATGGAAATAAAGCCCGAGGGAGTGTCTTTAAAACGAATATTTTCCATAGAATAGCGACATCCGATAAGTGTTCCGTCATTTGAGTGGATTGGGACGGCGATTTTATCGTATTCAAAAAGCCCTCTGCGTGAGGTTATGTTGAAAGAGCTTATGTATTCGCCTATTTTATCCTTGTCGAAGATACAACTGCCGCTTGAGACGAAGGCTTCCTCGGGTGAACAGGGATATTCTTGCTTTATTGAGCTTTTGTCTATATAGGAAGAATATTTTTTTGCATACCAAGTACGCTGTTCAAGTCCGACACCTCTTTTTTCCAAGGTTTTAAGTCTGGCTTTCAGCCACGCATCAGAAGCTTCAAGAAATTCGTATTCATTTGACGAATATTCGGGAGTTTTCCACCATTCATAAAACAGATTGTTACAGCTACCCGAATCCCAAAGGGCTTTTGCCTCGTTAAAGCCGTTTGCGGTTGTTTCGTATATGCGTATTGCGTCGCTTGTGGCGGCTTCACCTATTGACCTTTGCAGATCTGCAAGAGAGCAGTTATAGAATGCTACCTCGGAATAGTGAATGAAGGACAAGGTGCGGCTTCGTCCTACGTTCGGTTGCGCTGATGAAATGCGCAGTGATGAGTTTAGCCTATCAAAATAAAGCTCGTTTGCAGAATTGAATTTTTCAGAGGGTCTTAAGGATTTTGGCAGCTTTGAGTACATAAGCTTTAGCTTGTCCATAAATATTGCCTTGGTATTATCGTCTCTATCGGCTAAGGTAAAGCCGGAAAAGTTTTTTCTTACAAGGGCGTGAGCAAGCTGGATAGCGGTAATTAAGGTGGTAAAGCCTTGCTGTCGTCCCTTTAGTATAAAAAACGGCTTTGAGGTACCAAGGGTTTCCAGTTTTTTTATAAAATCCTTTTGTACGTCGTTAAAAAAGAAGGGGATTTCCTTTTTATTTTTATCAACAATGGTAAAGCAGCTTTCAATAAGCAGATGCGGTTTTTCCAAAACTGCTTTTTGAAGCTTTTTGCTATGGGCAATTTCTTGACAAATAGCTTCGGTTACCCGTCCGTCAAGCTCAATGTTATGGTGCTTATCCCATAAAACTCGTCTTTTTTCCGTAAATTCCTTGAACGTATATTCCTTTCTCGTTGGTTTTCTCCTTTCGTTGTTTCTCGTTCCCCCAAACGTATTATGGCATAAAAAAACCGGAAGTAAGCGGTAAAGTTTTATGAAATTTCAAACGAAAAAGAGATTTGTTGTCGCTAACAAAATAACGGTATTTACTTTTTTTGTATTTTATGATATAATCAAAAAATCTAAAACTAACTGTAAATTTCAATTTGACGAGGTGAATATAATGGGAAGCTTGCTTTTGATACTTATATACGTAAGCTTTATCAGTCTTGGTCTGCCCGACTCGCTTTTAGGCGCGGCTTGGCCTGTTCTTCATAACGAAATCAGCGTGCCTGTATCTTATGCGGGTGTTATATCGGCAACCATTACTTTGGGTACGATACTGTCCAGCTTATTCAGCGATAAGCTCCTACATAAATTCGGTGCGGGCTTTGTAACAGCCGTAAGCGTTACTATGACCGCCGTTTGCTTGTTCGGCTTTTCTGTCAGCACTCAATTTTGGATGCTTATTTTGTGGGCAATTCCGTTTGGTCTTGGCGCAGGTGGCGTTGACGCTATTTTGAATAACTACGTTGCTCTGCACTACAAAGCGCAACATTTAAGCTGGCTTCACTGTATGTGGGGTGTGGGCGCGGCTGTGGGTCCGTATATAATGAGCTTTTCTCTGGTTAAGCTTGAAAGCTGGAGCGGCGGTTATCTTATTATTTCCGTTATTCAAGCGGCGCTTTGTGCAGCAATATTTATTAGCATACCCCTTTGGAAAAAAGGGAGCGGGGATAATGATGAAACGGAACAAACAGAAGCAAAATCACTATCCTTTAGAGAAATATTTGCTATTAAAGGGGCAATTCCGTGCTTTCTTATGTTCTTCTGCTACTGTTCGTTGGAGGTGACAGCATCTCTTTGGGCAAGCACCTATCTTGTGCAAAATTGGAATTTTTCACCCGAAACGGCGGCAGGATATGCCAGCATGTTCTATTTGGGCATAACGTTTGGAAGATTTATTAACGGCTTCCTTGCAATGAAGCTTGGAGACAAATTCCTTATCCGTATGGGAACAGGGGTTATCGCCGTCGGTCTTGTCTTGATGCTTGTGAAGTTTCATTCTGCGTTTGCCCTGATCGGTTTCGTTGTTGTAGGGCTTGGCTGCGCACCTATCTATCCGTGCATTATTCATACAACGCCCGACGTTTTCGGTAAGGATAAGTCCCAGGCGATGATAGGCGTGCAAATAGCGTTTGCTTATTTGGGTATTTTAGCAATGCCGCCTTTATTCGGTGTTATAGCGGAAAATATCTCTGTTTCGCTTTTACCGGCTTATATGTTTATATTTTTAGCACTTATGTTCGTAATGCACGAGCTGGTACTGAAAAAAGCAAAAAATAATAAATAAATATCAATCAAGTATAAAATAAAACAGAAGGGGCTGTTGCTAATGCAACAGCCCCTTTATGAGTAAGCTATTTATTATAATGAAACTTCGTTCTTCTTTGGTATTTGGGATAGGATAATTGCGGTAAGCATAAAAACGCAACCGAATATTACTCTTGTGGAGGGGAGCTTTAGGTCTATTATACATTCAAATATTGTAGCAAAAAGTCCTTCGGTTGCAAAAAGCAGAGAAGCAACGGCAGGGGGTGTGTGCTTTTGCCCTACAACCTGCAGGGTGAATGCTATTCCTGCGGAGAATACGCCGCAGTACAAAACAGGAACTATGCTTTCCAAAATTCCGTTCCACGTTGTATTTCCGAAAATCAAGCTTAATATTATGCAGACAACGGCGGTTGTTAAAAATTGAGTGCAGGAAAATCTGATAGCGCTGATTTTTTCACTAACGCGGTCAATGAATATTATTTGTGCGGCATAGCCGAATGCGCACAGAATTACAAGCACGTCCCCCGTTTTAATGGTGAATGCGGAGGATACGGACAGAAAATAAAGTCCTACAACGGAAATAGGAATTGCTATCCATACAAACGTTGATGCCTTTTGTCTGAAAAGAATATAAGCAGCAACGGGAACTATAATAAGGTAAAGTCCTGTTATAAAGCCTGCCTTTCCGCTCTCGCCCGTCAGCTGTATGCCGAATTGCTGTAATACGGAAGCGGCAGAGAGAATAGCGCCGGAAATCATACCGAGTAGGACGGTGTTTTTATGTTTTATTTTTCTTTCGCTGTTTTTTAACTCGGGTTCCTTTTCAAAAAGCAAAAAAACAGGGATAACGACGATACCGCCTATTAAAAAGCGCAGGCCGTTAAACATAAAGCCGTCAAAAATATGTGCGTTTTGCCCTGCCATATCTTGAAATGGGAAGCTCAACCCCCAAATTATAGCGGCAAGAAGGCAAATAAATGGATATATTGGTTTAGTTTTTTTCATAAAAGTCTCACTCTGCTGGCAATAGTAGTCTCACTTCAGCGAGCCTACTATTGTGTATTATTTATGCTTCTGTTTATTTTAAGCTGCTTTCGTAGCTTGTTAAAATATCGTTTAGCTGTTCTAACGTGGTTGCTTTGTTGATGGCGACCTTTACGTCTGTGCAGCCGCGCAGACCCTTGATATACCAGGCAAGATGCTTGCGTGCTTCGCAAATTGCAATTTGCTCACCCTTCTCCTCTATCATTAGAAGAACCTGCTCTCTTGCGGTAGAAAGCTTTTCGATAATTGTGGGGGGAGTGTATGATTTTCCTTGTAAAAGGCATTTGATCTCTTCAAAAATAAAAGGGTTACCAAGAGCGCCTCTGCCTATCATAACGGAATCGACGCCTGTTGTATCAAGCATTTTGACAGCGTCTTTTGCGGTGAAAATATCACCGTTGCCGATTACGGGAATTGATACTGCTTTTTTGACTGCCTTTATTATTTCCCAGTCGGCGTAAGGCTCATACATTTGCTCTCTTGTGCGCCCGTGGATTGTAATTGCGCAGGCACCGTTATATTCGGCTATTTTTGCAATTTCCACGGCGTTTACGGAGTTCTTGTCCCAGCCTGCGCGGATTTTGACGCTCACGGGAACAGAAGATGCCTTAACGCATTTGTTTATAATTTGTCCACACAGCTCGGGGTTTTTAAGAAGCGCGCTACCTTCTCCGTTGGATACGATTTTTTTAACGGGACAACCCATATTTATGTCGATTATATCGGGGAGAGTGTCACTTTTTGTGTGAGCGTAGCTGTTTTTTGACACAAGAGAAGCGCATTCTGCCATAATGTCAGGCTCGCTGCCGAAGATTTGGACGGCGATAGGAGTGTCGCCCTTATGAATATGTGCCAATGATGCGGTTTTTTCGTCCTTATAATGAACGGCTTTAGCGCTTATCATTTCCGTTACGCAATAATCTGCGCCGTATTTTCTTGCTATTGTTCTGCAAGCGTAGTCTGTAATACCCGCCATTGGAGCGAGAATTATTTTGTTTTTAAAATCCATAGTCTCTCTCTGCTAAATAAGTTAATTTTGCTTTTGTACGGATTTATATTCGTCGTAGTATTTGTAGTAGGGGCAGGCTTTAGTATTGCCTGTCATAAATTTTAAATATTCGTCCTCGTCGAGGCTTAATTTGCAGGTGTAGGCTTCGTATTCCTCGTCGTAGTCGTAATATTCACAGCTTTCGCAGGTCATAGTACTTCTCCTTTTAGCCAAAAAGCCCCGTCATATCACGTTTTGGGCGTGTTAAGTCGGTGCTTTTCAGATAGTTAAAACAGCCGTCGGCTAATTTATCGTATAGGTTGTTCCCTCGCGAGTGTCTTTAATCGTTACGCCCATATCGGCAAGCTGTGCGCGGATTTCGTCGGCGCGGGCAAAATTCTTGTCCTTTTTAGCTTGCTTTCTTTCTTCAATAAGGGCTTCAATTTGAAGCTCGAAATCTGTCTTTTCAGCCAAAGGCTCGGACGCTTTTTCTCTTACGAGGTTTATGGAAAGCACCTTGTCTATATCCTTAAGTGCTTCTAATTTTGATGCATCTGTGGTTTCTGCCTTTAGTATGTCGTAGATAAACGTAATTCCAAGGGCGGTATTTAAATCGGAGCCTACCGTTTCGATAAATTTAGCTTTTGCGTTTGCAACGAAGGCAGAATCAATTTCCGTATTTGGATTTAATGCGTCGATTCTCTTAAGAAGCTTGTTATACGTTGCTGTTGCTTGGTCAAGAGCTTGATATGAGAAGGTAAGGGGCTTTCTGTAATGGGATTGGAGACAGAAAAATCTGTATGCCAACGGGTTGTAGCCCTTGCTTTCAAGAAGTGATACGGTTAAAAATTCGCCCTTTGATTTGCTCATTTTTCCTGTTTCATCGTTTAAGTGATGAACGTGGAACCAGTAGTTGCACCATTTATGTCCCAGGTATGCTTCGCTTTGAGCAATTTCATTTGTATGGTGTGGGAAAATATTATCCACGCCGCCGCAGTGAATGTCAAGATATTCGCCACAATGCTTCATTGAGATGGCAGAGCATTCAATGTGCCAGCCGGGATAACCAACGCCCCAAGGGCTGTTCCACTTAAGCTCCTGGTCGTCAAATTTAGATTTGGTAAACCAAAGAACGAAGTCGCTTTTGTTTCTTTTGTTGGTATCCTCGGTTACGTCCTCGCGAACGCCCACCATAAGCTCCTCGCTTGAATGGCCTGTAAGCACGTTATAATCAGCCAGCTTTGAGGTGTCAAAATACACGTTACCGTCAGATACGTAAGCGTAGTCCTTTTCTATAAGAGCCTCTATCGTTTTTATAAATTCGGGAATGCAGTTGGTGGCAGGCTCAACAACGTCAGGGGTTTTTATGTTGAGCTTTTTGCAGTCGTCAAAGAATGCGTTTTTATAAAATTCTGCAATTTCAAGCACGGTTTTCTTTTCGCGCTTTGCACCCTTGAGCATTTTGTCCTCGCCCGTGTCACCGTCGCTTGAAAGGTGACCTACGTCGGTAATGTTCATTACGCGAAGCACGTCAAGACCGCTGTAACGCAGGAATTTTTCCAAAACGTCCTCCATCATATAGGTGCGGAGGTTGCCAATATGGGCAAAATGGTAAACGGTGGGGCCGCAGGTGTACATTTTAACCTTTCCTTGCTCGTTTTCCTTAAATTCTTCAACTTTCTTTGTAAGTGTATTGTAAATATTCATAATCAGTCTCCGTTTTCGTTATTTTTGCCTTCGATTTCATTTTCAAGCCTTGCAAGCGCTTCGGCGTTGTATTCGGGGGCGGGTGTATATGTGTCATATTGCAATTGAGGTTGGGGGATTTGCTCTTTCGGTGATGCCATTTTGCATATATTCAGAAAAACTATGCACCCGATGGTGACAGGCAGAGATGCCAGCATAATAACTGACAAAATTGCAGCTATTATAAGGTTTTCGGTATTTACGTACTGAAGCAGCATAGACGTTAAATTAAACGCCAGATGGCAAAGCATTGGAACAAAAATCGAATTTGTTTTTGTGTAAAGCCAACCAAGCATAATTCCAAGGGTGGTTGCGTAAATTATTTGAATTGCATTACCGTGAATTACGCCGAAGATGAGAGAAGAAAGGATAATTGCTATCCATTTGTTGGTTGATTTGCGCAGCGTTCCCAAAATCAAGCCGCGGCACATAATTTCTTCAAATATCGGTGCAACGATTACGGCAACGATAAATACTACAATTTGGTTTGAGCCGGTTATAAGCTCGGAATTTTGCTCCATGCTTTCGACCCATTCCTTTGGAAATACAGCCATAAGCACACCCAAAATCAGCAAGGTTGAGAATTGGACGCTTATACCTAAAATTGCGGTGGGAACAAGAGAAAGCGCAGGTGGAGCGGTTGCGTTAATTCTTTTCAAAAAGCTCTTTTTCAGAATAACGAAAATAATGACGAAAGCTCCTAAAGAAATAAGATTCGTTATCAGCGTCAGCTCCATGCTGTATGAATTTATAAGTTCGTTCAGCTCCTTTTGCGTTAAGCCGGGTGTGGCGATTACAAAAATAACGGAAAGGAACGAAACAATAATCGTTTGAATACCAAGCCATACGCCCACATAGCCGATAGCCTTCAAAAGAGAAAGTCCGATATTCCAAAGACCCGAGGTCTTTTTTTGAGGAACAACGGTAGGCTCGATAGCGGTGCTTGGGGTGTTATTTAAGTTGTTATCCATTTTCTATCCCTAATATATAATAGATTTATTTAAGTATTGTATCACAAAAATATTATTTTGTAAACATTATATATAAAAAATTTTAAAAAGGTATTGCAAAATAAAAAACGTTGTGCTATAATACACGCAGTTGATACCTTGGCGAGAGCAGATGTTGAGTCTGCTCTCGTTTTGTTGAATTTCAACCGTTAATTTGAAAGCAAAGGAGAAGTATATGAAATCACCTAAGCAAATAGTTGCGTATCTTACCCCTGTTATCGAAGAGGTGGCAAACAGCCTCGGATACTCCGTGTGGGATTTGGAGTACGTAAAAGAGGGTACGGAATACTATTTAAGAATTACTATCGACAGTGACGAGGGCATTGATATTGACGATTGTGAGAAAATGTCAAGGGCGGTTGACCCTGTGCTTGATGAGCATGACGTTATTGAGGACGCTTATCATTTAGAGGTATCCTCGCCGGGAATTGAGAGGGATATTAAGACTGATTATCATTTATCCTTTTGCGCAGGCGAGACGGTTTTGGTTAAACTTTACGCTCCTATTGACGGAGTAAAGCAAATTGTAGGAGTTCTTGGTGGCTTTGATGAGGAAAATATAACCGTTGATTCAAGAGCTATACCAAGAAAAGCAATTGCTAAAATGAACGTTTATTTTGAATTTTGAGGCGGAAGAAACAAAATAATTTTAACCGCAGATAATTACGATAATAATCTAAAGGAGATATATTACAAATGAACAAGGAATTTTTTGAGGCACTTGATTTGCTTGAAAGAGAGCGTCACATTCCCAAAAGCTATATGCTTGAGAAGGTTGAGGCGGCTTTAACGGCGGCGTGCAAGAAGGAGATGGGCTCAACCAACATTTCTGTTGTTATTGACCCTGAAAAGATGGATATGAAGGTTTACCGCAAGTATCTTATCGTTGCTTCTGTTGAGGACCCAATGACAGAGATTACCAAGGAGGGCATTGAAGCGCTTGAAAAGCAGTATCACGAAGCGGGAATGAAGCTTAAGACCCGTTCAAGAAAGCGTTCTATCGGCAGTGACTATGAGTATGAATTACAGCCAAAGGAATTCAGACGCTTGAGTGCGCAGAATGCAAAGCAGGTAATCATTCAAGGTATAAGAGAGGCTGAAAGAAGCTATCAGGCAAGAGAGTATGAGGATAAGCGCGGGGAAATGCTTTCCGCTATCGTTACAAAGGTTGAGGATTCAACGGGTAACGTTGTAGTTGATACAGGTATTTCACAGGCTGTGCTTCTTAAGGCTGAACAAATTCCGGGAGAAAAGCTTTTGGTTGATGACAGAATAAAGGTTTTTGCAACACAGGTAAATTCCGGTGAGGCGAGAGGTCCTTTGGTATCTCTTACGAGAGTTCATCCAAATCTTGTAAAAAGACTTTTCGAGGCAGAGGTTCCGGAAATTTCCGAGGGCGTTGTTATTGTAAAGAATATTTGCCGTGAGGCAGGCTCAAGAACAAAGATTGCCGTTTATTCAAGAGACGGCGACGTTGACGCAGTTGGCGCTTGTATCGGTAATAAGGGCGCAAGAATCAACGCGGTTGTAAATGAGCTTAACGGAGAAAAGATTGACGTTATTCCTTATTCCGAGGATATGGCAGAATACGTTAAGGCGGCACTTTCACCTGCCACGGTTAAGAGTGTTGAAATGGAGACTGAAAGAAGCGCAAGAGTTATAGTTGAGGCAGACCAACTATCACTTGCCATCGGTAAGATGGGACAAAATGCAAGACTTGCGGCAAGACTTACCGGCTGTAAGATTGATATTAAGAGCTTATAATTGAGCGAACGCGGGGTATTGCTGTGGAAAAAATAAAAAAGATTCCGGAACGAAGATGCCTGGGCTGTATGCAGAGCTTTCCGAAAAAGGATTTGGTTCGAGTTGTGCGCACCCCAAACGGCAACGTAGAAATGGATTTAACAGGCAAGAAATCAGGCAGAGGTGCATATATTTGCAAGAGTAAGGTCTGCTTGAAGAAAGCCATAAAAGCTAAAAGGTTACAGACTAACCTGGAGGTAGAGATAAGCGAGGAGCTTATTGAAGCATTGACAGGAGAAATAGAGAATTGAACAAAAGAAAGTTTTTATCAATGTTAGGACTTGGTCGTCGCGCAGGACACGTGGCTATCGGCACTCCCTTGGTGACAAGTACACTCCCAAGCGGTAAGGTGCAGGTGGTTTTTTACACCTCTGACGCCTCGGCGAATACCGAAAAAAGAATAACTGACAAATGCAGGTTTTATAATACGTTATGTATCAAGCTTGACGTTTCGTCAGAGGAGCTTGGAAAAATGGTCGGAATGAGGACCTCGGTATGCGTTGTAGGAATAACAGACGACAATTTTTCAAAGCAACTGATATCCCTTAGCAAAGAGGAATAATTCCTTTTGGACATCTTATGAAAAGAGGTAAGCGATATGGCAAGAATTAAGGATTTTGCAAAGGATTTAGGATTAGATATAAGCGAGACACTTGCTCTTATTGAAAAGGCAGGTCTTGGTGCAAGACAGAGCACAGGAAGCATTGAGGATTCTGAAAAATCAACCGTGCTTCACGTAATCACAAGCGAAAGAGCTATTAAGGGAATTGACAAGTATCTTGATGGAGAAAAGACAATTCCGTCAGCTAAGGCAAAGAAAAAGGTAGCTAAGCAGACAGAGGAAAAGAAGCCTGAGCCTAAAAAGGAAGCGCCAAAGGCAGAGGTTAAGCCAGAAACCAAGAAGGAAGCGCCAAAGGCTGAGGTTAAGCCCGAAATCAAGAAGGAAGCGCCAAAGGTTGAGGTTAAGCCCGAAATCAAGAAGGAAGTGCCAAAGGTTGAGGTTAAGCCCGAAATTAAGAAGGAAGAGCCAAAGACAGAGGTTAAGCCACAGGTAAATGCAGAAAAGCCACAGGCAGCACCACAAAAGCAAGACAGAAAGCCTGAATTTAACGGAGAAAAGAAGCCGTTTAACAAGGATGGCAGATTTGAAAAGAGAGACGATCACCAGGGCGGATACAATAAGGACGACCGTTACGGTAGCTTTGACCGCCAAGGCGGATACAGCAAGGACGACCGCCAGGGTGGCTACAATAAGGACTTTAACAAGAACGACAGATTTGAAAAGAAGCCCTTTGATAACAGAAACGGCAAGGGCGGATTCGATAAAAATGACCGTCAAGGTGGCTATAATAAGGACTTTAACAAGAATGATAAGGGTGGCTTTAATAAGGGCGGATTCTTTGATAAAGAGGACAGAGAGCCAAAATATAACGTAACGCCAAAGCAGAAAAAGCCACAGACAGAGGAATCCTCAGTTCGTGAAATTAAGACAAAGACGGGCGCTACAAGAGTTGTTGATACAAGAACCGCTTACGTTGATTTGTCTAAATATGATGATAATTTGGACCACTTAACCTCTCCTTATGACAGCTACGGCGGAAGCAACAAGCAGAAGCTGAAGAAGCAGAACAATAAAGATAGCTTCAGCACCAAGAAGGATAAGGAAAGACAGGCTCTTGAAAAGAAAAAGAGAGAGGCGTTTGAGAAGGCTAAGAACACACAGCTTTCAATTACAGTTCCTGATGAAATTACAGTTGGAGAGCTTGCTTCACGCTTGAAGGTAACCTCCAGCGAGGTTGTTAAGCGCTTGTTTATGATGGGCGTTATGGCAAGCGTAAACGAGGTTGTTGACTACGATACCGCATACCTTATTGCTGACGAGCTTGGCGTAAAGGTAACTAAAGAGGTTGTGGTTACAATTGAGGAAAGACTCTTTGAGGAAGAAGAGGACGCGCCTGAAACGCTTAAGGAAAGAGCGCCTGTTGTGTGCGTAATGGGTCACGTTGACCACGGTAAGACATCATTACTTGACGCTATAAGACACTCCAGCGTAACAGCCGGTGAGGCAGGCGGTATTACACAGCATATCGGCGCTTACAGCGTTAATATAAACGGCAAGGATATTACCTTCCTTGATACTCCCGGACATGAGGCGTTTACGGCAATGAGACTTCGCGGAGCTATGGCTACTGATATTGCAATTATCGTAGTTGCGGCAGACGACGGAATTATGCCACAGACAGTTGAGGCTATAAACCATGCTAAAGCGGCAGGCGTTGATATTATCGTTGCAATTAACAAAATGGATAAGCCGACAGCTAACCCGGATAACATTAAGCAGGAGCTTACAAAATACGACCTTGTTCCGGAGGAATGGGGCGGTGACGTTATGTGTATTCCTGTTTCCGCACACACGAAAATGGGTCTTGACGACTTGCTTGAAAGCGTGCTTTTAGTTGCTGAGGTTAAGGAATTAAAGGCAAACGCAGACCGTTTGGCAAAGGGTATCGTAATCGAGGCGAAGCTTGATAAGGGAAGAGGTCCTGTTGCTACAATTCTTGTTCAAAACGGTACTTTACACGCAGGTGACGTTGTAATCGCAGGTACTGCGGTAGGTCACGTAAGAGCTATGACCGACCATAACAGAAAGGCGCTTAAGATTGCAGGTCCTTCTGTTCCTGTTGAAATTACAGGTCTTGACAGCGTTCCTAACGCAGGTGACGAGTTCAATGCGGTTAAGGACGAAAAGATGGCAAGAGAGCTTGCAGAGCAAAGAAAAGCAAAGGCTAAGGAAGAAATATTCAAGGCTAATGCAAAGGTTAATCTTGACGACTTATTCAGCCAGATGGGAGAGGGCTTCAAGGAGCTTAATATTATCGTTAAGGCTGACGTTGGAGGCTCTTGCGAGGCTGTTAAGGCTTCCCTTGTAAAGCTTTCGAATGCTGAGGTTAAGGTTAACGTAATTCATACGGCTGCGGGCGGAATTACCGAGGGTGACGTAATGCTTGCGGCAGCATCAAACGCTATTATTGTAGGCTTTAACGTGCGTCCTGACAAGAGCGCAATCGACTCTGCGGAAAGACAGGGCGTTGATATAAGAACACACAGAATTATTTATGAAATCATTGAAGAAATCGAAGCCGCTATGAAGGGTATGCTTGCTCCTACCTACAAGGAGGTTATTAACGGCCATGCCGAGGTACGTCAGACTATCAGAGTACCAAGCGTTGGCACTATTGCAGGCTCATACGTTCAAGACGGTAAGATTTTAAGAACCTCACAAATAAGAATTATAAGAGACGGCGTAGTAATTGCCGAGGATAAGATTTCGTCCTTGCGTAGATTTAAGGATGACGTTAAAGAGGTTGCCGCAGGCTATGAATGCGGTGTTGGACTTGACCGCTTTAACGACATTAAGGAAGGCGATATTATGGAAGCGTTTACTATGGAAGAGGTAAAAAGATAATTAACTGTAAATTAGCCATCAGTAGCATTAGCTGCTGATGGCTAACCTATGATAATGGGGGCTGATTGATATGAAATATTACGTAGTTTCCGATGTACACGGCTTTTACGGCGAAATGATAGAGGCTCTTACCGAAAAGGGATTTTTTGAAGAAAAAGAGCCTTGTAAATTGATAATTTGCGGTGATTTGCTTGACAGAGGAAAGCAAGTAAAGAAGATTGTTGACTTTGTTTTGGAGCTTATAAAAAACGACAGGGTTATTTTGATAAGAGGTAATCACGAGGATTTGCTTATTGACCTTGCGGATATGATATATAAGTATCTACCTTACCCTCAATTCACACATCACGGCACTAACGGAACCTTTGAGACAGCCTTGACGCTTGCTAAAATGCAATCAACGGACGTTGAAATTTTCCCGAAAAACTTTAGAAACAGAGTGCTTTCCTCTGATTTTGTAAGAAAGATAATGTCAAAAATGGTTGATTATTACGAAACGGACAACTACATTTTCGTTCACGGCTGGATACCTTGCATAGAGGGATACAACAAAAGCACGGGTATGGCATACACTTATTGGAAAAATTGGAGATGCGCTAAGGAGTCTGAATGGAAAAAGGCAAGATGGTTAAACGGAATGGCAGCACACAAATGCGGTGTTTATGAAGAAGGAAAAACTATCGTTTGCGGACATTTTCACGCATCTTGGGGACATTCCGTTATAAACGGGACTTGTCCGGAGTTTGGTGAGGGCGCTGATTTTTCACCTTACTATGATGAGGGAATTATTGCGATAGATGCTTGTACTGCACGCACGAAAAAGGTAAATTGTATTGTAATAGAGGACTAATGAACAAATTGACAAAGGGTATTGACAAATACCGTTGTTTGTGGTACACTTTATTTGTATAGTAGTCTAATCAATTTGGTTTTATTGGGAGGTAGCGATGAAAAAGTATTTTAATCCTGAATATGAAAAGGTTGCTTTATCATCTGAGGACGTTTTAACTGCTTCTATTATTTCTGTTATTTTTGGAGATAAGGCAAAGGAATTAGGATACGGACTTGAGGAGCATAAGGAATATAATGCTGACGGCACTACTCAGTCAACAGGCGTAGCTCATACTACAATTGGTTATATTCTTTTTGGTGATACAAGCGGTTTAGGTATTTGATTTTAAAAAAGCCCATTCGATAAGAATGGGCTTTTTTGTTTTGCAATACGGTAAGCTATGCGAGAATAGTTTATTTTGCAGGTTGGATTTTTTCAAAATAGGAAAGAAGCTTGCGTATAATGGCGTCTATTTTTTTTCGCACGCCCTCCTCGCTGTATCCGAACTGTAAGCCTATTTTCCAATAGGGCTTTGAGTTTATAAAGCTTTCCAGTATAATTGCCTTTTCCATAGGCTCAAGGCGATTTATAGCGGTCATATACTTTTTCTCCAGCTCCGTTGCTTCTTCCACGTACTGCGCTATATTCATAAGGGACATAACCTTTTTGGTGGTTTCTATTTGCTCCTTAATTTTATCCGTCTGAACAAGGCGGGAAAGGGCTTCTATCCTTTTTATGTATCTTTCTTGGGTTTCCTTTAGTGCTTCTACTATGTGAATTGTTTTTCTTAATTGCCGTAATTCCTTTTTTATAGTTGCTACGTTCATATATCTCCTTCACTCCCCTTGGGCTTGACGTTGGTTCAAAATAGGTGATTAAAGATTATATAGATACTTTAGAGTGGAATAAAGTAATTACTGTTTAGTTTTTGGCTCGATTTGCAGGACGTCAAGGATTTCCGTACTACTTAAATCCATAACGCATTGTGAATGAATCAGCTCTGATTTAAAATCAAAATATTTTTGCCCCTTGTAAATACTTCTGCCGCACACTGAGCAATTTAGCAAAGAGGCATTTTTGTGAAATGGACAGTCCTGCAAATGAGGACTGCTTTTACATACGTAACACATTAAATTACCTCTTAGTATTGATTTTTAAAAAAAATGGTGTATAATATACTTAAGAAAAGTTATACTCTAACGGGGTGAGTACTTAAGATTTCTTAAGTAAATATATTGTACAACACGGCAGTTACTTTGTCAAGTGGGTTAACGAAATTTTTTTAAGAATTTACTTTATTTGGGAGTGAGAAAATGTACGATAGATTTTTAGCAATACTGAAGAGCAAGAAAATCAGCGCCTATAAGGTATCTAAGGATACCGGGGTTTCGCAAGCTACTCTTACCAACTGGAAAAACGGTACTTACGTGCCAAAATATGATAAGCTGAAGAAAATAGCTGATTATTTAGGCGTTGACGTAAGTGAGCTTATAGAAGATAGCTTGAGTGAGAACAGACAGATACCGATTATCGGACAAATCGCTTGCGGCGCACCGATATTTGCAGAGGAAAATATTGAGGGCTACGCTCCCTCGTGCTATGGGGTTAAGGCGGATTTCTGCCTTTTTGCAAAAGGGGACAGTATGATAAACGCAAGAATTAACGATGGGGACTTGGTGTTTATCAAAAGGCAGACAATGGTGGAAAACGGTGAA
Organism: Eubacteriales bacterium; assembly: GCA_045645405.1. Lineage (GTDB taxonomy): Bacteria > Bacillota > Clostridia > Oscillospirales > CAG-272 > RGIG2000. Next base: position 74,435 of record JAZRIQ010000011.1, read on the forward strand.
ATTGCGGCAGTTTTGATTGAGGATAGCGCAACTCTTAAAAGGGTTTATTATTATCCTGAAAAGAGTAAGCTGATTTTAAATCCGGAAAATCCTAAATATGAGCCGCTTGTGTTTATAGGCTCGGAGCTGGAGCAAATTCAAATTTTAGGAAAGGCTATTGGATTTTCTTCTAAAATATAAAATAAATCGCAAACTACTTGCTTTTAAAAAGCTTGTAATTTGCGATTTTTTGTTTAATCTTCGCCTGTCAGCTTGACGGTTATGTAGCTGTGGTTGACAGCGTTTAGGTATTTTTCAAACACGTCCTTGGTTTTAAGCCTTATGCTGGAGGTGTTAATGCAAGGGTGGCAGCCCACGTATTCCGGCTTTAAAACGTCCTCGTCAACTAAAAGCTGCACGTTGTTTTCCGTGTCGTTCATAAGTCCCATAATGCTTACAGAGCCGGGGGTAACGTCTAAAAAGCGTTCCATGTATTCGCTTTCGGCAAAGGACAAACGCGAGGAGTTTATCTGACTTGACAGCTCCTTTGTTTTAAACACCTTTTCGTTTGGCATCATAAGAACGTAAAATTTTGTGTGCTGTCTGTTACAAAGAAAAAGATTTTTGCAAAGCACGTTATCAAGTGTTTTTTCAATTTCCTCGCAATCCTCAAAATGATTGGCTGGGGCGTGGTCAATTCTGTAATATTCAATTCCGAGACTGTCAAGTAAATCGTAAACTCGAATTTCCTTTTCAAGTCTGCCCTCATTGGTTTTTGGTCGTCCAAGTAAAAGCTTCATTTATTCTCCTTTAGCAGAGATAGACTCAGTTGAACCGTGATTTTGCACGGTAAATCCCGTCTTACTCTGCGTTAAAAAGCTTAAAAATTTTGCGTTTATCGTTTTGCTCTTTTTGAAATAGTTTCTTTGAGTGCTTCCACGAAAAGATCAGCTTCGGCTACTGTGTTGCTTGGGCAAAGAGAAACGCGAATTACGCTGTCTGCCGTCTTACTGTCTATGCCAAAGGCGGTTAAGGGGCTTGACGGTTTCTTAGGCGCGTTAGAGGAGCATGCAGAGCCGCTGGAAACAAATATGCTTTTTGCGGAAAGATCGTGGAGAGTAATTTCGCTGCGAATGCCCGTTGCGCTAAGGCTAAGTATGTGTGGGGCGCTTGCTTTCGGTAAATTAAGGGACACTCCATCAAGTGTTTTCAAATTGTCGATTAGATAATCGCGAACCTTGAGCATTTTCCGGATTTCTTCGTCAATTTTTGCGTAATGCTCCTTGGTAGCTTCGCCAAAGGCGGCAATACCGTAAACGTTTTCGGTGCCTGAACGGAAATTTTCCTCTTGTCCGCCACCTAAAAACAGCGGGACAAGCTTCTTTTGTTTAATAATTTCGGGGCTGATATAGAGTGCGCCTACGCCCTTTGCTCCGTTTATTTTATGGGCGCTTAAGGAAATAAGGTCTGCTCCCAATGATTTTTTTGTGAATTTAACCTTCATAAAGGACTGAACGCAGTCGGCGTGAGTTACGCAGGTAGGGGACAGCTCTTTTATTATTTTAAATGCCTCGGGCAAATTGTAAAGAGCGCCCGTTTCGTTGTTTACGTGCATAAAGGTGGCAAAAATGGCGTTACGTGCATTTTTCTTAATAAATTCAAGGTCAAGCTCACCCTGTTTAGTTGGCACTTTTATAACATTGAAGCCCTTCTTTTCAAGATATTCCAACGGGGCTGAAACGGAGGCGTGTTCGCTATCTGTGGTAAGAATTTTTTCATTGTTCTGTCGAGATTTTGCATTGATTGAGCCGAAAATTGCAATATTATTGGATTCTGTTCCCCCCGACGTAAAAATCAGCTCTCCGCGCACACCTCGAAGAATGCCAAGGGCGTTTAGTATTGCACTACGTGCTTCATCAAGCACGTGTTCGGCATCAAGCCCTATTTTATGCAGAGATGAGGGGTTGCCGTAGTGAAGCTCCATCACCTCGTTCATTTTCTTTTTTGCGCCTTCTGAAATTTTCGTGGTGGCGCTGTTGTCAAAATAAATTTCCATATCAGATAAACCTGAAATTCTGTAAGATTTTAGTTAAGTCCGCTTCATAAAGCGACGCATCGCTTCCGCTTTTAAGAGTAAGGGTAAAAACGTACACGCTACCGCGGTGAATTGTTGAAATTACTGTAAAATCGTACACGCTACCGTCTATTTTTGCGGAGTAGCAGTATTTTTTTGCGTCGGCTTCACCGAGCTTTGTGTCGGAAATTTCGTTGCTTACTGACAGAATTTCTGACGGGAGGTAGTTGATTTTGCCGTTTTCATCAGCCTGTGCTTCACCATTTTCCTTTAGTGGAATGGCAGAGTAGTCAAATGTGCTGTAAAGCTGCAAAAGATATTCGTTCCACCATCTTTCATAGCTGCCTGTGTAATTCCATTGCATAACGCTTACGTTTGTTTTATCGCTTTCGCTAACGTAGGCGGAGGACACGGTGCCTACGGTTTTATCTATTTTCCATTCCGTGGGAACGAAAAGATAATAGTCAACAATTTTGCTGTTTGAAGCGCATTTCATTCCTTCGGGAACGCCATTTGCCTCGTAGGAAATTTCATTTTTATCGGTTAATGTGTCGTTAAATTTGAAGTTTTCCAGAATTTTTGCAACTGTTTTTGCGTGATTTTCGTCGGAGTAGGAGAGCTTTGAGTCCTTTTTGATTCCTTGGTATTTAACCATAATTTCGTACACACTGCCGCTCTTTTCTACGGCAATAATCTCGTATTTATAATAGCTTTGATTATTGAAGCTGGCGGTAAATACGTACTTTTTAGCGTTGAGAGTGTCTATTACGCAGTCGCCGCCCTCTGTAATTAAGGTTAGGTCCTTAAAGGTGGAGCTTATTCCTGTTTTGTAGTCGTGCCACCAACTATCTATGGAAGTGGAACCGGTTTTTTTGACGCTAATGCCCGTTCTGTCACTATCCGATACGTGGGCGGAGGACACAGTATCCATACTGTCGATAATCCAACCGCTTGGTACGTAGAGCGTGTATTCTACAAGGGACGTGTCTGAAGCAAGCTTCATTCCGTCGGGAACGTCTCCGTCTTGACAGGAGGACATAATTAGCATAAGAAAAATAAGAGTAAATATGACGGTTAAAGATTTTTTCATTTTAACTCCTTTAGAATTTGTTGCAAAGCTGAATTGTTAGCTTTACTGCTTCCTTTACGTCGTACATATCAATCATTTCAACACCCGTGTGGATAAATGCCGTGGGAATGGAGATTACGCCAACGCGCGCGCCCTTGCCTGCAATTTGCATAGGAGAAGCGTCCGTGCCACCGTAAGGAAGAATTTCGTCTTGGTATTTAATTTTTGCGTCCTTTGCAATTTGTCTCATTTTTTCAACCACGTCATGGCTGCAAATTACTCCGGAGTCCTTAATTTTGATAGTGCAACCGCCGCCAAGCTTTACGTTTATCGGTTCACTTCCGGGCTTGTCTGTACCCGTTACGTCAATGGCAATGCCAATATCGGGGGATATGGAGTAAGTGGCTGGCTTGCTTCCTCTGCCGCCTACCTCTTCTTGAGTAGAAAATACGAAATACAGATCGTTTTGTGGCTTTTTAATAGATTTAATAGCTTCTATGAGAATAGCGCAGCCCACTCTGTCGTCAAAGGGTCTGCCTATATATCTGTTGCCCTGTAAGCGTCTGATTTTAGGCTCAAGTGTAAAATAGTCACCTACGGAAACCTTTTTCTCGGCGGATTTTTTGTCCTTTGCGCCAATGTCAATATAGGTTTCCTCTGCTTTAGGCATACAGTCACCCTTGCTTGATGGAACTAATACGCCGTGAACACCGTTTTCGGATACAACTTCGGAAAAAACAGCGGAAAGGAAATTGATACCGCCTATCGGAGAAATGTGAATGAAGCCCTTTTCGTCAATGTTGGTTACGAAAAAGCCTATTTCGTCCAAATGGGCGCATAGCATGATTTTTTTGCCGTTGCCCTTTTTATGGGCAATTAAGTTGCCAAGGTTGTCAACGTAAGCTTCGTCGCAGTACGCTTCAACCTCGTTTTTTATAGCTTCTCTTATTTTTTCCTCGCGTCCTGATACGCCTGAGGTGAACATAAGCTTTTTTAATAAATCTACCATATTTTCTCCTTTGTCAAGTAAGCGGTACACGATACCGTGCTTTTTATTATTTTTTTGCTATCACAGCAAAAGTTATTTATATCATTTTAGCATATAATATAAGAAAAATAAAGTGTTTTTTTAAAAATATTGGCGGACTTGTTGTAATGTTTGGGCGTTTGTGATACAATTATTAAGTAATTAGTAGCGTGCTTTTCTTTGGTCGGCATAAGATTGTAAGTAAAAGCGTACAGCGGATTTGATAAAGGAGTAATTATGATTTACAGAAATATAACTGAAGTAATCGGAAAAACGCCTCTTGTTGAGCTTTCAAATTTAAAAGAGGAGCTACACTTGGCGGCAAACCTGCTTGCTAAGGTGGAATTTACAAATCCCGCAGGCTCTGTAAAGGATAGAGTGGCTCTTAAAATGATAGAGGATTATCAAAGAGAAGGCATATTGAATAAGGATACTGTAATTATCGAGCCAACCTCCGGAAATACGGGCATTGGTCTTGCGCTGGTTTGCGCATCCTTTGGATATAAATTGAAGATAGTTATGCCTGATAATATGTCAATGGAGCGAATTATGCTAATGAAGGCGTACGGCGCGGAGGTTGTTCTTACTGACGGTAAGCTGGGCATGCAGGGAGCCATTGAAAAAGCAAAGGAGCTTAATGCTCAGATTCCCAACAGCATAATTGCGGGTCAGTTTGAAAATCAGTCAAATCCTATGGCGCATTATCTGACCACAGGGCGTGAAATTTATGAGGATACCGAGGGACGTGTCGATATTTTAGTGTGCGGTATCGGAACGGGCGGAACAATAACAGGCGTTGGCAGATATTTAAAGGAGAAAAATCCTAACGTAAAAATAGTAGGCGTTGAGCCGTATAATTCGGCTGTTCTTTCGGGAGAACAAAAGGGAGCGCATAACCTTCAAGGAATTGGTGCAGGCTTTGTTCCTGACGTTCTTGATACGGAGATTTATGATGAGATAATCAAGGTAAAGGACGACGAGGCGTATTCTGCAATTAAGCTTCTTGCAAAAAAAGAGGGTATTCTTTGCGGAATTTCTTCGGGGGCTGCCTTGCACGCCTCAATTACGGTTGGTAAAATGGAAGAAAACAGCCAAAAAAATATTGTCGTAATTCTTCCCGATACAGGAACGCGTTATCTTTCCTCGGGAATATTTGAGTAGGCACAGGGGGCTTGCATATAAAAAGCAGAGAAGAGAGAGCTTTAAGGAAATTTATTTTCCTATAACTCTCTCTTCTGTTTTTATTGTAAGTATAAAGATTGACGCTTAAGAATACTGTTGCTACCGTATATTAAGCCTCGGGAATATTAACCTCAATTTCCTTGCCAAGCTTTGCGGACTTGATAATGCCGTCTATTATAGCTTGGTTAATGATAATCTGCTCGCTTGGTACAGGAGCTTTTCCGCCTGTAATAATAGCGTCAAGGAATGAACGCACCTTTTCGTAGAACAGGTCGGGAGATTTAATGATTGGAATTTCCGTACAAACCTGAGAGCCTGCCATTTCGCTATATACCTTCATAGGTCCGCCAACAGAGCCATTCCAGCATTCTGTCGAAGGTATGCGGAGTGAGCCTTTCTTACCCATAATAATAGTGTCGCCGGGGGTGTCAAGGTTCATAGCCCAAGCAATACGGAAGTCAAGAATTATTCCGCCCTCAAGACGAATAAAGCCTGCCGCAAAATCCTCAACTCCGAAAACGTCTGCATATTCGGGATTCCAAGGGTAAGTCTTTGGGTCCTTTCCAAAGAAATCGGACTTGTAGCCGCTTACGGTAAGTGGCTTTGGATATCCTATTGCATTAAGAACCATATCAAGTGAATAACAGCCGATGTCACCCATTGCACCTATTCCTGCGGTTTTGTCCTCTATAAAGGTTGTGCCAAACGGTGTTGGAATACCTCTTCTGCGTCCGCCGCCTGTTTGAATATAGTATATTTCTCCAAGGACGCCCGAGTCAACGATTTCCTTGATTTTCTTCATATTGGGGTCCATTCTGGGCTGGAATCCGATAGAGAGAATCTTTCCGCTTTCTTTTTCAGCTTTGCGCATTTCTATCGCTTCTTCAAGAGTTACAGACATAGGCTTTTCGCAAAGAACGTTTACGCCTTTTTTAAGAGCATATATTGTACATTCTGCGTGTGTTCTGTTGTATGTACAAATTGAAACTGCGTCAAGGTCATTTTCAGCGTCAAGAAGCTCCTTGTGAGAAAGATAGCATCTTGCGTCAGGAATTTCCCATTTTTGGGCAAATTTTTCTGCTTTTCCCGGAACAAGGTCAGCAAGAGCAACAATCTCAACGTCGCTCATTTCCTTATACTTGCTTGCGTGGGCATCTGCAATCCAGCCTGTACCGATGATTCCCACCTTAAGCTTTTTGCTTGATTCGATTTTTTCTTTTTGTGGAGCATTTTTATATTCATTCATAATGCTCATACTATCTTTTTTAGCCATAATATTGTCCTCCATAGCTTTGAACTAATCTTATTTTACCATTATAATTTTTAAATTTCAATGTTTTAGCAGCATTTAATGATAAATATTTTTTATAAAAACTTTCTTGAAAGCAATAAAATATTATGATATAATCAGGTAAATAGAAATATGACGAAGAAATAGGGGTGACAATATGGTTTGGTTTGTTGCGGCAATTTTTTCCGCCGTTTTTGCGGGTCTGACGTCTATACTTGCCAAGTGCGGTATCAGGAAAACTGACTCTGATATTGCAACTGCGTTAAGAACAATAGTGGTTTTGGCTTTCTCGTGGATTATGGTATTTGTGGTTGGCTCATACGGCACGATTACGGAAATCAGCGTTACGTCGCTGATATTCTTGATTTTATCGGGATTTGCTACGGGCGCTTCGTGGATATGCTACTTTAAGGCACTTTCCCTTGGCGACATCAACAAGGTCGTTCCAATTGATAAATCAAGCACAGTGCTTACAGTACTGCTTGCCATTATTTGCTTTGGTGAGGTGTCTAATATTGCCATAAAGCTGATTGCAACAGCAATACTTGCCATAGGCATATTCCTTATGGTAGAAAAAAAGCAAGTCCAGCAAAAAAGCGAGCATCGGTCTTGGATGATATACGCCGTTCTTTCTGCTATTTTTGCGGCGCTGACCTCTATTCTTGCCAAGGTGGGTATTTCCGGCGTGGAATCCAACCTCGGTACCGCTATCCGAACGGGCGTAGTTCTCGTTATGGCGTGGATAATTGTCTTTGCCAAGGGTAAGCAAAAGGAGATTGAACGCATAGACAAAAAAGAGCTTTTGTTCATCTCCCTTTCGGGCTTGGCAACAGGCGCTTCGTGGCTCTGCTATTATTACGCAATTCAAAACGGAATTGTCAGCGTAGTCGTTCCTATTGACAAAATGAGCATACTTGTAACGGTTGTGTTCTCCTATTTTGTATTCAAGGAAAAGCTGTCAAGGAAAGCCTTTGTCGGACTTTGCTTGATGTTAGCGGGAACGCTGCTTATGGCGATTTTCAAATAAAGCTGCCGATAAATAAGAAATTGACGACCAAATAGCAACAGCGGGTTGCTTGTCAAGACAAGCTCGTACTCTTAGTAAAACAGGTATATACCATATTATGCTGAGAGGAATAAATCAACAGCAGATATTTCAAGAGGAAGAAGATTATAAGAAGTTTATAGAAATCGTTAAGGAATATAAGGAAGCGAAGCTGTTTAACATATATGCGTACTGTCTTATGGGCAATCATATTCATTTGCTGCTCCAAGAGAAAGAAGAAGTAATCGGACAAGTAATGAAAAGAATAGCAAGCAGATTCGCAAGTTGGTATAATATCAAGTATCAGAGGGTAGGACATCTTTTTCAAGACAGATATAAAAGTGAGCCTGTAGAAACCACGGAGTATTTTTTAACTGTTTTGAGATATATTCATAAAAATCCTGTAAAGGCATATATATGCGATTGCATAGATGAATACAAATACAGCAGCTATCAAGAGTACATAGGAAAAAAAGATTTGATAGATGACGAATTTGTATACGGATGCATAAGTAAAGAAAGATTCATTGACTTTCATATCATGGAAACTAAAGAAATATGTATGGATGTGGAAGAAACTGTTAGAAGAAGATTAACAGAGGAACAAGCGTTAAAGATGTTCAAAAAACAGACCAGATGTGATAATACGACCGAGTTTCAAGGGATGGCTGAAACAAAAAAGCAAAAGCAAATAGTAAAGTTATATGAAAAAGGACTGTCAATAAGACAAATAAGCAGATTAACAGGAGAAACGAAAGGAATGGTGGAAAAATGGTTGAAATAAAATGCAAAAGTTTCAAAGACACACCACCGTCCCCTGTCTTATGTCTTATGGAACAGTTTGTCATCTAATAGTGGGGTGGTTATAAGTGCAGAAAAAATTATTAGCAATTCTGTTTGTTGTTTTTTTAGTAATGTATATTTGTAGTTGTTCTCCTGTGAAAATAGCTGATAAAAATCAATATTTACAGTTAAAAAACAGTCCATGGATTAAATATATGATTTTCCCAAAAGATTTGAGCAAAATTTCAAGTGATAGTGAATACTATCATTCAGACTATAAATTTCAAGACGGAATAGAGGTATACCTTAATGCGTATTATGAAAAAGATGAGTTTGAGAAAGAGATAAATCGCATTGAACAAATTTCATATAAAATACATAGCTCTCATAATTCAAAGAAAGTCTATAAAGATGATGTAGAATTATTTAATTATGTTACGTATGTGGCGGTATTTAATTTCAGTGGTGTTTTTGAGTATGCTTGTGTTGATTTCACTAATTATCATATAGTTTATATCGCTTTATATGCTATGTCGTATGAAGGAATATCGTTTGATAAAACATATTTGCCCAAAAATTACGATCATATGTATGAGAATGCGGAAAATTATAAACAGTATTTTAGTTACAATATGTATGCAACAAATCCTTAGACGAACTAATAAAGACAGGGACGGACAGGGGACGGTGGTGTGTCTTGAAAAATGGGCGCGCCCTGACAGTGCGTTGCACTGTATAGGAGATACATTCCCTTGCGGGAATGCGCTGCGCCTACGCTTTTGTGAGCAAGCTCCCACGCTTAAGGCTTGCGTCCGAACTCTATTCAAAAACGCACGCGTTTTTGAATGAGCTTCGAAGCGACAGGGTGCGACATAAAAAAGACAGTTTAAACTCTCTCAATAATAGAACCGTGCGAACATCATCGCGCCCTTGGGAGAGGCTTTTTGCTTTGCAAAAAGAACTTCGGCACGCCTTATGCTTGCAAGCAGACAACGGCTTTGCCTCGTTTACGCACTCCATTTAAAGCAGAGAATTGCGCCCCGACAATGCTGATGCATTGTGAAGGAGATACATTGCCTGCGGCAATGCGCTTCGGCAGGTCTTATGCTTGCAATCGCGAACCCCCAAAACTCATTCTTCGTATTGGGGAACCCCTCACGCAGACAACGACCTTTGCCTCGCGTCCGAACTCTATTTAAAGCAGAGCTTTAAAGAATCCTTCTCTCTGCCGAAGGCAGACCATAAACAAAAAACCACCCGATTGGGTGGTTTTCTGTTTATGGCGCGCCACAGTTAACCTCAGTTGAACACCTATGTAAAAAGTCTGAAAAGCCTTATGGTATAAGGGGTTGTGGCACTTTTGTTAAAATGTAAAAAGTGTAAATTTTGTAATTTTGAACGTTAAAAATAAAGCAAAAAACGGTGCATTTTTTGAAAAACAAACTCAAATAAACATTTGAATAAGCAAGATAGTAAAACTTACCATGAAATTTAATGTATGTAACGTCGGTAACAATCTTTTGTAAAGGCTTGTCTGAATTAAATTGTCTGTTTAATATATTTGGAAATATTGTGTGCTCCTTACCAGTATATCATCTTACTTGCTTTTTGCTTGTCTGCATATTTTTTATTGCTTATTGTCCGTCCACAAATCATCGTTTGCACCGTTGTCGTTATCCTCAGGGGAATTATCGTTGTTTCCGCCGTTATTATCGCTATTATCTGAGTCCATGTTTAAATCGGAATTTTCAGTATCGGTAGATGTGTCAACGGTTGTGTCGGTGCTTGTATCAATGATTATGTCGGTATTAGCGTCGGTATTGGCACTTGTATCGGTGTCGGTATCGGGGGTTAGGTCGCTACCTGTGTCGATACCTGACTGCGTGTCACTATTATTGCTATCGCAATCTAACACTGAGCCTTCAGTATTTACTGAGGTGTCGGTATTTACTGATGTGTCGGTATCTGCACCGTTACCGCCACAGGACATAAGTCCTATGACGATAATCATGGTTAAAAATAATATGAGTTTTTTCATCGTTTATTTTAGTTTTTTGACCAAAAACTTACATTGAAAATTGCGGACTTGCTATTTTCATCATCAACGCCCTCAAGAGCGCCGTAGGTAACTGCCGCTTCATTTGATGCCATAATTACGTCGTCACTATGAACGTTTAGTATTTCTATTTCAGGGGATACGTATTTATTCATTTTCTGCCTCCGTAAATAATAAATTATCAATGCAGTTCCAATATTCTTGGGCTACCTGCTCATCTGTTAAAGCAGTATTGTAAATTTTAGCCTCGTAAAGCTCGTAATCTGCGTACTTGCTTATAGCTTCAACATTGTTTTTGTTATACTGTGGATTATAGCCTATACCGATTACGGTATCATCACCTGAGCCACCACAGTAGCTTCCGCTACCAAAGTCTGCCTGTGAAACAAGCATACCGTTTATGTAAAGCTTCATCATGTTTGTTTTACTATCATAGCTACCAACGATATGTAACAGTTTATCTGCCTCTGCAATAGGAGATGAGCCGTTCATATCTACTGTCGCAGAATATCTATTGTCACTGTCAACATTTTCATTAGGTTTCGTTGAGCCGATTTGGAAGTTAAGCTGACCACCTGCCGGTTTACGCAAGTAAAGTGTTACGCCGCCACCGTTACAGGATGTAATAAGTCCTACGGTGCTACCCGGCATTTTGTCAAGCTTTAAGAAAATTTCAAAGGTTGTTGAGCCCATTATGAAATTCTTCATTTGCTCCTCGGTTGTAATTTCGTTGAACTTAACATTCATATAGTAATAACCGTCATCGCCCTTAGTAAATGCGGTTGTGGTCTTTTCCTCGCCGTTATGTGTTACTGTTGTTTCCTTAACTGCGCCGTTTGTAACATTTATCGTTGCATTGCCTGCTTTATCTGTTATTACGCCGTTTGTCATATCTAAATCAAAGTATGCATCAGGCACGATAACTGTATTTGTAGGTCTATCTACCTCAGTTTTAACGATTGGCTGTGGCACTCTTTCGCCATCGTAAAGCATACCGTCATATGGAAGGTAAAGCTCTACCGTTTGCAAGCCTGAAACGAAAATTTGCCTAATGCTTTCTTCGTTATTTATATAGGCGTTAGCATCGTTATTTATATTGCTTCTGTACCATTCGTTTGGCGCAGGATATAAAACATATGTTGCATTTGCATTCATATACATTTGCTTGATTGTGCCTGAGCTATCTAAGCCGTGGTGAGCTATTTGAACGAAGTCGGATTTTAAAGCATTACCGAATGTTTTATTAAGGCGTGATGCGCCAACATCGGTCACGTCGCCCACAAATAGCATCTTTTGTCCTTCAATTTTAACTGTAAATATAGTAGATGAGGAATTGAAGTCATAATTCGCTACTGTGCTTGGATATAAATCCTCAAAGGTTTGAAGAATTTCAATTTCTGCATTTGCATAGTAGAATTTATAACCGCTATGAACCTTAACGATTTCTGTATCTGTTAAGTACGTAGCTATCATTTCTCTAAAATAGTTATATCTTTGCTTAGTGTCATTAAGCATATAATTTGATGCGCTTGCTCTAATGTCATCATCTGATGGGAAGTTATAAAGAAGCTCCTTAATCGTTACGCTATCGTGGTATTTTTCAACAAAGTAGTTAAATGTACCGATATGGTCGCCGTGGCAATGTGTGAAAATCCAGCCTGCGATTACAATTTCGTTATCCTTGCCTGCAAGCTCCTTTAAAATATCGTAGAGCTTATCTGCTTCAAGGTAGTCATCGTAGCACCAGCCGCCATCGATAATGAAGAATGTGCCATCAGCTAAATGAATAACATAGGACATGCCTTCCTTAATTGTCACATTGTCAGCAAGTTGAATTTGTGTAATTGAGGAATTATTCTTCTTTTCGTAGCTTGGCTGAGCTAAATTATCAGGTAAATTATTTAATGTTTCACTTGCTACATTAACCTCATTTGCTAATGGATAATATGAAATGTGAATTAACGCATTATCCTTCTTGTATGTATAGAAGTAATTTCCGTTAATTTGATTTTCCATAATAAGAGCATAGCCGTTTGCTACAAGGTCATTTTGATATTCCTGAAGCTCATCGCTATATGTATTGTTAATTTCAAATACTACTGTATCGCCGCTGCTAATATGTGATGTAAAGGTAGCGTTTGCATGACCGTAGCTTGTAATACCGTCAATTTCAATTTTATTGCCGTATTCCTTTTTGCTAACGATGTAATCAAGCTTACCAAGCATTTCCTCATTATCCTTATAATCGCCGTCTGATATTGTAATCTCAGCAACACGAACAATATTTACAGAATTATATGGAGTGCCGTCAACGCTTGCAGCAAGCTTATCGGATTTTACTGTGTTTATGCATAGTAGCAAATCATTGCCGTTTTTATCAGTCATCTTAACATAGCCAAGAATTACAAATTCAAGGTTATAGGATTGCTTTGTGTCAGGGAAGCCTGTTAAAGCAAATCTGTATGAATGGTAATCTTCGCCTTTTGCTGGGTCAGCATAAAAATATTGCTTTTCGCCATTCTTCATAGCAGGGGCAAATATAACCATGCCGCTTTCTTCAGCTTCCTTTGAAAGAATGTTGCCACCTAACGCTGCAACAACATCTTTTGTTGATACTACCGCGCCATATTCAGCATTTTTACCGCCTACAAGAGTTAAAAATGCTTCGTAAACCTCTTGGTTTAAGTGGAACTCGCCACGAATACCTGAGCCTGAGCCAAGATAAATTGCAACGCCTGTTGATTCAATCATGTTACCGCTTGATGTGATAGTTCCTGATTTTGCGCCTACAAGCTCTAAATTTGTGCCGTTAAAGTAGCCCTTAATATCGTGAGTATAATTACCGTCGGTAGCGCCAATAATTGAGCCAAGTCCCCTTGTAGCACTTGCCGTGCCAATATTAAAGCAATTTACAAAATATTTTGCTTGCGAAAAGCCTACAATACCGCCACAGTTTTCGCCCGCTGCGGTAATAGTACCTGCATTATAGCAGTTTGCAAGAGTAACAATAGATGTATCCGTTTCCCAAATACAACCTACAATACCGCCAATGTCAAGTCCCGTCTTTATAGGATTTGCGCCATTTATTGAGCCGTAATTGACACAGTTTGTAATTGTAGCTTTTTTGCCTGAATTACTGTAATAAATCAAGCCTGCAATACCGCCGATATTTTTTCTGCCGGAAACCTTGGCATAGTTTACGCAGTTATCTACATTTGCGTTTCCTGCAAGCTTGCCTACAACGCCTGCAACCTTATCTGAGCCGGTAATTTCGCCTGTTACAGTAAGATTTTTGATTTTGCCGTTTCCATCAACCACGCCAAATAGTGCATCATATGTGTTGGTGCCACTTGTTGCGCCCACGATATTTACATTAACAGTATGTCCGTTACCGTCAAAAACGCCTGTAAATGGCCCCTCAACGATTGCGCCTTCGTTTGATGAAACAGAGATATCTGCATCTAACCTGTAATAAGCCGAAAGGCTATTCTTAATAGAAACGAAATCCTCTGCATTTTCAACCACATAAGGGTCAGCCTCTGTTCCTGAGCCTGACATAGCGCTGACAGAAAGCGCAAGCAAGCACACGAAAATGAAGGCTGTTACAAAAAACAGTAAAATTTTTCTTTTCATATCTTTTTCTCCTTGATTTTATTGTTACTTTATATCATCATGTAAATGAGCGATAGTGTCAATTATTGGTTTTTCGATTGAGCGAAGCGCTCATTTAATGAATGGTGACTTGTCAAAATATCCTCTGTTTCCACTGCGGAAACCTCATATCTTGGTGTTAAGTACTTCATTTACCACCTCTTAATTTTTTGAAGATATTCCTAAAATGTCGTTATATGAAGCAAAGTAGTATTTGCCGTTGGTTGTTCCCTTGGTGTTGTCCTGCATGTAGGAGTACTCTGTTGCTTCACCGTCGGTTACCTCAACGTATGCACCCATTGCAAGCTTTACATTCTTGTAATCGTCTGTAAAGCCTACTATCTTTAGTTCAAATAATGCGAACTCATAACTTGTGATGTCAGCGTTGATAGCACCCTCTGTTACTGTGCCATCCTCTGCAAATATATCATTATCACCAAGTCGACTTTGTAGTACTGCAAACACACCGTATTTTAATGTTTTGCCTGTTATCTCTTCATATTCTGCAATAGCTTCATTGTTCACAGTAAAGCCAATAGCAATTCCACCTCTGCCATCCTCCGGGGCTGAATAACCAAGACAGGTAAAGAGTGGAGCAAAGGTAGGCTCGCTCTCCTCGACCAATCCCTCATCGCAGTATAGACACTTATAAACGCTTGTTCCCGCCTGTGTCATACCGTTTTTGTAAATGACGTCCTTGATTATTTCACCGCAAGTATGCTCGCTTGAAAGTGGCAAAACCGTAACGTCAGTGCCGATTGGCTGATTTTTAACTCCGTTTATATCAGGGTTAAGTGTTGAATACGTTTTGTACGTTTTTGTGCGATAGTCTTGACCGCAGGGGCAATCTGTCACATTGCCCGCCTCACCCTGTGTGACACAGGTAGACTCTGTAATTACATCGTATGAGTATGCGTGTGGCAAGCCGGCGTAGGTTGTATATTTACAGTTGTACAAGGTAGTGGTTGCAGATAAGGTGTAATATTCCACGCCAAGCAC